>NZ_JBFWLQ010000005.1:0-395178 GCF_050252055.1 Aeromonas sp. | reverse complement strand
TAGAACTGCTGACGGCTGTAGCCGATGAGCTTGCAGGCTGTGCTGACGTTATTGAGCTCTTTGGCGAGCTCTAGCAGACTGAGTTTACGACGTGCTACTTTCTCGTTGGTGGTCATACGGTGACTCCAGATAACACGGTAGGGGTACCGTTTTGTTATCCGGTTTGAAGCCGTATGACCACTCCCTTTTGTGGGCAACTGTCAGGTGAATACCATCTCCATACAATATATCCATCATGTTTTATGTTTTCCGCACCATGCAATGTGGCTTATTTTGCCCCACCTTTAGTTTTCCCGCCAGGAACCCACTCACCAGAAATTGCCCCTGGTTCATTACCAGTAGCACTTTATATTTAAACCGACTATCACCTCATCCTTGCATTATGTATCCCCGGAAGGGAGCTACTCTTTCATTCATCGCCATTTTGCAAGTGGCTCTGAAATAGTTCCATTTTCAATATTAATATCATGTTGCCAAAAACGCTCACCTTTAAATGACGGTTCATGTGCAAGAACAACTCTCACTGTTTTTTCTGCGGAAGCCGATTGGTTTGCTAAGCAATATATGCAACTACCAGGTTCTTTAAATGAAAAACGGGTAATGAAAAGTAAATCTCCCTCCTTATCAAAAAAACTAATGCCAGAGGCATTTAAAGCCGCCACACCATCTAACTTCTTATCATAAGCAGCGTCAACATAATCACCTATCACTTTTATTTCTTTACCATCATAAACCCAAGAAATATCATTCTCATTTAAGTCAACCCTCATTTTCACTCCTGTGGCAAAGCTATATCAGAGATTATTTTTAGGTAAGCGTTATCTGTATAATTATTTTTCTTACTGGGAACAGCATTTTCGAAATCTTTGTAAAGAAGTCTAATCTGTTCTCCTCCCCCTGGATAATACTTGTATGAACCATCAGACATTTTTTCTATTTGTGGTCCAACGGGACCATATTCTATGTCAAATGGACGTTGTACTTCATAGGTAACTCTTCTATCAAGTGTTCCTTTCCATTCTTCTTTGATTGCGAGATTTGCTCTACCAAAGCTAGAGTTAGGGATCTCACTTTGAGTACCAAATTGACCTGGAAACTGAGCTCTGCCCTCATTAGTGATCATATTAAAACGTTCTCCAGGCTGAATAATTCGCGTCTTAGGAGTAAACCCAACAGGCCATGGGGACTCATTGTCCCTCACATTCTCAAATGCGCTAACCAATGCATGGTCATCGTTAAACTGGCCAGTATGATGCTGCTCAAATTGTTTGAATACATCTTGCTGCTCAACTGGGATCCGAGCTCTAGGTGTATCCAATGGACACTGTCCCGGCACATTACTTAGCCCCAGTGGATCCACCCAGCCAGTCGGGTTAGGAGCATACTGATAATTGTTAAGGCCACCGGCCAAACCTATCGGGTCAGGGGTGATAAATCTACCCGTATCGGGCTGGTAGTAGCGGTGGCGGTTATAGTGAAGCCCCGTCTCGGCGTCAAAATACTGCCCCTGGAAACGCAAGGGCGTTGCCACCTCGGCGATCTCTTCACGCCAGACATTACCATAGGCGCGATAGCGCACCTGCCAGGCGGTGGCCCCGCTTGTGCGGGTCAGTGCCAAGGGCGTGCCCAGGTGGTCAAGCTGGTAGTGGAATACCTCGGCCTTCTGCCCCTCCCCTTCCAGCTGTGCCAGGGGTTTGAAACTGCCGGGTTCATAGATAAAGCTGCGGTACTGCTCGTCAGTACGATGCTTGTCGTCCCCGAGCAGATAGCAGCTCTCGGCAATCAGGTTGTTGGCCTGCCACAGGAATTCAGTAACCTGCTCGCCTTTTGCACCCTTTACCGTCTTGCGAATGCGGCGACCAAAGGCATCGTAGTCATAACAGGCAGTGCTGCCATCGGGCAGTTCGGCCCTCACCAGCTGGTGCTGGCAGTCGTAGTGATAGCGGGTCACCAGTTGCTGGCCCTTGCCGCGCCGCTCCAGCGCCAATCGACCAAATTCGTCGTACTCGAAGTGGCGATCGCCACTCAACAGCAGCCGGTTACCCTGGGTGCGGGCCCCATCGAACTGACCACCCGAACGCTCACCCAGGAGGTTGCCGGCCGGATCATGCAAGAAGCGCTCGGTCAGCTCGCCCCGCACCTCCAGCAAGCGGTCCAGCGGATCGTAACGGTAGTGCTGCTCCCCCTGCACGCTGTCATCGATGCGCAGCAGGTTGCCTGTTCTGTCATAGCCATAGCGCCGCTCGCGGGCGACCTGCTTGCCCCGCTGCAAACGCAGTGCCGAGAGGCGCCCCTGCTCGTCATATTCGTACTGCTGGGTGAGCGCCCCTTGCTGCCTGCGCAGCTCAAGCCCACCCACCACCTGGTGGCGCGTGAGTTCGGCGCCGTTGAGATCAATGCCGCCAAGCGTGCCGTGCTGATAGTGATAGCCAAGCCGGTTGCCGTCAGGCAGTTGCCAGTGTGATAACCGTCCCATGGCATCGTATCGGAAATGGCTTGAGGCCCACCCCTGATGCTCGGCCACCAGATGACCGGCACCATCGTAGTCAAATGCCAGGGGCCAGGCACCGTCGTCGACCCGGATGAGCTGGCCATGGCCGTCATACTCGAAGGCGATCTCGCGACCATCTGGCAGGGACTTTTTCAGCAAGCGCCCCATGGGGTCGCGCTCATAGCGGGTGACCAGCTCGGTCTCCTGCTTGCCGAACTCCACTTTTTCGCTCAGGCGTCCGTTGAGATCATAACGGTAGGCGGTGGTGCGACCATCGAAGCCGGTTTCCCGTGCCACCAGCCCGTTGGGATGGTAATGGATACGATGCTGTTCACCATGCTCGTTCTCGATCTCGCTGAGAAAGAGCTTGGCGTTGTCGTAGCGGTATTTGAGCTCGCTGCCATCGGGGTTGATGCGCCGACTCACCAGATGCAGGCCGGGGTGATATTCGAAACGTGTCTCGCGACCCAGCTCGTCCCACTGAGCCGTGACCTTGCCATAGGCGTTGTACTCATAGCGGCGAATGCCGCCCCCGGGCAGATGGACGGCACTGAGGCGATCTGCCGCGTCCCATTCATAGCGTGTGATTGCGCCACGCGGGTCTTGCCGCACGATCTGGCGGCCCCGCTCGTCATAGCGCCAGCGGCTTGTCCCGCCATCGACCCCTTTTTCTTCGATCAACTGGCCAAGGCGGTTCCACACCAGTTCGGTGCGGGTGCTGTCCGGGTGAACCACAGAGCACAGCTTGCCCTGGGGGGTATAGCCATAACGGGTTTCGTTCCCCAGGGGATCCAGCCTGGCAATCAGATCCCCTTGCGGATTGTGCTCAAAGCGCCATTCGCGCTCCCCCTGCACTACCTTGCGAACCCGGCCATCCCAGTAGTGATAGGCAGTCTGACTGCCGTCGGGAGCCACTTCGAGGGCCAACATCCCCTCTTCGTCGTAGTGATAATGGGTCTCGGCCCCCAGCGGATCACGGGCCAGTACTTTCTGACCCTTGTCGTTGTAGGCAAACTCGGTTATCGCACCATCCGGATCCTGCTGGCGGACAAGACGTGCCTGGCTGTCGTGCTGATACACCTCCTGACTGCCATCGGCATTGAGTACCGTCACCTCGCCCTTGTCATCATCCCAGCCATAGGTGACATCAAAACCCGCCACATCGCTCCAGTGGCGGATGGCTCGGGCAGCCTTGCCTTCCCCTTCCCACTCCCAGAAGAAACCGGCACCGCCAGCCAGACGGCGCTCCACAATGACCCCATCATCACGATAGCGATAACGCTCGCACTCCCCGGCCCCATTCTCGGCCGCTACCAGGTGACCATGGTCATCGTAGTGGTAGCGTTGCAGCGTGGCCTGGGGCTGCCAGGCAATGCCATCAAAGCGCTGCAACTCGAGCGCCATGATGTGGTCGCCCTCGTAAGCGAGACGAAGGGCCAGCCCAGCCTCATTTTCAACCCAGGCGGGGCGCCCTTGATGGTCAGAACGCACTGTCAGTCGATTGCCGTAGGGATCGGAAAAACCGGTCAGCCGCCCAATCTCGCCATGCCAGGTAAAATGCAGGAACGGCGAACCGGCCTTGGCCAGGATCACTTCATCAGCCTCGTCACCGAGGTAGACCGCCGCCTCCGACAGCAGATTGGTCACCATGGGTCTGGCGGCGGATGGCAACGGCAATTCCGTTGCCAGGGACTCCTCATCCCACCAGGTCAGGGTATCGCCGTGACGTTCAAGCCGGTGCGCAAGGGCATGTGTCCAGCCAAGTCCCATGCCGCAGGATTGCGCGACGGCGGAGGTGCGATAGAGGCGCCCGAAGACAAAGGGAAGCAGACCCGGCAGTTCGCCATCTTGCAGTGCCAGCAACTCCTCCCCCGTCACCATGGAGACCGGGCAGTTGTTCTTGCAGGTGCTGGCTTCCGGTTGATGGGGCCGGTTGGCCGGTGTAACTGCCTGCTTGGAGGCATCCGGAGTCTTGTTCACCTGCTTGATTTCGGTGTGCCCCTGGAATCGGCGTTTGGCCGCCGTGCCTTTTTCCACCAGCGTGTTGGCATTGCCATCGACCAGCTTGAGATCCGCTTTTTTGGCCGGGCTCAACGGTGCAGCCCCGGCGACCAGCACCTTCTTCGCCTGCTGGGCGTGCTGGGCCAGGTTGTGTTTCCTGGAGAGATTGACCAAGGAGGTGACCAGTCGCATGACCCGGTCACTGTTCTTGGCCATGGTGGCAGCCTTGGCACCATAGCGTGCAGCCAGGCCTGCCCCGCCGGTCAGTACCACCCCGATGATCACGTCAATCAATACCGACGAAATTACCTGAGCACCAAACTCGGTCTGCTGATCCGGGGGCAGCATCTTGACCCAGCACACCAGGGCATAGGCATAAAGATAAAGCAGTGCTTCATCTTGCAGTACCAGCATGGCAGCTTCCATCTGGGAGGCTCCGGCCTTGGCCATGGCCGCTGCGTCCACCCCGAACTCGGCCAGCTTTTTGGCGTTGCCTACCGGATCGGCCAGCAGGTTGTAGATGGTTTTAAGATCGTCCCACACCCCGACCAGTGCCTTGCCGATACCGCTTGCCGCCGCCAGCGCATGGCTGCCAAACCCGCCACCAGTGCCGCTGTAACGGGCCCACGCAGCCTTGTGCTCACTGTTCCACTCCTTGGTGAGCCAGGCCTCCAGATCTTTTTGAACCGGGGCATAAGAGGCAAACAGCGCATCCAGATCGCTCTTCTTCACATTGGGGTAGAAGGTCACCCGATAGGACTTGCCCGGGGTCAGCTTACCAACCTCGGCAATACCCTTGGCATCCAGGGTTCCCTCCTTGACTACCGCCTCGCTGACAAAACGTCCGCGCACCAGCTTCCCCGCCTCCACCTTGTACGGGGTATTGCCGATGGGAATAAACCTGACGGATTCGAACAGATGAACCAGCCGCAGCGTGCCGCTCAGCGGGCACTGCGTCACCACGGACTGCGCCTTCTTGCTGCCGGACGATGCCGTGATGGTCTTGTCGCCCACCTTGATGGTCTGCTCCATGTCCATGCTGAGCATGTCACCCAGGAAGAAACTCTCGGCATCCTTGCGATAGGCACTCAGGACGTTGCGATAATCGGCGATCACTTCGTTGAAGACGGCCTGGCCGACATTGCTCATGCTTGAACCTCATAGATCAGCGCCGCTTCCAGCGCCGGAAACAGATCGATATCGGGGGATGGATGACGGGAGACAAAGCGGGCGACCTTGCAGCGCAGGTTCGCCTCGGGAAACGCCCAGTAGAGCTGACCGTTGTGATCCGCCAGTTGCTGCATCAGGTTGTTGATAAGAGGGGCGGGATCCTGTCTCGCCAATGTCGCGGCAATGGCGGGGGGCAGCTCCCACCAGGGGAATGCGCGTGATGCTGCGGCTTCTGACGCAGCCCATTCGAAGCCGTCCCCCCCGACCCAGATCCCGTTCACTCCAGGCAGCAGGGCGGTGAAGCCCTCTCCCAGCTGGACCAGAATGCGCTTCAGATACACACCATCCCAGTAACGGAAGAAGACCGCCTCCCCCTGGTGCCAGATCTGGGTCAGCCCCTGCAGATGGGCATAGAGGGCATCGACAGGCTGCTCGCTCGCCACTATCCAGCCCCAGTCGCTCGCCTCGGCGCCCTGCGCCCACTCGATAAAGGGGCTCTCCTTGTCGAGGGCCACCAGATAGGGCATGACGGGATGCCAGTCTTCATAAGGGGTGCCGAGATAGAGCCCGCGTGGCGTTTCGCGGCCATCGAGCTGGTAGTAGTGCTGCAAGGGAGCCGCATCGCAGGCCCCCGCCAGCACGGCATAAAGAGGGGCTGATTGCCTCTGTATCCACGCTTCCAGCGGTGTGCTCTCAAATCTCACAGCCACCCTCCTTGCATTTTTCACACTCTTCACAGAAAGGGGCGGCACTCTTCATGGTGGCCAGTTGGGCAGGAGTGAGCGGTACCTTGGGTTTGGGGGGAACACTGACACCCAGAGGGCCCAGTGGTGACTTGCCGCCCCATCCCGAGCCGGCACCCGGGCTGCCGCCCGAGTTCATCTTGATGGTGGGCCCCACCAGGGTGACGCCGCCGCCATCGACCTTGATGAAGCAGCCGCCGACCTTGACGGTAATGTCTGAGCCCGCCTCCAGCACCACCTTGGCACCGGCCTTGACGTGCACTTCCTGCCCGGCCTGTGTCAGCCAGCTGTCACCCAGTTTTTGGTGCATGGAGGTGTCAACGCCGAGTGAATAGTCGGCCTTGATGTGATCCCGTTTTTCACCGTTCACAGTGAGGTGATCATTGGCCTTGATGCGGGTCACCCGCTCATTGTCGATGTCTCTGTGTTCGTCGTGCTTGATGTGCCAGGCGGCATCATTTTCGATAAGCACGTTCAGGTCTTTCTGACCGTGGATATAAATCTCTTCCTTGCCAGCCTGGTCTTCGAAACGCAGCTCGTTGAAGCCCTCCCCCTGGTGAGTTTCGGTGCGCAGCACGGTGCGGGTCTTGTTGGCTGGCAGCTCGTAGGGCGGTCGATTGGTGGCGTGGTAGGTGCGACCGGTCACGATGGGTTGGTCGGGGTCCCCCTCCAGGAACGAGACAATGACCTCGTGGCCGATGCGCGGGATGGCCATCATGCCGTACTGACCGCCGGCCCAGCCTTGGGAGACCCGCACCCAGCAGGAGCTCTGGTCGTTGGAGCTGCCGTAGCGGTCCCACGGGAACTGCAGCTTCACCCGGCCATGTTCGTCGCAGTAAATCTCCTCACCGTCGGGGCCCACCACCATGGCGATTTGCGGGCCGTCCACCATGGGCTTGTGAGGGGCCTCCGGGCTGCCGATGCGTGCCCGCCAGGTGGTGCTCGCTTTCACCACCCCGAATTCGTTGTGATAGATGGTGGGGCCGCTCCCCCCCTCCTCCTCCAGCGCCTGCGGCTGCAAGCCGGTGTGCTGGATGCGCACCACTTGCCAGTCGGTGTTGAGGCTGCCGTTGGGATGCTCGGTGAGTGAAAATGTCTGGCCCGGCAAGAGGGCTGCGCTGTTGGACTTGCCACTGCCCGCCACCGCATCGTTGCGCAGCGCATCGAACCGATGCTGGGCAAACGCCTTGCCACTCGAGTCCGCTTTGTAGCGGCCCGGGAAATCGAAATGCTGGTAGGTGTCCCGTTGGTGCTCGAGTTCTGCGCCCTGCTTTTTGTGGGAGAGGCCATAAGCCGGGGTCTTGAAGCTGTAGTCCTTGAGCTCCACATCCGAGGGGCGCACCGCTTCGCGGTAGTGGAACTGGCGCACATAGGGGCCTTGCTCGAGGGAACGATTGCCGAGGTTGAAGAAAAGCTCGGGGCCTTGAGTCAATGCCGCCGCGTCGTCGGCAAACACGATGCGGTGCTTGCCTGCTTCAAACTCGTGGAAGTAGAACATCCCCTCTTCGGCGGCGAGGCGGTTCACAAAATCGAGGTCGCTCTCCCGGTACTGAACACAGTATTCCCGCTTGGCATGCTCGTTCTTGAGCGCAAAGGCGTAGTCGGTAATGCCGTGCTCTTGCAACAGGATGGAGAGGATTTCATCGGGCTTCTGCGCCTGGAAGATGCGGGAGTTCTGGCGAAGTGACAGCCGCCACAGGGCCGGCTGCACCATGAGCTGATAGCGGGTGCGGCGAAAGCCGCTGTCCCCCTGCGCGAAGTCACTGACCACTCCGCACACCCGGCGCTGCAGCTCGCCGTTGTACCACACCAGCAGCTCGCACGGCTGGTCCAGCACGGCGCCAACGTTGATGTCGGGCTGGGCACTCGCCAGCTCCAGGCGCAGGCTGAACGGCCGGTTAAACGCCTCATCCAGTGCAAACTCGGCCACCACAAAGGTGCTCTCGGGCAGGGCCCCCACCTTGACGGTAAATTGTAATCCTGTGCTGTCTGCCATCGCTGCGCGCCCCTGAAATATCGTGCGGCCCCATCAGGTGGGGCACATCAAGCCGTGTGAGAGCTTCGCCATCGCCTGGATTTTTCTTTCACCATGGCTGCCGCACGCCCTTGACGGCGTGCGGCAAGACGTAAACTCGGATTTTTTCTTGTACCCGCTCACACCAGGCAAACGGACAGAAGAAAAAATGCGTGGGTTGAAAAATCGGAAATACGGTCTCCGGGCAGGTTGTCCTTGCAGAGACGATAAAAGGGCACCGCAAGCAGTGCCCTTTGGCTCAGAATTACGCTTCGATCGGTGCGCGCCAGTCATCCGCACCAGAGGTGCCGGCAACGGTGTGCTCCCAGTCGATCTTGCGGTAGGCCATGGAGACCTGGATCAGCTGGGTGAAGTCGGACTTCGCCGGGTCCTGGCAGTGGGGCATCTGGCAGTCGATGTCAACGATGGTGGCATCGGTCAGCACAGTGCTGAAGAAGTGCTCCTGCTTGCCCTCGACGGAGGTGCGATACCACTTCAGGGTCACTTTCGGCAGCATCTCGCCGGAGGCCAGGGAGTTGTACATCAGCGGCACGGCCTTGTTCAGGGCAACGGTGAACTTGAACGGCTTGTGGACACGCTGACCCGCCGGCTGACCGGATTGCGGATCGGTCGGTACGGTGACGACGTGCTGGAACTCTTGTACC
The DNA here is from genome assembly GCF_050252055.1 of Aeromonas sp. Lineage (NCBI taxonomy): Bacteria > Pseudomonadati > Pseudomonadota > Gammaproteobacteria > Aeromonadales > Aeromonadaceae > Aeromonas > Aeromonas sp. The sequence goes on along the minus strand of NZ_JBFWLQ010000005.1, from coordinate 386,094 downwards.
AGCATCTCGTCTTCATGGCCCTGCACGAAGATGTTGCCGACGGAATCGGAGGTGAAAGCACCGGCAGTGATGTTGCCTTGGGTTTGACCTTCGATGCTGATATAACATGGAGTTGGCATGGAATTGCTCCTGATGGTTGAACGGTTATGACACTCGTCCGAATCCGTTAGCAGTGACCATGCCAAGACATTTTTTTGTTTTAAAACAATTAGTTGAATATAAAACCGATTCGCGCACCGGCGCCATGACGCAACAAGTTGCGCAATCAATGCATTTACCCATTAAACCTTGCACATGCAGCATAAATGACTGGCATGAATGCAACATATTGCGCGTGGCGGAGTTTATCTCTGCCTTCAAGTTGCTTCCCCAAACCAGGCCAGCGGAATCTCCGCTTCGCCTGCGAGCCACCCCCATCACAGGCATGATCAGATTGTCGGCAACTAAAACAAAAGGGCCTGTCTCGCGACGGCCCTTCTGTTTTAGTTGGCTGTATGGGCGGGATGATTCACCGCTGCGTGGCTCACCCCTTCGGGACGGCCTGCGGCCGTTCATCCCGGCAAACTGCTCTGCTTGACCCGACGGGGACACTCCCCCTTCCTCTTCGAGATGAGCTGATGACACTTCCCCAAAGCAAAAAACCGACCATGAGGTCGGTTTTAACATCTGAGGATGGGTCGGGATTGACTCGCGCCGTCCCTGGCGCTCGCCCTGCGGGCTATCCTGCCCGCCTGTCTAACCAGGGCCCGAACCGAGCCGCCCATCACCGGATAAAACAAAAGGCCCCGTCTTTCGACGGAGCCTTTTGTTTTATTTGGCGGTGAGGGAGGGATGATTCGCCACTGCGTGGCTCACCCCTTCGGGGCGGCCTGCGGCCGTTCATCGCAGCAAGCTGCTCTGCTCGAACCCGGTGAGGATTCTCACCCCCCCCTCTTCGAGATGAGCTGATGACGCTTCCCCAAAGCAAAAAACCGACCATCAGGTCGGTTTTAACATCTGAGGATGGGTCGGGATTGACTCGCGCCGTCCCTGGCGCTCGCCCTGCGGGCGGCCTCTGGCCGTCCATGCGGGCTATCCTGCCCGCCTGTCGAACCAGGGCCCGAACCAAGCCGCCCGTCACCGGATAAAACAAAAATCCCCGTCTTTCGACGGGGCTTTTTGTTTTATTTGGCGGTGAGGGAGGGATTCGAACCCTCGATACGTTGCCGTATACACACTTTCCAGGCGTGCTCCTTCAGCCACTCGGACACCTCACCAAATTTTTACTGCTTGAAGTGGCTTTCTGAGCACGCTGCGCGTGCATCTTGCCGACTTCGTCGGTGGGCAGCCACTCGGACACCGCACCCAATTTTGGTCTGTGTTTTAACGTGTTCAGCCAACACGAATTCGCTGCGCCGTTGCGCTGGAACGGGGCGTAATGTAAGGGATAGGCGCGAGGCGGTCAATGCAATTTTTTATCTTTTGCCACTGTTTGCTCAATAAGCGAACCAAGTGACTAAAAATATGCCATTTCCTATCCCTTTCCATCAATTTTCAACCGCTTCGTGCAAATGTTCTCCTCGAATCGCCTCTTCCAGCGAGCCGTAGAACTCCAGCTCTCCCGCCACCGGACGCACCTTGGCCCGCGCCAGGGTCTTGAGGGGCTGGAATTGCAATTCAGCCACCTTGAGACGGACCCCCGCCTTGGCCATGCGTTTTGCGAACTGCTGGAAGGCGGTGAGACCGCCAGCATCCAGGATGGAGACCGCCTCCATTTGCAGGATCAACTCCTTGTGGTCCTTCACCTGGGCAAGCAATTCGTCAAAGACCCGCTCGGCGGCGGCAAAGAACAACGGTCCGTTGATCTTGTAGACAAGGGTCGAGGGGGACACCTCGCTGGCATAGCGCTTGTGATCCGCCAGGTTGTGCAGCCTGGTCATCTTGGCTATCTCGCGCATGAACAGCAAAGAGGCCAGGATCACCCCGAAGGTGATGGCGATGACCATGTCGAAGATGACGGTCAGCGACAGGCAGACCAGCAGCACCAGTACATCGGATTTGGGCGCCCGGCGCACCAGATCCACCACCTTGTGGGCTTCGCTCATGTTCCAGGCCACCAGCAGCAACAGGGCGGCCATGGCAGAGAGCGGCAACCAGGAGAGCCAGGGAGCCAGTACCAGGATGGCGGCCAGTACCACCAACGCATGGACAATACCGGAAATGGGCGAGGTGGCACCGGCCCGCACGTTGGCGGCGGAGCGCGCGATGGCGGCCGTCGCCGTGATGCCACCGAAGAAGGGGGCCAGGATGTTGCCAAGGCCCTGCCCCACCAGCTCGCCGTTGGAGCTGTGCTTGCGACCCGTCATGCCATCGAGCACCACGGCGCAGAGCAGGGATTCGATGGCCCCCAGCATGGCCATGGAGAAGGCGGCGGGCAGCAGCCGCTCGATGGCGGCGAGGTTCCACTCAACCGGCGCCCCGTCCGGCCCCGGCAGCGCCCAGGGCATCACCAGGGTCGGCGCGATGGGGGGAATGCCCATACCCTGGGTTCCATCGGCCAGGGTATAGCTGAACTTGCTGCCAATGGTGGCGACGTCCACCCCGAACTGGTGCAGACCCAACCCGAGCCCCACCCCCACCAGCACGGCGGGCAGATGGCCGGGTACCGGCAGGCGCAATCTCGGCCAGAGCAGCAGCACCGCCAGCGTCGCCACCCCGACGAGGGTGTCCCCCCACTGCCAGCTTGGCAGGGCATGGGCCAGCGCCTGTACCTTGCCCAGATAGGTTTCCGGCATCTCCAGGACCTGCAGGCCGAAGAAATCCTTGATCTGCAGGGTGGCGATGACGATGGCGATACCACCGGTGAACCCCAGGGTCACCGAGGGGGGAATGTACTCGATGAGGCGCCCGAGACGCGCCATGCCCATGGCCACCAGGAAACAGCCCGAGATGAGGGTGCCCATCAAGAGGCCGCCCACGCCGAATTGCTGGGCCACCGGGTAGAGGATCACCACGAAGGCGGCGGTGGGGCCCGAAATGGAGAAGCGGGATCCCCCGGTCACGGCGATGACGATGCCGGCGATGATGGCGGTATAAAGCCCGTGCTGGGGCGGCACCCCACTGGCGATGGCCAGCGCCATGGCAAGGGGAATGGCGATGATGCCGACCGTGATGCCGGCGATGAGGTCGCGGCCAAAGCGCGCCACGCTGTAGGGTTCGTCAATGCAGGATTGGCGCAATGCGATGGCCAGCTTCACGCCTTGTAAGGAAGCTTGATTGTGCATGTCTAGGGTAATACCAGAAGAGGGAGACAAAGGCCGGGGTGAACCGGCACCCGATCATCATCAAGGGCCGGCAGAGCTGTCGACGCGGCGATGGTATCGAAGGCAACCATACCCGACCCGGCCAGATAATTCGATGGGCGGGATCAAGAAATGGCCATGAGCGCGCAATATTGTCGGTGACACCCCGAATATCAACGCCGTTTCCCGCCACGGCAGGTTTCCCCGGGCACGGTACTCTGCGGATGAACGACACCACGCCTCCTCCTGGCAGTATGCGGGAATCAGGATACCAAGCAGGCACAACCCGACCGAAGGCGCGATCTCAAGCTCCTGATTGTGCTGAAAATAGTCCGCGCTGCCCAAGTTTTGGGCAAACGGGCCAAAAAGCCATTTTTTACGCCGACAGGCGGGTTGACACCCGGGAGATGGGCCATTAATATCCGCCCCGTCTCGACGAGACAGGCCATTCCTCCTTAGTTCAGTCGGTAGAACGGCGGACTGTTAATCCGTATGTCACTGGTTCAAGTCCAGTAGGAGGAGCCAATTCCCTCGTAGTTCAGTCGGTAGAACGGCGGACTGTTAATCCGTATGTCACAGGTTCAAGTCCTGTCGAGGGAGCCACATTTTAAAGCCCAGCCTTTTGGCTGGGCTTTTTCATATCTGCTCTTCCTGGCCTGTCCACGGCCCCCCTGCCCGATGGCGCGCCAAACCGCCACCTGCTTGCGTTCCTGATTCCCCATGGCCTTCGATGACGGCCCTTACTCATCACCAGGGTGTCACAGAGATCCCAAAGACTATGATTGATTCGAAAGGGATCATTTGGATCTATCCAGTCAAGGAGCCATCATGTCACACCCTGCTTCACTGGCCAGTCGCCTGCATGCTCTGGCACTCAACGACACCCTGTTCCCCGATCTCCATCATCTCGAGAAGGCACAACGGACCCGGGCCATCTACCGGATTTTCCACACTGTCGCCAGCACGGCTGCACTCGGGCAAGAGGATATCGTTGACGACCTGGCCCCCCTCCTCACCCTGATGGAGTCTCCCTGCCTGACCCGGCAAGGGGGGCTCTGCCCCTTGCTGGCCAGTCATTACAATCTCTATCTCGGCACGCTGCTGGAGCTGGGGGATCGGCACCATCCGGAGATCATCGGCCAGATTGAGGAGGCTCTGGCCCTGCGCACTCACGGGCTCTATCTGGTCACCGAACTGGGTTGTGGCAACAATGCCATGAGCATGGCAACCGAAGTCCGCTACGACTGTGCCACTGACGGTTTTATCCTCCATACGCCCCATCGGCATGCCGCCAAGTTCATGCCCTACATCGCCCTGGAAGGGCAACCCAAGAGCAGCGTGGTAATGGCCAGATTGTGGGTCGGCGAGCAAGACTGTGGCATTCATCCCTTTCTGGTGCCCTGCCGGGACGCCCGTGGCGCACTGTGTCAGGGGGTCAGCGTCTCCAGCCCGGACGTGCTCGACCTCCCCTACTTCGACGTGGTGGATCACGCCATCATCACCTTCGAGCAGGTAACGCTCCCCCGCTGGGCATGGCTCAGGGGTCATGAGCACGACATCAGTGCAGGGGGCATCTTTCACTCTCGTCTTGCCAGCCAACGCGACATTTTCTTCAGCTCCCTGCGCCGTGTTGAGTGGGGAAAACTGGTGCTGACCGCCTCCCTGATCCCCGGCTTGAAACTGAGCCTCGCGCTGGCCATTCATTACGCGCAGCAACGAACGCTGCACGCCCACAACGGGCGGGTCATACCGCTGGCGCACCATGCCCTGCACCGCCGGATACTGACTCGTGCCTATGTCACGGGGCTGGCCGCCATGGCGCTGTATGAAGGGATAAAACAGCGACATTTGCCGGATGGACGGCACTCCTCCCGCTTTCAGACCGACGCAGGCCTGGTCAAGGCCGTCGCCGTCGAACTGATGCGAACCTCCCTGCAACATTGCATGCAGCGGTGTGGTGCCCAGGGAAAATTCCTGCGAAATCGCATCGCTCCTACCCTGCAACTGTGCGATCTGGTCGGCACCGCCGAGGGAGACAGCATGCCCGTCCTGATGAAGGTGGCGAAGGATATTCTGGCCTGGCCTGATGAATCCCTGGATGACGGCACACCCCTGGGCCAACTGCTGCTGCGGATGCGCCGACAGATGAATCAGCAACTGGCCGACGCGACGGACAAACTGGCCGCATGGCACGACCTCGGCTGTGAAGCAGCCCGCCTCGGCTGGCTTGCTGGCAACCTGGAAGCCTTGCGTCACCTGGGGAGCAGGGACGACATCCGCACGGCCTGCCGGGAGCAGCTCATGCTCGATTATGCTCCCCAGCTCCTGCACCACGGACTGTGCAGCCCCGCCGAGATTGCCGCCCTGCCCGCACGGCAGGAAGCCACGCTGGATCATGTCTGGGAACATCACGCCGCCAGCGTGCCGGACGAGTTTGACGTTCGTGACCTCATGGCCGCGACGCCGCTGGGCAACCCGGACCTGGCTTCGGCCTGGTTTGCCCTGGCCCCGTCCCTGCATGATCCCCTGCCAGAAGGTTGAACGTTGGGGCCAGCAGGCCGCCCCTCCACTCCCGGTGCCTGAATCCCCCCAAGCCCGGCCATCGGTCGGGTTCTTTCTTATCCCCCTGCCCCACCTCGGGGCAAGGGCGCTCGCCTTCCGCCCCCGCATCCCGATGCGCCCGTCCCTTGCCCTCATGGCCTGTTGCCACAAGATGGCGCAGGCTTACCCTCTATGGGGTACCACTCTGGTGCGCCCTGCCTTGACCCTTGATGACATAAAAGTCATCCATATGATTTTTCAATGAAAAATTACTGACACTGGCCTCGATAGCGACTCAATTGGCTGGCACAGCCCTTGCACTTTGTGATGTACGCAGGGACGTCACAAGGAGTTGCCTATGCTGCCCATCAAGCCCCCCGGACCCGGTTGTTACGACGAGATGCTGCTCACCGACAACCAGTTTCGCGATCATTACCACGCCTACCTCTCGTGGCTGCACCAGACCGACGAGAAGAGCATAGAGCGCAAGCGTGAAGAGGCCGACCTGCTGTTTCGCCGGGTCGGCATCACCTTCAACGTCTACGGGGATGGGGACGGCGCCGAGCGCCTCATCCCGTTCGACAGCATTCCCCGCATCATTCCCGCCCGGGAGTGGCAACATCTGGACAAGGGGATCCGCCAGCGCGTCACCGCCCTCAATGCCTTTCTGCACGACATCTATCACGATCAGCGCATCCTGAAGGCGGGGGTGATCCCGGCCGCCCAGATCCTCACCAATGCCCAGTACCAGCCCTGCATGCAGGGGGTCGACCTGCACCGGGACACCTATGTCCACATCACAGGGGTCGACATCATCCGCAACCACGACGGTGAGTACTATGTGCTGGAGGACAACCTGCGCACCCCTTCCGGGGTCTCCTACATGCTGGAGAACCGCAAGATGATGATGCGCCTCTTCCCGGAGCTGTTTCACAACCAGCCCATCGCCCCGGTGGAGCGCTACCCGGCCCTGTTGCTGCAGACCCTGCGCGAGAGCAGCCCGGTGGACAACCCCTGCGTGGTGGTGATGACCCCGGGGCGCTTCAACAGCGCCTACTTCGAGCACAGCTTCCTCGCCCAGCAGATGGGGGTGGAGCTGGTGGAGAGCGCGGATCTGGTGGTCAAGGATGGTCAGGTGCTGATGCGCACCACCACGGGGCTGAAACGGGTGGATGTCATCTATCGCCGCATCGACGACGACTTCCTCGATCCCCTCGCCTTCAACCCGGACTCCCTCATCGGCGTGCCCGGGCTGCTCTCGGTCTACCGCGCCGGCGGCGTGGTGCTGGCTAATGCCATCGGCACCGGGGTGGCGGATGACAAGTCCATCTACCCCTATGTGCCGGAGATGATCCGCTTCTATCTGGAGGAAGATCCCATTCTCAACAACGTGCCCACCTGGCAGTGCCGCGAGCCGGCTGCCCTCTCCCACGTGCTGGCCAATCTGGAGGAGCTGGTGGTCAAGGAGGTCCATGGCGCCGGCGGCTACGGCATGCTCATCGGCCCCTGCGCCAGTCGCGAGGAGCTGGCCCGTTTTCGCGAACTGCTCAAGGCGCGGCCGGATAACTACATCGCCCAGCCGACCCTCTCCCTCTCCACCTGCCCGACCTTCGTCGACGCCGGCATCGCCCCCCGCCACATCGACCTGCGCCCCTTCGTTCTCACGGGGCAGGAGCTGCGCCTGGTACCGGGCGGCCTGACCCGGGTCGCCCTCACCGAAGGCTCCCTGGTGGTCAACTCCTCCCAGGGCGGTGGCACCAAGGACACCTGGGTCATGGAGGGCAGCCCATGCTGAGCCGCACCGCAAGCGAACTTTACTGGATGTCCCGCCACCTGGAGCGGGCGGAGAACACGGCGCGCATGCTGGACGTCACCCAGACCATGTCGCTGATGCCCTCCATCGACGCCGATCACAGCGAGCTGGTGGCGCCCCTCACCATCAGCGGCACTCACGAGCCCTTCCTGGCCCGCTACGGCCAGGTGAACATGGAGAACCTGCTGCAATTTTTCTGCTTCGACGAGGAGAACCCGAGCAGCATCTTCAGTTGTCTGCGCATGGCCAGGGACAACGCCCACGCCGTGCGGGGCAAGATCCCCGGTGAGGTGTGGGAGAGCATCAACGCCGCCTGGATAGAGATCCGCCGGCGCCGCCAGGCGGGGCTCTCCAGCGGCCAGGCCCAGGAGTTCTTCGACTGGATCAAGGAACGCTCCCACCAGTTTCGCGGCGCCACCTATGGCACCATCATGCGCGGTGACGTGCTCTGGTTCCTGCGCCTTGGCACCTTCATCGAGCGGGCCGACAACACGGCGCGCATCCTGACCGTGAAGTATCAGGTGATCCGGGAGGACGAGGACAGCGTGCGCGAGTTCTACCGCTGGAACGCCCTGTTGCGGTCAGTGGGCGCTTACGAGGCCCACCAGACCCTCTACAAGACGCTCTCCCATGCCTCCATCGCCGAGCTGCTGATTCTGCGCAATGAAGTGCCGCGCTCCCTGCGGGCCTGTCTCGACGAGATGGAGCTGATCCTGGCCCAGATCGAGGGCAACGCCGGTCAGACGCCCCGGCGCCTGACCACCATACTCAACGCCCATCTGACCTATGGCGCCATCGACGATGTCTTTGCCCTCGGCATGCAGGAGTACCTGAGTGATTTCCTCAGCGACATCGGCGCCATCGGCCAGAGCATCCACGCCGCCTACCTGGAGGTATTATGAGACTCATCATCGATCACCAGACCCGCTACCACTATGCCGACGTGGTGCGCCGCAGTACCCAGTACCTGCGCCTGACCCCCCACAGCACGGCCCGCCAGCAGATCCTCTCCTGGGAGCTGGAGCTGCCGGGGGAGGCCACCTGCACCACGGACGGTTACGGCAACATACTGCACGTGCTGAGCCTGGAGTCCCCCCACGAGGGGATCCTGATCCGCGCCCACGGGGAGGTGGAGATCTGCGACGACGCCCCGGAAGATGAGGAGTCCTCCCTCATCTCTCCCTTGAGCTACCTGAGGCCCACCCCCCTCACCCGCCCGACCCCGGCCCTGCAGGATCTCGCGAAGACCTGCCTGCCAGAGGCGCCGACCCTGGCCGACTTGCAGAGCCTGATGGCACGCATCCTGGTGCTGATGCCCTATCAGCCCGGCAGCACGGATGCCACCTTCAGCGCCGACGAGGCCCTCGCTTCGGGCAGCGGCGTCTGTCAGGACCACACCCATGTCTTCCTGACCTGCTGCCGCCACGCTGGCCTGCCGGCCCGGTACGTGAGCGGTTACCTCTACAGCCAGGACAACAGCCACGTGGCGATGCACGCCTGGGCCGAGGTGTGGATCGAGGAGCGCTGGCACACGTTCGACGTCACCAACCTCACCAGCTCCACCAGTGAGCACCTCAAGCTCGCGGTCGGCATGGATTATCTGGATGCCTGTCCGGTGCGCGGCGTGCGCTATGGCGGCGGGTGCGAACAGTTGCAGAGCCAGGCACAGGTGACCCGCCTGGATGGACAGCAGCAATGAAGACCGGGAGAGTCCTGGCGGGAGTGCGGTCATGACCTATTGCGTCGCCATGTGCCTGCAAGACGGCATGGTGTTTGCGTCCGATTCGCGCACCAATGCGGGGGTGGATCACATCGCCACCTTCCGCAAATTGCACCTCTTCACCCGGGAGGACAGGGTGATAGTGCTGCAAAGCGCCGGCAATCTGGCCACCACCCAGAGCGTCATCAGCCTGCTGACGGAGGGGCAGGAACTGCTTGCCCTCCCCAGCCTCTACGAGGCTGCCGCCCTCATCGGCCAGACCATACGCACCGTCATCAGCCGGGATGGGGGTCAGCAGCAGGGCCATATCAACTTCGGCTGCAACATCCTGCTGGGGGGGCAGATCCGGGGGGAGCGCCACCGCCTGTTCCACATCTATCCGGAGGGCAACTTCATCGAGGCGAGCGCCGACACCCCCTACTTCCAGATTGGTGAGAGCAAGTACGGCAAACCCATCATCGATCGCATCATTCACCATGAGACGCCGCTTCAGACCGCCCTGCAGTGCGCCCTCATCTCCATCGACTCGACCCTGCGCAGCAATCTGTCGGTGGGCTTGCCTCTGGATGCCCTGGTCTATCACGAGGGCAGCTTCTCGGCGACGAACCAGCACCGCATCACCGAACAGAATCCCCATTTCGTGGCGCTGCGAAAGGCCTGGGGCGAGGGGTTGCAACAGTTGTTCCAGGGTCTTCCCACCTTCCCCCTCTAGGCCGGGCGGGAGGCGCCAAGGCGCTTTCCCGCTCCTTTCTTTCCGGATATTCTGGCTGCCTTCCTTTTCGATGGAGTTTCCCATGCGCCGCTTCAACGTCATGCTCAACGGCAGCCGGTTGATGATGTTCCCCTTCTATGTCTGCATCCTTATCTGTGTCGCCCTCCTGATGGTGAAGTTCGCCATGCAGCTCTATGTGCTGTGCCGCGACATCATCGACATCCACTATCTGGATCTCATCACGGGGGTACTCACCCTGGTGGACTTCGTGCTGGTGGCCCAGATGCTTATCCTGGTGGCCATCTGCGGCTACGTGCAGTTCATCAAGACCCCGGAGCAGCGAGCGGCCCTCGGCGACAACTGGCTCAGCAAGATCAACTTCGCGTCCCTCAAGCTCATCGTCATCAACTCTCTGGTGACCATCGCCGGCATCGAGGTGCTCAAAGCCTTCCTCGACGACGGCACCGGCAACGAGATCGAGATGAAGTGGTCGGTCATCGTCTTCCTCGCCTTCTCCACCGCGGCACTTATCTATGCGGTGACCGAGCGGCTGGCGGAGCACAAATAGGGCCCGATGCCATTCAGGGTCTATTCATCAAGAGCCGAATTGATAACTCTTTTCATTACCCTTACTGCATTGTAAACTTGCTCGCCCCGGGCTGAACCGCCCGGGAGCTGGAGCACCCATGACGAGTCTTTCCCTCTCACCACGACAATGCTGGCAATGGCTGGCCTATCACCATCAGGCGGCCGAGGGTGCCCTTTATCTGATGTTTTTCTCCGGTCTGCTGCTGTGGGAACCCCTGACGCCGACCTGGTCCCTGGCGCGCTGGAACCTGTTTTTGCACGTCGCCCTCTCGCTCACACTGTTTCCCCTGCTGTTTGGCGCCTTCTGGCTCTCCCATCGCAGCCTGCTGCGCAAGAGCCGCAAGCCTTTTTTGCGCACCACGGGGCGCATCATCGAAGCCTTGCTGCTGGTCTGTCTGGCCAGCGGGCTGGTGCTGGTGCTGCACGGCACCCCGGGGGACAGCCTCGGCAACCTTGCCAGCTGGGCCCACTGGCTGAGCGCCCTCGCGTTGACGCCCCTGGTGCTGCGCCACGCCTGGCGCTGGACCATCTTGAAATGGCGCACCTGATCTTATGTTGAAGCTGTTGTTATCCCTGATGTTGGCCGCCCTGCTGCTGGGGACCGCCTCGGCCCGGGAGATGGGCGCCGCCATGATTGCCTATGACGAGGGGAGCGCCCCGCGCCTCGTCACTGCCAACCAGAGTGCCGGCTCCGTCACCCTGCTCGAGCGGGGCACTGGCAAGCGCCTCAACGAGGTGCAGCTGGGGGGCGACCTGCGCCAGCTGGCCCGCGCCGATGACGGCACCCTGCTGGTCACCGATTACAGCGGCGATCGCCTGCTGCTCTTGGATGATGAACTCGAGCTGGAAAAGGCGATCCCCACCGGCCATAGGCCCTATGGCGTCATCTTCGATCCCAAGCGGCAGTGGTTCTGGGTCACGCTGTTCGAGGGAGGGCGCCTTCAGGCTTATGACAGGGCGGGCAACCTCCAGCTGGATGCAAAAACCGCCGAGACTCCCCGCGGGCTGGCATTGACCAACGACGATCGCCTGCTGCTCACCCACGCCATGACAGGCCAGCTCGCCATCTATGATCTTGCCAAGCTTGAGAAGGACGCTAAGGGGGCTACTCTGCCCAAGCCCAAGCTCATCACCCTGGCGGAAACCCACAGCGATACCCCGAGCGACTCCCAGGGATTGCCGCGCCTGCTGGACGGCATCGCCCTCGCCCCCGATGGCAGCGAAGCCTGGCTGCCCCATGTGCTCTGGAGCTTCGACCACCCCTTCCAGTTTCAGAGCACCGTCTTCCCGGCGGTCTCCATCATCGATCTCGATGAAGAGAAGGAGCGGGTCGATGAAAGAAAACAGCTCTTCTTGCAGATCAACCTGCCCAGCGTCGGCAACCGCAGCCAGATCGTCTCCAACCCCTTTGCGGCGCGCTTCGCCGCCGACGGCAAGCGGGTCTACCTGACCCTGGCGGGCTCGGAAGATCTACTAGTGTTCGACCTGTCGCGCAGCGGCAAGCAGAACAGCAACCGCCACCGCCGCAAGAAGTTCCAGGGGGGCGCCAAGGCGACCCAGCTCTTGCGTCACCTGCCGGGCCAGAATCCGCGCGATCTGCTGATCGATGGCGACCACATCCTGGTGCACAACGTCATGGGGCAGGATCTCACCCGTCTCAATAGCGGCGGCAGCGGCCCGTTTGCTCGGGTCACCGTCGATGTGCCTCACTTCGCCAAACTGGTAGAGACGGATCCCCGCCCCGAAGCGCTCAAGCGCGGCGAGCGGTTGTTCAACCTCGGCAACACTGCCGCCAACAGTCGCTTCCCCATGGCGGGGGACAACTGGATGAGCTGCAACTCCTGCCATCTGGACGGGTTCAACTTCACCAACCGCTATCTGATGGCGGCCCACCGCCAGCAGAGCGGTGACAATGCCATCAACGGCCACGCCAACCTCGCCAACATGGTGGCGGGGGACTTTATCGGCGAATACCTGCGCATGACCCAGCAGACCCAGGGCGGCATGGGCCATGACACCCGTGATGGCGCCGAGCCGGTCGACCCCGCGAGGCCCCAGCCCGAGGTGAAAGCGATGATGGAAGAGTTGCACGCCTTCGTGACCAGTGATGGCAACCTCCCCTATCTTGCCAACTGGCTCAGGCTCGATGCCCCGCGCAGGGATCCTGCCAAGGCGCCGACCACTCACCCGAAGGAGTGGCTCAACTCCGCCTCCTGCCAGAACTGCCACCAACAGGCGTTCCAGGACTGGAGCGAGAGCAACCACCGGCTGATGGGCAACTCCCACCCCTACTACAAGGTGGTGCAGGCGCTGGCCCGCGAAACCGAGGGCGAAGCCTTCGGCCAGTGGTGCCAGGGCTGCCACATGCCCCAGCAGGTAATGAACGGCCAGCAGGATCTGCCCAAGGGCTCCCACATGTTTGAGCGGGGCGGTGCCTCGCTGATCGCAGCACACCAGAAAGGCGAGCCCGTGGTGGAAGAAGGCACCGGCTGCGTGCTCTGCCATCGCATCACCCGGCTCGAGGATGCTGGCGGCAACAGCGCCTTTACGGTGAATCTGAAAGACCGCGAGAGCTATGTGTTCGAGGATGCCGCCGGTGGCAGCCTCCAGCACTGGCTGGCCGAGCGGCAGATCAACGCCCGCCCCGCCATGCACAAGGCCTCCTACCAGAAGGATTTCTACCGGGACGCGGCCCTGTGCAAGTCGTGCCACAACGAGTTTGCCCCGGGCTCTGGCGCCAATATCGTCAACACCTGGGATGAGTGGGAAAAATCCAGCTTCGCCAAAGCCGAAGATCCCGCCAAACGGCGCACCTGCATCGACTGCCATATGAACCCTACACCTGGCAACGGCGGCGCGCCGGTGGCGGGCCAGTCCACCGAAAACGGCACAGTGAAAGAACGGCTCTATCGCCACAACTTTACCGGCGCCCAGCACCAGCTGGTGGGGCTGAGAAGTGCAACCCTCGAGCAGGAGAGCCTGGCGCTCTTGCGCTCCAGCGCCACCCTCTCGGCCCGCATTGAAAACCAGAGTGGCCAGCCCGCGCTGGTGGTGAGAGTCGCCAATACCGGCGCCGGCCACGCCCTGCCCACCGGGGTCGCCGATTTCCGTGAACTCTGGCTGGAGCTGACCGTCACCGACGCCAGCGGCAAGCTGGTGCTCCAAAGCGGCCAGCCGGTGAACGGCGCCGTCCCTGAGGATGCGCGGCTATTTAGAAAAGTGTTTGGCGATGCCGAGGGCAAGCCGGTGGGGCTCAAGTTCTGGCGCTACGCCAAGCTCATTGAAGACACCCGCATCCCAGCCGATGGCTGGCGCGATGAAGCCTGGCCGCTGCCGGCGGATGCCCAGGGCCCCTTCAAGGCCGATATCAAACTCAATTTCCGCACCTACCCCAAGTGGGTCAATGATGCGGTGCGCGCCGCCGAGCCGAGCTTGCCGGAGCCACCCATAGTGCAACTCAATCGGCTGCAACTGACCCTGCAGCCCCTCCCCCTCACGCCCGATACGGAGCCTCAATCCTGATGTTCGCAAGTTTTCTCATTACCCTGCGCGAGGGGCTGGAAGCCTTCCTGCTGGTCGGCATCTGCCTCTCCTACCTCGCCAAGCTGGGGGCGAGCCGCTACAACAAGTTCATCTATCTGGGGGTGGGCCTCGGTCTTATCGCCTCCCTTGTCGTCGCCTTCCTGTTCCAGGTGGTGGTGAGCCAGTTCGAGAGCGAGCGCTACAACCATTTGCTGATGGCGGGGATCCTGATGTTCGCCACCCTGGTGCTCACCTATATGGCTATCTGGATGCAAAAACAGGCCAAATCCCAGGTGGGGGCCATGACGGCGCGCATCGATGCCGCCATCGACGGTGGCAACCTGTTTGGTCTGGTACTGCTCGCCTTCCTGGCGGTGATGCGCGAAGGGTTTGAAACCGTGCTCTTCTTCTCGGCCCTGGTCTACTCCGGGCAAGGGGTGGATCTGCACCAGGGGCTGATGGGGGCGCTGGCGGGGCTGCTGGTCTCTGTGGTGCTGGTGTGGGGGCTGCTGCGCTCCACCCGCAAGGTGGCGCTGGCCCCCTTCTTCCGCTGGACCGGCCTGCTCATCATCATCATCGCCGCAGGCTTGCTCTCGTCCGCCGTCAACATGTTGCAGGCAGCGGACGTCATCACCTTCTGGACCACGCCGGTCTTCAACATCAGCCACATCCTCGACGATCAGGGGGTATTCGGCACCTTCCTGCGCGCCCTGTTTGGCTACAACGCCTCACCGGCCGGCCTGCAGTTGCTGACCTGGGCCTGCTACCTCATGATCTTTGTCACCCTCTGGCATCGCAGCTATCGCCCCCAGGGGAGCGCCGCCCCGACCAGGGGCTGAGCCCGGGGATCACACTCTGTTCGGGAGCCGCGCACAGGCGGGCTCCCCCAGCTATCACGCCGTTTCGGAACACTCATGAACGACAACAACAAGAAGCACATTGCGGTGCTGGGCGCCGGCCCTGCCGGTCTGATGGCCGCCTGGCGCCTGCGCCAGGCCGGTTTTGCGGTCACCCTGTTCGAGCAGGAGCCGGTCGTCGGCGGCATGTGCGCCACCCAGACCTTCAAGGGGCGCGACGGCGAGTATCGCTTCGACTACGGCGGCCACCGCTTCATCACCAAGAACCCCGATCTGCTCGCCTTTATCGACGAGCTGATGGGGGACGACCTGCTCCACGCCGAGCGAAAGAGCGTCATCCGCTTTGGCGGGCGTACCTATGACTACCCCTTGAACCTGCCCAACCTGCTCAAGACGGCGCCGCTGGCCCTGATGGCCGGGGCGGTGAAGGATCTGCTGCTGTTGCCCTTTGCCAAGAAACCCACCGATTTTGCCAAGGCGAGTTTTGCCGAGTGGATCCAGAGCCACTTCGGCCGTACCCTCTACCGCCAGTTCTTCGAGGGCTACACCGGCAAGTTGTGGGGCATCAACCCGGACCAGCTCTCCGCCGACTGGGCTGGCCAGCGCATCAGCCTGATCGATCTCAAAGACGTGGCGCGCCGCCTGCTGCCAAGGCGCAACGGCAGCATGTCGGTGCGCACCTATGCCCGCAAATACCGCTATCCCAAATATGGCTTCGGCCAGATTTTCACCACCCTGGGGGAGCGGTTGGTGGCCGAAGGGGCCCTGCTCAAAACCGGCGCCACCATCACCCGCCTCGAGCAGGCTGATGGCCGCATCGAACGGGTGTATTGGTCACAAGATAACGTTGAACAGAGCGAGCGCTTTGATCAGGTGATCTCCACCCTGCCGCTGCCGCTTACCTGCCAGCATCTGGGCTTGCCGTGCGATCTGCACTACCGGTCGCTTCGCTTCGTCAATATGCCTCTCAAACAGGAGAACCTGTCGGACAACACCTGGCAGTACCTCTCCGACCCCCATATTCTGGCGACCCGTTTGCAGGAGCCGCGCCGGCGCAGCCCCTTTATGGCGCCACAGGGCCAAACCTCGGTGATGCTGGAGATCCCCTGCAACCCGGGCGATGCCACCTGGCAGGCACCGCTCTCTGATCTGCGCGGCCGGGTCACCGCCGATCTGGCGAGCCTCGGCGTCGATACCCAGAAGCTCGGCGATGAGACATTCGAAGCGCGCAGTGAATACGCCTATCCGCTGATGGATCTGGGTTATCAGGCCCGCCGCAACGACGCCATCAAGGCGCTGATGCCGATAAGCAACCTCATCATGACCGGCCGTCAGGGGACATTCCGCTACATCTTCACCGACACCGCCATGGAGATGGGGATGATGGCCGCAGACATGGTGATCGACGGGGTGGACAGACGTCACGCCATCTTCAATCATCGCAACGAAAATACCGTCATTGAAACCCAGAGCGTGGCGTGAGCACGATGACTGGTGTTCAACAGGCAGACAGACGCCGCAACACCTTCAATCATCGCAACGAAAATACCGTGATCGAGACCCAGAGCGTGGCCTGAGTGCCGCGCCATGGGCATAACCTCTTGGCATAAGTAAGGAGAACAGGATGACCATCCGCCCGGGTTTACTCGCCCTCACCCTGCTGCTGACCCTGAGCGGGCAGGCGCAGGCTTACTCCTACGCCGCCGCCGGCAAGGAGCCGCTGATCGATGCCCGCGAGGCACTGCTGGGCGCAGCCACTGACGGCAAGGATGCCAGCGCCACCTTGAGCGAGATTGCCGAGGAGCTGACCTATCTGGAACAGCACCACAAGGTCGAGCTGCAAGCACCGCTGGCAGCCGCCATCAAGGCCAAAGACGCCGCAGCCACCGCCGCCCTGCTCAACCGGGCCTACAAGGCGGAGATCGAGCGCCGCCTCGAGGGGGCCAGCCAGAACCTTGGCGACTACCAGACCGCCAAGGTGCTGGTGGTCAAGAGCAAGCGCTTCTTGGATTTGATCCTCCCCTCCCTGAATGAAGGAGATCGCAAGGCCGCCGAACAGGCGCTGGCCAAGGTGCTCGATGCCATCGGCAACCCGGGAGTGTTCGGGGTGGGTGCCAAACCTGCCGATGCCGCTGCCTTTAGCGATGCCGAAAAAGCGCTGATGGCCGTGCTGGCACCGCTTTGATGACCTCTCATCGATGACGGCGGCCGCCCTCATCCCCAACCCTTCTCCCGCACGGGGAGAAGGGGGGCGTCATCACGGCCGATTACGCTTCGCTAATCGACCCTACTTGCTGATCCTGCTGCAACTGGCCTGGCTTGGCTGGCTACTGACCTTCCCCGTGGCGCTCGATTCCGACGATGCCCTCAACTTTGCCCACGGGGTGGTGCGCTTCAGCGTGCTGGAGTTCTCTCCCCACTTTCCAGGCTACCCCGCCTTTATCTGGCTGGCACGGCTGATCAATCTGGCGGTGGACGATCCGGCCCGCGCGGTGCAGTGGGCCAGCCTCTTGGGGAGCAGTTTGCTGGCGCCGCTCGCCGCCTCCCTCGCGGTCAAATTGTGGCAGCGGCCCAGCCTGCTGGCGCCTGTCTGGCTGCTGGTATTGGCCCTGCCGCTCACCCCGACCCTGGCGCTCTCCGGCCTGTCCGACGGGCCTGCGCTGGCCGCCTGGCTGGGCGCGCTCCTGGCTTTGCAACAGCGCAAGATAGCGCTGGCGGGTCTGCTGTTGGGCCTCATGCTGGCGCTGCGCCCCTCCTACTTCGTGCTGGCCCTGCTGCCCCTTTGGCTGGGGATGGCGCAGCAGGGCACGCGCGTCAGGTTTGTGCTCCCCATCGCGCTGGTGGGGCTAGCCTGCCTGCTGTTTGTCTGGCAGGCCGATGGCTGGGCCTATTTTGGCGAGGGGCGGCGCTTTACCGACGGCCACTTTACCCTGTGGGGCAACACGGCGGCGGCCCACGGGGATCGACTGCTGAGCTGGGCGAATACCTTCAACGAGCAGCTCACCCCGCTCTGGCCCCTCTTGATGGGGGCCTTGCTGGTACTGCCACTCTGGCTACGGTCAAAGGATCACAATCCAGCCCCCTCCCTGCTCTGGACGCTCTACTGGCTCGCCCTGCTGCTCTGGACCCTGTTTGGCCAGAATCCGGACAATCCCCGCCATCTCGCGCCCATCACCCTGCTCGGTATCGTGCTGCTGGCAGGCTGGCTGCCACGCCGAGGAGTTGGGCTGGTCGCGTTGGCCGGATTGCTGCTGCTCGCGGTGACCCTCACCCCAGCCCGTCCATCCGCCATGGTGCAGGCGGCCAGGGTCGCCGAAAAAAACTGCCCGGCGCTGGTGACCCAGTGGGGAGTGAGGCTGCTTAGGGAAACCACAACCCTG
This sequence comes from Aeromonas sp., assembly GCF_050252055.1. Classification (NCBI taxonomy): domain Bacteria; kingdom Pseudomonadati; phylum Pseudomonadota; class Gammaproteobacteria; order Aeromonadales; family Aeromonadaceae; genus Aeromonas; species Aeromonas sp. The sequence continues at coordinate 367,680 of NZ_JBFWLQ010000005.1, read as the reverse complement.
CCCGTCACCGACGGCTGGTACCGGGGGGATGCCGCCCTTGCGCTCACCCAGGGGGCCTGCCGCCTCAGCCGCCGCCCCCTGGGGGCAGAGGCGCTACCAGGCCCTTATGACACCCTCTGGTTTTCCCCCCGCTTTCACGCCGAACCCGGCCTCTGGCTCGCCCTGCCCCGCTGAACCGGGCACTTGCGAGGGCATCGCACGACTCGTCTACACTCACAGCCGGGTCTGTCAGGAACCAGTGCAATGGAAAGAAACACGAGCGGAACCAGGGAGGGGATCCGGGTCGCGCTGGCCCTGTTGCTGGCCTGCGCCCTGCTGATGCTGCCGCTCTGGTGGCAGGGGGGCAGCCAGGGACACGATCTGTTTCATCACCTGCTCTCCGGCCACTACTTTGCCCGCCAGCTCTGGCAGGGGGAACTCTATCCCCGCTGGCTGATGGCCATGAACGGCGGCTTCGGCAGCCCCACCTTCTTCTTCTATCCCCCGCTCCCCTACTACGTCAGCGCCCTCTTTGCCGGGCCCGGTGCCCACCCCCAGCAAGCCATCTACCCTTTGCTTGGCAGCGCCACCCTGGCCCTGCTGCTCTCCGGGGTGTTTGCCTATCTGTGGCTGCGTGCCACCACGCCCCCTGGCCGGGCCCTGGCCGCCAGCCTGCTCTATCTGGCGCTGCCCTATCATGTCGCCATGGATCTCTATGCCCGCTTCGCCCTGGCGGAGTTCTGGGCCTTCGCCTGGGCTCCCCTTATCCTGCTGGGGCAGGATCTCGCCCACCGCGGACGACCTCAGGGGTTGCCCCTGCTGATCCTGGGGCTGGCGCTGCTGGCCTTCTCCCACCTCCCCAGCCTCTTGCTCATGATGGGGCTGGTCACCTTGCGCGCCTTCTGGTTCGCCAGACGCACCCGCACTCTGACGCCCTGCTGGCAAGCCCTCGGCGCCCAGGGGGTGGGGCTTTGCATGGCAGCCGCCCTGCTGCTGCCCGCCCTGGTGGATCAGGGGGCCATTTCCATGGAGCTGATGCGCGGCGGCATGTTCGACTACAGGCTCAACTTTCTCGACCGCCTGCCCAGCGCCTGGGAGGACTGGCGTTTTCGCGGTCACCTGGCGTGGCAGAGCATGCTGACCCTGGCCCTGCTGCTCATCGCCTGGGCCGCCGCCCGGGAGCCGCGCCACCCCGAGCTGCTGTGCTGGGGGGCGATCGGCGTCGTCGCCTTCCTGATGATGCTGCCCCCGAGCCAGCCTCTCTGGAGCCTGCTTCCCCCCTTGCAGCGGGTGCAGTTTCCCTGGCGGCTCAACCTGGTGCTCGCCCTTGCCACGGTCGCCGTGGTGGCGCTCGGCACCCAGCCCCATCGTCTCTGGCAGGGGCTCTGGTGGGGAGTATTTCTGCTGACCCTCCTCTCCACCCTGGCCTATGTGCGTCATGCCCCCCTCACCCAGGCCCCCGAACGGGAGGCCATGGCATTCGAGTTCGACAGCAAGCGCAGTGCCCGGGAATACAGGCCAAGGCAGGTGCCGGGGGGCATGTTCGCCCCGACCCTGCTCGCCTGGAAGGAGGAGTTCCAGCCGCCTGTCAGCGCCGAACCGCCAGGCGCGAGCTGGAGCCTGACCCGCTGGCAACCCCGCGCCCTGGCGCTGGAGGTCAAGGCCCGGGTGCCGACCCGGCTGGTCCTGCACCAATACCATTACCCCGGCTGGGAGGCCCGCCTCGACGGGCACCTGGCGCTGACGGTGAGCGCCAATCGCCAGGGGTTGATGCAACTCTGGGTTCCGGCGGGCCACCACAGCCTCACCCTGACCCTGGCGGCACGCTGGCCGGAGCGCACCGGCAATGCCCTCTCCCTGCTCGGATGGCTTGCCTGGCTCTGGCTGCTCTGGCGCCACACCAAACAAAAGGGCATCGGGCAGGATGCACCTGATCGCGCCCGCCAAAACTGATAGACTCAACACCTGCCTCTTAACCCGGCCCAGCCCACGACTCGGATACCCTATGCCCCAAGCCAGCTCCCTCTCCCCCCGTTTCCTCTTCATCCTGCTCGGCGCCCTGGCGGGCCTGACTCCCCTCGCGGTGGACATGTATCTGCCCGCCATTCCCGCCATCGCCCGGGATCTGGCTACCAGCATCGACGGTGCCCAACTCACCATCAGCGCCTTCCTGGGGGGCTTTGCCATCGGCCAGCTCTTTTACGGGCCGCTCGCCGACAGCTTCGGCAGAAAGCCGGTGATCCTGGCGGGCCTGACGATGTTTGCCGTGGCCTCCGTAGGCTGCGCCATGGCGGACTCCCTGCCTGAGCTCCTCGCCTGGCGCATGTTGCAGGCAGCTGGCGGGGCGGCTGGCTCGGTGGTGGTCAACGCCCTGCTGAGAGACCTGTTCGAGAAGGATGCGTTTTCCCGCGCCATGTCCTTCGTCATCCTGGTGATGACCCTCGCCCCCCTGGTGGCCCCCGTGGTGGGGGGGTATATCAGCGCTCACAGCGACTGGCGGGTCATCTTCTGGCTGCTGGTGGCCATCAGCCTGCTCATCTGCCTGGTGATGCAGTGGAAGATTGAGGAAACCCTCAAACCCGAGCACAAACAGCCCCTGCGACTCGGGCAGGTGCTTCTCAACTACTGGGGTGTGCTCTCCCACCGTGGTGCCATGGGCTATGTGCTGTGCGGCGCCCTGTCGAGCTCCGGCATGTTCGCCTTCCTGAGCGCATCCCCCTATGTCTACATCGAGTATTTCAAGGTGCCGACCGAGCACTACGGCTGGCTTTTTGGCCTCAATATTCTGCTGATGATGGTGGTCACCTTCGCCAACAGCCGGCTGGTGAAAGGGGTGGGTGCCGAGCGCATGCTGCGATACGGCCTGACCGTGCTGCCGCTCGCCGGGGCCCTGCTCATCTACAACGCCTGGAGCCAGACCGGGGGCCTGTGGGGCATCGTCATCCCGGTGGTGCTCTTCGTCGGCCACATCAGCCTGGTGGGGGCCAACGCCATGACCGGCCTGATGGGCCACTTCCCCCAGTCCGCAGGCACCGCCTCGGCGCTGGCGGGCACCCTGCGCTTTGGCCTTGGGGCCCTGGTGGGGGTGCTGGTCAACCTCAATCCCCCCGAATCGCCGCTCCCCATGGCCATCGCCATCGCTGGTTGCGGCCTGGGGTCGGCCCTCAGTTACTGGCTGCTGAGCGGCAAGCGCGTCCCCTGATGCCCTGCAATGAAAAAGCCCTGTCCATGGACAGGGCCTTTTGCATCGGGGCGCAGGCCTCAGTCATCGGCCTGCAACCCGCTGCGCGCCAGGATCTCGCTCTCCAGCCCATCCAGGCTTAGCTGGTTCTTCTTGCGCCAGTAGGCCTCTATCCCCTCCTGCCCCTGGCGGGCCGACCAGTTGGCAAGATCCTCCCTGTCCCCCTGGTACTCATAAAGAGGCACCGACATGCCGCACGACGTCTGGACCCGTTCAATGTCCAGCAGGAAGATCTGGCGAGCCGCGACGCTTGGGGGGAACAGCGCCAGCAACGACGGCCACTGCGGATCAGTGCGGTGCAGCACCCGTGCCTGGCCATAGGCTCGCAGAATAAGCGGCGCCCCCTCGAAGGCGCAGAACATCACCGTCATGCGCGGCTGTTGCAGCACCTGGGCTGCGGACTCGTTGCCGCTGCCGGTCAGGTTGAGCCAGGCCAGGGTGTGGGCATCGAGGACGCGCAGCGAATCCCCGCCCTTGGGGGAGAGATTGACCGATCCCTTCGCGGCTGCCGTGCCGACGAAGAAGATCTTCTGCCCCTCGATAAAGGTGACATGGCGCGGCGAAAGCGCCTCGAACAGTTGTCCCATCCTGCCTCTCCCTGGTGCCTGGAACCGGGTTGCCTAAAACAGGGCGCTGTTGAGCCACAGGTGCGCCCCTATGCCGACCATATAGCCAAGCAAAATGGCAGGCAACCACTTGAGGTGCCCGACGAAGGTATACATGCCCCTGGCCTGCCCCATCAGGGCCACCCCGGCGGCGGAGCCGACCGAAAGCAGACTGCCCCCCACCCCGGTGGTCAATGTCACCAGCAGCCACTGCCCCGTGCTCATCTGCGGCTCCATGGAGAGCACGGCGAACATCACCGGAATGTTGTCGATCAGGGCGGAGAGCAGGCCGATGGTGACGTTGGCCAGGGTCGGATCGCCACCCTCATAGAGGAAATGGGAGGCAAGCGCCAGATACCCCATAAACCCGAGGCCGCCGACGCACATCACCACCCCGTAGAAGAAGAGCAGGGTGTCCCACTCCGCCTTGGCAATCTTGTTGAACACATCGAACGGCACCACCGAGCCCAGACGCAGCAGCCTGGCCTCGTCCCCGGTGCGCTCATACAGCGCCCGTGCCCGGGCCAGGGTGACGGGCTGGGTCTTTCGCAGATAGAAACTGAAGAATTGCAGGTAGCCCAGCCCCATCATCATGCCGAGCACGGGGGGCAACCCCAGGAAATGATGGCAGGCGACGGCGGTCACTATGGTGAGCACAAAGAGCAGCACGATGACAACGGCGCCGCGCCTTGGCACCACCATCTCGCCCGGCATGGCGGGCACCAGACGGGGCACCATCAGGCTCATCAGGGTGGCCGGCACCAGGAAGTTGAGCAGGGCGGGGATGAAGAGCAGCAAGAACTGCTGAAACGGCACCTTGCCCGCCTGCCACACCATCAGGGTGGTGATGTCGCCAAAGGGGCTGAAGGCGCCGCCCGCATTGGCTGCCACGACGATGTTGATGCAGGCCAGGTTGATGAAGCGGCGCTCCCCGTTGGCCACGTTGAGCACCACTGAGCACATCAGCAGCGCCGTGGTGAGGTTGTCCACCACGGGGGAGATGAAAAAGGCGAGAAAACCGGTGAACCAGAAGAGCGTACGCAGGCTGAAGCCCGCCTGCACCAGGCGTACCCGCAGCACGGCGAACAGCAGCCTGTCTTCCATGGCGTTCACATAGGTCATGGCCACCAGCAAGAAGAGCATCAGCTCGGCATACTCCAGCAGGTTGTGCCGAAACCCGGCCTGAACCAGCTCGCTTTGCCCCTGCCCCGCATAGACCAGGCCGATGGCTATCCAGATGATGCCGGCGGCCACCAGCACCGGCTTGGATTTTCGCAGCTTCAGGTACTCCTCGGCCATCACCAGGGCATAAGCCAGGGCGAAGATGGCGAGGGCGAAGAACCCGACCACGCTGTGGGTCAGATCGAGGGGGCCGTTGCCCGCAACTGCGGGGGCACTGAGCAGGGCCGCCCCGGGCACGAGGCGAAGGAGTCCAGACATGGCGGCATCTCCTGGCAGGCGTCTGGCATTGAGGCTAGCAGCGCAAAGGGAAGCCGCCCTCCTTGTCATCCTGATGAGCGGCCCGCCGCGGGCTCTCAGGCAAACATGAGCGAGGCCCGTTGCCGGGCCCCGTCATCAGGAGGTCTTCTTGCCAAAACCCGATTGCTTGAGGGTGTAGCCTGCGCTGTTTTGCCAGGCATCCAGCCCGCTTCGGTTGTTGCCCGCCACCAGGCTCGCGGCCAAGCTCGGGCTGTTGAAGAGCTGATCGGCGGTAAAGATGAAGCCCCCTTCGGGGTGGGGAACGAGCACCCCCTTGCCCAGCAGCTCCTGGCGCAGCTCGATCACCGCCTCGCGCAGGGAAGCCGCATCCTCGCCGTTGGCGGTGGAGCCCGCCTGGACCATGAAACCGGGGTTTTGCCGCTTGCCCACCGGATAACCATGGGCCTCTGCCCCCTTGCCGTTGAAGTGGTAGAGCTCTCGCTCCCCCGGCTTGTTGTCGGAGAGGGCCTTTTGCAGGGTCATCAGCTCGTTGTAGATATCGATGGGGACCACGGCAGCCTGCTTGACGCCCTTGCTGTCGACGATAAAACTGACTTGCTTGTGTAACATCCTTGCTCATCCTGTGACCCATGGAAGGCCCTATTCTAACCACCTCAGGCGAGCGGGATCCAGCGAGGATCCCCATCCCTTTTGCAGGCGCGATCACTAACTGGCATAGTGACGGACATTGTGAAAGCCATTGACCATCAAACGGTTATCCCATGCTTAGCCTGCGCAACCTCAGTAAACGCTTCGCCAACGGCGGCGAGACGCTCCCCCTGTTTGAGGGGCTGGATCTCGCCCTCACCCCGGGGGAAACCTGCCTGCTGCTGGGGCAAAGCGGCTGTGGCAAGTCCACCCTGCTCAACCTCATCGCCGGTCTCATCGCCCCGGACGAGGGGGAGATCTGGCTGGAAGAGACCCGCCTCGACACCCTGCCGACAGACGAGCGGGCCCGCCTGCGTGGCCGCCATTTCGGCATCGTCTATCAGGATTTCAACCTGCTGCCGACCCTGACCGTGGCCGAGAACCTCGCCCTGCCCCTTCAGATAAACAACCTGCCCCAGGACGATGGGCGCCTCGATGCCCTGCTCGCGCGCCTTGGCATGAGCCACAAACGCCACGCCTGGCCGGAACAGCTCTCCGGCGGCCAGCGCCAGCGGGTGGCGCTGGCCCGCGCCCTCATTCATCAGCCCCGTTGGCTGCTCGCCGACGAACCCACCGGGAGCCTTGATGAACACAACGCCGAGCAGGTGATGGCCCTGATGATGAGCGCGGTGCGCGATACCGGCGCCGGTCTCTTGCTGGTGAGCCACAACCCGGGCTATGGCGACCTGGCGGATCGGGTGCTGCGCCTTGAAGGGGGGCAGCTGGTCGAGCTCAAGGGGCGCCGCCATGGCTGACGTCTGCCGGGAGGCCTGCTGATGTTGCCGCTCAAGGCGCTGCTGCGCCTCTATCGCGCTCACCCCTGGTTGCTCTTGATGAGCCTGGCCGGGCTCACCCTCGGGGTCACCCTGGTGGTGGCCATCGAGCTCTTGAACCACAGCGCCCGCACCAACTTCGTCGCTGCCCGCAGCCAGCTCGCCGGGGAGGCCAACTACCGCCTGGCCCCCCAGGGGGGCCTGGATGAGCAAGTCTACGTGAGGCTGGTGCGAAGCCAGCCGAACCTTGACGCCATGCCAGAGCTTCACGCCTGGCTCAAGGACGAACAGGGGCGCAGCTTCCAGTTGCTGGGGATGGATCTCTTCAACCCCGGCCCCCTGCGCCGCCTCTTTGGCGACGCGCCAGACAGCCAACCCGATGTCTCGTTGAATCGCGCCGACAGCGTCTGGCTGGCCGCCCCCGAGGCGAGGCGCCTTGACTGGCAAGCGGGCCAGTCGCGAACCTTTGTGCTGGGGGATGAGGGGCAACGCCCCCTGACCCTGACCCTGGCGGGCACCTTCGAGCCCGGCGCCGTCCCCATGGAGCGGCTGCTGGTGACCGACATCGGCCTCGCACAGCCGCTGCTTGGCAAGGAAGGACGGCTCGATCGCATCGTCTTCAAGCTCAGCGAGCAAGAGGCCACGGCCTTGCAGGCTGCCCTGCAATCCTATGCCCCCCATCAGCCCCTCTGGCTTGAGCCCATCAGCCCGGCGCTCGATGCCAGCCAGCTCGGGGATGCGCTGGCCCTGAACCTTACCGCCCTCTCCCTGCTCGCCATGGCGGTGGGATTGTTTTTGGTGTTCAACGCCCAGCGCTTCGTGCAGAGCGTGCGCCGCCCCCTGCTCGCCCAGCTCATCATCCTCGGGATGCCGCCGCGCCGGGTGCTGCGCTGGCTGACCCTGGAGATCCTGATCCTCGCCACCCTCGGCACCCTGCTCGGGCTGCTGCTGGGGAGCCTGCTGGCCCTCGCCCTGATGGGGCAGCTCACCCAGGCGCTGGCCGATCTTTATGGCCCCAACCCCATCGACCTGCTGCGCCTCTCCCCGACGAGCCTTGGCAAGGCGCTGGTGATCGGTCTTCTGGGGATGCTTGCCGCCAACCTGCCCGGCTGGTGGCAACTGCTGCGCCAATCCCCCCTTGCGCTGCGAGAGGGCAACAGTCGCCCACCGGCTCACCCTTGGCAACGCCGGGGCCTTGCCATCGCCATCCTGCTGCTGTGCGCCCTGTGTCTATGGCGGCCAGAAACCGGCCTTGGCGGCGCCCTCTTCGTGGCCGGAGGCTGGCTGCTCGCCATGGCCCTCCTGCTGCCCGATGCCCTTCGCTCCTTGCTGGGGCGGCTGCGTGCACGCGGCCCCCTCACCGCCCGGCTCGGGGTGGCAGAAACCCTCTATCACCTGGATCGCACCGCCATCGCGGTGATGGCGCTGCAACTGGCCATCGCCGCGGCCATCGGCATCGGGGTCATGGTGTCGAGCTTTCGCTCGAGCGTGGAGATCTGGCTCGGCCAGCGCCTGGCCGCCGATCTCTACGTCACCGCTCCCAAGGGGGTGGCTGGCAGCAGGGGCGCACTCGGCGAGCAGACCCTCAACACCATCCTTGCAGCGCCGGACGTGCGCGCCGCCTCCCGCCGCGCCGTGCTCCCCGCCCGCTGGCAGGGGCAGCCCATCGAGTGGGCGCAGATGGACTTTATCCCCGAGCTCAAAGCCGCCTATCCCCTGCTGGCCGGGCGCTGGCCCGCCACCCCCGACGAGGTGCTGGCGAGCGAACCGCTGACGGTACGCCTCGGGGTCAGGGTGGGCCAGCGCCTCGAGGTAACCAGCGAGGGGGGGCCGAGGGCTTTCACCGTCACCGGCGTCTATCAGGATTACGGCAGCGACAAGGGGCAGATACTGCATGCCTTCGAAGGGGGCAAGGTGCAATCCCTTGCCCTCTTCAGCCCGGACCCCGAGCACCTTGGCGACAGGCTCAGGAGCCAGTTTGGCGAGCAGGTGAACCTGTTGCCCGCCCCCGCCATCCACGCCGCCGCCCTCAGGGTGTTCGATCAGACCTTTGTGGTGACCGAGCTATTGAAGTTGCTCATTCTGGGGATCGCCTTCGTCGGCATCGGCTCGGCCTTCATGGTGCTGGGGCTGGCCCGGCGCGGCGAGTTGCAGACCCTGCAAAGCCTTGGCCTGAGCCCCCGCCACTGCCGCCGGCTGCTGGTGTGGCAAGGGGCAGGCCTCGGGCTGCTCACGGCGATCCTGGCATTGCCGGTGGGCTATGGCCTTGCCTGGGTGCTGATTGAGGTGGTCAACCCCCGCGCCTTTGGCTGGCGGCTGGCCTTCGAGGCCGCCCCCCTGCACGCCGTCACGGCGCTCCTGCTCGCCCCCGTCTGTGGCGCGCTCGCCTCCTGGTACGCCGCAAGGAGAGTGGTATGACATATTGGTTGACGCACTGGCTCAGCCATGGCTTGACGTTCCCATTGACCAGATCTCTGTCACCGCCCCTGATTCAGCGCAGAGAAGCGCACAGAGCTGCCGCGAACCATCCCCTCTCCCTTCGGGAGAGGTCCAGGGTGAGGGGAATCTTGTCCTCTTGGCTTGCAGCCCTCTTGGTCCCGCTTGTTGCCATAAGCGGCCACGCGCAGGCCAGCGATCTGGGGAGCATCCTGGGTGGCGGCAACGATCACTTCAAAAAGGCCCTGCCGGGTCAGTCCATCAACCTGCCCGCGGATCACGCTGCCCACCCCGACTACCGCTCCGAGTGGTGGTATCTCACTGGCAACCTCAAAGACGAGCAAGGGCGCGGCTACGGCATGCAGTGGACCCTGTTTCGCCAAGGCATCGAGCAGGAGATCACATCGGAGAACCCCTGGCTCACCCCTCAACTCTGGTTGGCCCAGTTCGCCATCACGGATGTGAGCAAAGGCAGCCACCAGCAGGACGAGCGCACCAGCCGCCAGGGGCCAGGGCTCGCCGGTGCCAGCGGCGGTGAGTATTGGCTAAAAGAGTGGGTGCTTACCTCTCAAGGGGAATCGCTCTTTCCCGCCACCCTCAAGGTGCAGAGCAAGGCGGGGGATCTTGATGTGAAGGTAAGTGCCGCAAAGCCCGCGGTGCTGCAAGGCAAAGCGGGTTACAGCGAGAAGAGCCCGGGCAACGCCTCCTTCTACTACTCCTACCCCCGCCTGACCATCAGCGGCACCCTGACCCTGGATGGGGAGACCCGCACCGTCAGCGGTGAGGGGTGGTTTGATCACGAGTGGAGCAGCTCGGTATTGGCCGAGTGGCAATCGGGCTGGGACTGGTTTTCGCTGCAACTTGATGACGGGCGCGAGCTGATGCTGTTTCGCCTGCGCACCAAAGCGGGCCACACTGAGCCTGAGAACCGCTACGGCATCCTGATTGAACGAGACGGCAGCAGCCGGGTGCTGAACCCTGCGCAGATCCGCCTCACCCCCGGCAAGACCTGGCGCGGCCCCAAGGGGCAAGCCTACCCCATCGAGTGGCAGCTGGAAGCCGCCGAGTTGAACCTGACGATCCGTGCCCGCCAAGCCAATCAGGCCATGACGGGACGCTTTGACTACTGGGAAGGGGCGGTATCCGTCTCGGGGGATGCCAAGGGCGTCGGCTATCTGGAGATGACGGGGTATTGAACCCAAGGCCTGCCTCATTTCTCGCTGCGTCTCTTTGTGTGTTACGGGGCGAAGTCTACGCCCCATTACCATCTCTACGGTTTGGTTCTGAGGCAACTTCCCAATAACAGCCAGCACCCAATATCCTGCCCTATCCAATTTCTGATCCCCATCAAAAATACTCACCAACCCACACCCAAAGTAAAACATTTTGCTCAACATATGCTGCTGTACTTGGTACCCTGTTTATGCGCCCCTCATAGCCCTAAAGGCAGCCAGGGAGCGACTACGGTTCGTACATCCTCAATCAGTTAACCACAGCACAATGGAGGCTATATTCCGTGCGGTAGTCGTGTGATTTAGTGAGTAATGAAATATAACTGGATACCAGTAAACACCATTGTTTTATAGTTAGGCAGGGTTTATAAAATCGAGATTGAGTGTGTTATACGACATGACAATCTCAGTGAGATCCTCCTCTATGTAGAAAGCACCTAGGGATACAAGAATAAAAAATAATTTTCTTTGTCAATCCCTTGTTCATTAACACAGTCAATTCAACATTTGATACCCAGGGAAGAAAATGAAAGGGAAAGTTACTCAATGGAATGATGGCAAGGGCTTTGGATTTATTACGCCAGAGGATGGTTCAGAAAAAATATTCTTCCATATCTCTGCTGTGAACCCTAATGACAGAAGGCCACAGATTAATGACGAGGTGTTGTTTGAGACTGACACCGATAGTCAGCGACGGGTGAGAGCGACAGAAGTTTACTATGAAGGTTGGACTCTTCGTCCTATCAAACAACCTTCCAAACAAAGCTCTCTTTCTAAGGGAGGGCCAAGTGATAAAAAAATCATACTTGAACCTGTCAGAAAAACACCTCTGGATTATGTTTTTTTAATCTTGGCTATAGTTTTGATAACTTTTACTGGCTTTAAATATTATAAAGAAAAAGACATTACGATATCACTTCCTATTGCATTGTTTGCAATGATATTACTTGCTCTCTTCAGTCGTCCCAAAAAACCTTCAAAAAAATTCTTTACCTGTTCTCGTTGTCGCTGCAATGCCCCGTTTGACAATCGCACCATTCGCGCTTGGAATACGGGAACAATGAAACTCTATTGCTCAAGTTGCCATGCTGAATGGTTGAGTAACCGAGACACAACAAATAATGATTTCCACTCATCATCAAACCGGGGTAGCGGCTGCCTTGGTGTTCTAGTAATGATGATCGTTATTCCAGTAGGGTTAGTGTCTATCGCATCTTGGCTGAGTTGAACATGACTTAATGGGAACTGGTCGTAAAGCAGTTAATGGCCAGATAAACTCCCGACTCTTGCACCTACTTCTTTATCTCACCACTTGATCAACCGGATGAGGATACTGTGATAGGGAATACTGTTACCACCTCATTTCGCAGGTGCGGCTGTATTCCATGGCTGCAGGCACGGCAATGGGGAACTCAGACGTCATTAATCCCTCATCTTCTGTTTGTGCCAAAAAGTGAAAGTACAGGTGAACACTCCGGCATGGCCTTACAACCCTCTTTCACTCTCTGCCTTGATGGCGCCCAGTATCCGGCGCCGGATCAGGCCGCTGACGGGGCGGATCAGATACCAGTAAGGTGCGAACTTGAGGTGGCAGGCCAGATCCGGGCAGAACACCCTTGTCTGGGTGGTCAACCGGGTGGTGCCGTTTGGCTGGCGGCTGGCCGAAAACCCCAGGGCCAGCTTGGCGACGCCTGGCGCCGCAAAGTCCAGATAAGCCTGACTGTCCGCCATGGTCACCAGACCAAAGTCCGGCCGCCAGAACCGGCCGACAAGGCCGTAGAGCAGCGTGTTGTCGTCATGGCTGTCGAGCGGCACGAATCTGTCCAAGCCAAAGGGAGGCGGGCTGGCGCTCTGTTGGCGACCGAGAAGATGCCCAAGGCGCATCGGCACTTCCCGCAAGCCGATCAGGTGGCGAAAGGCCGGATCCGCTTCCGGTCGATAGTTGGACGCCGCCTGGATGACGGTGCGCGGGTCGGCGGCAATGTCGCGAACGTGCACTTCACAGAAGTGATAGGCAGGCAGATAGTGGTTTAGCGGCGTCATCAATCCTTCCTTGCCATCGTTCGTATCAGCATCGGCCCCTTTCATAGCACGTAGCACCAGACAAGTCCCGTTTTTAAGCCACCTTGTTCACCCCATTGAAAACGGCAGGATAGTTATCCTGCCGTTTTTTGTTTCCCTATTTCGCCGCCTGATCCACCAGATAGAGGATGCTGTGATAGGGAATGCCAGCGTGCTGGCTGAGCCCCATTTCGCAGGTGCGGCTGTTGCTGAATCCCTGACGGCAATCCCTGGGCACCTGAGCGGGCAGGCTGGCAAGTGCGGCGGCGTTGAGCTCCGGGGTCATCAACCCTTTGTCACCGGCAAAGCCGCAGCACTGGATATGCTCAGGGACTATCACCTCGCGGGCGCAGGCACGGGCGACACTGAGCATCGCCTCCCCCAGCCCCATGCGCCGGCTGCTGCAGGTGATATGGAGCATCACTGTCTCATCAATCGGTACAAGGTTGAGATGGGGCAGCAGGTGTTCCAGCACAAAGGCGGAGGGCTCGAACACCCGAAGGCCCTTGCCGAGCGCCCCCGAGAGCAGTCGCTGCACGCAGGGGCTGGTGTCGAGCAGCACGGGCCAGCGCCCCTGCTCGCTTGCCTGCCACAGCGCCTCGGCCAGCTCAGTACGCTTGGCTTCCGCCACCTCGCTCATCCCCTTGCTGTCATAGGGCATGCCGCAGCAGAGCCCCTCAACTCTCGCCGGCACTATCACCCGGCAGCCCGCTTTATTGAGCAGGGATAACACCACGTCCGGCAGTGACGGGACCTCCTCCTGCTGGCCGAACACCCGGCTCGCGCAGGACGGCAAATAGACCACAGCGCGCTCGCTGGATCCGCCATGGCTCCCCTCCCCTTGCGGCCACCGGTAGCGGCTCGGCCCCGGCAGGGTGGGCAACCAGGCGGGGGTGCGCTGGCCGCTCAGATGGCGAACCCCGTTCACCAATCCTGCCAGCGCCTTGTCTCCCAACACCTTGCCCGCAATGGCTTTTAGGCCCAACGCACTGCGGGCGGTGCGGGTAACGCCGGCGAAGTGATCGGCGCTCCAGCGGGCGATGGGCACGAAGCGCTGGTACTTTTCGCTGCGCAGCTTCTTGATCAGGCTGCCGGTGTTGATGCCCACCGGGCAGCGATCGGCGCAGAGCCCGGTGGCGGCACAGGTCTCTATCCCCTGATAGTCAAACAGCCGGGCAAGATCCCCTGCCACTTCACCGCTGCGACCACGGCGTGACAACTCCCGATAGAGCACGATGCGCTGGCGCGGCGACAGCGACAGGGTGCGCGAGGGGCAGACCGCCTCGCAAAAGCCGCACTCGATGCACGGATCGACGATGGCATCGCTCGCCGGCATGGGCTTGAGGTGGGCCAGGTGGGCGTTGGGGTCGTCGTTGATGATGACACCGGGATTGAGCAGTTTATCGGGGTCCAGCAGCGCCTTGATGCGGCGCATCAGCGCCATCCCCTCAGGCCCCCATTCCAACTCCACATAAGGGGCCATGTTGCGGCCGGTGCCGTGCTCGGCCTTGAGGGACCCGCCAAAGCGCACCGCGACCAGCTCGGCCACCGCATCCATAAAGGCGCCGTAACGGGCCACCTGGGCCGGATCGTCGAACCCCTGGGTAAAGACGAAGTGCAGGTTCCCCTCCAGCGCATGGCCGAAGATGATGGCCTCACTGTATTCGAAGCGATCGAACAGGGCTTGCAGCCCCGCTACCCCTTCCGCCAGACGCTCGATGGGAAAGGCGACATCCTCGATGATGACGGTGGTGCCGGTGGTGCGCACCGCCCCCACCGCCGGGAAGAGCCCCTTGCGAATGGCCCAGAGGCCGGCGCTGTCGCCGGTAAAAGGCACAGAGGCGACCTGGGCGAACTCGGCCGCCATGGCCATCACCTGCTCGCAGCGATCCACCAGCTCCTCTTTCGATTCCCCATGCACTTCGATCAGCAAGGCGCAGGCAGCCAGATCCAGCGCCTTGATAAAGTCCGGCAGGCCGGGCTTGCCCGCGACCGAGCGAAGGGATCGTCCATCCATCAGCTCCACCGCCGCAACCGGCGCACTTTTCAGGCGCGAGGTGGCCAGACAGGCCTGCTCGGCGTCCCGGAACACCAGCAGGGCCGAGGCCTTGTGGGGGTATTCGGGCACGGTGTCGAGCACTACCTCGGCGATAAAACCGAGGGTCCCCTCCGAGCCAATCATCAGGTGGGTGAGGATATCGACGGGGTCCTCATGGTCGAGCAGGGCGTTGATGGCGTAGCCGGTGGTGTTCTTGAGCCGGTACTTGTGGCGGATCTTGGCGGCAAGCTCGGCATTCGCCAGCACTTCGGTGCGCAGGGCGGCGAGTCCCGAGAGCAGCTCCGGGCGCCTGGCCGCAAAGGCGGCGCGGCTCTGGGGATCGCCACTCTCCAGCACGGTGCCATCGGCCAGCAGCAACGTCATGGCGTGCAGGGTGTGATAGCTGTTGTGGGCGGTGCCGCAGCACATGCCGCTCGCGTTGTTGGCGGCGATGCCGCCAAGCTTGCAGGCGTTGATGGAGGCGGGATCCGGCCCAATCTTGCGCCCCAGAGGGGCCAGATAGCGGTTGGCATCGGCGCCGATCACTCCGGGTTGCAGGGCGATGCGCTCGCCCTCGTCCAGAATGCGGTGGCCGCGCCAGCTATCGGTCAGGGTGATGAGCACCGAATCGCTCAGGGCCTGGCCCGAGAGGCTGGTGCCGGCGGCGCGAAAGGTACACGGCAGGCCCAATTCGCGGCACACCGACAGCACGAAGCGCACTTCATCCAAAGAGTCGAGGCGCACGATGCGCTCGGGCACCAGGCGGTAGAAGCTGGCGTCCGTGCCGTGGGCCAATCGCAAGTCCGGGTCGCTCACCAGCCGCTCCTGCGGGATGCGCGAGAGCACGGCGGCATCAAACTGGTTCCAGCGCATCAGTAGTCCTCCACCAGCACTACCAAGAGGCGACTCGGGCCGTGGGCGCCGTAGGCCAGGGTCTGCTGGATGTCGGCGGTCTTGGAGGGGCCGGAGACCAGCAGCAGGTTGGTGGGCATGGCCTGCTGCCAGCGCCCGGCCGCCACCAGCCCTGCCAGGTTGTCGGCGATGGTGGAGGCCGCCAGCAGGGCGATATGGCAGGGGGGCACCAGGGACAAGGTGCGCGGCTCGCCGCCATCCGGCAGCAATACGAGCGTCCCGGTATCGGCAATGGCCCCCGCGCAGTGGGTGATGCCCGCCTGACAGACGTCGAACAGCGCGTCCTTCCAGCTCGCGAACTCGCCAGAGGGGGTCAGCACAGATCGCCCGGCGCAGGCGGCCGCGACCGCCTCCTGCCAGCGGCCGCCCTGGCCACAGGCCAGATGCGTCACGCCTTCTTCATCCAGCCAGGTGCTCAGCTCCCGGGCCAGGTTTACCTGTTGGACTGTGAGGATCTCGGCGTGGCTGGCGCGGATCCCGGCAACAAAGCGCTCGCGCCGCGCCTGTGCATCCTCTCCGCGCCAGGGCTGCCAACCATGGGGGGCATGTGCCATGGGGGCGGCGGCGCCGCGCAGGCGGCTTAATATGGCCTCTTTGCTCGACATCTCAGGACTCCTTCTTCTTCTGGCGCAGCAGGGCGTGCAGGCTCTGGGGGGCGGGTTTGGGGGCTTCGCGGCACTGGGTCCAGGGGCCCAGGTATTTGGGCATCAAGCCCCGCAAGCGACCGGCCACCCCGGTTGCAGCGTGATAGAGGCGTGGGTGGGTGGCGGCGAAGGCAAAGCCCTGCATGGCGAGGGTCTCAAGTCGGCTCCTGGCCGCCCCCTGCCCCGCCAGCGGTTCGTGACCGGGCTGTGCGTCGTGCTTGGCCTCCCGGCGCAGGCGCTGCAACAGGTCGGGGATGGGGATGCGCACCGGGCACACCTCGCCGCAAGCACCGCACAGGCTCGAGGCCGTCACCAGATCCTGGGTGCTTTCCAGCCCCAGCAGATGGGGGGAAACTATCTTGCCGATGGGGCCTGGGTAGATGGTGCCGTAAGCGTGACCGCCGATGCGGGTGTAAACCGGGCAGTGGTTCATGCAGGCGCCGCAGCGGATGCACTGCAGGGTCTTGCGCAGCTCTTCGTCCCGGTAAGCCTGGCTGCGGCCGTTGTCCAGCAGCACCAGGTGCACCTCGTCCGGGCCGTCCAGCTCCCCTGCCCGGCGCGGGCCGCTGATGACGTTGAAGTAAGTCGTGATGGCCTGTCCGGTGGCCGAGCGGGTCAGGGCGCTGTAAAGCGGCGGCACGTCGGATAAGAACTCCACCACCTTCTCGATGCCGGTGATGGCCACGTGGACCTTGGGCACAGTGGTGCACATGCGCCCGTTGCCCTCGTTCTCCACGAGACACAGGCTGCCGGTCTCAGCCACCGCGAAGTTGACCCCCGACAGCCCCATGCCGGCGCGGCGAAACTCTTCACGCAGGGCCCGCCGCCCGGTCTGGATCAGGGCGTCCACGTCCGTGGTGGGGGTGAAGCCTTCCAGGTTGCTTGCGAAGGTGTCGCTCACCTCCTGCTTGTTCTTGTGGATGGCGGGCATGATGATGTGGGACGGGGTGTCGCCGTCGAGCTGGACGATAAACTCCCCCATGTCGCTCTCAAGGCAGCGGATGCCGTGGCGCGCCATCTCGTGGTTGAACCCCACCTCCTCGCTCACCATGGACTTGCCCTTGACGATGCTGCTCACCCCGTTTTTTTGGGCGATGCGAAGGATGATGGCGTTGGCCTCGGCCGGCGTCTGGGCCCAGTGCACCCGGATGCCGTTGCGCTCACAGTTGGCTTCGAGCTGCTCCAGCAGGTCCGGCAGACGCGAGAGACAGCGCTGGCGGATTTGCTCCGCCGCATCGCGCACCGATTCTTCTTCGGCGGGGTCGGCGAAGGCATCCCGGCGCTTGGCGCGCAGGTAATCCATGGCACCGCGAAAGTTCTGGCGCAGTACCGGGTCGGCCAGGGCCGCCTCGGCCTGGGGATGGAAGCGGCGCGGCGAATACTTGGCGTGATCAGACATGGGGCTGGGCCTCTTTGGCATGAGCCAAATCGCTAACAGCGGCGCCGTTATGAGCTATTTCGTCACTGTCGGGGCGGCTGTGGGCGAGCAGGAAGCTCGCCAGGTGGGTGGCAGGCAAGATCCTGCCCTGATAGGCCAGGGATCCCTTGATGTTCAAGAGGCACCCCCAGTCGGCGCTCACCAGGGTGTCGGCGCCGGTGGCCAGCAGGTGGCGGGTCTTGTCTTCGACCATGGCCTGGCTGATGTGGGGGTGGCGCACCGAGAAGGTGCCGCCAAAGCCGCAGCACTCGCTCTCGTAGGCCTGTTCATGCAAGGTGACCCCATCGAGCTGCCCCAGCAGGCTGCGGGCCGTGGTGTGTACCTGCATCTCGCGCCGGGCCGAGCAGGAGGTGTGCATGACGATGCTCGCCTCCCCCACCCCGTGCCAGCGCACCCGGCAGACCCGGGCCAGAAACTCGGTGAGCTCGAACACCCGATCGCAAAAATCGGCCACCTCGGGGCTCTCGGGGAAGAGTCGGCGGTAGTGGTGGTGCATCATGCCGCCGCAGGAGCCCGACAGCACCACCACCGGCCAGGGCTCGGGGAAGAGCGCCATCTGGCTTTGCGCCACCTTGCGCGCCTCCTCCTCGTGACCCGAGGTGTAGGCCGGCTGCCCGCAGCAGGTCTGTTTCTCGACAAAGTGCACCCTTATCCCTTCCCGCTCGATCAGGGCGATGGCATCGAGCCCCGCCACCGGGTCGAACAGGTCCACCAGACAGGTGGCGTAGAGATAGACATCGGCCGGCTTGGCCGGGTAGACCCGCATTACCTTCATCACTTGCTCTCCTTACTTGAGCTGCAGCAGTGCGTCCGAGATGTGGAAGCTGTACATGAGCGCCAGCCCGATAAGGCCGGTGACCAGCAGGTAGTAGAGGGTCGGCAGCGCGGTCTTGCGCAGCGTCGCCCCCTCACGACCGAGCAGCCCCACGGTGGCCGAGGCCGCCACCACGTTGTGAATGGCAATCATGTTGCCCGCGGCGGCGCCGACTGCCTGCAGGGCCAGCATGGCGGCGGTGGAGACCCCAAGGGTCTGGGCCACTTCAAACTGGAACTGGCTGAACATCATGTTCGATACCGTGTTGGATCCGGCGATAAAGGCCCCCAGCGCGCCGATGGTGGCGCTGAGGGCCGGGAAGAACTCCCCCACCAGCCCGGCGGCAAAGTTGGCGGTGGTCACCGGCATGCTGGCGAGATCCGCCCCGTTAACGCCGGAGTTGATGAAGATGCGCACCATGGGCACGGTAAAAATCAGCACGAAGCCGGCGCCGATCAGGGTGCGGCTGGACTCCCCCAGCGCCCGCCCGAAGGGGGCGAGTGAGCGCGATTGCAGCCAGGTGGCGAGCAGGGCGCAAAGCACCAGCAGGCCCCCCGGCAGGTAGAGCGGCTCAATGGAGGCGCTGACCCCCTTCTCACCCAGCAGATCCGTGAAGGCGAGGCTCACCGACAGGAGGCTGGCCTTGAACTCCGGGCTCACCCGGCTCGCCACCAGCAGGAGCGCCAGCGCCACATAGGGGAGCCAGGCCAGCATGAGCGACATGGGGCGACCGGCGGCCTCTTTGAGATCGAGCTTCAAGGAGCCCAGCCACTCGGCGGGCCACTCGTTCTCGGGGGCGAAATCCCAGGAGTTCTTGGGCACCAGAAAACCGGCTCGCGCCGCCGTCACCACCAGGGCCAGCCCCACCAGACCGCCGATGAGGGACGGGAACTCGGGGCCGAGCAGCATGCCGGTGAGGGCATAGGGGACGGTGAAAGCGAGCCCGGCGAAAATCGCAAACGGCAGGATGGAGAGCCCCTCGGTCCAGCTGCGGTTGCGGCCAAAGAAGCGGGTCAGCATCATCACCATCAGCACCGGCATCAGGGTGCCGACGGTGGCGTGAATGAGAGCCACGTTGGTGGTCACCTGTTGCAGGTAGATGTCCCAGCTGCTGCCACCGGCGCTCAGGGTCTGGCCGATGGCCTGGTTATCCAGCCCCTTGTTGATGCCCACCAGGATGGGGGTGCCCACCGCGCCGAACGACACCGGGGTGGACTGGATCATCATGCCGAGCAGCACGGCGGCGAGCGCCGGGAAGCCGATGGCCACCAGCAGCGGCGCGGCGATGGCGGCCGGGGTGCCAAAACCCGAGGCCCCTTCGATAAAGGCGCCGAAGCACCAGGCGATGATGATGGCCTGGATGCGCCTGTCCGGCGAGATGTTGGTGAAACCGCCGCGAATGGCGGTGATGGCACCGGTGTGTTTGAGGGTGTTGAGCATCAGGATGGCGCCGAACACGATCCAGAGCACGGTCACCGTGATCACCAGCCCCTGCAGGGTGGAGGCGAAGACCCGGGTCGGGCTCATCTGCCAGCCCCACAGGGCGATGAACACGGTCAACAGGAAGGCGACGGGCATGGCGCGCTTGGCGGGCCAGTTGAGGCCGACCAGCAGCACGGCGGCCACCAGGATCGGCGAGAAGGCCACCAGGGCCAGCAGGGTGTCTGTCATCATTGCGTCCTTGTCCAGAGGGGTGCAGAGGCGCACCTTGTTGTTGTTTTGTTAAGCGGACGTGACCTTACCCTGTTCCTTTTTCGCGATATATGGAAATAATGAACAACATTCGTTCCAAAAGTTGATCAATATGGCCAGTACCGACGACCTCATCCTCTTCGCCCAGGTGGTGGAGGCCGGCTCCTTCAGCAAGGTGGCTGAACAAAATTCCCTGACAAATTCAGTGGTTAGCAAGCGGATCGGGCGTCTTGAAGAGGAGCTCGGGGTGCAGCTCCTCTATCGCACCACCCGCCGGCTCACCCTGAGCGAGGCGGGCAAGGCGCTCTATCAGGGTGCCAAAAATGTGAAGGCCGCCGCACTGGACGCCTTCGACGCGGTGGCGGGATTTGGTGAAAAGGTGAGCGGTCATGTGCGGATGTCGGTGCCCACCATCTCCGGCGAGCTCTTGCTCGCCGATGCGGTAGCCGATTTTTGCCAGCAGCACCCGGGGCTCACGGTGGAGATGTCGCTGGACAACCGCTTCGTCAACCTGGTGGAAGAGGGGTTCGATCTGGTCATTCGCACCGGCTATCTGGATGACTCGAGCCTGATTGCCCGCCACATTCTCGACTCCCAGTGGGTCATCTGCGCCGCCCCCGCCTATGTGCGCCGCTTCGGGGCACCGCGCGAGCCGTCGGATTTGCTCACCCACAACTGCCTGCGCTACGCCTACCAGAGCACGGGGGCCTCGGAGTGGGCCTTCAAGGGGGAAGAGGGCAACTATCTGGTGTCGGTGTCGGGGAGCTTTTCAACCGACAACGCCGGAGCCCTGCGCAAGGCGGCGCTGGGGGGGCGCGGCATCGTCTATGTGCCGCGCTGTCTGGTCTATCACGACCTGATGCAGGGGGATCTGGTGGACTTGTTTCCCGACCGGGTGGGCAAGAAGCTCGGCATCTACGCCGTCTACCCCTTCACCCGCCAGCCGCCGCGCAAGATAAGGCTGCTCATCGAGCACATCCGCCAGCGCTATCTGGAGATTGGCCACTACTTCATCTGAGGCCCTTGTCGGGCTTCAAAGAGCGGACGACGCCGCCTGACGGGAGAGAAACGCCAGGGACTGGCGGTTGAAGTGATCCGGCTGCTCCACGTTGCAGACGTGGCCGCACTTTTCGATGATTTCGAGGCGGCTGTAAGGGTCGCGGGCCACCTGCTCGCGCACCGGGGCGAGGAACATGTGATCCTCCTCCCCCATCACGTAGAGGGTGGGAATGGGCAGGGCCCGCTCGCGAAAGTAGCGCATCAGGGGGTTCACCTCGGTGGCGAGACGGAACCAGCGCTTGAACTCCTTCTGGCACAGCTTTCTGGCCTCGCGCACGAAGAGGTTGCGGGACTCCTGATGGTGCTGGCGCGGCATGATGATGAAGGCGAACAGGCGGTAGAGCCACATGTAGGGCAGGAAGTGCTGGCCGAGGCGACCAAGCTGCACCAGCACCCGGGAGCGGATGTCGAGACGCAGGATGGCACCGCCGAGCACCATGCTCTTGACCCGCTCGGGGCGAAGCTCCGCCAGGTGGCGAATGAGGATGGTGCCAAGGGAGATGCCGACAAAATGGGCGTGGGGGATGCGCAGGTGATCCAGCAGGCGCAGGATGTCCTCGGTCACCTCCCGAAAGCTGTAGTGCCCCTTTACCACCTGCTGCAGCTGGTTGGACTGGCCGTGACCGCGAAGGTCCAGCAGCAGCACGTTGAAGTGCTCCCGGTAGGCCCGCAACTGCTTGAACCAAATGGAGGAGCTGCCGCCCGCACCGTGCACGAACACCACCCAATCCCGATCGGGACCCAGTTCAAAGGTCTTGTGGTACAACATCTCATGGGCTCCCGGGGTGATGGGGGGTATACTCGGCGCGCATATTAACAGAAGGCTCACCCCGGTGAACATGCTTCCACCATGATCGGACCAGCCTGGAGTCCCCATGACCCTCGTTCAATTGCGTGAATTTTTGCTCAGCCAGCCCGGCGCCACCGAGGACACCCCCTTCGGCCCGGAGATCCTGGTCTACCGCATCGCAGGCAAGATGTTTGCCCTGGTGGACTGGCAGGCGGAGCCCCTCTCCATCAACCTGAAGTGCGAACCCGAGCTCGCCCTGCTGCTGCGGGAGATCCACCCCGAGGTGAAACCGGGCTGGCACATGAACAAGCAGCACTGGAACACGGTGACCCTGAGTGAAGGCCTGTCTGACGATCTCTGGCAGGGCTGGATAGTCCACTCCTATGAGCGGGTGGTGGCGGGTCTGCCCAGGGCGAAGCGGCCCCAGGCCCCCCGCGCGACCATCAGGGAGGGTTGACCCATGCCGTCTCCTTCTTCTCCTCGCATCGTCCCCCTCGAGGAGGCGCACATACCAAGGCTGCTGGATCTGTTCGAGCAGTCGGTACGCCGCCTGGGGCCTGCACACTACAGCCCGGAGCAGGTGGAGCAGTGGGCCAGGGGCGCCCATCACCCGGGGCTTGCCAGCCAGTTGCGCGAGCACCATGGCTGGGTCATCGAGCAAGACGATGTGCCCCTTGGCTTTGCCACCCTGAGCGATGACGGTCATCTCAGCCTGCTCTACGTGAGCGCGGATCATCCGCGCCAGGGGCTCGGCACCCTGCTGCTGGAGCGGGTGCTGGCAGCCGCCAGCCAGATGGGGCTTGGCAGCCTCACCACGGAGGCGAGCGCCTTCAGCCTCGCCCTCTTCCTGCGTCACGGCTTCCTGCTGACCGGATTGGAGACGGTGGAGCGCGGCGGTGTCCAATTTATCCGCCATCGGCTCCACTGCCGCTTGCCATGACGGGTTCAGCCACTAAAATACGCACCATTTCCCCAAGGCAATGAAGAAAGGGCAGCCATCATGGTGGTAGAGAGCGACGGTTACATTGCGCTGATCGAGTATCTGGTAGAGAGTCTGGGTCTGTTCGAGAGCCAGCAACAAGGCGGCGGTGCCCAGACCATCGAGGATCTGGTGAGCAGCCGGGTGGCCGACAACCTGATGGCCATCTGCGAGCAGAACCCCCAGCTCGACCCCAAGGTGCGCTTCCTGATCATGCAGGAAGCCGATGCCGTGGTCGCCGACCTGGAAGAGGTGCTCTCCGCCGTCTGGTTGTCCGCCCCCAGCGAAGCCCAGCAAGCCTTCCTCATCGAGTTCATCGACCTCATCAAGAACCTGTTCGACAGCACCATCGGCTGATCCCATCCCTGCCGTGACGGCAAGGGGACGAGATGCAATGAGGCGAGGAGTGAGGCGGGGCGCCCAATGAAAAGGGCCGCCTCATCGGGCAGCCCTGCTTGCTAGCATTGTCAATTCATCGCGCTTGTCAGAGTAATGAATTTCGGGGCAAAAAAATGTGTCTGGTCTTGGCAACCATCCGTGGTCGCTACCCTGTTGGTCAGCCAGGGTTCAGTTTAGTTCCCCACCTGACGCATTTTTTTCAATTATTTTTCATCACAATGACACGGGGGCCTGATGGCCCCCGTGGTATGCAATGACGCCTCAGCGATTCAGGCTGGGAGGCAGGCAGACGCCAATGCCCCCCAGGCCGCAATACCCCTCGGGATTCTTCTCCAGATATTGCTGGTGATAATCCTCGGCATAGTAGAAGGGGGCCAGCGGCAGGATGCGGGTGGTGATGGTGCGCCCGTCACCGCTCGCCGTCATGGCCTGCTGGTAGGCGGCCAGGCTCTGCTGGGCAATCGCCTCCTGGGTGTCGTCCCCGACGAAGATGACGGAGCGATACTGGGTGCCGATGTCGCCACCCTGGCGCATCCCCTGGGCCGGATCATGGTGTTCCCAAAACAGCTTGACGAGATCCCCATAGCTGATGACCTTGGGATCGAACACCACCTGCACCGTCTCGGCGTGGCCGGTCAGGCCGCTGCACACCTCCTTGTAGGTGGGATTGGGGGTCAGCCCCCCCTGATACCCGGCGGCGGTGGAATAGACTCCGGGCTGCTGCCAGAACAGACGCTCCACACCCCAGAAACAGCCCATGCCGAACCAGGCAAGCTCCATCCCCTCGGGCCAGGGTCCCTGGGTCGGGTGGCCGTTTACTGCGTGCACCTGGCCAATCTCCAGCGCTTCCCGCCGTCCCGGCAGCGCCTCTGCCGGTGAAATAATCTGCTCCATATGCCCTGTCCTTGTATAAAACCCCGCGCAATGCGGCTGACGAAAAGGAACACCGAAGATATCAGGTTATTAGCCCGGATCAACCAGGGAGCGGCCCCCGGGGCGACCCTCCCGCCCTCGCCTGCGTCTTCCCCTCCCCGCCCGCACTGGTCAAAATGGCGACAAAAAAACACCATGTCGATATTTAGTCTTGATTTGTGAATTTATTTTCATATATTGGGCGAATTGCTGCTTTTTTATGGAATGAAACACGTGCGTGAACGCGAACCCAGCCTGGTCCATGCCTTTCGGCAATCCACCCCCTATGTCAATGTGCACCGGGGTGCCACCTTCGTCCTGATGATCGGCGGGGAAGCCATTTGTCACCCCAATTTCGCCAACATCGTCAGCGACATCGCCCTGCTGCAGACCTTGGGGATCCGCCTGGTACTGGTGTTTGGTTCGCGTCCGCAAAATGACGAGGCCCTGGCCCGCGCCGACATTCAGGCCCAGTATCACAAGCGGATCCGGGTCACCGACGATGCCAGTTTCGCCATCATCAAGCAGGTGTGCGGCGGTCTGCAATACGACATCACCGCCCAGCTCTCCATGGGGCTCGCCAACACCCCCATGCAGGGGGCCCGCATCAGTGTGGTGAGCGGCAACTTCGTCACCGCCCAGCCGCTGGGTGTGGATGACGGCATCGACTTCTGCCACAGCGGCCGTGTGCGTCGCATCGATGTGGAGGGGATCACCCGCCAGCTGGATCAGCACGGCCTGGTGCTCATCTCCCCCATCGGCTGCTCGGTCACCGGCGAGAGCTTCAACCTGAGCTCGGAAGAGGTAGCCCGCCGGGTGGCGGTGGATCTCAAAGCCGACAAGCTCATCTGCTTCAGCAGCACCCAGGGGGTCATGGACAGGCACGGGGAGGCCATCTCCGAGCTCTTCCCCGAGCAGGCCGAAGAGCTGCTGGTGGCGCTGGAGCAGGCGGGGGAAGAGATGTCCGGCACCGCCCGTTACCTGCGCGCGGCCATCGCCTCCTGCCGGGGTGGCGTGCCCCGCTCCCACCTGGTGAGCTATCAGGACGACGGCGCCATGCTGCAGGAGCTGTTCAGCCGCGAGGGGCTGGGTACCCAGATCGTGCGCGAAAGCGCCGAGCGGGCCCGGGCCGCCACCATTGAAGACATCGGCGGCATCCTGGATCTCATCCGTCCGCTGGAGGAGGAAGGGATCCTGGTGCGCCGCTCCCGGGAGCAGCTGGAGATGGAGATAGACAAGTTCACCATCATCGAGCGGGACGGCCTCATCATCGGCTGCGCCGCCCTCTATTGCTTCATGGAAGAAGCCATGGCCGAGATGGCCTGCGTCGCCATCCACCCGGAGTATCGCAACTCCAACCGGGGAGACACCCTGATCGCCAAGGTGGCCGAGCGGGCCAAGCGGCTCGGCATCCGTCGCCTGTTCGTGCTCACCACCCGCTCCATCCACTGGTTCCGGGAGCGGGGCTTCGATCCCCTGGAAGTCGAAGATCTGCCGGTGGAGCGCCAGCGCTTCTACAACTGGCAGCGTCGCTCCAAGGTTTTGTCCAAGACCATTTCGTAACTGATTGATCTTGTGCCTGGTTACCGTCAATTTTGTTCTTTTTTACGAACTCGATTGACAGTGCAATCCAGACCAAGGTATTTGTACATGCACGCCACCTGTCACAGGTGGCACCAGAAGAGGAGCGCTGCCCAGGCAGCCCAGGGGAGGACACCAGTGTCCGGTGAACTTGGGTCAGGGGGAGCAGCGCCGAGACGAGGCGAGTGACTGGACACCGCCACGTCGGCTGCGGGGGCTGAATCCCCCGGGTTGTCATCGGTAGTGGTCATCCCACACCGCGCCCCACTTGGGGCGGGTACGGGATGGGCTCTGCAGGTGGAGTGCTTCTGGCCGGGATCCTCGCGTTTTCCTGCCATTTTTTGCCTCCTCCTCTCTATTTGCCCGATGAAACCGGATTTTCACCTTGAGACAGGAGTATGCAATGAACCCGATCAATGTCGCCAAGTTTGGCGGAACCAGCGTCGCCAATGCCGCGGCCATGAACCACTGCGCCGATGTGGTGCTGGCCAATCCGGCGACCCGGGTGGTGGTGCTGAGCGCCAGCGCCGGCGTCACCAACCTGCTGGTGAGCCTGGCTCAGGGTGAACTGGACGAAGCCGGACAGGATGCCCAGCTTGCCAGGCTTGCCGACATCCAGCTGGCCATTCTGGCCGCCCTTGGCAACCCGAGCGACGTGAGCGCCCTCATCCATGCCCAGCTCGGCGACATTCGCACCATGGCCCGTCAGGCCAGTCAGCACACCGACGCCGAACTCGCCGATCGCCTCATCGCCTGCGGCGAGCTGATGTCCACTCGTCTCTTCACCGAACTCCTGCACCAGCGCGGGGTCAAGGCCCAGTGGCAGGATGCGCGCCAACTGCTGCGCACCGACAGCCGCTTTGGCAAGGCCACCGTGGATCTCGCGGCGACCCGCGCCCTCTGCCAGCAGGCGGTGGGCCCGTTGCTGGGTGACAGCCTGGTCATCACCCAGGGCTTCATCGGTGCCGACGGCGATGGCCGCACCACCACCCTCGGCCGTGGCGGCTCCGACTACAGCGCGGCCCTCCTGGCCGAGGCACTGGACGCAGGCAGCATCGAGATCTGGACCGACGTGCCCGGCATCTACACCACGGATCCCCGCCTGGTTACCCGCGCCCGCCCCATCCCCGAAATCAGCTTCGTGGAGGCGGCGGAGATGGCCACCTTCGGCGCCAAGGTGCTGCACCCGGCCACCCTGCAACCCGCGCTGCGCCAGGACATCCCGGTGTTCGTGGGCTCCGCCAAGGATCCCGCCGCCGGTGGCACCTGGATCCGCGCCACCACCCGCAGCAACCCGCTGTTCCGGGCCGTGGCCCTGCGCCGCCAGCAGGTGCTGGTGACCCTGCACAGCCTCAACATGTTCCACGCCTACGGCTTCCTGGCCGAGGTGTTCGGCATCCTGGCCCGTCACCGCATCTCGGTGGATCTCATCACCACCTCCGAGGTGAGCGTCTCCCTGACCCTGGATCACACCGGCAGCCAGAGCAACGGCGAACCCATCCTGAACGACAAGGTGCTGGCGGAGCTCGGCCAGCTGTGCAAGGTGGAAGTGGAGACCGGTTTCGCCCTGGTGGCGCTCATCGGCAACCGCATGAGCGAAGCGGCCGGGGTGGGCAGCCAGGTGTTCGACGCCATCCGCGAGCACAACATCCGGATGATCTGCTACGGCGCCAGCGCCCACAACCTCTGCTTCCTGGTCAAAGAGGACGAGGCGGGCCACATCGTCAACTGCCTGCACCGGGAACTGCTCGACTGAGTCGCCCCGGCGCTGGCACACAACGAGCCTCCTCCGCCACATCACACCCGGGGCGGCCTTCCCCACTCAGCAAAGAGGGGCGCCACGGCGCCCCTCTTGTCACTCTTCTTCCACCATCAGCTGGTGACCAGGGTAGCCCGGGTGGGCAGCAGATTGGCCCGGATCTGCTCGCGCAGCCCTCCCAGCCGTTGCAGCAACCCGGCCTGACCGAGCCCCGCTTCGTCAGGGGCCAGATTGTCCACCAGGGCCGGGAAGTGCTCCCGTACCGCCTGCTCCAGCCAGTCGAGGCGGCGCAGGGTGAGCGGGCCGCAGCTCTTGCCGCTGAGATCGTCCAGGATGTCGAGCCGATGGCTGCGGTACATGTCGCGCCACCAGTTGGCCGCCAGCGCCTCGTCGCTTGCCAGCGCCGCACTCCACTCCCCCACCAGTCCCTGCATCCGCGCCAGCACGGGGGCGCTCGCCCCCTCCCGCGACAGGTATTGCAGCTCTCCCCTGGCCCAGGCGAGGCAGAGCTCGCGCCAGCGGCGAAACAGCGGCAAGGGATCCGCCTCGTCCAGCCAGAGCCCGGAGAGGGTGCGGGTTTCCAGCCGCTCAGGCACATGGAAGTCGGGATCGGTGAGGCCGTTGGAGTTGAACTCGTGCAGGGGATCGAAGGGCCACATGTAGCCAAAATCGAACACCGAGATATGCTGGCCGTCATCCAGCAGGTTGCCCGGGCTCGGATCCCAGTCAAACCAGCCCCAGCGGGCCAGCTCCGCCTCCACCGCCAGCATCTGCGCCAGGTTGCGCTCGCAGAGCGTGCGCACCGGCTCCCCCCGCAGCCAGGGGGAGACCAGCACCCCGGCCCGGGCGGAGCCGAAACTGGTGCAGACCACGTTGGAGAGGATGGTGGGGTGCAGCTCCCGCAGGCTCTCTATCTCCCGGCGCCGCTCCTGCTCGGTGAGAAAGGCGGTCTTGCCGTCCACATTGGCCACCAGAGAGTCCTGGCGGCAGCGTTTCAGGCACCAGTGGTGCCCCTCCACCTTGAGATGGAACACCTCGGCGGTGAGCCCGTGACCGTAGACCTTGACGACGTCCGGGTGATCCTCGGTCAGCCGGACGAGCTGGGGCAGCGGCAGGGGGCAGTCCCGCTCCCGCCCGATCCGGATCTCTTCTTTGCTCTCCAGCATCTGGAGCAATCTGGCCTGACGCGCCGCAACTTTGGGATTCATACATGTACCTCCAACCGTTACTGAGAGACTAAACAGCGCCCCCCTCCCAGACCAGCAGCAAAGGCTCATGATGACGCTTTCATCACAGAATGAGTGCCCCTGGCAGATCGGGATCACAAATTGCTTCACTGTGCTCATCACGGAATATTCATCTTGTTGTCATTAAATTGACATCAAGGAACAAGCCACGCACCATCGGGTCAAAATAGAGGCAGTCGTCGCTGCCATGACCGCTCCAAGGATGAGCCCTTATGAATGCCCCCGTCACCGGCCACCGCCCCGCCTCCCAGCCCCTGGCCGGGCTGTTGCTGGGTCTGCTGACCGCCCTGCTGCTGCTGACCCTCGCCCTGCCGCTGCTCAACCCCGTCAGCTGGCTCGGGCGTGCCGCCCCCCTCATTCTGGGCCCGGCGGATCAGCCCATCGCTACCCTCAATCGCTACAGCCTGCTCTACAAAAGTGACAACCGGGGCTTCTATCTGGTGGTGCGCAGCCAGTGGCAATTGCTCAAACCCCTGCAGGAGGGGGACAAGGTGCGGGTGGAGCTGCTCAACGACAAAGGGGTGCGCATC
This sequence comes from Aeromonas sp., assembly GCF_050252055.1. Lineage (NCBI taxonomy): Bacteria > Pseudomonadati > Pseudomonadota > Gammaproteobacteria > Aeromonadales > Aeromonadaceae > Aeromonas > Aeromonas sp. The sequence goes on along the minus strand of NZ_JBFWLQ010000005.1, from coordinate 338,432 downwards.
GATCAGCTGAGCCAGGCGGTGGACAAGCGCCAGAAGTGCCGCAAGGAGCGCTGCACCCTGAGCCTCAACAGCGCCCTGCGCGCCCCCGACGACGCCCTGGACAGCCGCTACCAGCTGCGCATCGGGCTGCTGCTGGCAGACAGGCCGGAGAGCGCCGAATACAGCCAGATCCTCCAGACCCTGCCGGAGCGCGGTTTCAACCTCCTCTACCTGATGACCAGCCTGCTGCTGGTGCTGCTGGTGAGCGCCGCCGTGCTCAAGGCCCTGCTGCCGCGGCTGCGCCGAAGCTACCGCGCCCGGGTGGCAGGCAGCCTGCTGCTCGGCAACCTCACCTTCGTGCTGCTTCACGGCTTCGTGGTGTTCAAGCTGGGGGAATTCCTGTTCTGGTCGGGCTTTCGGCCAGAGCACTACTACCTCGCCTGGGGCAGCATGGTGCTGGGCTGGAGCCTCTGTGCCCTCGCGGGCTTCAGCCTCTATATGGGGCTGCTCTTCACCGCCCTCTCGGGCATCGGGCTGCTCGCCAACTTCATGAAGATCGCCATCTACGGGGTGCCGCTGGGGGGGGACGATCTGGGCAACCTGCTGGCCCTGCTGCACATCCTGCTCGATCAGCACCCTGTGGTGCCGGTACTCGTCGTGCTGGGGCTCCTTTTTCTGGTGTGGCGCTTCGCCCTCTCCCGCTGGATCCTGCGGGGCTTGCTGCGCACCGCCGCCGCCACCGCCGCCTTCTTCGCCCTCTGCGTGTTCGCCACCCAGACCGGCAACAAGCTGCTCGGGGCCAACATCCGCTACGTGGACAGGGCGGTGAACTACCACAGGGACATCATCCGCGCCGGCCCCGGCCTCTACCTGTTCAACCTGGTGGACGAGATGCTGCAAAGCGGCAACGTGTTTCGCTACCCCTTGCAGATCAACGAGCGCACCCCGGAGCTGAGCCTGCCCGCCCAGCCCAGGGCTCCCCGCTTCGATCTGGTGATCGTGCTGCAATACGAGTCGCTCTGGCTTGACTGGCAGGGCCGTCTCTGCGCCCCCGCCCCCACCTTGAGCCTGCCCGCCAGCGTGGCCCAATGGCGCAAGACCATCCACTCCCCCACCACGGGCGGCATGACGGTACTGGCGGAGTTCGAGATGAACACCGGCCTGCCGGTGGGCCTGCTCAAACAGGGGGTGGTGCCCTACTACTACCTCTCGGACAAGGTGCCCGGCCTTGCGCGCAGCGCAGCCCAGAGCGGCTACCAGACCCTGTTCGCCCACCCCTATGTGGAGAAGTTCTGGGGCCGCGCCAAGGCGATCCCGGCCCTCGGCTATGAGGAGCGCTGGTTCGATACCCGCTTCACCGCCCTCGAGCACAAGGGGCTCTACATCTCCGACGATGCCCTCATCGATCACCTGCTCAAACGCAGCAACCAGGACGATCAGCCCCTGTTCGCCTACGCGGTCACCATGCAGGGGCACGGCCCCTTCGACGGGGATCGCTACCGGGCCCAGCAGCGCAGCGGCGCCTGCCCGGATCAGAGCCCGGCGGATACCCAGTTGCTCAACACCTACTACACCGGGGTGGTGGATGCCATGGCCTCCCTGGAGCGGCTGCTCAAGACCCTGGACAGCTCCGGCAAGCGCTACCTGGTGGTGGCCTTCGGGGACCACCAGCCCTTCCTGATGTCGGCGGGCAAGGGTATCCACGGCGCCAAACCGCCACGGGATGCCAGCTACCAGATCCCCATGATGACCTTCACCCGGGCCGGGGACGGGCTGGATCTCGCCCGCCAGTTCGACCCGGTGCGCCAGCTCTACCAGATGGGCCAGGCCACAAGGCAACTGCTGGCGGGGGACCTCACCCCTATCCGGGACCAACCCCTGCTCCACCCGGTGCTCGGGGAGGAGAAAGGCTTCGACCCCTCCCCCCTGGTGCCGCAGATCCGCGCCAGCTTCCGGCCCGATGCATTGCCCTGATCGATTGAGACACGAGGGACACAGATCCTTGCAACACCTTCCGGGCCGATGCCCTGCCCTGATCCGCAGCGAACTAGCAGACGACAAAGAGGTCGCCCGGGCGACCTCTTTTTATGGGCGGGATGCGAGTACAGTGCCGCCTGCACCTCGCCATGTTCGTCCCGACCTGGGCTCTGCGACCCCTGACAGGTCATTTTTTGTTTAGATATATCAAACGATAACTCATTATCGAATAGCAAAATTGAACAACTTTGCCGACCTTCAGGCCCTGTGCCTCCCCATGTTCCCGCACCTTCTCCGGGCCGGGCCATTTTCTCCCTCATTCCCGGCCAATCGGAGCGTTCGATACGTTCAGGCCTTGAGCCCCACTCACTTGCGCCCACCTTTGCGCGTCACACCCAACAAAAAGCCGACCTCGGGGTCGGCTTGTGACGGGGCGTTTGGCCATGCAGGGCCGGGCACTGGCGGGCTAGATCACCACGGCGGTGCCGCTGATGCTGACCATCAGCATGCTGCCGTTCTGGCCCACCACCTCGTAGTCGATGTCGATGCCCACCACGGCGTTGGCCCCCAGCGCCTGGGCACGCTCCTTGAGCTCCTCGAAGGCGATCTCCCGGGCCCGGGCCAGCTCTTTTTCGTAGGCGCCGGAGCGGCCGCCGATGATGTCGCGGATACCGGCGAACAGATCCTTGAAAATGTTGGCGCCGAGGATGGCTTCGCCCACGACGATGCCGCGGTACTCGCGAATGGTCTTGCCTTCCAGGGTGGGGGTGGTTGAGAGGATCATGAGGTCTCCTGTGAGTTGGGCTGGGTGCGCGAAGCACCGTTGCCGTCATGGTAGCAAGGCGTTTGCCAAAGCATAAGCCCGGCGTGGCCAGGGGCTTCAAGCACAGCGCCAGCCAGGTTCATCAAGGTGCCATCCATACGGCCTGTGTCGTGCCACTTTCCCCCGCAAAGCGACCTTGGGCACCGGTGCTGGGGAGAGGGCTTCCGGCCACGATGAAAGCGGGACCTTGATGATGCAGACACGACTGCAGTTGCCTAGGCCCTCTGCGTCTTCGCCCTGGACGGCGGCAGGCGCTGTCAGGAGCGACTCGCGTCGGCCATAAAAAAAGGAGAGGCAAGCCTCTCCTTTTTGATGTTCGCAGCGGCAGCCGCCATGCACTCAGTGCAGCTTCATGCTCGGGCGCAGCACCCGGTTGATGCGGCCCACCAGCATGATGAGGCCGGTCTTGATGTAGCCGTGCAGGGCCACCTGGTGCATCCGGTAGAGGGAGATGTAGACGATGCGGGCGATGTAACCCTCCACCATCATGGAGCCCCGCATCAGGTTGCCCATCAGGCTGCCCACGGTGGAGAAGCGGCTCAAGGAGACCAGGGAGCCGTGATCGTGATAGCGGTAGGGCTTCATCTCGCCGCCATTCATCTTGGCCAGGATGTTCTTGAACGCCTGGGTCGCCATCTGGTGGGCGGACTGGGCGCGGGGCGGCACGAACTTGCCGTCCGGCTGCGGGCAGGCGGCGCAGTCGCCGATGACGAAGATGTTCTCGTCCCGGGTGGTCTGCAGGGTCTCGTGGACCACCAGCTGGTTGATGCGGTTGGTTTCCAGGCCCGCGATCTCCTTCATGAAGTCCGGCGCCTTGATGCCCGCGGCCCACACCATGAGGTCTGCTTCAATCAGCTCCCCATCCTTGGTGTGCAGGCCCTCGGCGGTCGCCTCGGTGATCATGGTGGCGGTGCGCACGTCCACGCCCAGCTTCACCAGCTCCTGATGGGCGGAGCCGCTGATGCGCTCCGGCAGGGCCGGCAGGATGCGGGGGCCCGCTTCCACCAGGGTCACCTTGAGGCTGTCTGTAGTGAGGTTCTTGAAGCCGTAGGCGTAGAGCTGCTCCACCGCGTTGTAGAGCTCGGCGGAGAGCTCGACGCCGGTGGCGCCGCCGCCGACGATGGCGATCTTCACCTTGTCACCGGGCTGGTATTCGGTGGCGAACTGCAGGAAGCGGTTCATCATGCTGTTGTAGAAGCGGTGCGCCTGGGAGGGGCTGTCCAGGAAGATGCAGTGATCCTTGATGCCCTTGGTGTTGAAGTCGTTGGAGACGGAGCCGATGGCCATCACCAGGATGTCGTAAGCCACTTCCCGCTCGTTGACCACCAGGGCGCCGCTCTCGTCGTGGATCGGCGCCAGCACGATGCGTTTCTCGTCGCGCTTGATGTCGGTCAGGCTGCCGAGCTGGAATTCGAAGCCGTGGTTCTTGGCGTGGGACTGGTAGCTCAGGGCGTCGATGCCCGCATCCATGGAGCCGGTGGCCACTTCGTGCAGCAGGGGTTTCCACAGGTGGGTGCGATTGCGATCCACCAGGGTGATCCTGGCCTTGTTCTTCTTGCCCAGCTTGCGGCCCAGGCTGGTCGCAAGCTCGAGACCACCGGCGCCACCGCCTACAACGACAATATTCATCATGATGATTTTCCTTGGTTCCTCAAAACGAAAGGGAGCCATTGGCTCCCTAAAACGAAATCGGTTGACGTGATGGCTCAGGCTTCTTTGAAGGCCTTCATCCGTTGCAGATGGTGCGAGATGTTCTTGAACTTATGGGTCTCGCGCTCATCCCATACGATGTCGTAATAGTTCTTCAATTCACGTTCAGTGTCCCGATTATCGCGGATTTCATCCTGAACGGAAAGGATGCACAGGCAGTTTCCTGAATTTTTATTACGAAATTCGGTTACACACTTGGTGCCGATGTCCTCGTACTCTTCCGGCCTGTCGATCTTGCCCTGCATGTTCTCTTCCGGGTGCAGGTTGGGGTTGAAGACCACCTGCTTGATGCCGCACAGAAACCCGATCCGCTCGCTCCAGTAGCCACCCAGGCCCACGCCGCAGATGAGGGGTTTGGGATCGGTGCTCATGTCGAGCTGCTTCTTCACTTCCTTGAGCAGGTGGCTCATGTCGTGGCGGGGGTGAACCGTGCTGTAGTGCACGAAACGCACATCATCATCGATAAACTGCAACTGCAGCACTTTTTCATGATTGCCGGGGCTGGTGGCATCAAAGCCATGCAGATAGATGATCATGGACAAGACCTCAAAAACTGTGTCGGTTCTATCGAAACTACCCCAGCGACAGGGCCTTGCGCCACCAAAACATCCCACTTTCTTGCTTTGGATCACGCCCCTTCGGGCCACCAAACCGCGCGTCGGGGCCGCTGTGGCAGCGCCATGCCCCGGCGGGACATGGCGCAAACCGGGTCTGGCGAGGTTAACTGCCGCACTGGGCGAAGCGCGCCACCGCCGCTTCCACCAGGGCCAGGCTCCCCTGCCAGAAGGCGGGTTTTCGAATGTCCTGCCCCAAATGCCGTTCGACCAGTTCTTCGGCGCTCATGCGACCGGTGTCTCGCAGCAGGGCACGGTAGGCCTTCGCCACCCCCGCCTCCCCTGCGGCCTGGCGGCTCATCAGCTGCTGATAGACCCCGAGGCTGAACAGATAGCCAAAGAGGTAGGGGTAGTTGTAAAAACCGAAGCCCGCGATGGAGAAGTGCGCCTTGGCGGCCCAGAACAGGGGGTGATAACGGTCGAGGCTCTGCTCGTACCAGCGCCCCCAGGCCTCGTCGGTGAGCCCCTTGAGCCGGGCCGACGACACATAGCCCTGCTCGCGCTCGGCCACCAGGGCCCGCTCGAAGTCGAAGCGGGCCGGGATGTTGACCAGGAAGGTGGCGGCGCCATCGGCATCCGCCCAGGCGATGGCCAGACGCTCCTCGGCGCTTCGGGCCTGCTCGTAGAGGGCGCTGCGCACCAGGGTCTCGGCGAAGATGGAGGCGGTTTCCGCCAGGGTCATGGGGTAGCTGCGCTGGCTCATGGGCAAGTCGCGGATGAGCCAGTTGTGCCAGGCGTGACCGAGCTCGTGGGCCAGCGTGATGACGTTGTCCATGGTGCCCGCATAGGTGATGAAGACCCGCGGCTCCACCGGCTCGGCAAACTTGGTGCAATAGGCCCCGGTGCGCCGGTTGGGGGTGGGGGCGGCATCAATCCAGCCACGCTCGGCCATCATGCGGGCAAAGTCCCCCATCTCGGGGTCAAAGCGCGCGAAGGCCAGGGCGATGATGTCGACCGCTTCCTCGAAGGGGATCTCCCGGCGGCTGGCGGCAGGGGGCGGCGCAAAGAGATCCTCCGGCCCCAGCACCTCGAGGCCGAGGTGACCGGCCATCAGCCCCAGGGCCCGCTGGCCCAGATGGCGGGCCTGCCAGGTCTCCGCCATCAGGGTATCCAGAGTCGCCCGCTCGATGTGGCTCTGGTGGCAGGAGAGATCCAGGGCATCGAGGCGCCGGTGTTTGCCGCGCTGGCGCGAGAGCTCCAGGCGCCAGCCGTTGAGGGCGTTGAGGATGGCAGCCACTGTCTCCTGCTCCCCTTCCCAGCCGGCGCTGATGGCATCGAAGGCCTCTTTGCGCAGGGCACGATCCGGGCTGGAGAGCAGGTTGCTCGCCTCTGCCAGCCCCATCTCGCGACCCGCGATCACCAGCCTTATCTTGCCCACCAGATCGTTGTAGAGGTTGCCCCAGGCGTGCAGGCCGTCGGTCCCAAGGCCGATGACCAGCTGCTCCGCCTCCACCGGCAGCCGCTGATCCTGCAGGCGACGCTCGTGGCGCAGCCGGTACCCCTCCTCCCCGAGCAGGGGGTCGGCCATCAGTTGCTCAAACTCGGGCGCAGGCAGCCCCAGCATCAGATCTTCGATGGGGGCAAGCGTCTTGAACAGGTCCGCATTGAGGGCACGGGCCCGGGAGGCAACCTGCTTGGCGAGGGGATCCCGGGCGTCCTGGCTCCCCTTGCAGGCGGCCAGCACGGCGATGTTCCAGCCGATGTCGCGAATGCGCCGGGCCCGCAGGCGTACCTCCCTGAGGAAGTCCTGCAAAGCGCCTGGGGTGCGAGGAACCAGGGCCAGTCCCTCGATAAAACCGCTCAGCTCGGCCAGGCTGGCGCGGGCCAGGCTCATGTCCGCCTCGAGGACACAGCTGTCGAGGGAAGGGTAGATGTGATCATTTTGCCACTGCTGTGGATAGACTCGTTGTTGCATCGAACGCTCATCGTCAGGGACGGGCCTGGCCCGTCGTGAAATCCAGGTGGCCAGAGCCACCACCTTCGCGGGCAGGCTTCACACCAGCCGCTCGAGGCGCACCACCGCCTCTTCCACATAGCGCAGGCTCTCCTGCCAGAACCCGGGTTCGCGGATATCGACCCCCAGGTGCTTCTCCACCAGCGCCTCGGCGCTCATGCGGCCGGTATCTCGCAGCAGGGCGCGATAGGCGGGCACAAACTCGCCCCCGGCCCGCGCATGCTGGGCATAGAGCCCCAGGCTGAAGAGATAGCCAAACAGATAGGGGTAGTTGTAAAACCCGGACTCGGCGATGGAGAAGTGACCCTTGCTGGCCCAGAACAGCTCGTCATACTGGCTGAGGGCGTCACCATAGCACTGCTGCTGCGCCGATTTCATCATCTCCCGCATCTGGCTCGCCCCCACGTAACCCGCCTCCCGCGCCGTCACCAGGGCGCGCTCGAAGGCAAAGCGGGCGGGGATGTCGAGAAGCAGGCTCGCGGCACGCTCCCCGTCCAGCCAGGCGATGGCCCGGCGCTGCTCCACCTTGTCGGTGGCGGCCAGCAGGGCATCGCGCACCAGGATCTCGGCAAAGAGGGAGGCGGTCTCCGCCAGCGTCTTGGGGTAGCCCCGCTGTTCGAAGGGAAGATCCCGCAGCAACCAGCTGTGCCAGGCGTGGCCGAGCTCATGGGCCAGGGTGATGACGTTGTCCATGGTCCCCTCGAAGGTGAGGAAGACCCTTGGCTCGGGCGGATCGGCATACTCGGTGCAATAGGCGCCGCTTCGCCTGTGCTCGCTCGGGGCCGCATCGATCCACCCCTTGTCGGCCATCATGCGGACAAACGCCCCCATCTCGGGGTCGAAGGCGGCAAAGGCCTCCATCACCAGATTCAGCGCCTGCTCGAAGCCGAACTTGCCGTGCACGGCCTGGGGCGCCGGGGCAAAGAGATCCCAGGGGGCGAAGTCGGTGATCTGCTGGGCACAGGCCATGGCCCGCAAGGCGCGGCGCCCGAGCTCCCTGTGCTCCCCGGCCGCCGCCATCAGGGTCTCCAGGGTCGCGCCCGTGATGTGTTCCTGATGGCAGGTGACCTCGAGGGCATCCAGCCTGCGCCCCTTGCCGCGCTGGCGGCCGAGCTCGTTGCGCCAGCCGTTGATGGCGTTGAGAATGGCGGCCACCGTCTCCTGCTCCGCCTCCCAGGCGCCCTGGATGGCGTGCCAGGCACTGGCGCGCCGCGCTCTGTCCGGGTGGGCGAGCAGGTTGTCCGCCTGGGCAAGCCCCATGGGCACCCCCTCCACCACCGGCAGCAGCCGCCCCACCAGGTTGTCGTAGAGATCTCCCCATCCCTGCAGGCCGTCCACCGCCAACCCCTCGATGAGCTGCTCGCTCTCGAGCGAAAGCCACTGATCCTGCAGCGCTCTGTCGTGATGGATGTGGTAGGCGAGCTCGAAGAGCTCGGGGTCTTGCAGCAGGGTGCGCACCAGTGACTCGGGGGCGCGAACCCAGAACAGGTCCACCGGCTTGCTGCGCTGGGCCAGGGTCGCCTCCAGCTGCTGGCCCCGGGAAAGCAGTACCCGGGCCTCCTCGTCGCGCCCGTTCTGGCTCAGCCGGTTGTAACCATAGACCTGGCTGTTCCAGGCCTGGGTCTTCACCCCGTTGGCCTCGCGGCGGATGGCCCGCAGCAGGTGGCGCAGGGCATTGGCATTCGCAACGGGATGGGCGGGATCCGGCAGGTCCGCCAGGAGGGCGTCAAGCCGGGTGAGGGCGCGGGCAGCCTCCTGGAAGGCGGCCTCGATGGCAGGATCGTCGGGGGCGGCATAGATGTGATCATCTCGCCAAACGGGTGGTTTCATGGTTGTCCTTGTCTGTTTGCGTCCATATCGGGTCACCCCGCCTCTGCGGGCGGGTGAAACCGGATAGTACGAAGGGGGCCAGGCACTTGCCTAGCCCCCATTCGAGGCAACCCGCAGAAGAGCGCCCCCGGGTGCGACGGCCCCTGTCGGCCCTCCCCCGACAAGCGACCTATTTGGCGGGCTGAAGCTTGCTCACCAGGGTCATGGCCACCACCAGCACCAGCCCTGCCACCACGCCGGCCAGGGCGCTCAGCAGGGTGGGCGTCACCACGGCCAGTACCCCGCCGACCCCGGGCAGGGCGGCCACCGTGTCCGCCGTCCCTTCGATGAGATGATGGAGGAAGGGCCAGCCATGGACCAGAATGCCGCCGCCGACCATGAACATGGCGATGGTGCCCACCAGGGCAAGCAGGTGCATCAGACGGGGCGCCGTCACCAGCAGCCCCTGCCCCACCGCCCGGCGCACGGCGCCGCCATCGGGCTTTTGCAGCAGGTGCAGACCGATGTCGTCGAGCTTGACGATGAGCCCCACCAGGCCATAGACCCCGACGGTCATCAGCAGGGCGATGCCCGCTACCACGGCGATCTGCAGGCCCAGGCTCGACCCCTGCACGGTGCCGAGGGCGATCACGATGATCTCCGCCGAGAGGATGAAATCGGTGCGAATGGCCCCCTTCACCTTCTGGTGCTCATAGGCCGCCAGATCCTCGGGCACCGGCGCCGCCTGATGCGCCTTTTCCTCGTGGGGCAGGAACTTGTGGACCAGCTTCTCCGCCCCCTCGAAACAGAGGTAGGCCCCCCCCAGCATCAGGAGCGGGGTGATGAGCCAGGGGATAAGAGCACTGATGGCGATGGCGGCAGGCACCAGAATGAGCTTGTTGCGAAACGATCCCTTGGCCACCGCCCACACCACCGGCAGCTCACGCTCGGCCCGCACCCCGGAGACCTGCTCTGCATTGAGGGCGAGATCGTCCCCCAGCACCCCGGCCGTCTTCTTCGCCGCCACCTTGGTCATCAGGGCGACATCATCGAGCACGCTGGCAATATCATCGAGCAGGGTCAACAAACTGGCTCCGGCCATATCTGGCATTCCTTCTATTGAGTGGGACACATCCGGGCTGCCCCGGTCAGGGTGATGAGGGGGTCAGGGGACCACGGGTCCATCCGGGGATCACCCTTTGGGGCAAAAGATGGCACAGTGTAACGGGAAGCCGCCACGGCGGCAGCCCCCCATGGCAGATCCCCTGCTCCGTTTTCACCTCACGGCCACCGGCCCAAGGAGTTCCCATGCAACCCTGGCAACCTCTGCTCGATTTCTGGTTTGGCGATGACGCAGACGACGCCCCCCGTGCCGCCCGTCAGGCCCCCCTCTGGTGGGGCAAGAGCAGCGAGACCGATGCCCTGCTGGCCTCACGCTTCGGCGAACTGGCGGCCCGTGCCGCAGCAGGCGAGCTCGCCCGTTGGGAGGACGATCCCGCAGGGCGCCTGGCCCTCATCCTGCTGCTGGACCAGCTGCCGCGAAACCTTCACCGCCACACCCCCGCCGCCTTCGCCCAGGACGACAAGGCCAGGGCGCTGTGCCTCAAGGGGCTCACCCTCGGGGTCGACAAGGGGCTCTCGCCGCTGGCCCGGGTCTTCTTCTATCTGCCCCTCGAGCACGCGGAGTCCAGAGAGCAGCAGGCCAGAAGCGTCGCCCTGTTCGAGGCCCTGGCCGACGAGCAGGCCACAGGCCCGGCCCGGGCCACCTTCGAAGGCTTTGCCGACTTTGCCCGGCGCCACCAGGTGATCGTCGAGCGCTTTGGCCGCTTCCCCCACCGCAACGCCATCCTGGGCAGGGCGAGCACGGAGGAAGAGGCCGCCTTCCTGCAACAGCCCGGGTCGGGGTTCTGACATAAAAAAATCCCCGCCATGGGCATGGCGGGGAGAGAACAATCGATCCGCGCATCACTGGATGCGATAGCGGGAGATCTGCTGGTGGATATTCTCCGTGGTCACGTTCAGCTCCTCTGCGGCGGCGGAGGTCTCCTCCGCCGTGCTGCTGGTCTGCTGCACCACCTGGGCTATCTGCTCGACCTGGAGGGCGATGGATTCCGCCGCCGAGGTCTGCTCGCGGATGGCCAGGGTGATCTCGCCGACCTGATCCATGACGCGATGGGAGGCCTGGCGGATCTGGGTGATGATGGCACCGCTTTCCGTCGCCATGGCCACCCCTTGCGCCACCTTCTCCTCCACCAGGACCATTCTGGCCACCGTGGCCTCGGACCCTTGCTGGATAGCCTCCACCGTCCTTGAGATCTCCTGGGTCGACTGGGCCGTCCGCTCCGCCAGCTTGCGCACCTCGTCGGCGACCACCGCAAAGCCGCGTCCCTGCTCACCGGCCCGCGCCGCCTCGATGGCGGCGTTGAGCGCCAGCAGGTTGGTCTGCCCCGCCACATCGTTGATGACGTTCACCACCCCACCGATGCGGGAGATCCCCTCCCCCAGCGCCGTCACATCGCGAGAGGCCTGACGAATGGCGTCGGCGATGTCGTTGATGGCGAGCACAGTGCGCTCTATGGTGGCCCCGCCGTCACTGGCGAGCTTGCCGGATTCATTGGTGATGCGGCTGGTCTCCTGGGTGCGCTGGGAGATGTCCGTGATGCTCACGCTCATCTCCTCCACCCCGGCGGCGATAAGGCTGGTGGCGTCATTGGCCTGACTCGCCGACTCCGCCATGTGCTGGGCCGCCTGGGAGAGAGACTCTGCCGTGCTCTTGATCTGCAGGCTGCCCACCGAAAACTCGGTGAAGGTCTGCTGCAAGGTGTCCAGCAGGCGGTTGACCGCCGTCAGCGTCTGGCCGATCTCGTCCTGCTGGCTCACATTGGCCCGCAGGGTGAAGTTCAGGTCGCGCTGGATCTCGGACAGGGTCGCCATGGCCAGACGGAGGGGATTGGCGACCTGCCTGAACAGCCAGAGAAAGAGCACCAGCGTGAGGGCGCCCGCGCCCACCGAGATGAACAACAGGGCCTGCATGCTGCTATCGGCATTCTGCTCGCCTCGCAGCTTGACGGCGTCACCTTGCTGGATGTTGAAGTGGACGTGCTTGTCGATGGCCTGGGAAAGCTGCTCAAACAAGGGGGCAAGCTCCGTGTCGATCGCCTCTCTGGCCTCCACATTCTTGTTCTCGCGGGACAGGCGCAGGACGTCTTCAGAGGCCTTGCCGTACTGGGCAACCAGGCGCCGATCATCGGCGACGAGCTGCCTGTCCTCCTCATTGGAGATCATCCCGCTTTCATACTGGCTCAGCAGGGCGTCCATATTGGTGTGAAGGGATGCAATGCTCTGCTCTATCTGACTCATCTTGCCGTCGTCGGTGTTGAGCACGTGCGCCTGGATCAATGAATGCAGGGCGTAGAAGTCTGTTTGTATCTCCTTGATCGTGGAAATGCTGGGGACTGTGTTGTCTGTTACATAGCTGAGATCCGCATTGGCGGAGGAGAGTCTGCTGATGCTGAACCAGCTGAGACACCCCAGGGCCAGCATGACCAGCAGGGCAATAAGTTGAAGCCGACGAGCGATATTCATGAGTGCTTACTCCATCCATAGACTCCCTGCCAGTGTAGCCGAAGCGGGCCCCGAAAATAGCGCCTAAAACATGCATTTCATTACACTTTTCAACTTCTGCTCGGCCGCGTCACACACGCCGCCCCAGCCCGGCCTTCGGGACCGCCGCGCCCCCTCTGGCAGAATGGAAAAAGGAAGGCATTCGCCTTCCTTTTTTGCCCGGGGCGGCCGCACTGGCCGCCCATGTGCCCCGTGACGGGGCGCCGGCGGTCACGCCGCCTCGGCCAGCTCCTCCTCTTTTTTCTGGTAAGCCTGGGGGGAGAGCCCCAGCAGCTCCTGCACGGTGGAGGCCACCGTGATGGAGGAGAGCGTCCCCACCAGGATGCCGGCGAACAGGGTGAATGAGAAGCCGTAGAGGGCGTCGCCGCCGAACAGGAGCAGGGCCCCCACGGTGAAGAGGGTGGTGCCCGAGGTGATCATGGTGCGGCTGAAGGTGGCCTTGATGGCCACGTCCGAGCACTCGTGGATCCCCATGCGGGTACGCGACCCCAGCAAGTCCCGCAGCCGGTCCGAGATGACGATGCTGTCGTTGAGGGAGTAGCCTATCACCGCCATCAGGCCCGCGATGACGTTGAGGTCGAACTCGATGTCAAAGAGCGCGAGCAGCCCGATGGCCACCAGACCGTCGTGCAGCACCGACACCAGGATGCCGATGGCCTGGCGCCACTCGAAGCGCACCGCCAGGTAGGCGGAGATGGCGAGCGAGGCCACCAGCACCGCCAGCATCCCCTGCTGGAACAGCTCCGCGCCCACCTGGGGCCCGACGATGGTGGTGCGCAAGAGCTCCACCGGCAGGGCGAGTTGCAGCCCCAGCATGGTCGCCAGATCCTCCGCCGCCCAGGGCAGCGCGTGGGGGGGCAGCTTGATGAGCCACTCGCCGGGCACACCGGCGCCGTGCAGCTCCACCACCCCCGCCAGGGGCGCCGTCAGCAGAGCGTTGAGCTCATGGGCCTCCTTCAGGGTCTGGATGCGAAACTCCAGCAGGATGCCGCCGGTGAAATCGAGCCCGAGGGCGAGCCCTTTTGTCGCAAGGACGGCCACGCAGGCCAGGGTCAGCAGCACGGAGGCCCACAGCCCGATATAGCGCCAGCGGGTCAGCCCCATGGCCAGGATCATTCTCAGCATTGTTCTTCCCTCGACGTCAGGTGGTTCAGGCTTCCCGGCAGGAAGCGGTCGGTGCGCAGGTCATACAGACTCACGGGCGCGGCGTCATGGTGATGAAGTCGGTTCATGGTCATACCCTCAGCAGCTTGGCGCGGCTGTTGCCCCACAGGGGGTTGATGATGGCGCGGGTGCCCCAGATGCCGGTCACCATGCTGGAGATGAGCCCCAGGATCAGGGTGATGGAGAAGCCCTGCAGCGGCCCGGAGCCGATGGCATAGAGCACCACGGCGCAGATGAGGGTGGTGATGTTGGCATCGAAGATGGTGCGAAACGCCGAGCGATAACCAAAGTCGATGGCGTTGGCCAAAGACCCCCCTTCCCGCAGCCGGTCCTTGATCCGCTCAAAAATCAGCACATGGGTATCCACCGCCATGCCGACGGTGAGCACCAGACCGGCGATCCCCGGCAGAGTCAGCACGGCCCCCGGCAATACCGCCAGCATGCCCACCTGCATCAGCAGGTTGGCGACCAGCGCCGTGATGGCGACCCAGCCGAACTTGCGATACCAGGCCATCATGAACAGCATCATGCCCGCCATGCCGAACGCCAGGGCGGTGAAGCCCGCCTCGATGTTCTGCAGACCCAGGGTCGGGCCTATGCTGCGCTCTTCCAGGATCTTCAGCGGCGCGGTGAGGGCCCCGGCCCGCAGCAGCATGGCGAGCTCCTGGGCCTCGGGCAGGCTGCCAATCCCGGTGATGCGGAACTGGTTGCCAAGGGCGGTCTGGATGGTGGCGACGTTGATCACCTCGCTTCGGGCGCGCAGCTTGCCTTCGGCGTTGGTCTTGTACTCGGTGAAGACGGTGGCCATGGGCTTGCCCACGTGCTGGCGGCTGAACTGGTTCATCTTGCTCCCACCCAGGGTGTCGAGCACGATGTTGACCTGGGGCTGCCCCATCTCCCCCATGTTGGCGCGGGCATCGACGATGTGCTCGCCGCTCAGCACCGGCTGGCGGGCCAGCCCCACCGCCTGGCCGCTGCGATCCGCCATGAAGAAGCGGCTGTCGGCCTTGGCTTCATAGAAGGCCAGGGATGCGGTGGCGCCGATCACCTCTTTCGCCTGCTTGGGGTTGTGCACCCCGGGCAGCTCGATGCGGATGCCGTCCTGCCCCTGACGCACCACCGAGGCCTCGACGATGCCGAGCTCGTTGATCCGCTTTTTCAGGATCGACAGGTTCTGGGTCACGGCGTTGTTCACCAGCAGGGTGCGCTCGGCGTCGCTCAGCACCAGGGTCAGTGCATTGCCGGAGCGGCTCAGTGTCCACTGATCCTGGCGGGTACCGGCACTCTCCTTGATGATGGAGAGCCAGGCCTCCTGCCCCGCCACGTCGGGCAGGGTGACGGCCACGCTCCCCTGGGCGGTGCGCATCACGCTGGCGCCGCGCAGGTTGGCCTCGCGAAAACGGGTGCGCAGGGTATCCACCAGGTTCTTGGTCTGGTTGTCGATGACGAAATCCACGTCCACCCCGATCAGCAGCTGGGAGCCACCGCGCAGGTCCAGCCCGAGCTTGATGGGGTCGGCGCCGAGCCGGCTGATCCAGGCCGGGGCATTGGAGTAGAACTCCAGGGTCAGGGCGGCGCTGTCCAGCCCCTGCTGCTCCAGCAACTGCTTGGCCAGTTGCTGCTCCCCCTGGCTGGCGAACACCAGCGCCATCCGGCCACCCTGGGCGATCTGCTTGAGGGGGTCGATGTGGTTCTTGGCCAGCAGGGTGCGCTGCGCGTCGCTCAGGCGCGACTGGCCGTGCAGACCGAGGGAGGGCTGCTCACCGAAGAAGGTAGGCAGGGAATAGAACGCGAACGTGACCAGCATCAGCAGCAACAGGGCGTACTGCCACAGGCTCATGCGGTTCAACACGGTATGACTCTTTTTTCTCATGAAATCGGCCTCTGTCAGGCGATGGCAAGGGGCGACACCGGGGTCGCACCGTGCAAAAAAATGAAACAAGACAGCCTAGCCGTTCACTAAAAGTGAACAGCAACAGAGAGAAGATGAGGCAACAGGTGGCAAGCTGACCCCATCGGGATCAGGCGAGGAAGCTCTGGGCGAAGCGGTACTGCAGATGCCGGCGCTGCAGGCGGCGCCTGTGAATGCCGGCGAAGTGATCGCGAAAGCTCGTCCCCGGGTAGAAGAGGGCGGCATAGAACAGCAGGCCGCACAGCAGCAGCAGGATCGCCTGCTGGGACCAGCTCATCACCAGCTCGTAGACCACGCTGCCGGGCTGATGATCGCGGCTCAGGGAGTGCTCGAGGCGCAGCAGGTGATTCTGGTGGGAGCCGACGAACTTGACGATGCCATCGTCACTGCCGCTGACGCCGTGGGCCACCGGGCTTGCGTCGGCAGGTGCCGCCCCCTCCGCCAGCGAGTGGGCCTGCTGGGCCGAGGGCTGGAACGCGGGTACCTTGACCCCCTCCACCGAGAGGGTAGAGAACAACAGTGCGAGGGTGATGAGCAGGGTCATCGCCGCCAGTTTCACGTTGTCGGTCAGGTTCAAAAGTTAATTCCCACACAATAGAAAGGGCAAGCTACCACAGCCTGCCCCACAAGAACAAGGGCGGCAGGCCCGGGGCCCGCCGCCCTTGTGTTGTCTCACCGCACCCTCAGCGGCTGCGGGTCATGCCCTCGAAGTCCTCGGCATAGTCCTTGAGCAGGGTGTAGAGGTGGGCCCGCTGGGAGAGATCCATGGAGTGGCTGAGATCGCTCAGCCACTGGATGGTGCGCTGGCGGGACTGGTCCGTGTAGCCGGTGAAGCGGCCATCCATCAGGCCGTCCCCCTGCTGGAGCAAGCGGGTCAGCTCCTGGCCGAAATCCGGACTCTGGCGCTGTTTCATCAGCCGATCAAGCTCCTTGGTCCAGGCCTCCTGAAAGTCGAGCCAGGGGGCCATCATCTCGTATTGCCACTCGGCCCACTGCGTGATGAGAGGCTCCTGGGCCGGCTTCACCTTGCCAATCCAGAACACCAGGCGCTCGTTCATCTTCTCCCGAAATCCCTTGATCATCTCGGCCTTCGACTGGGTGGCAAAATCGTGCTGACGCTCCTGCTGGCGCTTCACCCGATCGGCCATGAAGCGAGCCACCTGCTCGTCGGTCAGGGTCTTGGCGAGGCGCACCGTGCGGGGAATGGCGTTCTCCAGGGTGCGGGTCAGGCTCGCCTGGGTTCTGTCCAGATGCAGGGTCACCTGGGCCGGGCTCATGGGGCTGGCCACCGCCTTGGCCAGGGCATCGAGATCCCGGGCATAGATGGGCAGCTCATGCTGCCGGTGCCAGGCCATCAGCCCCTTCACCTCCTGGTCCAGCAGCTTCTTCTGGCTGCGGTCCAGGGAGAAGTAGTCGTCCAGTTGCCAGACGATGGCCGAGTCGAGCCAGTAGTAGATCACCCGGGTGGCGCAACCCGTCAGCAGCAGGCAGAGCAGCAGCAGGCTCCAGCTACGCGGTTGACGCCATGAGAATGTGGTCACCATGCATGCCTCCCATTCATTGAATACACCCGTCGCGCAGGCCGTTGCCGGGCATCACTCCAGGCGCTGGCGGTTGATGTCGATCAGGGCCTGATACTCGGGCCCGGGTTGCTGTTCGGCCATCAGCAGCGCCCACAGCAGGCCGATGTAATCGACCCAGGGCAGGAAGGCGTCGGCCTGGAATCCCCGGGGCCCCAGCCCCGTCGCTGCCCCGTCCATGGCTTCAAGATAGCAGCTCTCCAACTGGCACCGCTGCTCTTCGCTCCAGCCGTGGGTGCGCTGAATGCTGGCGACCTCGAACCCCGGATGGCCGGCGGCGCCGTACTCCCAGTCGATGACCCAGGGCCGCGACCCCAACAAGTTAGCCGGATTGAGATCGTGATGGCAAGGGAGCCAGCAGTCGTCCGGCTCCCGGCTCGCGAGCAGGGCCCGCTCCAGCGCGGGCAGCCAGGGAGGGATATGGGCCAGACGCTGCCGATAACCGCTGCTGTGGGCCCGCACCGCCATCACCACGGTCGGCACCGGCAGGCGGTGCAGCCGCACCAGCACATCCGCCATCAGGCGGGGTTGCGCGGCGAGAGGCGGCGCCTGCTCGGCCCAGTTGGGTTCGTCGCACCACGCCAGCAGCATCAGGCCGGTGGCGGGATCGCCGTGATGACAGGGCAACGCCAGCCCCTGCCCCACCGCCCCCTGGTAGAGCTGCCACTCGGTGGCCCGGTCGATGCCAAGGCGCACCGGATCCGGATGACCGCGGCGCAGGAAGGCCTGCTCGCCA
Source organism: Aeromonas sp. (assembly GCF_050252055.1). Lineage (NCBI taxonomy): Bacteria > Pseudomonadati > Pseudomonadota > Gammaproteobacteria > Aeromonadales > Aeromonadaceae > Aeromonas > Aeromonas sp. The sequence goes on along the minus strand of NZ_JBFWLQ010000005.1, from coordinate 320,550 downwards.
GTGGGGAGGCTGAGCCGGTAGTTGCCGTTGGTCAGGCCCTGGCCCAGCGGCTCAAGGCGCCCCTGATCCCAGGGCACCGGCAGGCTGGCGAGGAGCGCCAGCTCCGCCAGATCCCCCTGCCCCCGTGGGTCCTCACCAGCCAAAGGTGGACTTCTTGGCCTGTTTGCGGATCTCTTTCTGATCGGCCCACAGCAGTTCGCCGTTCTCCACATCCATCAGGTTCATGGTCATCTGGTAGTAGACGTCCTTCACCTTGCCGTTGTCCTTGACGATGCTGGCGAGGTTGCCATAGACCATGTAGCGGGCACCGGTCTGCTTGCCGAGCCGCACCATGGTGGCGGGATCCACCATGCCGCTGCCCTGCTGGTATTCGAGCTGCTGCTTGACCGCCGCCACCTTGCTCATGTCCACGAAGCGGAACTTGCCCGAGCGCAGCAGCTTGGTGCGGATAGTGTCGGTGATGGCCTCGGTGTCGATGTGCTCCGAGGTCTTGTTGCGGATGGAGTCCATGAACATCACCGGGCGGCCCCCGGCGGTGATCTCGCTGGTGGCCGGGGACGCCAGCATGGAATCCGCCATCTTGTCGGCAATGGCCTGCAAGTCGGAGGAGCCGTAATCGACGGTCACCGTCTCGGTCTCGGTGGGATCGCCATAGCTGACGGTGGTGCTGGAACAGCCGCCCAGCAGCAGGGTGCCGGTCAGGATCAGCAGGGCATGATTCATTTTCATCAGTAGGATTCCTCCATCACTTCGCGAACGTAAATCCGGTAACCCCGTGCAGCCGGGCTTGGCGCCAGGGCGGACAGGGTGCGGGTCTGGTAGCCATGCAGCTTGAGGGGGGTCCAGCCGCGGCCATCGCTGGCCACCTCCTGCCCCGCGTCGTCATACCAGTAGAAGAGATATTGCAGCGTGTTGTCACCACGCTGGGTGCTGGCCGCCGCCACGTTGACCTGCAACAGGCCGTTCTGCTGGCGCCGGCTGAGCTCGGTCAGGGTGACGTTGACGTTTTGATGCTGCTCGGCCACCGCCGCCGCACCGGCCGCGCCATAGAGCGCCACGCCGGAAGTATTGGTGGCACAGCCCATCAGCAGCAGAACCAGGCCCAGGGCCAACCCTTGTGCTTTCATCTTGTTCTCCTTGCCGGTGGCCGTCGGCCTGACCGGTCATTCATCTGAGTTGCCATATCCGGTTCCCCCTAGAGGGGCATCACCCGGGTCGTGAGCCCGCTCCCCAGGCGCTGTACCCACACCAGGGTGGTGCGCCCGGCGTGGACGCTGAGTGGCAGGGTGCGCATGGCGCTGCCCGCCCCCAGGGTCAGGGTGACGTTCCCGGCCGGGACCATCCCCTGCCAGCTCGAGGCCTTGGCGGGCAGCGTCAGCCAGCTGCGGGTATCCGCCCGCTCCGAGAGGGTGTTGAAGATCCCCACCAGGATGTTGCCCACATCCCCCCCCTCCTTGGCGGCGGTGCGCCGCACCTGCTCCTTGGCCACCAGCCGCAGGGCCTGCCGGGTCAGCATGCCAGGCAGCCGCTCCTGCAGATCCTTGGCCGCCAGCGCCTCCAGCCTCACCAGCTCGCTGGTCTGCGCCACCCCCTTGCCCACCGACAGGGTGAGCGGGGCGCCGTCGCTGGCCCGATTGTCGTAATAGGGCACCGCCACGGTAAAGGTACGAAAATCGCCGCTGGAGGTGGAGATGGGCAGCGGCAGGAAGAGCTCCCGGCGCGCCGGGATGAGGCCATCTTCAAACAGCACCACCAGCTGGCCCTGATCCTTGGCCAAGGGCGGCGCCTTGCGGTCCATCCGTTGCTCGGTCTCCTTGAGCTCCTCGGGAGAGCCGCGAAGCCGGGCCAGGCGCAGCAGGGCATCCTGCAGGCTCTGGTTGTCCGGCGCTATCTGGTAGCCGCGCTGGTAATCGACCCAGGCGTCGTTGAGATCCCCGGCCGCCTCGTAGAGCACGCCGGAGAAATAGAAGGTGTAGGCGTTCTGGAAACCGTTTTTCACCTGGCCTATCAGGCGATCGAGCTCGGGGGCGCCGCGCGACATCAGCTGGCGCATCTCCCCGGCTTCGTCCTCCCGATCCCCCTCCTGCGCGGCCTTGCGCACCTCGTCGGCCCGCCGTTTAAGGGCCTGCTCCTGCACCTGGTTGGCACGGCGCACCTCTACCAGGGCGCCGTCGGCATCTCCGCGCTGCAAGTAGTTGAGCGCCAGATAGTGGTGCAGCATGGTGCGCTCGTAATCGGGCGCCTGGTAAGCCAGGGTCTGATCGTTGGTGAGCAGGCTGCCCGCCTGGGCCAGTCCCTGGCTCAGGCGGTACTCGGCCTGATTGTCTTCCCACGCAAGCCGGCTGTCGGCGGCGGCAAAGGCCTGCTTGCTGGGGCCGTCCTGACCCGCCAGCCAGGCGATGCGCCCCTTCTCCAGCTGGTCGAGCACGAAGGTGTCGTCCCCCGGGGTCGATTCGCGCACCTCGGGCAGGGCCTCGGCGGCATGGCCCAGCAGCAGCTGGTTGCGCAAGGGCACCATCTGATCCGAGTAGGAGACGAACATGTCTTTCCACTGGGAGGCACAGCCCCCCAGCAGCAGACCGGCCAACAGCAGACCGGTCGACGGGACGAGGCGCATCACAGGCTCAGCAGGGGTCCCAGGGGCTCGCCACCGACCAGGTGCAGGTGGATGTGATAGACCTCCTGCCCGCCGTGGCGGTTGCAGTTCATGATGAGGCGGTAGCCGTCCTCGGCGATGCCCGCGTCGCTGGCGAGCTTGCGGGCCACGGTGAACATCCGGCCCAACGCCAGCTCGTGATCCGGCTCCACGTCATTGACGGTGGGGATGAGCACGTTGGGAATAATCAGGATATGGGTCTTGGCCTTGGGCTGGATGTCGCGAAACGCGGTCACCAGATCGTCTTGATAAAGGATGTCGGCGGGGATCTCCTTGCGGATGATTTTGCTGAAAATGGTTTCTTGCGCCATGGGTAACTCCTTTATAGGAAAAAGAAAATTCAATACAAAGCTCAAGCGGCTCCCAAACAGGCCGCCGCAACGCGCCAAGTGTGACACAAGCCGACATTTGGCACAGCCGTTGTCCCAATCGCTTCAGTTATTGTGAAGAATACCGATAGCGAGGAGACGTCCCGCGAACCACAACGGCATCCCCTTCGGGGCATGCAGGGTATCAAAGGGACGGGGTACTCAGGCAAGGGACTTTTGCACAGACAGCGGGACAATAATGAAACAAACAATGTCAGACCTCTCGATCTTACAGAGAGTCTATCTGGGCTTTGCCATCCTGGTCGCCGTCATGGTCGCCAGTGCGGTACTGACCTTTCGCGGCCAGAGCGAACTCAGCGGCGCCCTGGATCAGGTGACCCAGGAGTCCATGCCGCTGGTACTCGCCAGCAGCCAGACCCAGATAAGCCTGCTCAGCGCCAACAAATGGCTCACCGACGTGCTGACCGAGCAGGATCTCAAGCAACTGCCGGCGGAAGTGGCCGAGTTGCAACAGGCCAAGGGCCAGGTCGACAAGATGGTCGCCAGCCTCAAACAGCAGGTGGCGGTTCATCCCCAGTTGCAGGCGGACATGACTGCCCTCGTCAAGCTGGTGGATGACTACCTGCAACTGACCCAGACCCTGCCCGGCGAACACGAGGCCCTGCTCACCCGGCTGCACAAGGTCAATCAGGCCAAGGGCCAGTTCCAGGTCAGCCTGCCCCAGTTCAAGAAGAACCTGGGGGACATGATGGTCACCATCGACGACAGCTTCATCAAGATGCTCTCCGAGACCCTGACCACCAAGCTCTCCGCCATCGAGCTCTCCACCATGGATGCCCTCAACCAGAGCATCCCCGCCCCCATCGAGGCGGCGCTCAAGCGCAACAAGATGCAGATCGAGGGCTTCAACAGCACCATCAAGGATCTCCAGGGGGAGCTCAAGGACTTCGACAACAACATGGGCCACTACGTCCATGGCTTCGTGCGTGACACCACGGGCAATGACGGCGTGCTCTCCCAATACCTGGCCCTGATGAAGCAGCAGCAGGCCATGCGCGAGCAGAGCAAGCAGGCGAGCCAGCTCATCCTCAGCATCCAGAACAAGCTGGAGGGGATCACCGCCCAGAGCCAGCAGCTGATGAACGCCAGCATCCAGGCCTCCGATCGGGTGCAGACCCAGAGTACCCTGACCCAGGGGATCAGCATCGCCATCGCCATCTTCGTCGCCATCCTGGTGGCCTTCACCCTGGGCAAGGCCATCCGCCGCCCCCTGAAAGAGCTGCTGCGGGTGCTGACCGAAGTGACCCAGGGTGACATGACCCAGCGCGTCGGCTTCAAGAGCCAGAACGAATTCGGCCAGCTCGCCAGCCAGATCAACCTGTTGATCCACCAGATGGGGGATGTGCTAAAGCAGCTCTCCCAGGCGTCGACCCAGCTCAACAGCGCCGCCCACGACAACCGCCACACCACCGAATCGGTGCGGGCGGATCTGGAGAAACAGCGTCAGGAGACCGCCTCGGTCGCCGCCGCCATGACCCAGATGGAGGCCTCGGTGCGGGAGGTGGCCCAGGCCGCCAACCAGACCCTGGAGCGGGTGCAGGATGTGGAGAAGGCCTCCGAGATGGGGCGCAAGGTGATGGCAGGCAACATCACCACCACCCACCAGCTCGCGGGCAAGCTGCAGCAGACCGGCAAGGTGATTGGCGACGTGAGCGCCATGAGCGGCCAGATTGGCAACATCCTCGACGTCATCCGCGGCATCGCCGAGCAGACCAACCTGCTGGCCCTCAACGCCGCCATCGAGGCGGCCCGTGCCGGCGAGCAGGGACGCGGGTTTGCGGTGGTGGCCGACGAGGTGCGCAACCTGGCTGGCCGCACCGCCCAGTCCACCAGCGAAATCCAGACCATGATCGAGAACCTGCAGCAAGGCGTCGCCCGGGCGGTCAACGTGATGCAGGAGTGCTCCCGCGAGATGGACAGTTGCGTGGATCAGAGCTCCCAGGCCAACAACGCCATGGAAGAGGTGCAGGGCATCGTGGTGCTCATCAGCGACATGTCGAGCCAGATAGCCTCCGCCGCCGAGCAGCAGCAGGCCACCAGCGCCGACATCGCCACCAACCTCAACCGCATCTCCGACATCTCGGATCTCAACTATCAGGGCATAGAGCGGGTCGCCGAGACCAGCCAGCAGCTCGACTCCCTTGCCGAGCAGCAGGAGGGGCTGGTCCAGCGCTTCCGCCTCAGTGCCTGATGGCCACGACCCGATATGACAAGGCCCCGCATTGGCGGGGCCTTGTTTTTTACTGGCATGCGGCGCGGGATCAGGCGTAGGCGATGGCGCCCTTGCCGACCCCTTCATAGGCGACAATCTTGACGAACTTGTCCCCAACCTGCTTCTTCACCTCGCGGGCGATGTAGTGGGCCAGCAACTCGATGGTGGTGTCGGTGTCGATCATCTCCACCTCCGCCGCCGGCATGGCGAGCTGGAACAGCCCCTGGGGCGCCACGTACTTGAAGCCGATGTAGTGAGCGTCCCCTTCTTTCAGTGACGCCTCGGCCCGCTCGCTCAGGGCGAGTTCGCCAAGGGCCACCCTGTCTTCTTCTGTGCCCAGGTAGATGTCGGCCCAGCGCTCGGCCCAGTTGAACTCCAGCTCCTCGTCACGCTCCCCGTCCACCAGGATCTCGACGGGAGAGCGGTGGCCGTGGGCGATGCGCTGGCAGTTGCCGTCGTGCTTCTTGAGGCCGTGGCTGTAGTGGTAGAAGGCGCCCTCGATGCGCTCCTGGCGCAACGTCAGGGAGAGATCCTTGATGTTGCCGGGCAGCCGCTTGGCCAGTACCCCCAGCAGATAGCGGGTCACCGACTCTTTATCCACCTGGGGGGCGGGAATGAAGGCCAAGCCCTGGGTCGGGCAACGCAGGTGAATGGCGCGACCCGGACGCAGCAGATCCACGGTGCTCTCGTCGTTCTCCAGCGCGTGGACATGGACCAGGGGACATTCCGTCGGCACCAGCAGCTTGTGATCCACCTCTTCATCGATGATCGACTTGATGAGCTTCTTCACCCGACCGAAGTCCAGCAGCATGCTCATCTCGTTGAGCTCGCCGCTCATCTCGATGTCCACCAGCCAGCTCTCGCCCACCATGCCGCGGCGCTCGCATAAATAGCTGGAATCGATCACAGTCAAATCTCTAACAAATAACTTCATTACTCAGGCCTTGCTACAGAGAAAGTGCAGTTTGCGATATTATGACCCCGGATTATCGGCAAAGGAACTGGAACCCCCCATGAACAAATTGCTTATCAAGAATGCCACCCTGGTCAACGAAGGCCGCATCTATGCCTCCGACGTCCTGATCGAGGGTGAGCGGATCGCCCGCGTCGCCCCGGACATCAGTGCCCCCGATGCCGTGGTGATCGATGCAACGGGCCGTCATCTCATCCCCGGGATGATCGATGATCAGGTCCACTTCCGGGAACCCGGCCTGACCCACAAGGGAACCATCGCCAGTGAATCCCGGGCCGCCGTGGCCGGTGGCACCACCAGCTTCATGGAAATGCCCAACGTCAATCCCCAGACCACCACCATCGACGCCCTCGAAGCCAAATACCAGATCGCCGCCAACTCCGCCGCCGCCAACTACAGCTTCTACCTGGGTGCCACCAACGACAACCTGGAAGAGATCAAGAAGCTCGATCCCAAGCAGTCCTGCGGCATCAAGATCTTCATGGGGGCCTCCACCGGCAACATGCTGGTGGACAACCAGGAGACCCTGGCAGCCATCTTCCGCGAAAGCCCGGTGATGATCGTCACCCACTGCGAGGACACCCCGTCCATCAAGGTGCTGGAAGACGAAGCTCGCGCCAAGTGGGGCGAAGACGTGCCCATGCGCGAGCACGGCCGCATCCGCAGCGCGGACGCCTGCTACAAATCCTCCAGCATGGCGGTCTCCCTGGCCAAGCAGTACGGCGCCAAGCTGCACGTGCTGCACCTGACCACGGCGAAAGAGCTCTCGCTCTTTACCGCCACCCCGGATCTGAAGGATCTCAAGGACAAGAACATCACCGCCGAAGTGTGCGTCCACCACCTCTTCTTCAACGAGGCGGACTACGACACCCTGGGCAGCCAGATCAAGTGCAACCCGGCGGTGAAGAGCGCTGCCGACCAGCACGCCCTGCTGGATGCGGTACGCAACGATGTGCTCGACATCATCGCCACCGACCACGCCCCCCACACCTGGGAAGAGAAGCAGAACAGCTACTTCAAGGCGCCGTCCGGCGTGCCCCTGGTGCAGCACTCCCTGCAGGCGCTGCTGGAGCTCTACCACAACGGGGTCTTCAGCCTGGAAACCATCGTCAAGAAGACCTCCCACGCGGTGGCCGAACGCTTCCAGGTGCAGGATCGCGGCTACATCCGGGAAGGCTACTTCGCCGACCTGGTGCTGCTGGATCTCGGCAAGCCCTACGTGGTCACCGACAGCAACCTGCTCTATCTGTGCGGCTGGTCCCCGTTCAACGGCTACCGCTTCCAGAGCACCATCGAGATGACCCTGGTGAACGGCCAGATTGCCTGGCAGAACGGCCAAGTCACCGACAAGGTATTGGGCAAGCGACTCACCTTCAACCGCTGATCTGGATGATGACCGCTTCCAGCGCGCCCTGCTTGAGATGACCCTGGTCAACGGCCAGATTGCCTGGCAGAACGGTCAGGTCACCGACAAGGTATTGGGCATGCGCTTGACCTTCAACCGCTGATCTCGGCTTGAGAGCATCACGCCAAACGGCCGCCTCCGGGTGGCCGTTTTTCCTGCAAGACAGCGGTGAGGTGCCGACAAAATACACCGCTGGTCGCACTTTGATCCGAAGTTGCTCGCAAAGCAGGCAAACGATCTCGAACCTGGATTTCCCCTGTTGACAGGGTCGGGGCATCTCCATAAACTCCCTCCCCGTCAGCCGAGCTGACTCCGTCGGTGTGTAGCGCAGCCAGGTAGCGCATCTGCATGGGGTGTAGAGGGTCGGAGGTTCGAATCCTCTCACACCGACCAAATTCCCCGAGAAAGGCCTTGTCAGACGACAAGGCCTTTTCTTTTATGGTCTTCCGCCGCGATTGTCTCTCCAACCCCTTTGTGCTGTAGTAAAACCCCCTTTGCCAAGCGGCCCGCATCATGTTGCCTTCCCTTCGTACTTTCTGCACCCTTGCCCTCAGCGCCCTGCTGGTCGGTCAGCTCGCGGGCTGCGCCACCGCCTATGACAGTGAAAAATCGTTCTGGAATGGCCAGACCGGTTTTTCACAGACCCAGCTTGGCCCTGCCCGCTGGCAACTGGAGTTTGTGGGCAACGATCTGGTGGACAGGGAAACGGCGCGCAAATACGTGCTCAAGCGGGCCGGTGAGGTGGCACTGGCAAAGGGATACCCCTGGATTCAGGTCGAGACGCTGACCCTGTCGCGGGATGCCGTCAGGGTCACCCCGACCCGCCCCCAATTCGGGTTCGACGAGTACGAGCCAGACACCTTCATGGACGACATGCAGGTGGAACATCGCACCTCGGCCCTGCTCGTCTTCACCCTGGAGGCCAACCCCCGGGACGCGCAGAGCATGGAAGCCGTTTATCTCGCAAAAATTAAAATAAACAGCGATTAATACAAATAAATCACAAGATGCATATCAAATGCAGCTAATAACAGCACAAAACTCCGAAACAAGTCACTGGATTTCCCCTTCGCGATTAGGCATTCTCCAGCACACCGGCTGTCTGGATTCCACCGCCCGGATCACAAAAAAGGACTGAGGCGGCCCCTCGCCGCCTGCACAGGCATTGCACCTATCGAAACCGGAACTCCCCCATGAAAATGAACAAGTTGACCGTTGCCATCCTCATTGCGATGTTGCTTGGCATCGTGACCGGGCAGGGTTATCGCCTGCTCGCGCCCGCACAGGCCGCAGGCTTTGCCGATGACATCACCCTGCTGACCGACATCTTCCTGCGCCTCATCAAGATGATCATCGCCCCCCTGGTGTTCACCACGCTCGTGGTCGGCATCGCCAAGATGGGTGACACCCGCACCGTGGGCCGCATCGGCGTCAAGACCCTGGGCTGGTTCATGCTCGCCTCCCTGATGTCCCTGACCCTGGGGCTGGTCATGGTCCACCTGATGCAACCTGGGGTGGGGCTCTCCCTCTCCCTGCCCGATGACGGCGCCAGCTCCGGCGTGGTTGCCACCGCCATCTCCCTCAAGGATTTCGTGACCCACGCCATCCCGAAAAGCGTGGTCGAGGCGATGGCCACCAACGAGATCCTGCAGATCGTGGTCTTCTCCCTCTTCTTCGGGCTGGCCGCCGCCGCCCTGGGGGACGACGCCAAGCCCGTGGTCAAGCTGATGGCCAGCGGCGCCGAGATCATGCTCAAGGTGACCGGCTACGTGATGAACTTCGCCCCGTTCGCGGTGTTTGGCGCCATCGCCGCCATGGTCGCCAAGGAGGGGCTCGGCATCCTCGCCACCTATGGCACCTTCATGGCCCAGTTCTATCTGGCGCTAGGTTGCCTCTGGCTGCTGCTCATCGCCATGGGCAGCCTCTTCATCCGCCGCCGCATCCTGACCCTGCTCGCCCTCATCCGCGAGCCCATCCTGCTGGCCTTCTCCACCGCCAGCTCCGAGGCTGCCTACCCCAAGACCCTGGACAGGCTGGAGAAATTTGGCTGTGACAAGCGCATCGCCAGCTTCGTGCTCCCCATGGGCTACTCCTTCAACCTTGACGGCTCCATGATGTACTGCACCTTCGCGGTGATGTTCATCGCCCAGGCCTATGGCATCGAGCTCTCCACGGCCCAGCAGATCACCATGCTGCTGCTGCTGATGGTTACTTCCAAGGGAATGGCCGGGGTGCCCCGCGCCTCCCTGGTTGTGATTGCCGCCACCCTCAACCAGTTCCACATCCCGGAAGCGGGCATCCTGCTGCTGCTCGGTATCGACCACTTCCTCGACATGGGGCGCTCCGCCACCAACGTGCTGGGCAACGCCATCGCCGCGAGCGTGGTGGCCAAGAGCGAAGACAGCCTGGGGGAGACCGCCCCCCTCGGCGAGGTGGACACCGCCAAGGCGTGATCCCCTGACCCCCATGACAACGGCCCGCCTCTGCGGGCCGTTGTCATATGCCTGATGGGCACGCCGCGCCTCAACACCAGCGCCTGACCTGCCGGCAATAGTCGTCATAGGCATCGCCGAATTGCCGCCGCAGCGCCTGCTCCTCCGCCAGGATCTGGAAGCGGGTAAGCCAGCCCCAGAGCAGCAGCGGCCCGAGCCACACTGCCATGCCTCCCAGATAGCACGCCAGCGCCAGGGTCCAGCAGAGCAGCCCCAGGTACATGGGATTGCGGCTGATGCGATAGACGCCCCGGGTCACCAGCACCCGGCTGCTCTCCAGCCGCTGGGGGTGCACGGTGGTGCGCTGCTGCCAGAAATGCAGAAGCGCACCGCCTCCCAGCAGGGCTCCCGCCAGCCACAGCGTGGCGACCAGCACCAGCGTGGCGACCAGCACCAGCGTGGCGACCAGCACCAGCGTGGCGACCAGCACCAGCGTGGCGACCAGCACCAGCCACAGGGGCGCTGCCCTCCCCTCGCCCCGCCCCAGCCACATGGCGAGCACGATGACGACGAACAGCAGCAACGGTGGAATCCGCAACGTCAGCTTCATATTTTCTTCCTGCAACACGTGCCACGATTGACGCCGTTGAGATACACTCCCAGAGTCGGCATCTGGATAAAAAGTGAAATATATCATTAGCATAGCAACATGCTATGACCAGCCATGCCGCAGCTCGCCTCAGCGATGAGCCCAGCCTCAACTCAAGACAATAAGAAAGGACTTGCCCCATGCACAAGAAAACACTGCTCGCGACCCTGATTTTTGGCCTGCTGGCCGGCCAGGCGGTCGCCGCCCCCTATCTGCCGCTCGCCGACGACCACCGCAACGGTCAGGAACAGACCGCCGCCAACGCCTGGCTGGAAGTGGATCTCGGTGCCTTCGAGCACAACATCCAGACCCTGAAGAATCGCCTCGGTGACAAGGGCCCGCAGATCTGCGCCATCATGAAGGCGGACGCCTACGGTCACGGCATCGACCTGCTGGTCCCTTCCGTGGTCAAGGCAGGCATCCCCTGCATCGGCATCGCCAGCAACGAAGAAGCACGTGTTGCCCGCGAGAAGGGCTTCGAAGGTCGCCTGATGCGGGTGCGTGCCGCCACCCCGGATGAAGTGGAGCAGGCCCTGCCCTACAAGCTGGAAGAGCTCATCGGCAGCCTGGAGAGCGCCAAGGGGATCGCCGACATCGCCCAGCGCCATGACACCAACATCCCGGTGCACATTGGCCTGAACTCCGCCGGCATGAGCCGCAACGGCATCGATCTGCGCCAGGACGATGCCAAGGCCGATGCCCTGGCCATGCTCAAGCTCAAGGGGATCACCCCGGTCGGCATCATGACCCACTTCCCGGTGGAGGAGAAAGAGGACGTCAAGCTGGGGCTGGCCCAGTTCAAGCTGGACTACCAGTGGCTCATCGACGCCGGCAAGCTGGATCGCAGCAAGCTCACCATCCACGCCGCCAACTCCTTCGCAACCCTGGAAGTGCCGGAAGCCTACTTTGACATGGTGCGCCCGGGCGGCATCATCTATGGCGACACCATTCCCTCCTACACCGAGTACAAGAAGGTGATGGCGTTCAAGACCCAGGTCGCCTCCGTCAACCACTACCCGGCGGGCAACACCGTCGGCTATGACCGCACCTTCACCCTCAAGCGCGACTCCCTGCTGGCCAACCTGCCGATGGGCTACTCCGACGGCTACCGCCGCGCCATGAGCAACAAGGCCTATGTGCTGATCCATGGCCAGAAGGCCCCCGTCGTGGGCAAGACTTCCATGAACACCACCATGGTGGACGTCACCGACATCAAGGGGATCAAACCCGGTGACGAGGTGGTCCTGTTCGGACGCCAGGGTGATGCTGAAGTGAAACAATCCGATCTGGAGGAGTACAACGGTGCCCTCTTGGCGGACATGTACACCGTCTGGGGCTACACCAACCCCAAGAAGATCAAGCGCTAAGCAAATTGCTGGCATGAAAAAGGGCTCCCGAGGGAGCCCTTTTTACTGCACCGTTCACGCCGCCTTTTTGCGGGTCATCAGCAGACTCAGCCCCATGGAGGCCAGCAGGATCAGCGCCACCACGCCAAGGGCGATGCCGGTCGGTATCTTGAAGATATCGAGCAGCAACATCTTGACCCCGATGAACATCAGGATCAGCGCCAGGCCGTATTTGAGCAGGGCGAAGCGATCGGCCACCCCGGCCAGCAGGAAGTACATGGCGCGCAGCCCCATGATGGCGAAGATGTTGGAGGTGAGCACGATGAAGGGATCCGTGGTCACCGCGAAGATGGCCGGGATACTGTCCACCGCGAAGATGAGGTCGCTCACCTCCACCAGCACCAGGATGAGCAGCAGCGGGGTCGCGTAGCGCACACCGTCACGCCAGACGAAGAACTTCTCTCCCTCCAGCGTCTCGGTCACCTTGAAGCGACGACGCATCCAGCCGAGCAGGGCATTGTTCTCGAGATCCGGCTCCTTGTCGGCCGCCCACAGCATCTTGGCACCGGTCAGCAGCAGGAAGGCCCCGAACAGGTAGAGGATCCAGTGGAACTGCTCGATGAGCCAGCTGCCCGCGAACACCATGCCGGCGCGCATCACGATGGCCCCCAGCACCCCGTAGAGCAGGACCCGGCGCTGCAGCTCCGCCGGGATGGCGAAGTAGCCGAACAGCATCAACCAGACGAAGACGTTGTCCACCGCCAATGCCTTTTCGATGAGGTAGCCGGTGAGAAACTCCAGCCCCTTCTGGTTCGCGATTTCGCGCCCGGCACTGTGATCCAGCCAGAGCCAGATGGCTAGGTTGAACAGGAGCGCCACGCTGACCCAGATGAGAGACCAGATGCCCGCCTCTTTCAGCGACACCTTGTGCGCCTTGCCGCCACCGACAAAGCGGATATCAATCCACAACAGGACCAGCACTATGCTGAAGAAACCGGTCCACATCCACCATTCACCCATTTTCACTTCTCCCAAAACGACAAAACCCACGGCCGGGAGGCAGTGGGTTCGCGTTTGGAGCAGATACACCTTGCCTCTCGGCAAGGTCTCACTTACAGCCGATTGACATCGACTGCCCGGCTGCCGGGTGCACTGCAGGATATGGGTGCACCGTAATGACGACAAACCGGCGAGAAGTTACTCCCCTTGTGCGGCGGATAGTAGCAGCGACAACCGCTGGCGCCAAGAGGCATCTTATCCCCCATGCAATAAAAAGGGCGCCAGCACGCGCCCTTCTCGATACGGTTCTCCTTAGAACCTGTTTACGAGCTGTCGCGAGAGGTCGTCAACAAGGTAAAGAGCAGCGCAGGAACCGGAATGTATATGGATACATGAGGATTCCGAGCAGCGCATGAGCCTTGATCACGGCCTCGCAGCAAGATCGTTAACAGGTTCTCAGAGCGGATCCACCTTGAGACAGGAAACCGCGTGGTCGAAGTTGCCCTCGAGCTGGGGCCGGGTCTTGGCGCACTCCGGACCTGCCACCGGGCAGCGGGTACGGAACACGCAACCGGAGGGCGGATTCATGGGGGATGGCAAGTCCCCTTCCAGGATCTGGATGACCTTGCTGCGCTCCAGATCCGGATCCGGGATGGGGACCGCCGACATCAGCGCCTTGGTATAGGGGTGCAGGGGATTGGCGAAGATCTCCTTGCCGGTCCCCAGCTCCACCGCGTTGCCCAGGTACATCACCAGCACCCGATCGGAGATGTGTTTGACCACGGAGAGGTCGTGGGCGATGAAGATGAGGGAGAGCCCCATCTCCTTTTGCAGGGATTTGAGCAGGTTCACCACCTGAGCCTGGATGGAGACATCCAGCGCCGAGACCGGCTCGTCACAGATGATCATCTTGGGCTCGAGGATGAGCGCCCGGGCGATGCCGATGCGCTGGCACTGGCCGCCGGAGAACTCATGGGGGTAACGGTTCACCAGGTTCGGCAACAAACCCACCTTGGTCATCATGGCGCGCACCTTCTCCTTCACCTCTTCCCTTGGCAGGGTCGGGTAGAAGGTGATGAGGGGCTCGGCGATGATGTCGCCTATGGTCATGCGGGGGTTCAGGGAGGCCAGCGGGTCCTGGAAGATCATCTGGATCTCCTTGCGCTTCTCCCGCAGGGCGTTCTGCTCGAGCTTGGTCAAGTCCTGCCCAAGCCACACCACCTTGCCGTCGGTGGCCGGTACCAGGCCGATGAGGGCACGGGCGAAGGTGGATTTGCCGCAACCGGACTCCCCCACGACGCCCAGGGTCTCCCCTTCGTAGAGGCGCAGGGTCACCCCGTCCACCGCCTTCAGGGCGGAGGGCTTGGCCCAGGGCCAGGCCTTGTCACTCTTGATGCTGAAGTGAACCTTGAGGTCGGACACTTCCAGCAGCAGTTTCTTGTCAGTACCCATTTAGTTCACTCCCTTGATCATGGCATCCGATACCCAGTGGCACGCCCGCTCCCGGCCGTCGTTGAACGGTGTCAGGATCGGCGATTGCTGGCCACAAATCTCGCTCACCCGGTGGCAACGCTCCTGGAAGGGGCAGCCGGTGGGCAAACGCAGCAGGTTGGGCGGATTGCCCGGAATGGTGGGCAGCTCTTCCCCTTCGGTGTCGAGGCGGGGAATGGCGCGCAGCAAGCCTTCGGTATAGGGGTGGCTCGGGCGATAGAAGATATCGTTGACCCGGCCGTACTCCATGGTCCGGCCTGCATACATCACCAGCACCTTGTCGCAGATGCCGGCCACGACGCCAAGATCGTGGGTGATCATGATGATGGCGGTGTTGAACTCGCGCTTGAGCTCGTTCATCAGGGTCATGATCTGGGCCTGTACCGTCACGTCCAGCGCCGTGGTCGGCTCGTCAGCGATGAGCAGCTGCGGCCGGCACAGGAGCGCCATGGCGATCATCACCCGCTGGCGCATGCCGCCGGAGAACTCGTGGGGATACATGTTCATCCGCTTGCGCGACTCGGGGATCTTCACCGCATCCAGCATGCGCACCGACTCCTCGAAGGCGGCAGCCTTGGTCATCCCCTTGTGCAGCATCAGCACTTCCATCAGCTGATCCTTGACCTTCATGTAGGGGTTGAGCGACGTCATGGGGTCCTGGAAGATCATGGCGATCTTCTCGGAGCGGATCTTGTTGAGCTTGTGCTCCGGCAGATTCAGGATCTCGTCGCCCTGAAATTTGGCCGAGCCGGTGATGACACCGTTCTTGGCGAGCAGCCCCATGATGGCAAAGGCCGTCTGGGACTTGCCTGAGCCTGACTCCCCGACGATCCCCAGGGTTTCGCCAGCAGAAAGAGAAAAGTTGAGGTCGTTGACGGCCACCACATTGCCGTCCGGGGTCTTGAACTCGACCCGCAGATCTTTCACATCCAGTAATTTCATCTCAGTACTCCTTATCGCGCTGTCGTGATGGGGGCCTGCCCGTGGTGAACGCGGTGCGTTCCCTGAACGGGTCTGATGGCCCCTTGGCGTCTTGCCGGTCCCTGGGTATCAGCGATCCTTGGGATCCAGGGCATCACGCAGACCATCCCCGAGGAAGTTGAAGCAGAACAGGGTCACCACCATGAAACCGGCGGGGAACAGGAGTTGCCAGATGGCCACTTCCATCGACTTGGAGCCTTCATCCAGCAGGGCGCCCCAGCTGGTCATGGGCTCTTGCACGCCCAGACCCAGGAAGCTCAGGAAGGATTCGAACATGATCATCCCCGGCACCAGCAGGGTGGCGTAAACCGCCACTATGCCGAGCACGTTGGGCACGATATGACGGGTGATGATCTTCCACTTGGAGACGCCGCAGACGTGGGCCGCCTCGATGAACTCCTTGCTCTTGAGACTCAGGGTCTGGCCGCGCACGATCCGCGCCATGTCGAGCCAGCTCACCGCGCCGATGGCGAGGAAGATGAGGGCCAGATTGCGACCGAAGAAGGTCACCAGCATGATCACGAAGAACATGAAGGGGAAGGCGTTGAGGATCTCAAGCACGCGCATCATCAGGCTGTCGACGCGACCGCCGATGAAGCCGGACGCGGCGCCGTAGAGGGTGCCGATGATGACGGCCACCAGGGCCCCCATGATGCCGACCATCAGGGAGATGCGTCCGCCGAGCAGGGTACGCACGAACAGGTCGCGCCCCAGGCTGTCGGTGCCGAACCAGTGGCCGGTCTCCATGTCCGGGGCACTCTGCATGGCCCCCCAGTCCGGGTCATCGAACGTGTACTGGGACAGGTGGGGCCCCACGATCACCGCCAGACCGATGATGGTCAGGATGATGAGGCTGGTCAGGGCCGCCTTGTTGCGCAGGAAACGGCGACGGGCATCCTTCCACAGGGAGCGTCCTTCCACCACTTCCACTTTCTGGGCGAACGCCTCGACGGCTTCGCGCTTTTCAGTTGTGACTACCATGATGAACTCCCGGCTTAGTAACGGATCTTGGGATCGATGACGGCATAGAGAATATCGACCACGGCGTTAAAGGTGATGGTGAGGGCGCCGACCAGAATGGTCAGACCGAGCACCATGGAGTAATCACGGTTGAGGGCACCGTTGACGAACAGCTGGCCGATCCCCGGCAGGCCGAAGATGGTCTCGATGACCACGGAGCCGGTGATGATGCCCACGAAGGCCGGTCCCAGGTAGGAGACCACCGGCAGCATGGCCGGGCGCAGCGCGTGCTTGAGGATGATGTGGCGCAGGGGCAGCCCCTTGGCGCGGGCGGTACGGATGAAGTTGGAGTTCATGGTCTCGATCATGCTGCCGCGCATGATGCGGGAGATGGCCGAGATGTAGTACATCATCATGCCGAACACCGGCAGTACCATGAACTGGGCGCCGCCCCCCTGCCAGCCCCCCGCCGGGAACCAGCCCAGATAGATACTGAAGAAGAGCACCAGCAGCGGTGCCAGCACGAAGCCGGGTATCACCACCCCGGCCATGGCCGACGACATCAACAGGTAGTCGATGAGGGTGTTCTGTTTCAGGGCCGCAATGGTGCCGAAGGTGACCCCCAGGGTCACTGCCAGCAGGAAGGCGACCGAGCCTATCTTGGCGGAGACAGGCAGGGCCTGGCTCACCAGATCATTGACGGTGAAGTCCTTGTATTTGAAGGAAGGCCCCAGATCCCCCTGGACCAGGTTGCCGAGGTAAGTGAGGTATTGCATGCCGATGGGCTTGTCCAGGCCATATTTGGCTTCGATGTTGGCCAGGACTTCCGGCGGCAGGGCGCGTTCGCTGGTAAAGGGGTTACCCGGGGCGAAGCGCATCATGAAGAAGGAGACGGTGATCAAGACCAGCAGAGTCGGGATCGCTTCCAGTAGACGTTTAAGGATGAATTTCAACATAGACATTTCCTGTCCTGTACTGCTTCCAAAGGGTCGCGGTTGTAATAAAGGCCCGCCGTCTGGCGGGCCCTGCTTGTTATGCGACTTGTTTCTTTACTCAGTGAGCAACGATGTACATGTCTTTGCTGTAGATGTTGTCCAGCGGGTTGGCCGGGTAGCCACCCACGTAGGGCTTGACCATGCGGGAGGTCACATACTGATAGATGGGGGCGATCGGCATGTCCTTGGCCAGGATCTCTTCGGCCTGGACATAGAGCTTGTTGCGCGCCTCGGCATCCACCTGGTTGCGGGACTCGCTCATCAGCTTGTCGAACGTCGGGTTGGAGTATTTGCCGTCGTTGTTGCCGTGGGTGGTCTGCATCAGATCCAGCATGGAGGAGGCTTCGTTGTAGTCCGCAATCCAGCCGGCGCGGCCCACGTCGAAGTTACCCTGCTTCTTGGTCTCCAGGTAGGTCTTCCATTCCTGGTTCACCAGGCTCACCTGCACGCCGAGCTTCTTCCACATGGAGGCGACGGCCACGGCCACCTTTTTGTGGTTGTCGTCGGTGTTGTAGAGCAGCTCGAACTTGAGCGGCTTGCCCGGGCCGTAACCGGCTTCGGTCAGCAGCTCTTTCGCCTTGGTATCGCGCTCTGCCTGGGTCAGCTTGGACCAGGCCGGCGCCACCGGCTTGAAGCCATCTACAAAATCAGGCACGAGCGTGTAGCCCGGGGTTTCGCCCTTGCCCATCACCTTGTCGGCGATCACGTTGCGATCGATGGCATAGGAGAGGGCGGTACGCACCCGCACGTCGTCAAACGGCTTGTGCTTGAAGTTGTACTGGTAGTAGTAGGTGCCCACATAGCCGCTGACCTTTACTTCGTCCGGCAGCTCTTTCTTCATCTGCTTGAAGCGTTCGATGGGCATGTTGTAGGTCAGATCCACTTCGCCAGCCAGATAGCGGTTCAGCTCGGCGTTGGTGGACTGGATGGGCAGGTAGGTCACCTTGTTGATGACGGTCTTGCCGTTGTTCCAGTAGTTGGGGTTGCGCTCGACGTCGACGCGCTCGTTGACCACCCAGTCCTTCAGCACGTAGGCGCCGTTGGATACCATGTTGCCGGGCTGGGTCCACTTGTCACCGAACTTCTCGATCACCTTCTTCGGGACCGGATAGGTGGTGGTGTGGGAGAGCATGCTGACGAAGTAAGGCACCGCCTTCTCCAGCTGCACCTCGAAGGTATGATCGTCCACCGCCTTCACACCCAGGGTGTCGGCCGGCTTCTTGCCCGCGATGATGTCGGAGGCATTGATGATGGTCGGGATCTCCATGTACCAGGAGTAGGGAGAGGCCGTCTTGGGATCCACCGCGCGCTGGAAGGCAAAGACGAAGTCATGAGCGGTGACGGGATCCCCGTTGGACCACTTGGCATCCTTGCGCAGGTGGAACACGTAGTGTTTGTTGTCCTTGGTTTCCCAGGACTCGGCGACGCCGGGCAGGGTTTCGCCCTTGGGGCCGGAGGAGACGAGACCTTCGAACAGGTCACGCAATACGTTGGATTCGGGGGTACCTTCCACTTTCTGGGGATCCAGGGTGGCGGGTTCGGAACCATTGCCTTTCACCAGGGTTTGCTCGGGAGCAAGCTTGGTACCGGCGGGGACATCGGCGGCGTGAGCCAGGGTGGCGCCACCGAAAAGTGCAGTCAATAAAAGGGTATTAATAATTGTTTTTCTATGAGTCATTTCCATACTCCAACAAGAACATTCCATGCATTTGTTATCCACGAGACAAACACCTCGCTGCCCGCATAATTCCCTGACAATTCTGATAATGCAATAGATATCATCAGGAACAGGCCGCTTTCATGGTCAAAAAAACAACTTAAAACCATTTATTCAGCATTTAAATATCCCGAGGCGGTCATTTTTCGTACAAGGCCGCTCGATTCTAGGAAATGACCAACAAAAAAGAAACAATAAAAAGCCGGTCACAAGGACCGGCTCCGACAAAAACGGACCTGGCTCACACCAGACCGGGGAAGACTCCCTTGATGCCCGCCACGATGATCTCGATGCCAAGGGACATCATGATGAGACCCATGATACGGGTCACCACGTTGATGCCGGTGTTGCCCATCAGCTTGAACAGCAGGGGAGCAGCCCGGAAGATGAGCCAGGAGCAGCAGGCAAACGCCACCACCACCACGAACATGCCGGCCATCTGGGGCAGGGTCTTCTGGCTGGCATAGACGATGGAAGAGGAGATGGCACCGGGTCCGGCCATCAACGGCAGTGCCAGGGGCACCACGGCAATGGATTCACGCGCAGCCAGTTCACCCTTCTCCTGCTTGTTGTGCTTCACCTCCCCCAGCTTGCCCTGCAGCATGGACCAGGCGATCAGGGTGATCAGCGAGCCACCGGCAATGCGAAACGACGCCAGGGAGATGCCGAAACTGTCGAGGATGAGCTGTCCCATGCACATGGAGACCATCAGGATGATCATCACGGCAATGTGGGCGGTGGTGTTGGTCTTGCGTCGCTCCTCCGGCGACATGTGGCCCGTCAGGCTCACAAAGACCGGCAACAGACCCAGCGGGTTGATGATCGCGAACAGGCCGACGAAAAATTTCAGGTATAAAGAGAAGTCTATTGCTGCCATAGGCGCCATCCAGAACCAATACGAGCCACAAGGGGCCAGCCCCCAAACTGCGCGTAAATTTACACCATGGCTTTTCCCTTCTCCAATCAAATAATCTCACCCTTACCGGGGCTTTTTAGTTAGTTCCGCTAATGTATCGATAAAATTCAACATATCGGGTTGTTAAGGGAGAGAGGCCGCCATTAACATCGCCGGGTGCCATGGCAGCGCGTTATATCAACCCTCAGCCAAGAAACGATATTTTCGGCAAATGGCACCCTTGCTTCTTACCACGCCTGCTTGCCGCCCCCACCCGCTCCTGTGACCCCGATTTTGTCCTTCCTCACCCTGGTGCGGCGCCAGTGGGGCCGGCTGTGAAGAGTTGACGCGCTCCCTGCCACCGCCAGATGTGCTGTTTCGCCAGGGCGACTGGATGAAAACAACAACCCCTTTCTCAACATAAATGAAACGTCAGGGGAGTGGACGTTCTGCCACCATCACGGCGATACCGCCTCCCCCCATCCCGGTCAAGGCGAGAATTCATCAGATCCCCTTCCCTGAGCAGATATTCCAAGGGCGCATGACAGCAGCTCGTGATGCCAAGAAAGGATGACACACTCCCGTAACATAATGGTGCGACAAGGGGTGAAACAAAATTTCTTTTGTTCTTTTGTTACATATGATCCAGATCAATCTTTTCTGACACATCCCGACCCTATAATCGAGCCAGAAAACAGTTTACTAAGGCATGTAAATACCCCGTTATGGTGATTCTCGCCTTGACAAGGTGGCTATAATTGCCGGGCATTGCCAAGGTCTTACTAAACAGTTTTCAAATCATCAGGAGATAAACATGGCAGTAACCAATTTGGCTGAACTGGATGCACTGGTTGCCCGCGTCAAAGAAGCACAGCGTCAATTCGCCAGCTTCTCGCAAGAGCAGGTAGACAAGGTCTTCCGTGCCGCCGCCCTGGCCGCCAGCAACGCCCGTATCCCCCTGGCCCAGATGGCCGTGGCTGAATCCGGTATGGGTATCATCGAAGACAAGGTTATCAAGAACCACTTCGCCTCCGAATACATCTACAACGCCTATAAAGATGAAAAGACCTGCGGCATCCTGAGCCAGGACGACGAGATGGGCACCATCACCATCGCCGAGCCGGTAGGCATCATCTGCGGTATCGTACCGACCACCAACCCGACTTCCACTGCGATCTTCAAGGCCCTCATCTCCCTGAAGACCCGCAATGCCATCATCTTCTCCCCGCACCCCCGCGCCAAGAACTCCACCAATACCGCTGCCAAGCTGGTACTGGATGCAGCCGTGGCTGCCGGTGCACCGAAAGACATCATCGGCTGGATTGATCAACCCTCCGTCGAACTCTCCAATGCCCTGATGCGTCACGACGACATCAACCTGATCCTGGCCACCGGTGGCCCGGGCATGGTGAAGGCCGCCTACTCCTCCGGCAAACCCGCCATCGGCGTGGGTGCGGGCAACGTGCCCATCGTCATCGACGAAACCGCCGACGTGAAGCGTGCCGTCGCCTCCATCCTGATGTCCAAGACCTTCGACAACGGCGTGGTCTGTGCCTCCGAGCAGGCTGTCATCGTGGTCGACTCCATCTACAACCAGGTCAAGGAGCGTTTCGCGACCCACGCCGGCTACATCCTCTCCAAGGACGAAGCGGACAAGGTGCGTAAAGTGCTGCTGATCAACGGCGCCCTGAACGCCGACATCGTGGGCCAGCCTGCCACCAAGATCGCCGCCATGGCCGGTGTGACCGTGCCTGCCACCACCAAGATCCTCATCGGTGAAGGTCTGGAACTCTGCGCGGAAGACGAGTTCGCTCACGAGAAACTCTCTCCAACGCTGGGTATGTTCCGTGCCAAGAACTTCGAAGAAGCCGTCGAAATGGCCTGCGACATGGTCAACATCGGTGGTATCGGCCACACCTCCGGTCTCTATACCGACCAGGATCGCAATGCCGACCGCATCAAGTACTTCGGCGACAAGATGAAGACCGCCCGTATCCTCATCAACACCCCCTCCACCCAGGGTGGTATCGGTGACCTGTACAACTTCGCGCTGGCCCCGTCCCTGACCCTGGGTTGCGGCTCCTGGAGTGGTAACTCCATCTCCGAGAACGTCGGTCCCAAGCACTTGATCAACAAGAAGACAGTCGCAAAACGGGCAGAAAATATGCTGTGGCACAAACTTCCGAAATCCATCTACTTCCGTCGTGGTTCCCTGCCGATCGCCCTGGGCGACCTGGAAGGCAAGAAGCGCGCCATGGTGGTGACCGACCGCTTCCTGTTCAACAACGGCTATGCCGATGAAGTGGTTCGCCTGCTCAAGAAGCTGAACATGGAAGTGGAGATCTTCTACGAAGTGGAAGCCGACCCCACCCTGTCCGTGGTCCGCAAGGGCGCCGAGATGGCCAACTCCTTCAAGCCGGACGTGATCGTCGCCCTGGGTGGTGGTTCACCCATGGATGCCGCCAAGATCATGTGGGTCATGTACGAGCACCCGGACACCGCGTTCGAAGACCTGGCAATGCGCTTCATGGACATCCGCAAGCGTATCTACAAGTTCCCGAAAATGGGCGTGAAGGCCGAACTGGTCTGTATCACCACCACGTCCGGTACCGGTTCTGAAGTGACCCCGTTTGCGGTCGTGACCGACGACGCCACCGGCATGAAGTACCCGCTGGCCGACTACGAGCTGACCCCGAACATGGCCATCGTGGATGCCAACCTGGTGATGGGCATGCCCAAATCCCTGTGTGCCTTCGGTGGTATCGACGCAGTGACCCACGCCATGGAAGCCTATGTCTCCGTGCTGGCCAACGAATACTCCGACGGTCAGGCGCTGCAAGCCCTGAAACTGCTGAAGGACTACCTGCCCTCCAGCTACATCAACGGCGCCAACGACCCGGTTGCCCGCGAGAAGGTGCACAACGCCGCCACCATCGCCGGTATCGCGTTTGCCAACGCCTTCCTGGGTGTGTGCCACTCCATGGCCCACAAACTGGGTGCGGAGTTCCACATCCCCCACGGTCTGGCCAACGCCCTGCTGATCAGCAACGTCATCCGCTACAACGCGAACGACAACCCGACCAAGCAGACCGCGTTCTCCCAGTACGACCGTCCGCAGGCTCGCCGTCGCTACGCCGAAGTGGCTGACCACCTGGGCCTGACCGCTGCCGGTGACCGTACCGCCGCCAAGATCGAGAAGCTGCTGACCTGGCTGGACGAGCTGAAGGCCACCCTGGGGATCCCGGCCTCCATCCGCGAAGCCGGCGTGAACGAAGCGGACTTCCTGGCCAAGGTAGACCAGCTGGCGCTGGAAGCCTTCGATGACCAGTGCACCGGCGCCAACCCGCGCTACCCGCTGATCACCGAGCTGAAAGCCATCCTGATGGACACCTACTACGGCCGTCCCTTCATCGAGGAAGCCCCTGCTGCCGCCCCGGTTGCAGCCAAGGTCGACACCAAGGTGGACAACAAGAAAAAATCCAAGGCCTGATAAACGCCACGGATGACAAGAGCCCGCGCACATGCGCGGGCTTTTTTGTTTGTCTATCTGTTTAATTTTGCTAGCTTGTTGATAGGCAAATTCGACAGAAGAGCTAGTCCATGGCGCTGATACAGGCCTCTATCGAGCAGT
This sequence comes from Aeromonas sp., assembly GCF_050252055.1. Lineage (NCBI taxonomy): Bacteria > Pseudomonadati > Pseudomonadota > Gammaproteobacteria > Aeromonadales > Aeromonadaceae > Aeromonas > Aeromonas sp. The sequence continues at coordinate 296,819 of NZ_JBFWLQ010000005.1, read as the reverse complement.
TGAGAGTCGGCCACTACATCCATCTTCCCACGGGATGGACGAGCCACCCTTTCATGTTCAACGCCTTCAAAATCAAGGACCAGCAGCAGCTCGACATCATCCGCCACCTCGACCTGACCCTGCTGATGGTGGATCCCGACAAGAGCGATCTGCCGGTAGAGCCCCTGCTGCGGGCCGAACCCGTTCCCTCTCTTGAGATGAGCGACACCGGGGATACCGCCCCCTCTTCTGAGGGCCCCACCTTCGACGAAAAGGCGTTCAGGCGCTCCCTTCGCATCGCGGACAAGGCGTTCGGTCAATCCCTGTCAGATCTTCGCGACGCCCTTGGCGCCCTCAACCTCAAACCGGACGAAGGCCTGGCCAATACTGCGCAGATAGTGCGCAGCACCGCCGCCCGTCTGGCAGAACACCAGGGGCCGCTCGGTCTGCACCTCATCCGCAGCCAGAACACGGATACCCTGCTGCAACACAGCCTGAGCGTGGCCTTCATCGCCATGCTGATGGCACGGGAGCTTGGCATGAATCCCGTCGAGATCGAGGAGACCGGTCTGGCGGGCCTGATCCACGACATCGGCGAGCTCAGGATCCCGAGCCAGATCATCCATAAGCGGGGGGAGCTCAGCAAGGCGGAGCAGAATTTCCTCAACATGCACCCCCAGTACGGACTGGAGATGCTCAACCAGTTGCAGGCTTTCGAACCCAGGATCCGCGAGGTCGCCTACCTGCATCACGAACGCCTCGATGGCAGCGGCTTTCCCCTCGGGATCAAGGGCGACAAGATCCCCCCTCTCGCCCGCCTCATCGGGCTGGTGGATCACTATGACGAGCTGCTTCATCCGCGCAGCGGCCTGAACCCGCCGGGACCCAGCCAGGTGATCGGCCAGCTCTACAAGCTCTCGCAGAAGAAGTTCGAGCAAACCCAGGTCAGGTTGCTGATAAAGGTACTGGGGGTCTATCCGCCGGGTTCCCTGGTGCGCCTGGATGACGATGCCCTGGCCCTGGTGCTCTCCACCGAGCCCAGCATGCCCCTCAGACCCAAGGTGCTGCCCTACCTCAAGGGACAGCGGCCGGAAGGGGTGGTCATGATCGATCTGCGGGAAGATGCGCGAAGCATCGTCGCCACCCTCAGACAGGAAGAGCTGGACGACGCGCAACGCGCCTTTTTCGGTCTGGGTCGGCGGGTCTGTTACTATTTCGCCTTCTGAGTTATCCCCAGAAGCTGGGGATAACTCATTGGACAAACCTGAATAATTGCTCAGGTCCCCTCGAAATCGTCCACCATTGGAGCTGGATAAAAAACGCCCAGCCGATGGCCGGGCGGAGCATGCCACCTCCGTGTGGCGTATCCGGTGGATACCTTCATGCTCGCATCAGCAATATCAAGCGGGCACCGATTACACAAATATCAATTTAACGTGCTGATTTTATATGGTTTTATTTTTCCATTCTGGCAAACTGCCGCAGCGTTCAGCCCGCAGCCCGCATCAAGACGGGCTCAGGCTCACCCTGCGTCATGACAACGCCCGGCTCCGGCGTGGTGTTTGAGGAAGCTTTTTTATGCAACTAGTCCTCTCTCTGCTCCAGCAGATGAGCGTCAGTCTGGTCATCGCCTACCTTTTTTCCAAGAGTCCCCTGCTGCGTCCCCTGGCCAACTACTCCGTCAGGCTTCCCCACAAGGTGCTCATCTATGTCATCTTCTCCTGCTTTTGCATACTGGGAACCTATGTGGGCCTCGACATCGATGATGCCATCGCCAACACCCGGGCGGTCGGTGCCGTACTGGGGGGACTGCTGGGCGGCCCCCTGGTGGGATGCCTGGTGGGGCTGACCGGCGGCCTGCACCGCTATACCCTGGGGGGGTTCACCGATCTCGCCTGCGCCATCTCCACCACCTGCGAAGGCTTGCTGGGGGGGCTGGTTCACTGGCGGCTGATGCGGGCAGGCAGGGTCAATGACCTCTTTGCGCCCAGGGTCGCCTTCTTTACCACCTTCGTGGCCGAGATCATGCAGATGGTGATCATCTTGCTGGTCGCCACCCCCTTCGACAAGTCCCTGCTGCTGGTGCGCACCATCGCCACCCCCATGATCCTCGCCAACTCCTGCGGGGCGGCGCTCTTTATCAGCATGATCCGCGACCAGCAGCGGATGTACGAAAAGTTCTCCCGGGTCTTCTCCGCCAAGGCGCTCACCATCGCCAACCGCACCGTCGGCATCATGAGCCAGGGGTTCACTCCGGAGGCCAGCGGCAAGATAGCCCATATCGTTCAGGAAGAGACCGGCGTCGGCGCCGTCGCCATCACGGACACCGACAAGATCCTCGCCTTCATCGGCACCGGAGAAGATCACCACAAGCCGGGCACCCCCATCACCTCGGCGATCACCCTGCAAGCCATCGCCCAGAACAAGGTGCTGTTCGCCGATGGCAACAGCCAGCCCTATCGTTGCAGCATCTCCCCCCAGTGCCAGCTCGGCTCCGTGCTGGTGATCCCCCTGCAGGGTGACGAGGGGGTGATCGGCACCATCAAACTCTATGAGCCCAAGAAGCGGCTCTTCCTCAAGATCAATCACACCCTGGGAGAAGGGATCGCCAACCTGTTGTCCCAGCAGCTGCTGGCAGGCCGCCTGGAGCAGCAGCAGCGCCTGCTGGTGCAATCCGAGCTCAAGCTGGTGCAGGCACAGATAAACCCCCACTTCCTGTTCAACACCCTCAACACCATCAGCGCCATTACCCGCCGCGATCCGGGACGGGCACGGGAGCTGCTGCTGCACCTCTCCCGCTTCTTTCGCAACAACCTCAAGCGCCAGAGCGGCCTGACCACGCTGCGTGAGGAGCAGGAGCACTGCCTCTCCTACCTGGAGATAGAGCAGGCCCGCTTTGGCGAGCGGCTCACCGTCATCAACGAGATCCCGCTCCACCTTGCCGAGGTGCAACTGCCGAGCTTCACCCTGCAGCCCCTCATCGAGAATGCCATCAAGCACGGCATCTGCTCCCTGCTGGGAGAGGGGCGACTTCGCCTCTTCGCGAGGGAGACCCCCGAGGCGATCACCCTTTGCGTCGAAGACAACGCCGGGGCCTGGCAGCCATCCGGCCAGGGGGATGGTCTGGGGATGAGCCTGGTGGACAAGCGCCTCAAGAGCGCCTTTGGCGAGCGCTATGGCATTGACGTCCAGTGGGAGCCGGAGCAATGGACCCGGGTCTCCCTGACGCTCCCACGACAACCCCGCGCCACCGCCAAGGAGATGACATGATCCGCACCCTGATCGTCGATGACGAGCCCTATGCCCGCGAAGAGCTGGCAGAGCTGCTGGCCAGCGATCCCGACATCGAGATCCTGGGCATGGCGGGCAACGCCATCGAGGCGCTCGGCCTCATCCAGCAACTCAAGCCGGATGTGGTGTTTCTCGATATCCAGATGCCCAAGCTCAGCGGCATGGAGCTGGTGGCCATGCTCGATCCCCTGCCCCGCATCGTCTTTGTCACCGCGTTCGACGACTACGCCATCCAGGCCTTCGAGGAGAACGCCTTCGACTACCTGCTCAAGCCGGTGGAGCCGGCGCGCCTCGCCAAGACCCTGGCGCGGCTCAGGCAGGACATCACCCCGCAACCGGTCGGGACCCTGGCCCCGACCATCCACCATATCCCCGGATACCTGCACAACCGGGTGCGGCTGCTCCCAACCTCCCAGGTGGAGTACGCCTTCTCCGATCTCGGCGGCGTCCATGTCGCCTGCCAGGGCGAGCTGTTTCACACCCAGCTCACCCTCAAGTCCCTCGAGGAGAAGACCCCGCTGCTGCGCTGTCACCGCCAGTATCTGGTGGCCCCGGCCGCCATCTTCGAAATCCGTTTGCTGGAGAATCAACTGGCGGAGATCGTGACCCCGAGCGGGGCCCGGGTACCGGTCAGCCGCCGCTACCTCAAGGAGCTAAAAGACGAGCTGGGACTGGAATAAAGCGGGGCGCGATGTGCGCCGGATCACAGCGGGCAACCACTCGGGTCGCCATGTCGCCGCTCACCCCCTTTCACCTGCCGTTAACAGAAGTCCCCACCTACACTGGCTGCGCACACCAAAAAATAACAAAGCAGGAGCGTAGCAATGATCTGGTTCTTCCTCTGTGTCGGCTTGTTGATAGCCGGCTACTTCATATACGGCAAATTCATCGAACGGATATTCGGGCCCAAACCCGAGTTGAAGACCCCCGCCATCACCATGGCGGACGGGGTGGACTATGTCCCCATGTCGGACAAGAAGGTCTACCTGGTTCAACTGCTCAACATCGCCGGCGTCGGCCCCATCTTCGGCCCCATCCTGGGTGCCCTCTATGGTCCGGTCGCCATGCTCTGGATCGTCTTTGGCTGCATCTTCGCCGGTGCGGTCCACGACTATTTCTCCGGCATGCTGTCGGTACGCGCCAGGGGCGCCTCGGTGCCGACCGTGGTCGGTGAGCACCTGGGCACCGCCGCCAAGCACTTCATGAACCTCTTTGCCGTGGTGCTCCTGATGCTGGTGGGCGTGGTCTTCGTCCTGAGCCCGGCGGGCCTGCTCGCCAACCTCACCTCCACCGATCTGGTCTACTGGATTGCGGCCATCTTCGCCTACTACATCCTCGCGACCATCGTCCCCATCGACAAGATCATCGGCCGCTTCTACCCCATCTTCGGTGCGCTGCTGGTCTTCATGTCGGTCGGCCTCATCATCGGCCTCATCGTCTCCGGCAAGGGCTTCTACAACACCGGGATGGACTTCTCCAACCTGCACCCGACGGATCTGCCGCTCTGGCCGCTGCTGTTCATCACCATCGCCTGTGGTGCGGTCTCCGGTTTCCACGCCACCCAGTCCCCACTGATGGCGCGCTGCATGCAGAACGAGAGCTCCGGTCGCTTCATCTTCTACGGGGCCATGATTGGGGAAGGCATCATCGCCCTCATCTGGTGCACCCTGGGTCTCTCCTTCTACGACAGCACCGAGGCACTCAACGCCACCCTGGCCAGCGGCGGCCCCTCTGCCGTGGTGCACGAAGTCTCCACCAGCCTGCTCGGTACCGTGGGCGGCATCCTGGCGATCCTCGGCGTGGTGATCCTGCCCATCACCTCCGGTGACACCGCGTTTCGCAGCGCCCGCCTCATCGTGGCGGACTTCCTGAACCTGACCCAGAAGCCCATGGCCAAGCGTCTGCTCATCGCCATCCCCATGTTCATCCTTGGCTTCATCATCTCCAAGGCAGAGTTCGGGGTGATCTGGCGCTACTTCGGCTGGGCCAACCAGACCACCGCCGTCATCATGCTGTGGGCTGCGGCCGCCTACCTCATCAAGGAAGGCAAGCTGCACTGGGTATGCACCATTCCCGCCATCTTCATGACCGCAGTGGTCATCACCTACCTGGCCAACGCCCCCATCGGTTTCGGCCTCGAGATGAATGTTTCCACCATCATCGGTCTGGTGAGCACCGCCCTCATCACCCTCGCCTTCCTGGTGAAATTCAGGCCCTCCCAACTGAGAGAGGCCAAGGAGAGCTGAGGCATCAGCTTCTCTTCATGACAAGAGGCCCGGCATTGCTGCCGGGTCTCTGCTTTTTGTGATCACTCCCTGGCGGGGGGCTCGGCGGGATCGGGCGCCCGGGCCGGCGCCTGATACCACTGCTCCCTGGCCACCAGCACAGCCTGTTCCGGCTGGGCAATGAAGTTGGGGGACATGATCTGCACCCCGAACTCGTTGAAGACATCCTGAATATGGCCATGGAGCTCCGTCTTGACCACCGCAGGGAGTTCGCTTGCCTTCATTCTTACCTGCAACTCGTACTCCACATACCAATCCTGCAGATGCAACTGCCGCACCAGGGGAGCTTCATCCTGATTGAGCCGGGTGCAGCGCCGCGCGGCCAGCTCCAGCATGGCATGTACCTGACGCCAGGGGGTGTCATAACCGATGGTCACCTTGGTCAACAGGGCCACCCCCTTCTCGCCCGCCAGCCGTGTCAGGTTCACCACCTTGCCCCCCACCACCACTGCATTGGGCAGTGTGACCTCGTGATCCTGGCGCGTCACCAGCTTGGTCGAGAGGGCATTGAGCTCGCTCACCATCCCCTCCACCTCGCCGATCTGCACCAGATCCCCTGGCCGCAGTGCGCGGGAGTAAATGAGCACCAGGCCGCTCATGGCATGGTTCATGATACCGGCCGATCCCAGTGTCACCATCAGACCGAAGAAGACGCTGATCCCCTTGAAGGCATCGGAATCCGCCCCCGGCAGATAGGGGTAGGCCACGGTCAGGGCAAACAGCCAGATCACCACTGACAGCAGTCGCCGGGTGGCGCCTATGGTCTCGGCGTGCAAACCCTGCACCCGAAACTGGCCACGCTCGATGCGGTCGAAGAGGATGGCCAGCATCTTGATGAAGAAACGGGTGATGACCACGATAAGCAGCACGGTTACCAGACCGGGCATGGCGGCAATCATGCCTTCCAGCATGTCGCCACACAGGGCAAACAGGGATTCCCCAAGCTGATAGCTCCAGGCCCGGGTCTGGGGGAACAGGCCGAGCACATAGGTCAGCCAGCCATAGGTGAGCATGAAGATGAGCAGCAGCGTGATGAGGCCGAGCAAGCGGACCTCGACATTCCCGGTGACCTGGCGCCAGGAGTGGGGGACCAGCCCCTTCTGCAGCAACAGGCGGTTGACCAGCCACTTTCTGACTCGCCGATGCCCCCGCTGCAACAGCCAGATGAGGCCGAAGAAGATCAGGCTGACCACCACCGCCAAGCCGACGGCTCTGAGCAAATAGGGGGTCGAGTGCAGCTCGAGATACTTGATGCGCACGCCGTCGAGCCGATGCAGGACGCGTTCGGCCGCCTGATCCAGGGTCAGCTCGTCGAATTCATCAAGGTCCCCTTCCAGCAACACCAGAATGCGCTTGCCATTGACCAGAAACTCCCGGCTCTCCTGGCCGTGCCGGCTGCCTTTCGTCACGGTCACAGGCGTCATGAGGTCGCTTGGCTCCATCCGCTGAACTCGCTCATGGGCCAGCCGTACCCTGGCCGCCCCATCCAGGTTGCCATATTTAGCCGTCAGCATGACGATGGGTTCATGAAGCAGGACCAGGGTCTGTGCCCGCTCCTGCTCATTGGGCTCCATTCTGGGTTCGGCGGTCCAGCCGAGGCGGGACCACAACAGGCAGATCAGCAACAGGCCAAGCCGCCATCCTTTGCCACTGCACCATTCGTTCATCAGGTTCACCTCTCACCTTGCCCGGGCATCCATTGCTGTTTGATTTTATCTAACCAAATCAATTTTGTGTGTTAAATGAGCAACCGATGAACCATGCCTGTACCGCCACACCAACTCTCCGATTGCAGACTTGCACCGACGGCATATGCTGTCATTATTGCCGAAGCCTCGACTCGACAATCGAAGCATTGTTAGCGACTCAGACGGGAGAAATCGATGGTACTTGACTACATTGCCCTGGGGATCCTGGTGTTTGTCGTCTTGGTCATGTTCTATGGCATTATCGTCATTCACGATATTCCATATGAAATTGCCAAGCACCGTAATCACCCCCACCAGGACGCCATTCACGTGGCAGGCTGGGTCAGCCTGTTCACCCTGCACGTGCTCTGGCCCTTCCTCTGGATCTGGGCCACGATTTATCGCCCCGATCGCGGCTGGGGCTTCTCGCAACGCCTACAACATGACGAAACAGAGATCAGCGCACTCAAAGAGGAGCTGGCAGCACTGCAGGCTCGCATGACCACGCTCGAACAGACCGACAAATAGGTAACGCCCCATGGACCTGCTACTTATTCTCACCTATACAGCCCTCTGCATAGGTATTTTCAAGATCTTCAAGATCCCGCTCAACAAGTGGACCGTGCCGACCGCCGTGCTGGGTGGCGTCATCATCATCGGCACACTCATCATGCTGATGAACTACAACCACCCCTATTCCGAGCTGGCTCGCAACTATTATGTCTCCACCCCGGTCGTGCCCCTGGTCAAGGGACGAGTCACCGACGTCCCGGTCAAGCCCAACCAACCGGTCAAGAAAGGGGATGTGCTGTTTCGCATCGACGCTGAGCCCTTCCAGGAGAAGGTCGCCAGCCTGACGGCGCGCCTCGCCTCCAACACCGATTTTCTGAAGGCTCTGGACGCCCGCCTGCGCGCCGCCAGCCTGGACAGGGATCGCGCCCAGGAGCTGATGCGACGGGGCATCGGCAAACAGCGCGACCTCGACGTCACCCAGGCCAACGTGGATGACATCGTCGCCCAGATTGATCAGCAGAAAGCGACCCTCAATGACCTGAGTGCCCAGCTCAACATCGCCAAGTACGATCTGGAGCAGACCGTGGTCTACGCCCCGAGTGACGGTCATGTCGTGCAACTGGCATTGCGCCCGGGCATGATTGCCGCCCCCTTCATGTTCCGCCCCGTGATGACCTTCATTCATGAAGATGCCAATGCCTATGTCGGCTGGTTCTGGCAGAACAGCATGCAGCGGCTCAAGGCGGGTGACGAGGCCGAAGTCGTGCTCGACGGCATTCCGGGTCGCATCTTCAAGGCCAAGGTGCAGTCCGTTATCCCGGCCATGGCACCGGGCAATATCCAGGCACAGGCGGGTCTTATCGATCAGACCTCGGCACAGGTACCGGGTCGCCTGCCCATCGTGCTCGAGATCACCGATCCCGAGTGGGCAAACTACCAGGTGATCGCGGGCTCCAGCGGTCAGGCCGCCATCTATACCGAGCACTTCCACCACGTGGCCATCATGCGCAAGATCCTGATGCGCATGGGTAGCTGGCTCAACTACCTGTTCCCCTTCCACTGAGGTCCCTGACCTGCACGGGCCGGCATCCTGCCGGCCCGCTTCCTGTCAGCACGCCCCCCTCACTGCATTTTCCCCGCAAGATCCCTATAATGGCGCCACCTTGCACCACAGCCGTTCCCCATGTTCGTTCTCAGACCCTATCAAACCGACGCGGTCAACGCCGTCATCAGCCACTTTCGCAAACACCCGGATCCCGCCGTGGTGGTGCTGCCCACCGGGGCCGGCAAGAGCCTGGTGATCGCCGAACTGGCCCGCAAGGCCCGTGGCCGGGTGCTGGTGCTGGCTCACGTCAAGGAGCTGGTGGAGCAGAACCACGCCAAGTACGAGGCCTGGGGGCTCAAGGCCGACATCTTTGCCGCCGGGCTCGCACGCAAGGAGGCGAGCGCCCAGGTGGTGTTTGGCTCGGTGCAGTCGGTGGCGCGCAATCTGGATGCCTTCGACGGGGCTTTTTCGCTGCTCATCATCGACGAGTGCCACCGGGTCTCGCTCGATGACGACAGCCAATACCATCAGGTGATCGAGCATCTCAAGGCCGCCAATCCAGTCCTCAAGATCCTCGGACTCACCGCCACCCCCTATCGGCTGGGGCTGGGCTGGATCTACCGGCGCCACTACCACGGCATGGTCAAGAGCCACGGCGAGCGGCTCTTTGGTGACTGCGTGTTCGAACTGCCCCTGCGCTTCATGGTGAAAAACGGCTACCTGACCCCGCCGCGCCTGGTGGACGCCCCCATCGTCCACTACGACTTCAGCAAGCTGGTGCCGCGGGAGAACGGCCTGTTCAGCGAGGCGCAGCTCAACGGCGAGATCAAGCGACAGGAGCGGGTCACCCCCCATATCCTGAGCCAGGTGCTGGAGTATGCGGCCGACCGGCAGGGGGTGATGATCTTCGCCGCCACCGTCGAGCATGCCCGGGAAATTCATGGCCTGCTCGGTGCCAGAGACCAGCAGGCCGCCCTCGTCACCGGCGAGACGCCGGGACCGGAGCGCGACGCTCTAATCAGTGCCTTCAAGGCGCGCGAGCTCAAGTTTCTGGTCAACGTAGCGGTGCTCACCACCGGTTTTGATGCCCCCCACGTCGACCTCATCGTGATGCTGCGTCCCACCGAATCGGTGTCGCTCTATCAGCAGATTGTGGGACGGGGCCTGCGCCTCTCACCCGGCAAGAGCGATTGCCTGGTGCTCGACTACGCAGGCAACAACTTCAACCTGTTTGCCCCCGAAGTGGGGGAGCCTCGCCCCCACGCCGGCACCGAGCCGGTTCAGGTGCCCTGCCCCGCCTGCGGCTTTGCCAACACCTTCTGGGGCAAGACCGACGAGGATGGCAAGGTGATCGAGCACTACGGCCGCCGCTGTCAGGGACTGTTTGAAGATGACGAGGGCAACCGCGAGGAGTGCGACTACCGCTTTCGCGCCAAGATCTGCCCAGGTTGCGGTGCTGAAAACGACATCGCCGCCCGCCGCTGCCAAAGCTGTGACCAGCTGCTGGTGGACCCTGACGACAAGCTCAAGGAGGCCCTCAATCTCAAGGACTGCATGGTGATCCGCTGCGCCGGTTTGACCCTGAGTGCCGGGCGCGGCAAGCAGGGGGAGCGGCTGGAGGTGACCTACCACGACGAGGATGGCCTGACCCTGACGGAGTACTTCCCCTTTCACTCCCGGGGTGCACAGCGCTTGTTTCAACAACGCTTTGTGCGTCATCATTGGCCCGCCCCGGGCCTTGAGCCCGAATTCACGACCCTGGCGAGCGTGATGCTCGCGGCAGACCAGTTCCGTCACCCGGATTTCGTCATCGCCCGCAAGTCGGGACGCTTCTGGCAGGTGAAGGAAAAAATATTCGATTACGAGGGGCGTTACCGGACTGCCAACGCCCCGGCCTGACCCCATGGCAGGCGATACCCGGCAGTCACCCGGTTTGATTATCGGGGCGGTTTCTGATGCCGCCCTTTCGTTCAGTTAGAGGATCCTATGCAGCGGCTGTTGATTGGTTTTTGTGCTCTCTTTTCTCTGGCGGTCCACGCCGCCCCGCTGACCCCGCCCAAGGGGGGCCAGTACGCCGTCATCGTACAGGGCAACAACGGGGTGGAATTTGCCCGTCACGCCGATGACATGATAGCCCCCGCCTCCACCATGAAGGTGCTCACCGCGCTCGCTGCACGCCTCGAACTCGGTGCCGACTTCCGCTTCGCCACCGACATCCAGGCCCAGCCCGGCGCCAAACAGGGCACCACCATCAACGGCGACATCTGGATCAACTTCGTCGGCGACCCGACCCTGTCGCGCATGGATCTGGTTGCCCTGTTCAAACAGTTGGGCGTCACCCGCATTCAGGGCAACGTCTATGTCAACACCGGTGCCTACAACGGCTATGAGCGTGGCAACGGCTGGTCCTGGGGGGATCAGACCCTCTGCTTCGCCGCTCCCGTCTCCTCGGTCATCATCGACAAGAACTGCGCCTACGGCACCATCACCGCCACCCAGATTGGCAAGCCTGCGGTGGGCAACGTGGCCACCGGCGTGCCCATCGGCATCGGCGCCGACAACGTGGAGGTGATGAGCTATGGCGACATGGCGCGTCAGTTCTGCGCTCTGGAAGTAGACATGGCCAAGGGCAACTTCTACGAGCTCAAGGGCTGCATCACCCCGAACAAGGAGCCACAAGGGCTGCGCTTTGCCATCCATGACGTGGAGGCCTGGGGCTGGGACAACATCCGCTGGGCCATGAACCGCGCCGGGATCAGCCACGACGGCCTGCTGCGGGTCACCCATCAGGCCCCTGTCGGTGCCCAGACCCTGGCGACCCACTACTCTGTCTCCCTGCCGGTGATGCTCGCCAAGATGTTGAAAAAGTCCGACAACCTCTACGCCGATACCTTCCTCAAAACCGTGGGGCGTCACTACTACAACAAGCCGGGCAGCTATCGCAGCGGCACCATGGCGGTGCGCGCCATCCTGACCAAGCACGGCATTGACCTTGGCAACGCCACCCTGGCCGACGGCTCCGGCCTCTCCGCCCACAATCTCATCAGCGCGCGCCAGATGTTGTCGGTGCTTAACTTCATCCAGAAGAACGATGCCGAGCTCGACTTCATCAAGCTGCTGCCAAGCTCCCAGGTAGACGGCACCCTGGCCTGGCGACGCAGCGTCACCGCTCCCATGATGAAGAACAAGGTACACGCCAAGACCGGTACCATCACAGGTACGTCGAACCTCGCCGGCTTCATCGACACCGCCGGTGGCCAGCGCAAGGCCTTCGTGATGTTCCAGCGCGGTCTCTCCCAGGATCCGGCAACCCACGAGCGCTACCGCGCCAGCAAGGCGCCCTGGCCCTGGACCGTCTTCGAAAAAGGCGTGCTGGAGAGCATCTACCAGCAACAACCCATCCAGATCGTCGAGCAGTGATAGACGGGCTGCCTTGCCGGCAAGGCAGCTCCACTCCCCGACCTTGGGGCGAAACAGGGATGCCGGCGCCGTCATCAGCAGTGGGCGCAATCGGAGATGGCGAACGTAAGCATCGCTATTTTCAGCTTTGACTGACAGGGCGCCACGGCTATGCTGTGCCCAGCCTCATCTCAATGGCCTTCTTCAACGGCTTGTTTAATGGAGAGAAAAGATGTTTGTAGAGATTTTTGGTCGTCCCGGTTGCCCCTATTGCGTGCGTGCCAAGCAGATTGCCGAGCAACTGACCGAGGTGCGCGATGACTTCGAGTTCCGCTACGTGGATATCAACGTGGCCGGGCTGACCAAGGACGATCTCGCCGCCAAGGCGGGCAAGCCGGTCACCACTGTGCCGCAGATCTTCCTGGATGAGCAGCACATCGGCGGCTGCACCGATTTTGAGGCCTATGCCAGAGCCAATCTGGGTCTGTAAGCCCCGACAACATGAAAAAAGGCGCCTCTGGCGCCTTTTTTCATGTCGCCAAGTCTGCCTCAGGCCACCGGCGTGAAGCGGCTCACCACCTGTCCCTGATGTTCAATCCACTCCATGAACATGGCGACGGGGCGGGCATAGACCTGACCATCCTGTTCGGATTGATAGATCACAAGCTGCTCCTGGGTTTCGGTGTGCAAGGCCAGGGCCAGAACCTGGTAATAGCCCCCCTTGAAATGGCGGTAGCGACCGGTGGCGGGTGCCTGCATGAGTGAACCTCGAGAGCGGGAAGATGAGCCCCCGTGCCTGCGTGCTCCCCTGGCAGACCGACGGGTCGGGGCCTTTTTTACCCCAGCCAATCGTGCCAGATGAGGGAGATATTTCAATACACTCATGTTGCTTTATGAATCTGCCCCTCATCTTTCACTGATCTACCAAAGAGAGGCAAACGATCATGCTGAATTTAACATTTCAACAACCCTGTTTCAGGGGTAAATATCAGGGATTTATTCCATAAATTAGATTGTTCTAGCATTCAATTCTGTGAAGAATAGGGGCAGAGAAATTTGATACTAAAAACAGCTTTTCTGCCAACGCGCCCCACGGGGAAGGAATCACGCTCACCATGTTCACTATCGACAAGTCGCACAAGCTCGACGATGTCTGCTATGACATCCGCGGCCCGGTGCACAAAGAAGCTCGCCGTCTCGAAGACGAAGGTCACCGCATCATCAAGCTCAACATCGGCAATCCGGCCCCGTTTGGCTTCGAAGCACCGGAGGAGATCATCAAGGATGTGATCCTCAACATGCCCCAGAGCCAGGGCTACTGCGACTCCAAGGGGCTCTTCTCCGCCCGCAAGGCGGTGATGCAGTACTACCAGCAAAAAGGGATGCGCAAGGTCGACATCGACGACATCTACATCGGCAACGGTGCGAGCGAGCTCATCGTGATGGCGATGCAGGCGCTGCTCAACAACGGCGACGAGATGCTGGTGCCCTCCCCCGACTACCCGCTCTGGACCGCGGCCGTCACCCTCTCCGGCGGCCATGCGGTGCACTACCGCTGTGACGAAGGGGCTGACTGGTATCCGGATCTCGACGACATCCGCGCCCGCATCACCCCGCGCACCCGCGGCCTGGTGCTGATCAACCCCAACAACCCGACCGGCGCCGTCTACGGCAGCGAATTTTTGCTTGAAGTGATCGAGATCGCCCGTCAGCACAACCTCATCATCTTCGCCGACGAAATTTACGACAAGATCCTCTACGACGACATCTCCCACACCAGCGTCTGCACCCTGTGCGACGATGTGATGGTGGTGACCTTCAACGGCCTCTCCAAGGCCTACCGCGCCTGCGGCTTCCGCCAGGGCTGGATGGTCATCACCGGACCCAAGGGCCGCGCCAAGGGCTACATTGAGGGACTGGAGATGCTGGCCTCCATGCGGCTGTGTGCCAACGTGCCCATGCAGCACGCCATCCAGACCGCCCTTGGGGGCTACCAGAGCATCAACGAGCTGATCCTGCCGGGGGGTCGCCTGCGTCGCCAGCGGGACAAGGCCTGGGAGCTTTTGAACGAGATCCCCGGGGTCTCCTGCGTCAAGCCCAAGGGGGCGCTCTACATGTTCCCGCGCCTCGACCCCAAGGTGTACGACATTCGCGACGACCAGAAGATGGTGTTCGACCTGCTGCAGCAGGAGAAGCTCCTGCTGGTGCAGGGCACCGGCTTCAACTGGCCGGCACCGGATCACTTCCGGCTGGTGTTCCTGCCCCGGGAAGAGGAGCTGGAAGAGGCCATCGGCCGTCTCGCCCGCTTCCTCAAGGGCTACAAGCAGTAAGCAAGGCTCATGAAAAAGGCTCCCGCGGGAGCCTTTTTGTTGTCTGTCGTTTTCTATCCGCGCCATCAGCCGTGCAGCAGGGCCCCGGCCACCAGCACCACCATGGTGATCAGAGCCACCCCGATGATGAAGGGCAGCACCCAGCGCACGAAGCGATCGTAGGGGATCCTGGCGAGCGCCAGCCCCGCCACCAGGTGGGCGGCGGTGGGGGCGAACAGGTTGATCCAGCCGGAGGCGGACTGATAGGCGGTGATCACCAGATCCCGGGAGATGCCGGAGAAGTCCGCCAGCGGTCCCATCAGCGGCATGGAGACGGTCGCGAGCCCCGAGGTGGAGGGAATGAAGAAGCTCAGGATGATGTGCACCAGATAGGCCATCAGGATGAAGACCGACGACGACAGCCCGCTCACCAGCCCCTCGGCCCAATGCAGTATGGTGTCGATGATGACGCCGTGCTCCATCACCACATAGATGCCGCGCGCCACCGCCACCACCAGGGCCACCCCGATGAGATCCCGCGCCCCGTTCAGGAAGGTCGCCACGTAGTTGGACTCCGGCATCCGGTTGATGAGGGCAATCAGGATGGAGGCGCTGAAGAAGAGGGTGGAGAGCTCGTCGAACCACCAGCCCAGGGTGGGCAACAGATCGATGCCCAGATCCGACCAGGGCACCACCGCATAGATCATCAGCAGGAAGGTGCCGAAGAAGACCAGCATGGTGAGCTTCTGCTTGCCGCTGAAGGCGAGGTTGCCGCTCTTCATCTGGGAGAACTCGTCGTCATAAACGATGTCAGCCAGCACGGAGCTGGATTTGTCCTGCTGCACCTGCCTGGCGTAGCGCATCACGAACCAGGAGGCGAAGATCACCAGCAGCAGCCACTGGATGACCCGTAGCCCTATCCCCTCACCGATGGGGATACCCGCGAAACCGGAGGCGATGCCGGTGGCAAACGGATTGACGGTGGAGGCGAGCACCCCGACCCCGGAGCCGAGCAGGATGATCCCGGCCGCCACCATGCGATCGAAGCCCGCCGCCATCATCACCGGCACGATGAGCGCCCAGAAGGCCACCGTCTCCTCCGCCATGCCGAAGGTGGAGCCACCCAGGGCAAACAGGGCGATCAGCACCGGGATGAGCAGCCGCTCGCGCCCGGCGAAGGTACGCACTATGGCCCCGACCCCGGCATCCAGCGCCCCGCTCTGCATGGTCACCGCCAGAAAGCCGCCGATGATGAGCACGAACAGTGCCACGTCCGCCGCCTTGTGAAAGCCCTGGATGGGCGCCTTGAGCACAGCGAATACCCCCTGGGGTTGGGAGGGGAGCTCGGTGTAACTGCCGGGTACCGGCAGCAGTCGCTCGTCACCGCTGTAGTCGGCCACGGCCGCCGCAGCCACCGGCTGCTGGGTCTTGGCCGTCACATAGTTGTATTTTCCCGCCGGCAGCACCCAGGTGAGGGCCGCCATCAGGGCGATGATGATGAAAAGCAGGGTATAAACCGTGGGGAGCTGGCGCTTCTTGGGCGCCTCATGGGATGTGGTCATGACTTTCGTACCTCGGCGGTGCCGTCTGTGATCCGGACAGCGCAAGCCTAGCGGGTTTGTTCGGGGAAAAAGGTGATCGCGGATAATAAACCTGAGGCAACAGGTTGAGTCTGCTGCAAAAAAACAGGGCCCCGCAGGGCCCTGTCTGTGCTGACGACCGACTTACAGCTCGACCACGTCGAATTGCACGTCCGGATTCACGTCCGCATCGTAGTCCACCTCGTCCAGACCGAAACCGAACAGGCGCAGGAACTCCTGCTTGTAGCCGGTGTAGTCAGTCAGCTCGGAGAGGTTCTCGGTGGTGATGGAGGGCCAGAGATCACGGCAGGTCTGCTGCACGTCTTCACGCAGTTCCCAGTCATCCATGCGGATGCGGGCCTGCTCGTCCAGCGCCATGTCGGCGCCGTACAGGCGGGTGCGCATCATGCGGTCCACCTGCTCCATGCAGCCCTCGTGAATGCCCTTCTCCTTCATGATCTTGAAGGCCATGGAGATGTAGAGCGGCATCACGGGAATGGCAGAGGAGGCCTGGGTCACCACGGATTTGAGCACGGCCACGTGGGCGGTCCCCCCCTTGGCAGCCAGATCGCCACGGATGGCGGTGGCGGCGCGGTCCAGATCTTCCTTGGCGCGCCCCAGGGTACCATGCCAGTAGATTGGCCAGGTCAGGTCGGTACCGATGTAGGAGTAGGCCACGGACTTGGCGCCGTCAGCCAGCACACCCGCATCGCGCAGAGCCGCCATCCACAGTTCCCAGTCCTGGCCGCCCATGACGGTGATGGTGCTCTGGATCTCTTCCTCATTCGCCGGCTCGACGGTGGCGGTGATGATCTGATCCTTGTTGGTGTCGATGGCGGTGGAGGTATAGACCTCGCCGATGGGTTTGAGGGCGGAGCGCACCACTTCGCCGGTATCCGGCAGCTTGCGCACCGGAGAGGCCAGGGAATAGATCACCAGATCGATTTGACCCAGATCCTGCTTGATGAGCTCGATCACCTTGGCACGGCACTCGTGGGAGAAGGCATCGCCATTGATGCTCTTGGCGTAGAGGCCGGCCTCTTTGGCGGCCTTGTCGAAGGCGGCGGAGTTGTACCAGCCGGCGGAGCCCGTCTTGGTCTCGGAGCTCGGCTTTTCGAAGAAGACACCGATGGTAGCAGCTCCGCTGCCGAAGGCTGCGGCAATGCGGGAGGCCAGACCATAGCCGGTGGAAGCGCCGATCACCAGCACCTTCTTGGGGCCATTCTCGATGGCGCCCTTGGCTTGGGTGTAAGCGATCTGGCGACGAACATTGGCTTCACAACCGACCGGGTGGGTGGTGGTGCAGATAAAGCCGCGAACCTTGGGTTTGATGATCATGTGTTGTCTCTTATCCGTTTGATGGATGAAATCGGGGCATAAGATACCTCATTGCGGCCCGTTATGGTGCTCTGATGTGTTGAACTGCGGGGAAACAGGCAGGGATCCGTCGCTTTGTGCCGCCATGGCACACCCATTGCGCAGGAGATCTCCCCGCCATGGACCAGAGAAAAGCGACGTGAGGACCGGAATGTCGCTCCCGAAACGGGGCCGTTGTCTGACCTTGCGCCATGTACTAGTGTGCAAGGAAGAGGATTCAAGGAGGAGTCTATGTCACGCATGCTGGTCATCTCTCTCGCCTGCCTGGGGCTTGCCAACGTCCCCGTTGTCCAGGCGGCTGTCTATCAATGCGCCCGCGACGGGCGGATCACCTTCAGTGACATCCCCTGCAGCAGCGATGCCAAACCCATGGCACTCAATGTCTATACCCCCTCCCCCGAGGCGGTGGAGCAGGCGGCCAACCAGACCCGGGAGATAGAGCAGAGCCTGGCGAACGGCCAGAAACAACGCCAGGCCGAGGCGCTGCGCACCGAGATCGAGGCCAAAAAGCAGAAGATGAACAACGAGATGACCCAGATCACGGAGAACAAGGCAAGATCCCGCAATGTCTCGGCAGAGATGCAGTCGGTCACTACCCGATATCAGAAAGAGATTGAGTCCCTGAACCAGAAACTCTCCACCTTGCAGGCAAAATAAACACTCCCTGTTTCGGGACAGAAAATATACCGAAGCGGCAATGTCGTCACGGGTTCACACATGCCGCACATCCAGAACATCACACCCTTGGCCGTTTATTTCTCACACCAGAGGATCAGATAGCGGCTATTTCCAGATCCCCGCCTCCACCTAATTTCACTGTGCCCATATAAGACTCATTAAATACCCATGCAGGCCACATGGCGCGCCACTGGGTTCATATGAAGGCGATATATAGAATAGTCAGTGCCAAAAGAGGCGCCTTCATGCCAATATTCCCTGGGGCCAGGGCGGCCCAGGAGATAAATAACCCTTGTACGAGACCCCACAATTAAGAAGCCATTTATCAACATTGAAAAATAAAAAGTTAATTTGAGTTCGATGACGACTCATCAGGACGCAATGCTATTGTTAATTTACTCAGATTTGGTCGTTATCCCATTCAAGGGTCTCATGGAGGAGCGCTGTCATGTTCTGGAATCAAAAAGCAAGCAAGGAAGCCAGTGAGCAAGCGGCAAGGGTGGTGGAGCTGGGGGCATTTGAACAGGCTATCCAGTTGCAGGTCCCCTTCGTCCAGTTCACCCCGGCGGGAGTGGTCACCTTCGCCAACGCGCTGTTTCTCAAGATCGTGGGATATGAGCGTGACGAGGTGATTGGCAAGCATCACAGCACCCTCTGCTTCCCCGACGACGTCAATACCCGGGATTACGAGACCTTGTGGCAGGATCTGCGCCACGGCGTCTCCCGCAGCGGCCGCTTTATTCGCCAGTCGAAATCCGGCAAGGCCGTGTGGCTGGAGGCGACCTATTTCCCCATCGTGATCGACGGCAAGGTGGTGCGGATCGCCAAGGTCGCCTCCGACGTGACCCAGCAGCAATCCACTCTGGAGCGCACCCAGGCCCTGCTGGCAGCCCTGGACAAGTCCCTGGCGGTCATTGATTTCCAACCCGATGGCACCGTCATCACCGCCAACCAGAATTTCCTCAACTGCTTTGGCTACCGGCTGGAAGAGGTGGTCGGCAAGCATCATCGCCTCTTCTGTGACAGCGATTTCTACCAGAACAACCCCCATTTCTGGCAGGATCTTGGCTCGGGTGACATCAAGTCAGGGCTTTTCATGCGTCTGGATCACCGGGGGGAGAAGATCTGGCTGGAGGCCACCTACAACCCCATCTTCAACCACGAGGGCAAGGTGGTCAAAATCATCAAGCTGGCGAGCGACATCACCGAGCGGGTGGAGAAATCCATCTCCACCCGGGAAGCGGCCCAGAAGGCGTGTGCCATCGCCAGCGAAACCGTCGCGAGCGCCGCCAGGGGGCGGGAGGTCATCGACAGGGTGCTCGACACCTCCTCTCACATCAACACCTCGGTCAATGCGGTCAGCAAGCAGATAGAGCAGCTCAACCAGCAATCCAGGAGCATCGAATCCATCATCTCCACCATCAGCGGCATCGCGGATCAGACCAATCTGCTGGCCCTCAACGCGGCCATCGAGGCGGCCCGCGCCGGGGAACAGGGACGGGGATTCGCGGTCGTGGCCGACGAGGTGAGGCAACTGGCGGCGCGCACTTCCAGCTCCACCAGCGAGATCGTCACCGTCATCAAGCACAACTCGGAGATCACCTCCCAGATCACCCAGACTGTCTCCGTCGTCTCCGACAAGGCGGTGGCAGGTCAGGAGCAGGCCACCATCATCGCCGACGTCATCAAGGAGATCATCGAGGACGCCAACTCGGTGTCGGACACCGTCAAGAGCCTCTCCATCTGAGCGACAGCTGCCAATGACAACGGGGGGCCCAGGCCCCCCGTTGTCATTGCTGTCCGCCCACCCGAAACCCGCTCAGCCATCCCCCAGGAGATAGTGTCTGGCTTCCTCGTCCGCCAGCGCGAGGGCGATGTCCCATAGCGCGGCGATGCAGAGCCCCTCCTCCCCCACCGCTTCCTCTTCCAGCGCCTCCAGGGCTCTGGCATCGGCCAGGGTAAAGGGGGGATGGCTCAACAGGCTTTTGGCCGCGGCCAGCAAGTGCATGTCGCTCATCGGTCGGCTCCTTCTTCGACAGCGTGTTTCCCTGCCCAGACTGTAGCCCAATGGCGGCGACTCATCCCCCGGCGGCGACGGCCTGCGCACGCTTCCTGCCGGACGGCAGCTGGCCCACCCCGATGCCGACCAGCACGGCGGCACAGGCCACCCATTGCTGGGCCGTGAGCGTCTCTCCCAGCAGCAGATAGGCGAGCAGCAGGGTAAAGACCGGGATGAGGTTCACATAGGCCGCCGCCAGGGTCACCTTCACCTGGGTCACCGACCAGTTGTAGAGCAGGTAGGCACCCAGGGTCACGAAGGCACCGAGGAAGAGGATGACCCCCATGTCCTGCCAGGCCCAGCTCGCGGGCCAGGGCGCACTGAAGGCAAAGGGCGCGAAGAAGAGCGTGCCGACGAAGGCCTGCAACGCCGTCAGTGTCATCACGCCGTAGCGGCTGGAGAGCTTCTTGAATACCACAGAATAGGTGGCGGCGCAGAGCATGGCGCCCATCTCCAGGCTGTTGCCGAGCAGGGCGTTGGGAGCGAACTCGTCGGCGCCCTCCCCCAACCCCAGCAGGGCGATGCCAACGATGGCGATGGCAAAGCCCAGCAGTTGGCGGCGACTCACCCGCTCTCCAAGCAGCACGAAGGCCACCAGGGCCACCATCAGCGGAAGCAGGGCACAGACCATGCCGGCCTGGCCGGCACTGGTGTAACGCAGGGCGTTGACTTCCAGAAGGAAGTAGAGGCAGGGCTCAAGCGCCCCCATCAGGGCCAACCAGCGCCAATCCCCCTTCTGGTAAGTGACGCGGCCAAGCTGGCGGTAGCAGAGCAGCCAGCAACAGGACGCCACCCCCATCCGCATGAAGAGCACCTGACCGAAGGACCAGATTTCCAGCACATGTTTGAGGGCGATGAAGGAGCTGGACCAGAGCAGCATGGCCAGGGTCAGCGTCAGGACGGGTAAAGGGCGCACAATGCCTCCATGAATTGGGCATTCGAATAATAACCATACGGCCTTGCGGTTGTCTAAAGGCACCTAACATCAGATAATACGGCCGCCTTCATACCGGATAACCCATCTTCAATGACTGAGTACCTGCTTTTACTGGTCGGCACCGTGCTGATCAACAACTTCGTGCTGGTGAAGTTCCTCGGCCTTTGCCCCTTCATGGGTGTCTCCGGCAAGCTGGAAACCGCCATCGGCATGGGTCTGGCCACCACCTTCGTCATGACGCTGGCCAGCGCCTGCTCCTATCTGATGGAGCACTATATCCTGATCCCGCTGGAGATCGCCTACCTGCGCACCCTGGGCTTCATTCTGGTGATCGCCGTGGTGGTCCAGTTCACCGAGATGGTGATCCGCAAGAGCAGCCCGACCCTCTATCGCCTGCTCGGCATCTTCCTGCCGCTCATCACCACCAACTGTGCCGTGCTCGGCGTGGCGCTGCTCAGCATCAACGAGCGCCACAACTTCATCCAGAGCATCATCTACGGCTTCGGGGCCGCCGTCGGCTTCTCCCTGGTGCTGATCCTTTTTGCCGCCATGCGTGAGCGGCTGGTGGCCGCCGACGTGCCGGCACCGTTTCGTGGCGTCTCCATCGCCATGGTCACCGCTGGCCTGATGTCGCTGGCCTTCATGGGCTTTACCGGCCTCATCAAGATATAACGCTATGATTCACATACTCTTTGCCATTCTGGTGCTGGCCCTGCTTGCCCTGGCCTTCGGCATCATTCTCGGCTTTGCCGCCGTCAAGTTTCATGTGCAGGCCGATCCCATCGTCGATCAGCTCGATGCTCTGTTGCCCCAGACCCAGTGCGGCCAGTGCGGTTACCCGGGCTGCAAACCCTACGCCGAAGCCCTGGCCAATGGCGACAAGATCAACAAGTGCGTGCCCGGTGGCGACGCCACCATGCGCAAGATTGCCGACCTGATGGGGGTCGAGCCCCAGTCTCTGGACGGCGGTGAAGACGCGGCAATCCCCGTCAAGAAGGTGGCCTTCATTCACGAAGACATGTGCATCGGTTGCACCAAGTGCATCCAGGCCTGTCCGGTCGACGCCATCCTGGGTGCCACCAAGGCGATGCATACCGTCATCGCGGCCGAGTGCACCGGGTGCGACCTCTGCGTCGACCCCTGCCCGACCGACTGTATTGAAATGATCCCGGTGCCGACCACGGTCGACAACTGGAAATGGGATCTGGCCAAGGTCGCCATTCCGGTCAAGATAGTGGAATAAACAGCGGAGTAACCATGCAGCATCTGCTCGAACGCATCAAAGCCGGCACTCTGTGGGATTTTCACGGCGGCATCCATCCCCCCGAGAACAAGCACCAGTCCAGCCTGACCCCCGTCGTTGACGCGGGCCTTCCCCCACAGCTCATCATTCCGGTGCGCCAGCACGCGGGTCCGGCCGGCGAACTGCTGGTGCGGGTGGGGGACAAGGTCAAGAAGGGGCAACCCCTCACCCGTTTTGACAAGGGACGCATCGTGCCGGTGCACGCTTCCACCTCGGGCACCATCACCGCCATCGAGCAGCACACGGTGGCGCACCCCTCCGGTCTTGACGATCTCTGCATCCTCCTCACCCCGGACGGAGACGATGCCTGGGGCGAGCGCACACCCCAGCCTGACTACTGGAACCTGGAGCGGGGGGCGTTGCTCGAGCGCATCCAGCAGGCCGGCATCGCCGGGCTCGGCGGCGCCGTCTTCCCGACCCACAGCAAGCTCGACGGCCGTGGCCAGCTCACCGAGATCCTCATCGTCAACGGGCTGGAGTGCGAACCCTACATCACCACAGATGACCGTCTGATGCAGGAATACGCCGACGAGATCATGGACGGCATCCGGGTACTCAAGCACCTGCTCAAGCCCAAGCTCACCCTGATCGGGGTGGAAGACAACAAACCGGCGGCCATCGAGGCCCTGACCCGCCATGCCAGCGACGCCGACGTGCTGGTCAAGTCGGTACCGACCAAGTACCCCTCCGGCGGCGCCAAACAGACCATAGAGCTGCTCACCGGACGCCAGGTGCCCAAGGGAGGCCGGGCGGTGGACATGGGCATCATGGTGCTCAACGTCGCCACCGTCTTTGCCATCAAGCGCGCCATCATCGATGGGGAGCCGCTCATCGAGCGCATCGTCACCCTCACCGGCGACGCCTTCAAGAAACCCGGCAATGCCTGGGTGCGTCTGGGCACGCCGGTACGCTGGCTGCTCCAGCGTTTCGAGCTGCAACCGGAGGCGGATCAGCGGGTCATCATGGGGGGCCCCATGATGGGCTTCACCCTGCCCCACGCCATGGTCCCCGTGGTCAAGGCCACCAACTGCCTGCTCTCCCCCACCCGCGCCGAGCTGCCGCCCCCCGGCCCGGAACAGGCCTGCATCCGTTGCAGTGCATGCGCCGATGCCTGCCCCGCCACCCTGCTGCCCCAGGAGCTTTACTGGTACAGCCGGGTCAAGGAGTACGACAAGGCCGAGAAGCTCAACCTCTTTGACTGTATCGAGTGCGGCGCCTGTGCCTGGGTCTGCCCGAGCGAAATCCCCCTGGTGCAGTACTACAAGATCGCCAAGGATGACATCCGCGAGGCCCGTGCCGAGGCCGAGAAGGCCGAACGTGCCAAGCAGCGCTTCGAGGCCAAGCAGGCTCGCTTCGAGCGTGAGAAGGCGGCCCGCGAAGCCCGCCACGCCGAGGCCGCAGCCCAGCGTCGCCAGGCCATGACGACGGCCGGGGGCGAAGATCCGGTCGCCGCCGCCCTGGCCCGCATCAAGGCCAAACAGGAGACGGCCCAGGTGGCCGTGAGTGAACCCGCACCGGACAACGAGGCCATGATTGCCGCCCGTGAGGCACGCAAGCAGGAGGCCATCGCCCGTCGTGCCGCCAAGGCCGCCAATGGCGAGGGCAATGGGCTGGCTGACACCCCGGCACCTGGGGAGCAACATCCCAAGGCAGAGCTGGATCCCAAGAAGGCCGCCATCGCCGCCGCCCTGGCACGTGCCAAGGCCAAGAAGGCCGCCCAGGCGCAAGGTGACGGGCCGGTGGTCGCGGATAAAACATCCGTGAACACAAGCGATAACGCCGTTGAGGCCCCGGCCGCCGCATCCGAGCCCGCCGCCGAGGTGGACCCCAAGAAGGCGGCCATTGCCGCCGCCATCGCCCGGGCCAAGGCCAAGAAAGCCGCACAGGCGCAAGGTGACGCACCGCTGGATGCGGATAAGACATCTGTGAACACAACCGAACACGCCGTTGAGGCCCCGGCCGCCGCATCCGAACCCGCCGCAGAGGTGGATCCCAAGAAGGCGGCCATTGCCGCCGCCATCGCCCGGGCCAAGGCCAAGAAAGCCGCACAGGCCCAAGGTGACGCACCGCCGGACGCGGATAAGACATCCGTGAACACAAGCGATAACGCCGTTGAGGCCCCGGCCGCCGCATCCGGGCCTGCCGCAGAGGTGGACCCCAAGAAAGCGGCCATTGCCGCCGCCATCGCCCGGGCCAAGGCCAAGAAAGCCGCACAGGCGCAAGGTGACGGGCCGGTGGTCGCGGGTGAGACATCCGTGAACACAAGCGATAACGCCGTTGAGGCCCCGGCCGCCGCATCCGAGCCCGCCGCCGAGGTGGATCCCAAGAAGGCGGCCATTGCCGCCGCCATCGCCCGGGCCAAGGCCAAGAAGGCTGCTCAGGCGCAAGGTGATGGGCCGGTGGTCGCGAGTGAGACATCCGTGAACACAAGCGATAACGCCGTTGAGGCCCCGGCCGCCGCATCCGGACCCGCCGCCGAGGTAGACCCCAAGAAGGCGGCCATCGCCGCCGCCATCGCCCGGACCAAAGCCAAGAAGCTGGCGGCCGAGGCCGCCTCCTCCCCTTCGACCGACAAGAGCCACTGATCCATGTTCAATATCGCGAGTGCGCCCTTTGCCCACAACCGCAAACAGACCCAGACCCTGATGGTGCTGGTGATCCTGGCCTGCCTGCCCGGCTTCCTGGCGCAGACCTGGTTCTTCGGCTGGGGGACCCTGATCCAGATCCTGCTGGCGCTGGTCACGGCCCTGGGTTCGGAGGCCCTGGTCCTTCGCCTGCGTGGCCGCCCCGTCAAACCGGCCCTGCTGGATGGCAGCGCGGCGCTCACCGCCGTGCTCATCGGTCTCTCCCTGCCCCCCCTGCTGCCCTGGTGGATGCTGGTGCTGGGCACGGCGTTCGCCATCATCATCGCCAAGCATCTCTATGGCGGGCTCGGTCAGAACCTGTTCAATCCTGCCATGGTGGCCTATGTGCTGCTGCTGGTCTCCTTCCCGGTCCAGATGACCAGCTGGCTGCCCCCCTCCAGCATCGCCGCCTACGACATCGGCTTCGCCGATGCGGCCTCGGTGATCTTCACCGGCTTCAGCCTCGACGGCTACAGCATGCTGCAGCTCAAGCAGGGGGTGGATGGCCTGACCATGGCCACGCCGCTGGATACCTTAAAGACCGGACTGACCCAGGGACTGACCGCCACCGAAGTGATGACCCACAAGGTCTTCGAGGGCTGGGGTGGTATCGGCTGGAGCTGGGTCAACCTCGGCTACCTGCTGGGAGGCCTCTTCCTGCTCCAGCAGAAAGTGATCAACTGGCGCATTCCGACTGCCGTGCTGGGCGCATTGCTGCTCGCTGCCACCCTGGGCTATCTGGCCACCCCGGATGCCACCGCCACCCCCATGCTGCACCTGTTCAGCGGTGCCACCATGCTCGGGGCCTTCTTCATCGCCACCGATCCGGTGAGTGCCAGCACCACCGCAAAGGGGCGCCTCGTCTACGGTGTGCTCATCGGCGTGCTGGTCTATGTCATCCGCCGTTTTGGCGGCTATCCGGATGCCTTCGCCTTCGCCGTGTTGCTGGCCAACCTGTGCGTTCCCCTGATTGACAGTCTGACCCGCCCCAAGGTCTATGGAGCCCGTCGCAAATGAACCCCCATCTGAATTGCCGCAGACGCGAGACAGGGAGCCTCCCATGTTGAAAAGCATGCGCAAGAATGGCCTGACCCTGGCCCTCTTTGCCCTCGGCTGCACCGCCATGGTGGTGCTGACCAACGAACTGACCCGGGATCGCATCGCCCACCAGCAAGAGCTGGAGAAGCTGCGCACCCTGCAGGCCCTGCTGCCCGAGGGGAGTTATGACAACGATCTGGTGGCCAGTTGCAAGCTGGTCAGCAGCCGGGAATACCTGGGCAGCGATGAGCCCATGCCCCTCTATACCGCCACCCTCAAGGGGGTGCATACCGGCTACGCGCTGGAAACCGTGGCCCCCGATGGTTACAGTGGAGCCATTCGCATGGTGGTCGGCACCGATGCCAAGGGGGCCGTCAGTGCGGTCAGGGTGCTGGCCCACAAGGAAACCCCGGGGCTTGGTGACAAGATAGAGCTGAAGAAATCCAGCTGGATCGAAAGCTTCACCGGCAAGTCCCTCACGACCGACAACGACACCACCTGGGCGGTGAAGAAGGATGGCGGCGAATTCGACGCCTTCACCGGAGCCACCATCACCCCGCGGGCCGTGGTCAAGGCGGTGAAAAATTTGCTGAGGCTGCAACAGGAGCACCCCGAACTGCTGCACGATGCCCCCTCCTGCCATACCAACCCCTAACGCCGGAGCACACGCTATGGAACAAGTCGACGTGATTGACACGGCCAGCCAACCCGCCGGGGAAAGTGGCCGCCGCGAAGAGCTCAAGGAGCTGATGCTGCAGGGACTGTGGAAGAACAACCCCTCCCTGGTGCAGGTGCTGGGGCTCTGCCCCACCCTGGCGGTCTCCTCCACCTTTACCAATGCGTTGGGGCTCGGCCTTGCCACCATGGTGGTACTGGTCTGCTCCAACCTCGCCGTCTCCCTGGTGCGCAACTGGGTGCCCAAGGATATCCGCATCCCGGTCTACGTGATGATTATCGCGGCCCTGGTGACCAGCGTGCAGCTGTTGATGAACGCCTACACCTACGGCCTCTATCAGGCGCTCGGCATCTTCATCGCCCTCATCGTCACCAACTGCGTCATCATCGGCCGCGCCGAAGCCTATGCCTCCAAGAATCCGCCCCTGCTTGCCGCCCTCGACGGCTTCATGATGGGGCTGGGCTTTACCCTGGTGCTGCTGGTACTGGGGGGCCTTCGCGAGATCATCGGCATGGGCACCCTGTTTGACGGTGCCGAGCTGCTGCTGGGTGACTGGGCCAAGTCATTGCGCGTCGAGCTGTTCCACGCCGACGCCAGCCTGCTGCTGGCGATCCTGCCCCCCGGCGGCTTCATCGGCCTCGGCTTGATGATCGCCGGCAAAAACGCCATCAACGACTGGATGGGCCGCAAGCAGAGTGCCGAGAAGGCCCACTGCACCGTGCCGGCGGCGGGCGCCCGCACTACCCAGCTCTGAGACAAGAGAGAGCCATGAACAACCAGAAACGCAGGCTGATCCTGGAGCGGTTGCGCGATGACAACCCCCATCCCACCACAGAGCTCAACTTCACAACGCCCTTCGAGCTGCTCATCGCCGTGCTGCTTTCGGCCCAGGCCACCGACGTGAGCGTCAACAAGGCCACCGACAAGCTCTATCCGGTGGCCAACACCCCCCAGGCCATGCTGGATCTGGGGGTGGATGGGGTCAAGGAGTACATCAAGACCATCGGCCTGTTCAACACCAAGGCCGAGAACGTCATCAAGACCTGCGCCATTTTGCTGGAGCGCCACGGCGGCGAGGTGCCGGAGAATCGCGAGGCCCTCGAGGCCCTGCCCGGCGTCGGCCGCAAGACCGCCAACGTGGTGCTCAACACCGCCTTCGGCTGGCCCACCATCGCCGTCGACACCCATATCTTCCGGGTCTCCAACCGCACCGGCTTTGCCGTGGGCAAGAACGTCGATCAGGTGGAGGAGAAGCTGCTCAAGGTGGTCCCCGCCGAGTTCAAGCTGGACGTGCACCACTGGCTCATCCTGCACGGGCGTTACACCTGTCTCGCCCGCAAGCCCCGCTGCGGCTCCTGCATCATCGAAGATTTGTGCGAATACAAAGAGAAGGTCTATCCCGAGAGTTGATCTGCAGGCCTCTGCGGATCCGGTCTCGGGCCATGGATTCAAGGCAGTACCAATCCACCAACCCGGAGAATTGAGCAATGAGAATTCTGCATACCATGTTGCGCGTCGGCGATCTGCAACGTTCCATCGACTTCTACACCCGAGTGCTGGGCATGACACTGCTGCGCAAGAGCGAGAACAGCGAATACAAGTACACCCTGGCCTTCGTCGGCTACGGCGACGAGAAGGATGAAGCCGTCATCGAGCTCACCTACAACTGGGGGGTGAGCGAGTACGAGCTCGGTTCCGCCTATGGTCACATCGCCCTGGAAGCGGACGACATCTATGCCACCTGCGAGGCGCTGCGCGCCGCCGGCGCCAAGATCACCCGCGAACCGGGCCCGGTGAAGGGCGGCACCACCGTCATCGCCTTCGTGGAAGACCCGGACGGCTACAAGATTGAGCTGATTGCCAAGAAAGACGCCGGTACCGGCCTGGGCGCCTGAGCCCACGCCGCCTGGCGGTGAGAAAAACAACGGGGCCCAGGGCCCCGTTTTCATTGGCTGCGGCCACCGTCAGGCCAGGCGGAAGCGCCCCATGCTCTGGCGCAGACCCGCCGCCAGCTGGCTCAGCTCCAGACAGGCTTTGGCGGTATGATCCGCGCCGGTCGCGACCTCGTTGGAGGAGTCGTTGATGCGCGCCACGTTGCGGCCCAGCTCATCGGAGACCGCATCCTGCTCGCCACAGGCACTGGCAATCTGGATCGCCATGTCGGCTATCTGGGCCACCGCCTCTTCAATCTGACGAATGCCCGCGCTGGTGCGTTCGCTCTGGCTCACGCACTGGCGGATCATCTCGCAACTCTGGCCGGTCACCGACTTCGCCCGATTGGCACGGGCCTGCAGGGTCTCGATGATGGCGACGATTTCGCCGGTGGAGGCCTGGGTACGCCCCGCCAGGGTGCGCACCTCGTCGGCAACCACCGCAAAGCCGCGCCCCTGCTCACCGGCACGGGCCGCCTCGATGGCGGCATTGAGTGCCAGCAGGTTGGTCTGGTCGGCAATGCCGCGAATGACATCCACCACCAGGTTGATCTGGGCGGACTCTTTCTCCAGTTCACTCACCAGGTTGCCCGCCTGCTCCATCTCACCAGCCACCCGGGCGATGGCATCCAGGGCCCCCTGCACATCCTGACTGCCGCGACGAGCCAGGGCATTGGCGGAGCTTGCCGACTCCGAGGCCACCTCGGTGTTGCCCGCCACATCCGCTACCGTTGCCTTCATCTGGGCCATGGCGGTGGCGACCTGGGCTATCTCCTGCTGCTGGCTCTGGATCCCCTGGGATGATTGCTCGGAGACCGCGCTCACCTCCTCGATGGCGGCCCCCAGTTGGGTCACGGCGGCGGCCACCTCCTCGATGAGCCCACGCAGGTTGTCCTGCATCTTGAGGGAGGCGCTGGCCAGCATCCCCAGTTCGTCCTGCCCGATGTGCTGGCGATCCAGCCGATGGGTCAGATCCCCCAGGGCGATGGCATTGGCCTGGGCCACCACGGCTTGCAGGGGCAGGCAGATCTGGCGGGTGAGGAACCAGGTCATGACCCCCATGAAGATCAGCAGGGTCGCGATGCTCACCACGGCAAAGGTCATCACCATGGTGACGCTGCCAAGCAGGCTGCCACGGTTCTCTTCCACAAAGCCAAGATTCACCTTCACCAGGGCACGCACCGCCAGCTCCAGCTCGGTGTAGAGCCCGTTCGAGCGAAACAGCGCCTCCCTGGCCTCATCCCTGCTGCCCTGGAACAACAGGGCATCCACCTGGTTGACGGCCCCCAGATATTGCAGCCACTGCTGCTTGACGCGGTTGAAGGCCTGGCGTTCATGCTCGGCCCCCACGGTTGCCTCGTAGGCATCCATGACCTGCTGCACCTTGCCCAGGCTCTCCTGGATGCGGGCGCGGCGAACCTGCCTGTCGACGGCATCTTCCACCATTAGCAGGGCAAACTGGGCACGGCGTACATAGGAGACGTCGTAGAGCAGGTTGTCCACCGAGAGCACGCTTGGCAGGGTGGAGTCGGTGAAGTTCAATACCCGATCCCGAATGTCCCGCAGTTCGGTGGCGAGAAACAGGCCGAAGACGGCGTTGATGACGGCAATGACCGCAAAGACGGCGGCAATTTTCTTGCCGATGGAGAGATGCTTGTAAGACATGTTGGCTGGTGATCCTCGACTGCAGATGTGCAGTGACACAATGATCACATCCGTGTAAGCGGTGACCCGAGACTCCTGACGGGAAATGACGATGGGAGCGAAGAGAGGGGATCCCTTGCTTCCCGCTCGCCCCACGCCGGGCCTTGTGCCCGCCACGAGGCTGCCAGCACAGGAGCGACCAGCTCGACGCAAAACTTGAGCCGATTGCCACAATCGGTCCGCCGTCATGGACAAAGCAGGGGCCAGGTTATGTAATGGCCGCTCGTCTCTCCCCATTCCTGTCTTCAGAGGCCCCATGGACAACGTATCGACCCTCTCCCCTTCCTGGTCTGTCCAACTGCGCGAGCAGATAGCGGATCGCCCCCTCATCGCCCTGGGGCTGCTGCTCGCCCTGGTCGCCGTGCTGCTGCTCCTGGTGCAGAGTCTCGTCATGCTGGCAGCAGGAGAGATCACGCCCGGGGTACGCTATGGCCTCATCGGCGGCGCTGCGGGTTTTGCCGCCACGGCGCTGGGCGCCCTGCCTGCCCTGTTCCTGCGCGCCGTTCCCCAACGGGTGGAAGATGCCATGCTGGGGTTCGCCGCCGGCATGATGCTGGCGGCGAGCGCCTTCTCCCTGCTGCTGCCGGGGCTCGAGGCCGCCGAGGGGATCACGGGTGACGGCTTCCTCGCCGCCGCCGTGGTGGTGGCTGGTATGACCCTCGGGGTGCTGCTGATGCTGGGACTGGATCAATTCACCCCTCACGAACACGACAAGACCGGCCCCTGTGGTCCCGGCCATGAGAGCTGCTCACGGGTCTGGCTGTTCGTCTTCGCCATCGCCCTGCACAACCTGCCCGAAGGCATGGCCATCGGGGTCAGCTTCTCCCAGGGGGACATGACGGTGGGACTGCCGCTTACGACCGCCATTGCCCTGCAGGACATTCCCGAAGGGCTGGCGGTGGCGCTGGCCATGTGCGCAGCCGGTTTTCGCCCGTCGGTGGCCGTGCTGGTCGCCATCGGCAGCGGCCTGCTGGAACCGCTCGGCGCCCTGCTCGGGGTCGGACTCGCCAGCGGCATGGCCATCGCCTACCCCATCGGCCTCGGGCTCGCGGCCGGTGCCATGCTGTTTGTGGTCTCCCACGAAGTGATCCCGGAAACCCATCGTAACGGCCACCAGACCCACGCCACCCTGGGCCTGATGGCAGGCTTCGCTCTGATGATGACGCTGGATACAGCCCTGGGATGAAACGCCGATGCCCCATGCAACCCGTGGTCTCCCACGAGGTGATCCCGGAAAACCATCGCAACGGCCACCAGACCCACGCCCCCCTGGGTCTCATGGCGGGCTTCGCCCTGATGATGACACTGGATACAGCCCTGGGGTGAGACGCCGACGCCCCATGCAACCCATGGTCTCTCATGAAGTGATCCCGGAAACCCATCGTAACGGCCACCAGACCCACGCCACCCTGGGCCTGATGGCAGGCTTCGCCCTGATGATGACGCTGGATACAGCCCTGGGGTGAGACGCCGATGCCCCATGCAACCCGTGGTCTCCCACGAAGTGATCCCGGAAACCCATCGCAACGGCCACCAGACCCACGCCACCCTGGGTCTCATGGCGGGCTTCGCCCTGATGATGACCCTCGACACCGCGCTCGGCTGATCACCCCCCTCAAGCCCCGTACGCCCGGTGACGACAGCGCGAACCCCTTGAAATAAGAGGGGGAAATCGCCTAATGTTGAGCCCCCGGCGCCCTTTGACTGGTTGATGTACGGCACCTGAATCCCATCGGAAGCCTGCCCGGATGACCCTCAGGATAATCCTGCTGCTGTGTCTGCTTGTCCTCACCGCCAGGGCCATTGGCGCCACCGAGGTCTTTCATACGGCCGCGCAGCAGGCGTCGTCCCCCAAGTACGTGACGCTCCCCGACGGGCATGTCGGCGGGATCTGCGTCGATCTCTTCCGGCTCATGGAAGCAAGGGAGCCAGCCCTTCGCATTGAGGGAGATCAGCGCTTCCTGCCGCTGCGACGGCTGGAAAAGAAGGTGCAGCACGGTCAGCTGGACTTCATCTGCGGCGTGGGGGAGAGCCCGGCCAGGCGGGATCACTTCATCGTCCTGACCCCCGCCATCTTCACGGTGCGCTACCACCTGGCGGTGCGCC
The DNA here is from genome assembly GCF_050252055.1 of Aeromonas sp. NCBI lineage: Bacteria > Pseudomonadati > Pseudomonadota > Gammaproteobacteria > Aeromonadales > Aeromonadaceae > Aeromonas > Aeromonas sp. Next base: position 264,297 of record NZ_JBFWLQ010000005.1, on the reverse strand, counting down.
GTGACGATCCCGTCGAGATACGCAGCTGGCAGGATGTCAGGGCCCTCGGCCAGGGGGGCATCATCCTCATCAACCATGGCAGCGGCGCCATCGCCCGGCTCCAGGACATCGGCGGCCTCATCATCGACAGCGGCGGGATCAGCAACCAGGCCAACTACGAGAAGTTGTTGATGAAGCGCGGCCGTTTCGTCTACTACCGCTCCCCGGGGTTTGAGTCCGACTTGCGCGAACAGGGGCTGGCCGACAAGATCCGCATCCTCCCCACCGTGATGGAAGAGACTCCCTTCTACATCCTGTTCCATCGCCACAGTACCCCCGAGCGCCTGACCCTGTTCGCCAACACCCTGCAACGGCTCGCAGACAGTGGTGAACTGGCCGCCCTGGCCAGACGCTACCCCTGACCCCCCATCCGCGCCATCGCAATGCTCGGCGCCACCGCCAAGTTTTGCTATCATCCACGCCAACTTTTTCGGCCCAGCGGCCATCGAGACGAGGTAGATGATGAAAGTAGGTATTATCGGCGCCATGGAGCAGGAAGTGGCCCTGCTGCGCAGCCAGCTGAGCGAGCCCACCACCCTGCAACTGGGCGGCTGCGAGTTCTATCAGGGCAAGCTGGCCGGTAAAGAGGTGATCCTGACCCGCTCGGGCATCGGCAAGGTCGCCGCCAGCGTCGCCACCAGCCTGCTGCTGGAGAAGTTCGCTCCCGATTGCGTCATCAACACCGGTTCCGCCGGCGGCTTCGCCCAGGATCTGCACATCGGTGACGTGGTCATCGCGAGCGAGATGCGCTTCCACGACGTGGACGTGACCGCCTTCGGTTACGAGATGGGCCAGATGGCCCAGCAGCCCGCCGCCTTCCCCTGCGACGAAAAACTCATCGCCCTGGCACAAGCCTGCATTGCCGAGCAAGGCAAGCACCAGACCAAAGTCGGGCTCATCTGCACCGGCGATCAGTTCATGTGCAAGCCGGACGCCATCGCGAAAGCCCGTGCCGACTTCCCGCAGATGCTGGCGGTGGAGATGGAAGGGGCCGCCATCGGCCAGGTGTGCCACATGTTCAAGGTGCCCTATCTGGTGGTACGGGCCATGTCGGACATCGCCGGCAAGGAGCAGGTGGAATCCTTCGATGCCTTCATCGAGGTGGCGGGTCAACACTCCGCCGAAGTGATCATCGCGCTGCTCGGCAAGCTGTGATCGACGCCCCCTCCTGGGATGCTCTGATGACCGCCCTCGCCTCCACGACGGCGGCCATCATGGTGGGGGCCGCCCTGCTGGAGGCCCTGCTGCCCTGGCCCGCACGCTTTCGACCCGGCGCAGCCGTGCCTCTGCTCACCCGCCTCGGCCAGAAGGTCTATCGCCCCGACGGCACGCCACGCCAGCAGAGCCAGGCCGGGCTCCTTGCCCTGCTGGTGGTCTGGGTACCCTGCGCTGCCGGTCTCTGGGCAGTGCGCAATCTCTCCCTGTCCGAGCCCCTGTTCGACCTCCTGTTCCTGCTGCTGATGCTCGAATCCCGCCCCTTGCGGGAACTCGCCCGGGGGAGCTGCGCCCTGGCAACCCAGGAGACGCTGGTCGTGGCGAGGCTGCAGGCCGCCCCCTGGCTCAAGCGGGAGACCGGCAAGCTCTCGGTGATGGGGTTGAACAAGGCGGTGAGCGAGACCTGCGTACTGCGCCTCGTGGGTCAGTGGGCCGCCCCCCTGCTGGGCTTTACCCTGGCCGGGGTACAGGGTGCCCTGCTGGTGCGGCTCGCCCAGTTGACCCATCTGGCGTGGAACCCCAAGCAAAGCGCGTTCGTCCACTTCGGCCGCCCGGCTGCGGCGCTCTATCAGGGTTTCTGCGCCCCCGCCATCCTGCTGCTGGCACTCCCCCTGTGCCTGACCCAGGTGCGCGGGCTGGGCAACAGAGTGCGGCCTGCGCTGCATTGGCCTCATCCCGCCATGGGGGTCCTGCTCGCGTTGCTGGCCCGGGCCACGGGCCGCCGACTCGGCGGCCCCCGCTACTATCAGGGCCAGCTGGTGCGCTTTCCGGTATTTGATGAGGGGAGCGAACCCGATGCCAACCTGCCCCTGCGCCTGCTGCAGCGTCTGCAACTGACCGGCTGGGGCTGGCTCGGGCTCTCGCTGCTCCTGACATGGATGGCGGTCAATCATGGCTGATCGCGTTTCCCTTCGTGCCCTGGGCCTGTTTGTCTGCCTGCTGGGCACCTCACTGTGCGCCATGGCCACCCCGCCGCAGCGCATCGTGAGCCTCACTCCCCATCTGACGGAACTGCTGTTCGATATCGGCGCCGGGGATCGCGTGGTCGCCACCGACGATGCCTCCGATTACCCCGCCGAGGTGGCCAACCTCCCCCGGGTGGCCAACTATCGCAGCATCAACCTCGAGGCGCTGCTGGCCCAGAAGCCGGATCTGGTAGTGGCCTGGCGCTCCGCCCAGGCCCGCATGCTGGGCCCGGTCGAGCGCCTCGGCATCCCCGTCTTCTACTCGGAGCCCACCGACTTTGCCTCCCTGGCCACCGAGATGCGCAGCCTGGGGCACCTGCTCGGGCTCACGCCCAGAGCCGACGAGCAAGCCCGCGCCTATCTGACCCGGCTCGACTCCCTGGCTGCGCGCTACGGCGAGCCCAAGCCCCTGTCGGTCTTCTATCAGCTCTGGTACCCGCCGCTCACCAGCGTCAATAATTCGACCTGGCCGGGGCAGGCCATCACCCTCTGCGGCGGACGCAACATCATGGCGAAGACGGGAGCAGCCTACCCCCAGGTCGGGCTGGAGCAGGTGATCAAGGGCAATCCCGGGCTTATCCTGGCTGGCGGCCGGGATCCTTCCGTGCTGGATCACTGGCGGCAGTGGCCCATGCTGGACGCCGTCAAACACCAACGGCTCGCCCTCATCAACGCCGATGAACTGCACCGTTTCACCCCTCGCGCCCTCAACGCGGTGGAGCAGATATGCGAGGCGATAAATTTATCAACTATTTCTTCTCAAACAGATTAATGCTTTACGGCTAACTTGATATACACGCCGAACGTCACGAAAGAAATTGAAATATATTTATATTATACAGATTTATTTTGTATATATAAAAAGCACATTGACTATTGTGTGCAAAACAATCAACTTTTACTAATCGCATTCTTTCTATATAAATGGACAATCTCACAATCTGACTCATCAACAAAGTTTAGAGCTTCGGGATATGTGGATTTCATTGTTTTGAAAAACTCTATCATAATATCGATAGCAGGCTTGACTATCTTCTCACCCATACCATCATCCTCAAATGAATACATGATAGTATTGATAAATGAGAAAAAATAATTTATTGATCCTACGAGAACCCTATGGATATGATGTTGGCGAGTTTCTGATATGTAAGTAAGGTATTCGAAATGCTTTTGCATTAATTCAGATATATCATCACGCCCAGTTCCTACAGCATTCCAATCGGATATGAACTTATCCATGATTTCATCAAAAAAATCATATGCCATAAGGAGTTCTATATCGTTTCTTTTAATATCTAAAACAGAGAAAAATTCATTATAAATATTGCTAGTCAATTTATTCTTATCAACTACCACACCACTATTGACGGCGAAATCATTAATGTGTAGCGGAACCGTGCCTTCGATCGCTGCACCATCACTACAATTGTAACAAGTTACATCTTTATTTGACCTTAACAAGGACTCCATAGACTTTATGGAAACACAGAAAAGTCGATTCGCAGTGACAGAACCTCCAAAGTTACCAGGTATTATATGACTACCACTTTGAGTCACCAGTTTTGTTAGTTTCTCAATCGGGTGACCGTGTTCATCATAGTAAGCACTATGCTTGGAGTGATGGTGTGAAGATTCTTTATATCCATTGTCAATACCACACAAAAATATCTCTTTAAACCCTAATGTAACTGCATAGCTTAACCCAGTATTGCCAACTAATGGATTAACCCCATTTAAATGATGAAAATTATTTATTTCATCATAGTTTCTTGCTAAAAGAGAATACATTGGCTCATGGGGCTTAAATCCTACAGCCATCCGATTGAAATGTTTCTTACATTCCGGGTGAATAATATCTACACTAAGAAACAATATATCACGCAAATACTCTTCGTCATTTAGCAAGGATAAAAAATCAGCTGAACTTTTTGTTCTTTCGACAGCGAGCAAGACATCTGGTTTTATACCAGCTTTATGTAAAGCTGTAATGCTACTGCCACATGCAAATATAAAGAACCGCCCCTGATTTTCCTGAATAAAGGAGAGTGAATCATCTAAAGAAGGCCCATTCCCAACAATCAATGCAGGCAAGCCTTCATTAAACCGCGAGACGTCTTTATTTTTCAATAAGAAGGGAACCTTATTTTCAATGTTTTTTGCACTATGGGCTATAGCAAATAGATTATCATCGAAGAAGCCCCAACCAGACTTAAGAAGATAAAATTCTTTTTTTATTCTATCGGTCAAAGAGAATATTTTCTCCGAAGGATAGTGCCAAAAGCCAAATAGACTGGAAATCCAAAATGCACCTCGCTTATGTAAAACGGGTAACAAATCCTCCATCAAGCTATCTTCATCTTGTCCCAAAAATAAATGAAGACTCAATTTCTCCTCATTTAGATGCTGAAGCAAAGAATACCAGTCAAATGCAAACAATGATGCATAAAAAAGATCAAGATCTGGCTCAAAAACAAATAAATTTTTAACGCTGCATCTTTCATAGAGGTAGGATAATGGGTATCCCAGTCCAATCCCGAACATCATTACCATTGGGACATGGGCTGGAATTGTGGTTAGTTTTTCAAGTGAGCGTTCAGATTTCTTGTACAGTTCACATAGTTTATTTAAATATTGAACATGCGCTTGATTGAATAAATCATTTTCCACACTAAAGGAAAATTTATCTATCTTCGAACGGCATAAAATTTGTTCTATTTGTGCCTCTGAGTATTCGTAGGGATTATCGCCATAAAAAGAAACTTCATTGTCGAGCCACAATATATTAGGTATTCCATTCTCATTGCAAAAGAAACGAAATGGACGAGCGGGGTTATAATCCTTGAACTTTTCATAAACAGAGGGAATGAAATTCTGAAATGCAGCCATATTCCTATCAAAACGAACAGGGAGTACATCAATCATAGCCTGCTCTTGTTCTTTCTGTTGTTGCAAACGCATGATTTCATTTTCGATATGCTGAATATCTTTATCCATATCCATGAAGCAGTCCTATCTATCTTGAATGTACTTTATAAAGTTGAGTAGCTTTGTCCGCAATGACTATATCGTGTAACTGGCGCTGTAATTCGACTTTTTTTTTAGAAACAATTACCATAAACTCCTTGTTTTCATCGAATATATCTTTGGCAGCATCAATCAAGTCCGTAGAATAATTATTCTCCAGTACAATTTGTTGTAACAAGATCAACTGCTCATCCATTACTTGATGAGCAAGTTCCAAATTATCTTCGGTAATGGCCAACTCAAGTCTGAGTACAGACTCTCTCAAAGCTTCTGCGTGTGTCATACACTTGCCTGTTGACTTAGTGCCTGGATTCTGTCTTCTACTGGTATGGAGTCCCATCCGCTCTTTATTGTCAACATGAGTTGACCGACTTCCTCCAGAGGTGCAACAGCCATATTAAGGCCTGCATCCAACAAACGCTGCTTCATATAGTCATAAAGCGCAAATAAATCTTCAGGTACTTTACCGTATGAGAGGTCCAAGGCATCCTGTAATCCATTGATCAATGCCATGCATTTTGAAATGGCTATAGATTTACCTTCAAAATCCTTACGCTCGATTGCCCCTTTCGCTTGGGCAAGACGCTCAATACATCCTTGCATCATCAATTGAATAACACGATAAGGATCAGCCACAGCCATTTCGGCTTGAAGGTTCTGGGTTGTGTAAGCTTTAATATGCTTGCGATACATGATATCTCCTCCTCACTCGGAATCGCCAAAATACAAATCAAGATGATGAGTTTGAGGTATTAATAAGGCTCAAGTAAGATGCTGACTGGTTCATTTTGGCAAGTAGAGTATCAAGGCCACCATAACGAGCACGTAAACTAGCCTCATACTTCACTAATTGTGCTGATGCATCTGACTCTTTCTGTGCCAAGGCACGTAAATCTGTATTAAGGGAATCTTCTCGTTGAGCAAGCAATCCACCTGTTTTCGAATAATCTTCGAGGGATGTAGCCAGTTGACCAGCAACCCCTTTCTCACCACCGAAAATGGCTACTACCTGCTCAAAATTTTTATCTAACGCCTCATCAAACTTCTCGCTATCAAGAGAGAGTACTCCCTTGTTGTCCATCTTTATCCCAAGCTGGAAAATAGTATCGAATACGTTCGAATTATCAGACGGGGTGATAAGGATACTACTCATCTGATTTATCACACTACGTGTTACTGAATCCCCGGCCAAGGCCCCACCATCATCCTGGCTTTCACCTGCCACTATGCTGTTACGCTTCCCTAATCCGTCAGCCTTACTCACCAAGGTGTTGTAACCATCGATGAAGCTTTTGATCATGGATTTGATGCCATCTTTATCCGTGGTGACATCAACCTTGTTTGACTTTGCATTACCATCAGTGTCTTTGTCTGACTCACGCAGCACGGTGACCTTTAGCCCCATGATAGTGCCATCAAAAGTATTGGTATCACTGCTGAGCACGCTACCATCAACGGTTATTTCTGCATTACTGGCACTTTGGGTTTTGGTGAGAGAGGAAGCAAAACTGCTCACGCCTGCAGTACTACCCGTAATCAGTAGATCTTTTCCGGCACCACTGACTCCTGAATCCATTACCAGCTTGGCCTTGCCATCCGCTGTATTGATAATATTCGCAGTCAATCCAAAATTATCGCCATTATTATTGATTTTCTTTCGAATAGTTTGCAGCGAATCACCAGCTTTGACTTCTACATTGAACTTTTTGTCCCCTGCGGTAAAAGTCAGAGTACCGTCTTCCGTTGCAAGCGCTGTGGTCGAACTGTCAAAAGTCCCTTCAAATTTGCTGGTTGTCGCCAATTTATTGACAGTGATATTGTACTGGCCATTTGATGCACCAGCCTTGCTCTCCACTTTGAGAATGGGGTTGTCTTTATCTTGAGTAATATTGACGGCTCGCTTGTTGAATGCATCCGTCTTCGCCATATCTTTGAGGGTCGTGACATAGGAGGCAATCGCAGATTTCAATTGGCCCACCCCGGAGAGCGTGATCTGGGCATTGGTCTTCTTGGTCGTGATTGGCTGCTGAAGCTGTGCCTTTCTGGCATTCAAACTGGCAGAGATCACACTCTCCAGATCGATACCGGACCCTGCGCCAGCAGATGTTATCGTTGCCATTGTCTGTTCTCCTCACTAGTCATTAACAGCTCATATCTCACTATCAAACAACAAACCGACTCTGGGATTGGCGCCAGCCTCACCTTGCACCAAAGCCTGGATCCGCTTGTTGATAGCAATGAGTTCTTCGCTGGGGATCTGACGGATCACCGTCCTAGTATCGGCATCAACTAACTTGATCACCACTTGCTCCAGCTCCTTCTCCATACTGAAATTTACAGTCCACCCCTGTTGTTGAACAAACTCTTGCAAGTTTTGTACCTGCTTGGCAAGTTCTGTCGCACTTTGCGGTATTGGGTGAGCACTCTCATCTTTTTCCTGCTGCCCGCCGTTTCTTGCCTCCTCAGCCGTACCAGAAAGTAATTGAGCGGCCACTTGGCCGCTCTTGTCACTTAGCTGTACGGAAGCACCACTGGCAGATGACAGATTTGCGAGTTCAGTTGTCATCTCTTCTCTCCCATCTCAATCCAGCTACATGCTTAGCCAAGCAGGGACAGCGCAGACTGCGGCCGTTGGTTAGCTTGTGCCAGGATGCTGGATGCAGCCTGTTGCAGAATATTCTGCTTGGTCATGTTGGCGGTCTCGGTCGCGAAGTCCGCATCACGAATACGGGAGCGAGCGGCAGAGACGTTTTCCGAGATATTGGCCTGGTTGCGAATGGTGGAATCAAACCGGTTCTGTACAGCACCCAGCTCCGCCCGCTTGCTATCCACCACCTGAATCATCTTGTCCAGATTGGCAAAAGCCAGCTGAGCATTAGAGTCTGTTGAACCAGATATGTCGCTTATAGTGGACCAAGTCACTGCTGTTGATGCAGCTGTCACAACCCAAGCATCAGCCGTTGTACTCGCAGCAGAATTTGTTGCTGCAGCTACTGTAGCACTCCCTTTTGTGGCACTGGCAATACCAGACATCGTAAAAGCAGTGGTCATTTTGAAGGAGATGGTCTGACCTGCATCTGCGCCAACCTGGAAGGTACCTTTGTATCCACCAGCCAACAGTTTCTGACCACCGAAAGTGGTATCGTTGGCAACACGGTTGATCTCGGTAGAGAGCTGCTTGTATTCAGCCTGCAGAGCATCTCTATCATCCTGATTATTTGACCCATTTGCTGACTGCTGAGCCAGTGTCCGCATCCGTTGCAACATGGAGGTCACTTCATCCATGGCCCCTTCCGCGGTTTGGGCTACTGAGATGCCGTCGTTGGCGTTGCGGTTGCCCTGGTCCAGACCGTTGATCTGGGAGGTCAGACGGTTGGAGATCTGCAGACCTGCCGCATCGTCCTTGGCGCTGTTGATGCGCAGGCCGGAGGCCAGACGGGTGTAGGAGGTATCCAGGGATTTGGTGCTGTTCATCATGTTACGCTGAGCGTTGAGCGATGAAACGTTGGTATTGATATACAGACTCATGATTTTTCTCCTAAGCTATTAAAATTTAACTTTAATTCACTCAGGCTTTATTGTGTTTTGTGCCTGATATGTTTAGTTAACGGCGCCTTTTCACAAGACTTTAATTTCTTTTTTCTGCCTTTCTGGCAGTAATCGCCGCCTAACCTATATATCGGCCCCTATTCCTCACCCTTGAGAAAAAAATCGGGATTTTTTGTCACCTGACTGCCTGCCCCCCGGGCCATAGTGGCCACAGCCCGCATCAGACAAGGCGGGAGCGTGATCTTCACCCAGCCTTCAGAAACCGGCGCTGGCTCCCACTTTTGCACGCCAGCATTGCTCATCCCCACACCTTGCCCCTAAAATCGCCGCCCCATCATCTATTGGACGTGAGTTGTTCTCCATGCAGACACTGGTTGAGCAGATTGTTTACATCAGCGACATGTTTGGTACTGCTGTATTCGCGTTTTCGGGCGTACTGGTGGCCGGCCGTCTCAGGATGGATGGTTTCGGTGTCATGGTGCTGGCGGCGGTTACCGCCATCGGGGGTGGCACCATCCGCGACATGATCCTGGGGGCAACCCCGGTCTTCTGGGTACGCGACCCCCTCTATATCTGGGTGGTCATTACCACGGCGCTCATCGGCATGTGGATGGTCAAACTGCCCCGCCGCATGCCCTGGTATGTGCTGCCGGTGGCAGACGCCTTCGGGTTGGCGCTCTTTACCGTGATCGGGGCACAAAAAGCCCTCAACTTTGGTACATCGGGGCTTATCGCCGTATTGATGGGCACCATGACGGGGGTTGCTGGGGGCATGATAAGGGACGTGCTGGCCCGGGAAGTGCCCATGGTGCTGCAAAAGGAGATCTACGCCACCGCCTGCATTCTGGGCGGCATCCTCTATACCTTGTCGCTGGAGGTCGGGGTAGACAGGGTCAGCGCCATGCTCATCAGCATGCTCGGGGTGTTTGGTCTGCGGGTGGCGGCCATCTACTGGCACCTCTCCCTGCCCACCTTCTCGCTGCAGCGCAACTGAGAAGCCTCAGAGTGGGCGAGATCCCATCCCGGCAGGGACAAGATTGAACCAAGCCGGCTTTTCTGTTGTCATACAGGGGTCGTTTCAAGCCGGAAAACCTCATGCAAAAACTTGGGCTCATTACCACGCTTGTTCTGATGATGGTGGCAGCGGCTCATGCGGGGGCACAGGCCCTGTTCGGGCGTCTGGCATCCACCCCGGTGCAGCAGTTCAACCAGCAGATCCGTCAGGCGAGCAGCAGTCAGCAAGGCTGGGTCAACGACTATCGCGAAGTGGCTCGCCGCTTCGTCGGCCATAAAGATGTACCCACCCGTATCCATGCTCAACAGCTGGACAACGATCTGGTGCTCTCGGTGGCCCTTGATGGCCAGCGTAGCGACATGCTCTACATCCTGACCCTGTTTCGCAGCAACAACCTGTGGCAGATGCGTCAGGCCGAGATGGGCTGGCGCTGTCAGGGTCAGGAAACCTTCACCCCGGTCCCCTGCCCCTGAGCATCTACCTTCATCCGAGTGAAATAAAAAATCCGGCGCCTTGGCCGGATTTTTTATACGCGTCTTGCCGTCACATCACGGACGGTAGACCTTGACGTTGGCAAAGCCCTTCTCTTTCAGGTAAAGCGCCTGCAGTTTGCTCATCACGCCGCGATCGCAATAGAGCAGGTAGGTCTTCTCTTTCGGCAGATCACCAAAGGCGGTGGCCAGCTTGAAGAAGGGGATATGCATGATCTCGCGCCCTTCCACCACCAGCGGCTTGTCGTCATGCTCCTCCATGGAGCGAATGTCCAGGATCACCTCGTCGTCACCGCTCTCGGCGGTGGTCTCCACCTCCTGCACCTCGGCGGCGGTCTCTTCACCGATGCGACGAATGTCGAGGTAACGGGCCTCGGCCACCACCTTGTCCAGAATGGCAAAGTCGAAGTTCTCCTCTTCCGCCTCGATGCGGGAGAGCTCGGCCTTCACGGTCGGCTTCTTGGAAATCACGCCGCAATACTCCGGCATGGTCTCCGCGAACTCCAGGGTGCCGATGCGGCGGGCTTCGCTGATGATGTCCGGCTTGTCCCAGGTGATGAGCGGGCGCAGGATCACCTTGTCGGTCACCCGGTCGATGACGTTCAGATTGGTGAGGGTCTGGCTGGAAACCTGGCCAACGCACTCGCCGGTCACCAGGGCCGGGATCTGGAACTCGTCGGCCACCTTGGCAGCGGCACGCATCATCATCCGCTTGAGCACCACCCCCATCTGGCCGTTGTCGATCTTCTCGAGGATCTCGGCCACCACGGGCTCGAAGTCCACCGCGGTGAAGCGCACCCGGTGGGAGGAGCCGAAACGGTTCCACAGGTGATAGGCCACCTGCTTGACGCCAATCTCGTGAGCCGCCCCACCCAGATTGAAGAAGCAGTAGTGCACCCGGCAGCCGCGCTTGATGAACTGGAAGGAGGCGACACCCGAGTCAAACCCGCCGGAGAGCAAGCTCAGCACATCTTCCTGGGTGGCGATGGGCATGCCGCTCAGCCCCTGGTGGATGGCGCTGACGATGAAAAGCTCCTCGCCATCGATCTCGAGGTTGATCTTCACATCCGGGTTCTTGAGGCGCACACCGTTGCTCACGCAGTGCTGGTTCAGACCGCCGCCCACGTAGCGTTCAATCTCCAGCGAGGAGAATTCGTGCTTGCCGTGGCGCTTGGCACGCACGCAGAAGGTCTTGCCCTCGAGCTGATCACCCCAGACGGCTTTCACCTGCTCGAAGATGTCGTGCAGGTCGGTAAACTTGCTGGCCTGCACCTCGAGGAAGGCCTGAATGCCGGGGATGCAGGCCAGGGCTTCGATGGCCTGCTCGCGGAACTGGTCATTGCGGGAGCTCACGATCAGCTTGTCCCAATCCATCCGCACCCGGGCATCGTCGTCGAAGCGGCGCAGGACATTGCGGATATTGCCCTGCAGGATCTTGATGAAGCGCTGGCGAACCGACTTGCTCTTGATGGTGATTTCAGGGAACAGCTTGATAATGAACTTCATGGTAATGACTCGGGTGGCCTTGATTTAAGGGCGCGAATTATATCAGAACTTTGTGACCAGCGCCTACTGCATGAGCGGCCGCTCACATTCCCCCACGCAAAGTTTGCCGCATCCAGGCAATCATGCGTATATTCCCACCCCTGCATCCTGGCAACACAGCATCCATGAAAACCCATATCTACTACCCCGGCATGGAGGTACGCGACGAGCTCTGGCTCAAGTTTGCCCTGCTCTATCTGGAGCGGCTCGCCTTCGTCTTCACCGTCAGTGAGAAGAGCGGTCTCACCGCCCTGCTGGAGACCCTGCGCCAGCAAACCGACCTGCTGGCCGAGCCGCCACAACCCGCCTTCTTCGCCGATATCACGCCCCAGGTGGAGAGCCAGATTGCCGGTCTGGTCGCCCCCGATTTTGTCCGCCACAAGGTGTTTGGCAACAGGGAGCTCATCGCCCGCTGGCGTTCAGCCCCCAACCACGACTGCTTCTGCCCGGCTCAGGCGGGACTGGAGCGGCTGCACGGGTTTTGTCTGACCCACGGCTTTGCGACGCAGGATGAAGGGGGGATCAGAATGGCGCGCCGCTTTGCCAACCTGCTCTCCATGCGCCTCGCCCGTGAGTGGGCACTCGCCAATGACGGGGCGCTTATTACCGATCACGACTATCTCGACCGCCTGCTTCACCTGCTCGAATCTCGCTACCACAATCGCGGCGGTCAGGATTGCTTCCACCTCGAGATCCCGCTGCAAGTGCCCACTCACCTGGCCGACATCCCGTTTGCAGAGCTCATTGCCCTGCGGGGGCGAAGCGGCTTTCGTCAGCAGCTCGCCGAGTTCCATCAGGCCCTTGATGCCCTGCTCGCCATGCTGGGCAGCGGCTACGCCGAACCCGCCGTGTTGACCCGCTTCGAGCAGGCCCAGCAGGGGTTCACACCCTTGCTGGGACCCGAGACCGTCACCCTGCCGCTCACCACGCTCGTCAGTACTGGCTTACCGGCCATGGCGATGATCCACTACCTCAAGGAGAGTCACCCACAGAGCGACCTGGTGTTTCATCCCATCAAGAAGAGCCACTTCCACCAGCGCAAGAGCCGGCATTTCTTCACCCGGCTGGGGCAGGTCAAGCCCTGACTCCCCGCCTCTGCCGGGGAATCGACAATCAACTGACGGCATCGAGACCATCCCCGATGCCGTCAATATTCTGGCGCTCACCACGCCCTCAGGAGGGGTTTTCCAGCCGAAACTCGATGCGATCGCTGTTTCCCGCCTCATCCACTACCACCAGCTGATAGCGGCCCGCCTTGCTCACTACTTGATCCCCGTCCCAGCGCAGCCGCTGGCCGTTGAGAAACCAGGCCGGCTTGCCGACACCGCCGAGCACCCTGGGCTGCAACCGATAGCGCTGACTGCGGATAAGGTTGCCCTCCCCCAGCGCCAGGATGCGGATGGGGGCCTGCTGCTCGGCGCTCTGCCCCTCCCCCGCGCAGCCCCTGGCAAGCAGCGCCTGACGCCGCTCGCCCGGTGAGCGCCACGGCTCCAGCGACAGCGGCCAGAGGGCCCGAAAGCCGGATTGCGCCGCATCTTGGCAGCGGGTCAGAGTCGGCTTGCCCGCAGCGGTCAGTGCGACCTGGCGCAGCGGCGAGGGCCAGTCCATGGGATCCGGCAAGGTGGGTGGATCACGCCCTTCCAGCAACCAGGCGCTCTGGCGCTGCAGACAGGCCTCAGGCAGGGTCGCGCTCCCCTTGCGTCCCAGTGGCCAGCACACTTCGGCTTCGCTCACCGTATTGGGTTGTGCCGGCAGGGGGCTGTTGTCAGCAAGCCGCGAGTAGACCGAAAGCAGCAGCGGCACCGCCGCGCTCTGGCCGTAAAAACCGGGCATGGGGGTGCCGTCGGGGCGCCCCAGCCAGACGCCGATGGTCCAGCGACCGGAGACCCCCATCGCCCAGCTGTCGCGATAGCCGTAGCTGGTACCGGTCTTCCAAGCCAGCCGGTTGACCCGGCCGGTCGCCTCGCTGGCAAAGGGTTGGTCCGCCCGTCCCTGCGCGCTCAATATTTGCCAGATGATCCAGGCCGCTCCCGGACTCAGCAAGGGGCGCGACACCGCCTGCTGCCCCGCCAGCCAGACCGGCATGGCCACCTGCCCCTGCCGGGTCAGCGAGCTGTAGAGGGCCACCAGTTGCTCGAGCCGAATGCCCGCCGCCCCCAGCGCGATGGCCGGATTGGGCTTGTCGGAAAGGGCCAGCCGCACTCCGGCGTTGTCGAGGCGGCTGACCAGTTTGTCAGGCCCAAGCGCCTCCAGCACCTGCACCGCCGGCACGTTGAGGGATTGCTGCAGCGCCTGGGCGAGCGTCACCGGCCCTTGAAAGGCGCCGCTGAAGTTGGCGGGTCTATAGTCCGAGCCCAGCCTTGGCGCATCGGAGAGCAGGGAGGCCGAGTGCACCAACCCTTCGTCCATGGCCAGACCGTAGATGAAGGGCTTGAGGGTGGAGCCGGGAGAGCGGATCGCCTGCACCATGTCGAGATAACCGTGGCGGCGCAAATTGCCATACTCGGCGCTGCCCACATAGGCACGCACCGCCATGGTTTTGTTATCTACCAAGAGCAACGCCGCTGAGGTCTGCTCGGGGAAACGGCGAATGTAGCTTGCCACCCGCCCCTCCAGCCAGCGCTGCAGATCGCCGTCTATGGTGGTGTGCACCAGCGCTCCGGCCTGATTGTCGGCGGCGAGACGGGCAAAGAGCGGCGCCTCCATTGGCGTAAAGTGGCCGCGGGCCAGCACCGGCTCGATGCGCCCCTCCAGCCACACCTGTTCGGGCCAGACGCCTTGCGCTACCAGCCGCTGCATCACCTTGTCACGGGCGGTGCGGGCCCGCTCGGGATGCCGGTCCGGCCGGTTGCGGCTGGGAGTCTGCGGCAGCACCGCCAACAGCGCCGCCTCGGCATAGGTCAGCTTGGCGGCGCTCTTGCCGAGATAGGCAAAACTTGCCGCCTGCACCCCCTCCAGGTTGCCGCCAAAGGGCGCCCGATTGAGGTAGACGGTAAGCAGGGTGCGCTTGTCGTAGTGCCACTCCAGTTGCAGCGCGCGGGCCATCTGGCGCAGCTTGCCGGGCACGCTCCTGTGGTAGGGCTCGATAAGACGGGCCACCTGCATGGTGAGGGTCGAGCCCCCCGACACAGCCCGCCCGTAACGCAGCCACTGCCAGACCCCGCGCACCATGGCCACCGGATTGACCCCGGGATGACGCCAGAAGTAGCGATCCTCGTAGCCCAGCAGCGCCTCGATATAGCGGGGGGAGACCTGCTCCAGGGTCACGGGGTAACGCCACACGCCGCTGGTATCGGCAAAGGCGCGCAGCGGTCGCCCCTTCATGTCGAGCACCACCCGTGCGTAGGCAGGGTCGAGTGGCGGCGGCGGGAAGAGTCGATCCAGTGCCAGCAATGACAGGAGCAGTGCTACAACGCCCAGCACCGAAAAGCGCAGCCAGCGTGGCAGACGGCCAAGCCGGTGGCGGCAAATGCGGCCACCGTGACACAGTCGCAGCCAGCCGCGCCGCCAGAAAGTGAGCGGGCGAACCCGCTCAAGGGAGGGTTTGTTACTCAGAGATGATCACCTCGTGGATATCCTCACCCACAGCCCGCAGCTCGGGGCGGTACATATCCTCCACCTGGGTCGGCGGCACCTGATAGCGACCCGGCGTCACCGCCCGCATCAGGTAGACCAGTTGCTGGTTGCTCCCGGCGCTCAGATCCAGCGCCGCCGTGTAGCGGTCATCGCGAAACTCCTGATGCTTGAGATAGTCGTTCCACTCGCTCTGCCACGCCGGTTTCCCCTCGATGGAGAGCTCTTCCAGCTTGATGCTGTTGCCAAGGGCCGGGTTCTCCAGCTCGAAGCCAGCGGGCACCATCTCCACCAGCAGGGCATCGGGCACCGCCGACTCGCTGCTGACGTTGAGCCGCACCACCACCAGATCGCCGACCTTCACCTTGGCAGGATCAAACGGCTGACCGTCGCTGTTGAACCAGCTGCGGGTCACGCTTATCCCCTGACTCAACCGGGTAGGAGCCTGCTCGGGGTAACCGATCAAGGTGCGCTGCACATAGAGAGAGCCCTTCTTGCCCTCGTTGGTGACGGCGCTCGTTGCCAGCGCCTCGGGGGCGCCCAGTTGCAACGGGGCCGAACCGCTCAGGGATCCACTGCCAAGAGAGGAGGTCACCCTGGCCTGCCAGTCGACGGCCGGATCGACGCGGGCGAGTCGCAACAGGGCGAGCCGCTCCTGAGTGCTGAGCCACTGACGATGGGCCAGGGTATCGGCCACCTTGGCACTGAGAGCCGGCCAGCGCTCCGCAGCCAGCTTGTGCTGGCGCAGCAGGGAGAGCTCGAGGGCTTCATCGCGCAACGGTGAGCCGTAATCTCCGAGATAATCGTCCCCGCGCTCGGTCGCCAATGCCCGGCTGAGGGCCTTGGCGGCGTTCTGCTCATCCCCCATGGCCGAGAGGGCCAGGGAGAAGTGCAAGAGCGGCAAACCCGAGCGGGCGTGATCGGCCTGCTGCTCCCAGATAAGGCGCAGGGTAGCGAGCGGCGCCTTGCCCACCCGGGCCAGCACATAGGCACTGTAAGCCTGATAGGCAAGACGGCTGTGCTCGGGGGCACTGCTCCAGCGCTCACCGTACTGACTGTCGGTGAGATAGCTCTGCAGCCGGTTCAACGCCTGATTGAGCATTGCCTCCGGCACTGCGTCGCCCGCCTCCTTGCGCGCCAGCAGGTAGTCGGCGGCATAGGCGGTGAGCCACTGCTCCTCGTCGGAGCGACCATCCCACAGGCCAAAGCCGCCGCTGGGCAGTTGCAACCGCTGCAGCCGTTGCAGCAGGGCGCGTTGCACATCCGCCTCACTCGCCGCTTTCTTGCCCTCTGCGGGTTTGCGCCAGACGGCCCGCTCATCGGCTGTGGTCAGCAAGTAAGGCCAGGCACGGGACAAGGTCTGCTCCAGACAGGCATAGGGGTAGTCGGCCAGCGCCTGCCACTGGGCTGCCGGATCCCAGGGGGGAGTGCCGGAGAGGCTGAGCAGCCCCTGCAGGTTGGCGCGATCCAGCCCGGCCAGCTCAGCTGGCGCAAAAGCCATCTCTTGGCCGGGGGCCAGCATCTGGTAGCGCTGGCGAGTCTCGGCCGGCCAGGGGGAGCGCAGCGGCAGAGACCAGTCGCGGCTGATGGCAAAATCCTTGCCGCTGGCCGCCAACTGCAGGCTCGCCACACCGCTCGCCCCGGTCACGGTGAGCGGCAGGGTCAGCCACTGCTCCTCGCCGTTTTTAAGGGCCAGGGTGCGGGGCAACTCGCCATTTGCCTTGAGTCCGCCATTGAGGGTCCAGGCAAGGGAGAGGGTCTGATCCTCGCCACTCATGTTGCGCAGCTGCACCAGCGCCCGGGTCTCATCCCCTCTGGCGCCAAAGCGCGGCCAGCCGATCTCGGCCACCAGCGGCGCCACCACCTTGACGGCGCGCTCGGCCTCACCGACCTGCTGTTCGTTCCACGCCAGCGCCATCAGCGCCAGCTCGCCGTTGAAGTTGGGCAGCTCGAGCGGGATCACCGCCTTGCCCTGCTCATCAAAACTCACCTCGCCGCTCCAGAGCGCGGCAATCTCGACCCGGCTCTCCAGCGCGCCCCCTTTTTTCAGCGGCGCCCGGTCACCCCCGTAGTTGAGGCGAGCCAGCTTGCCATCTTGCGGCGGGATCACCTGGCCGTAGTTGTCGAACAAATCTTGGGCGAAGCGCTTGCGACCAAAGAAGATCTCGAACGGGTCGAGAGGCTGGTAATCGCTGATATTGAGCACGCCCCGATCCACCGCCGCCAGCACCACGCGGCCCTGACTGTTGGGAGTGGAGGTGGCGGTCACTTCCAGTCTAGTGAGCGGCACCGCTTTATCAGGTGCGCTCAGGGTAAGCGGCAGACGGCGCGCTTCCCGATCCAGGGTGAGCGGCACCAGCCCGACCGAGCGCAGGCTCTGCCCCTGTTGCTTGCCGACCGGTTTGGAGGCGCTGTCTGGCGCGGCGATCTGGGCCGAGATATGCAGGTCATGACGCTGCCACTCGGGGCTGACCGGGATCTCGAACTCGCCGCGGGCATCCTTGGCATCGCCGCCGGCCCCCTTGAGTTCGATACGCTGCCACCAGCGCAGGCCATCGCCATCTTCCACCAGCAGCAAGCCCTTGCCGGGGCGCGGCGCCACCAGCGTCACTTTGGCCTTGTCACCCGCCAGATAGGCGCGCTTGTCGAGGGTGATGGCAATCTTGTCGGGCCGTGCCTGCTCGCCACCGCCGCCCCAGGCGTAACTCCCTATCTCTACCCGCAGGCTCGATTGATGGCCCTGACTGTTCTCCACCTCCAAGCGATACCAGCCCGCCGCCAGTTGCAGCGTGAGCGGGGTCGGCCCCTTGCCATCCAGCTGCAGGGTCTGCTCCTGCTCCAGATAGGGCTGGCTGTTGAATTCGTACTTCCACCCCTCCCCATCGGCATAGTGCCAGTAGTAGTCGCGGTACTCGTTGATGAGGCGCACCTTCACCGCCCCCGCCACCGGCTGGCCTTGCTCATCGAGGTTGAGGATCTGGAAGGGCAGCGGCTTGCCCCCCTCTACCCGCTCCGCTACGAAATCGGCCTTGAGCGCGGGCCACTGGCTGCCCGCGGGCCAGCCATACTGGGTGCGGCTGCGATTGACGGCGCGGCCACCGGGCTCGGCGAGCGACACCCGATAGGCCACCTCCAGCGGCCCGAGGGCGCGCACCCCATCGAGCTCATCAGCCAGCGAAAAAGTCCCCTGCCCCTGCGCATCGAGGGTGAGATTGAGAGGCTCGAGATCCCTGGCCTGCTCGGCGAGCAGCACGTCACCCAGCGTGAACTCCTGCCACTGGGTAAAGGGCATGGTGGCGCGGCTTAACTTCACTTCCGCCTTCGCCTTGGTGGCACTGGCTGGTGCGCCGTAGAGATAGTCCCCTTGCAGCGGCAAAGTGAGGGCGGCGTCCAGACTCGTCACTTCCCCATCCGGCCCCTTGCCAAGCTGCAGTTTCAGCCGCTCCGGCAGAAACTCCTCCACCAGAAAAGGCCACTCGAAGCGGCTACCGGCGGCAGTCTTGAGGTTGATGGTCCAGCGCCCGAGCGGCGCATCATCCGGCAGACGCAAGCCGTAGTGGGCCGCGCCCAAATTGTCCGGCAGCAGGCGCTTTTGTTCGAGCAGTTGGCCGTCCGGCTGTTTCACCTCCAGCTCCACCGCCATGCCCGGCAGCAGCTGGCCATCCTGCCCCTTGAGCAGGATCTCGCTGTCGAGCCGCTCGCCGGGGCGATAGAGATCGCGCCCGCTGAACAGATAGAGCTGTTGGGCCTGCCAGGGCTGGGTGCCGAGATCGAAGGTGGAGAGATCGAGGGCCGCGCCATCGAGGCGCAGCACCGCCAGATGCTTGCCCTGCTCGGCCAGCAGCAGGCGAGCCCCCTGCACCTGATCGAAGCGGCGATGACCTTGGGGGTCGGTGGTTTGCACCTGCAGCCGGTTGCCCTTCTGGTCGAGCAGGGAGAGCTGCACATCCTTGAGGGGGTCGGCGCTGGCTAGGGAGCTCACGAACACCTCCAGCTCATCGCGGTAACGGCGGGCACTGAGCCCCATGTCGCTCACCGCAAAGTAGGTGGTCTCCTTGCGCCAGTCGTAGTTGCCAAGAGGCGACATCACCGCAAAGTAGACGCCAGCCTCCGCCAGCTGCGGCTCCTTCACATTGATGAGGCGGGTCTCGCGCCGGTTGGCATCGAGCTCCAACGCATAGCGGCCGCTGAATACCCGCTTGGCCCGCTTGGTGATCTGCTCAAGCTCCCAGTTGCCCATGCCGGCACCGGGGCGATACTCGGCCAGGAAACGGGGCAGGTATTCGGCATCGACCCGAAAGAAGTCGATATTGACCTCGTCCACATTGACCGCGCTGATGGGCAGGCGCAGCTCGTCGCGCAGCGGCAATACCATGCCGCTCGCGGTAAAGGAGGCCCCCGCCTCCAGCGGCCGGGTCTTGAGAGTCCAGCTCTGGGGGGATGGGCCCAGCCCCGCCTTGAGGCTCACCTCGTAGCGTTTGTCGGGCTGAACGTTCGGGAAATAGAGGGTGCGGCCATCGTCGGCGAGGATCCACTCCCCCTGCACCTGCTTGCCCCCTTCACTCACAGAAAGCCAGCTCTGCCAGTTTGCCTTGGGCGCCAATGGGCCGGAGAAGACCAGCGCCAGCGCTGGGGCATCGCGGTATTGGCGTGCATTGGCCTGCACCACGGAGGCGGGCGCTCCTGCCTCCTGCCGGGCAGTGGATTCGGTGGTCGGTACCTGGTTGACAGGCTTGTCGGGGCCACAACCGGCCAGCAGCAGCGCCGCCAGCCAGGCCACACGGGGAAGACGAGTCACGGGGCAGGAGAGAGAGAGGTGCATGGTGTTCATCCCGGGTTGGATCGCCGCAGCGCAGGAGCCAATAGAATAAAGCGTCACTCCCGGGAACACCAACTGCCATATCGGGCGGCATCGGCCAACAGAGATGGGCACATCGCCTCGGACGGGAGCGCGACGCCCCGTGAACCGCGAGGTTTATTCGAGACCCTGCATGCGATGTCCTGTTCCATGAAAGAGGATTGTCGTGATTTTCTGAACCCAGGCTAAACCGGGCACCACTGTTCACTTGTGCGTGATCGGGCCATTCATTATTCTCGGCCCTGCTCAATGCAGGCCTTCCAATCAACGACATATCAAGCAGATAAATATTTTTTAAGCCTTGAACACCTGTGCCATACATAACGTGCAGGTGCGCTCGATGTATGCCTCAACCATTGAAAACAAACTTATTAATTGTCCATCGACCAGAATGCCGACCTTGAGTTCACACAGGGTCAGCGGGGTCATGCATCCATCCCTCTCTGGAGTCATATCAGCATGGAAAATAACGATCTGTCCCTCGTCGAAAAAAGATTGGTTGCCCGATTCCTGGACATGTTCATCAAATTTGGTCTTATTCTGGCGCTAGGCTCGTTCTGCTTCACCGTGTTCTCCCCTTTCATGAACATGATGCTGTGGGCCCTGATCCTGGCGGTCACCCTTTACCCCCTCCATCAGCGCTTTGCCGCCAGACTCGGGGGAAAACAGGGTCAGTCGTCCACCCTGCTGGTCCTGCTGGGCATCCTGCTCATCGTGGCCCCCACCGTGGCCATGCTCGGCTCCCTGGGTGACAGCGTCAGCGCCCTGATAGACAAGGTGAACAACAACACTCTGGTGATTCCGGCACCTTCCGCCGACATCGCCAGCATCCCGCTGATCGGTGCCAAGCTGCACGCCTTATGGACCAAGGCATCCGTGGATCTGCCGAGCCTCCTCATCAGCTACAAGCCGCAGCTCGGCGACATGGCCAAGCAGACTGTCACCATGCTCGCCAGCATGGGGGGCGGCCTGCTGGGCTTCGTCGCCTCTTTCATCGTGGCTGGCATCATCATGGCCTGGGGGGCGCCGGGTGCCATCAGCGCCGAGCGCATCGCCATGCGCATCACCGATGAGCGCAAGGGCCTCGCCCTGACCAAGCTGTGCACCAGCACCATCCGGGCCGTGGCCATGGGGGTCATCGGGGTCGCCTTCATCCAGGCCCTGCTGGCTGGCGTCATCATGTCCCTCGCCGGGATCCCGGCGGTCGGGATCTTCTTCGTCCTGGCGCTGATCCTGGGTATCGCCCAGGTCCCCGTCATCCTGATCACGGGACCGGCCATTGCCTTCATGTGGATGGCGGGGGATCACGGCACCCTGCTCAACGTGCTCTATACCGTGCTGCTGATCGTGGCCGGCATGGCCGACAACGTGCTCAAGCCCCTGCTGCTGGGGCGTGGCGTCGATGCGCCCATGCCGGTAGTGCTGCTGGGGGCCCTCGGCGGCATGGCCACCAATGGCATCCTCGGCATGTTCATCGGTGCCACCCTGCTCTCCATCGGCTATCGCATCTTCATGGCCTGGGTCAACGACGGTCTGGCCAACGCGGAAAAATAACCCCATGGCCGACGCACTTTCTCTCCTTCGCCCCCTGTTTGCAGGGGGCACCTGCCTGCTGCTCGGTGCCTGTACTCTGCTCGGGCCCGATTATCAGGCCCCCGGTGTCGAGGAGATGGCCAACTGGCACAGCGCCAGCGAGGGTCAGCAGGCGGTGACGGTGACCGACTACCGACGATGGTGGGACAACTTGCACGATCCCGTGCTGAGCGCCCTGGTGGAGGAGGCCTTCCTCAAGAATCCGGACGTGCGGATCGCCGGCCTGCGGATCCTCGAGGCCCAGGCCCAGCTTGGCATCGCCGAGAGCCTGCTCGGCCCCCAGGCGACGGTGGGAACGGCAGAATTCCTCCAGGCAGGTCAGACCCGGGGCGGCCACAGCAGCGCGGGCAACAGCTACGGCGCCGGCTTCAACCTCGGTTGGGAACTTGACTTCTGGGGCAAGTTCCAGCGCGGAGTCGAGGCGGCGGATGCCAGCTATTTCGCGACCCTGGCCCAATATGACGACATCCAGGTGTTGATGGCCGCCCAGGTGGCCCAGCTCTATGTGAGCATCCGTACCCTGGAGGCCAGGCTCCAGATCGCCCGGGAGAATGCCCGCATCCAGCGGCGCAGCCTGGAGATCACCGAGCGACTGTTCAAGAGCGGCAACAGCGCCGAGCTGGACGTGCAGCAAGCCAGGACCCAGTACCTGGGCACCCTGTCCGGCATTCCCCAGCTCGAGACCAGCCTGCGCCAAAGCCAGAACGCCCTCTCCACCCTGCTCGCCCGCGCCCCGGGGCCCCTGCCCGAGATGACCACCAACACCGGCAAGATCCCCCAGGGCGAGCTGGCCCTGGTCACCGAGATGCCCGCGGATCTGCTGCGCCGCCGTCCTGACGTGCGGGTGGCGGAGCGTCAGCTGGCCGCCCAGTCGGCCCTCATCGGGGTGGCCGAGAGCGAGCTCTACCCCTCCATCACCCTGCTCGGCACCCTGGGAGTCAATGCCAGCGGCGGGGAAAGTGGCACCTTCTCCTGGGGCGTCGGGCCGTCGCTGAGCTGGAACCTGCTGGATCAGGGACGGCTCGGCAACCAGATCCTGGTGCAGGACGCCCGCTTCCAGCAGCTTCACGAACGCTATCGCGACAGCGTGTTCAAGGCGGCCCGCGAGGTGGATGACGCGGCCGTGGCCTATGCCAACGGCCAGGAGGAGATCGCCCTGCTGACCCAGACCGGCGAAGCCGCCCGCCGCTCCCTCGAAATCGCCAACACCCAGTACCGCGAGGGGATGGCGGACTTCCAGCGGGTGCTCGACTCCCAGCGTGCCCTGTTCAACCAGCAGGAGCGCCTGGTCAACAGCCGTGGTGCCCGGATGCGCGACCTCATCACCCTCTACAAGGCACTGGGTGGCGGTTGGGAACAGGGGCGCGAACGTCCCCTGGTGACCCCCAAGGTGGAGGCTCAACTGCGCACGCGCGCCGACTGGGCCCCCCTGCTCGACGCAGCCCACTCCCCCATGACACAGAAGGCAAACGCCCATGACTGACACAGCCTCTCCCGGCCAGGCCAGCCGCCGCGCCACCCTCGGGCTGCTGGCCGCGATCCTCCTCCTGCTCATCTGGTATCTGCTGGCGGACAGGTTGACCCCCTACAGCTCCCAGGCCCGGGTGCAGGCCTTCGTGGTCCCCGTCGCCGCCGAGGTGGCAGGCCAGATCAAGCGGGTCTATGTCCACGACAATCAGGACGTGGAGGCTGGCGCCCCCCTGTTCGAGATCGATCCCGAGCCTTATGACATCGCCCTGGCCAAGGCCAGATCCGACTACCAGACGGTGCTGAGCGGCGTCAAGGCGAATACCGAAGGGGTCAAGGCGGCCGAGGCTTCCCTGATGGCCATGCGCGCTGCCTACGACAACGCGGCCAAGGATGCCGAGCGCCAGGAGCGGCTCTATCGGGAAGATCCGGGGGCCATTTCGGTGCGTCGCCTGGAGGTGGCCCAGGCCAGCCGCGAGACCGCCAAGAGCCAGGTGGCGGCGGCCGAAGCCGACGTTCGCCGCGCCATCGAGGCCGCCGGGGCGAGCGGCGATGACAACTCCCAGCTGCTCAGTGCCCGCTCGGCGGTGCACAAGGCCGAGCTGGATCGCCAGAACACCCGCGTGGTGGCGCCGGGTCGGGGCCTTGTCACCGACCTCAGCACGGATGCAGGCCAGTTTATCGGGGCCGGCGCCCCGGCCATGACCCTGATCGCCATCCACGACGTCTGGGTATCGGCGGATCTGACGGAGAACAACCTCGGCAACATTCGACCAGGGGACAAGGTCGCCATCCTGCTCGACAGCCTGCCTGGACAGCTATTCGAGGGGGAGATCCGCAGCGTCGGCTACGGGGTGGGCGATGGCAAGAACCAGCCCGCCGGTACCCTGCCCACGGTGGACAACAACCGCGACTGGCTGCGCCAGGCCCAGCGTTTCCCGGTCAAGGTCGCCTTCCAGAGCGACGACTTCCCCCCGGTCGAGGCGCTGCGGATCGGTGGCCAGGCCGACGTGCTGGTCTACACCGGTGAGAGCGGGGTGCTGCACCTCCTGGGGGCGCTCTATATCCGCCTGATGAGCCTCTTCTCCTTCCTCTATTGAGGCGCCAGATGCATAACGCCGACAAGGCTGTACTGCGCATTGGCACGGGCATCGGGCTCGCGACGGGGATCTGTTACGGTCTGGCGCTGCCCATGCCCCACCTCGGGGTCATCATGGCCTGGGTGGTGCTGTGCCGACCCGGCGAGCCGCTCAGCCTTGGCAAAGGGTTGCTGGGTGGCGCTCTGCTGCTGGCCGTGATGGTCGGCGGCGTGCTGCTGGTGCCCCTGCTGACCCACTATGCCCTGGCGGCCGTGCTGCTCGTCGCCCTGCTGCTCTACCTGCTGATGCAGCAGGCGATGGCCGGCAAGGGGGCCGCCGCCATGCTGCTCATCATGGCCATCACGGTGATCCCGGTGGCCGGTCTCATCGAGCAGTCCCTTGCCATCGCCCTTGCCCAGATGATGGGACTGGGGATCCTGATAGGCACCCTGGTCAACCGCCTGGCCCACGCACTCTTCCCTCCCCTGCAGGTGGCGGGAGCGGCGGCAAGACCGGTGCCATTGCCCCCCGAACATCCCGAGCGGCTGGCGCTGCGCGCCGTCGCCATGGTACTGCCGATGTGGCTGCTGGCCCTCGGCAATCCGGCGTTCTACATTCCGGCGGTGATGAAGACGGTGACCCTGGCTCAGCAGAGTACCTCCCTCAACGCCAGACAGGCGGGCCAGGAGCTGGTGCTCTCGACCCTGATGGGCGCCCTGCTGGCGTTCGCACTCTGGCTCGGGCTCAGCCTCTGGCCCTCGCTCCTGATGCTGGTGCTGATGCTGGCCCTGATGACCCTCTGGCTGGCGCGGCGCCTGGTGCGGCTGGTGGCGGGGCGTTTCCCGCCATCCTTCTGGAGCAACGCCTGGATCACGGCGCTCATCCTGTTTGGCCCGGCCATCGAGGACAGCGCCACCGGCAAGGATGTGTGGTTGGCGGCCGCCATGCGTTGCGGCCTCTATCTGGTGGTGGCCGGCTATGGCTGGCTCTGTATCTTGCTGCTCGAACAGTGGTGGCCAGTCGGCCGCCCACTGGCAGAAGCCAAGCTAGGAGATTGATATGTTAACGATTTTTTTGGTCGGCATCCCGGTGATCCTGGTCAACATGCTGCTGCAATCCCTGGTATCCGTCTGGTGCATCCGCTTCTACGTCAAGCGATTCAATCGACGCGAGGGGGCCCTGGCCGGCATGCTGGCTTTGTTTGGCATCATCACTCTGGTGATGCTGGGCAACCTGGCCCAGATCGGCGTCTGGGGCGGGCTCTTCCTGTGGCTCGGGGAGTTCGATACCCTGCAGGAGGCCGTCTATCACTCCGGGGTCAACTTCGCCACTCTGGGCTATGGCGACATCGTCATGAGCCCGCAGTGGAAGCTGCTCGGCCCCCTGGAGGCAGTCAACGGTGCCCTGATGATAGGCCTCTCCGGCGCCTCCATGCTCGCGGTCTTGCAGCACCACATTCGCAATCAGCTCGCTGACAGCCCCCCCTGAGAGCGAGGGGGCCACCTGCGGCAACCCCGTGCGGCAACAAAACGGGCCACTCACTGGGGTGGCCCGTTTGCATACAGAGTGATCAATCGGGCCATGTCAGCCTGGGGCATCTACTCGGCGATCACCGTCTGCCAGGTCTTGAAACCGCCGGAGAGGTTCTTGACCCGAAAACCGTGCTGGCTCAGCAGGCGGCAGGCCACGTGACCGCGCAAACCCACCTGGCAGCTGATGAGCAGCTCTTTATCCCTGGGCAACTCATCAAGACGGCCACGCAGCTCGTCCAGGGGGATGTGCAGCGCCCCCGGAATGCGCCCCAGCTTGTCGAGTTCGGGGCCATTTCGCACATCCACCACCAGCTGATGGGGGTGGCGAGCCTGCACCTCGGCTGCGTGGCAGAGCAGGGTGTCCCCCTTCAGATGGTTGCTCGCCACGAACCCGGCCATGTTGATCACATCCTTGGCCGAGCCAAAGGGCGGCGCATAGGTGAGCTCCAGATCCTGCAGATCAAACACGGTGAGGCCGGCGCGCTGGGCCACCGCCAGCACGTCGATGCGCTTGTCGATGCCATCCTTGCCGATGGCCTGGGCGCCGTAAATCTTGCCATCGGGGGCAAACAGCAGCTTGAGGCTGACCGGGTGGGCGCCGGGATAATAGCCGGCGTGGCTGCCCGGGTGGACATAGACCTTCTCGAACGGCAGCCCCAGCTGCACCAGCCGCTTCTCGTTCAGCCCCGTGCTCGCCACCGCCAGATCGAACAGCTTGCAGATGGCGGTCCCTTGCGTCTTCTTGTAGGTTTCGCTTCGCCCCAGCATGTTGTCGGCAGCGATGCGCCCCTGCCGGTTGGCCGGGCCCGCCAGCGGGATCAGCACGGACTCGCCGGTGACAAAATCGGTCTCCTCCACCGCGTCCCCCACCGCGAAGATGCAGGGATCCGAGGTGCGCATGCCCGCATCCACCTTGATGCCGCCCCGCGGTCCCAGCACCAGCCCCGCCTTGGCGGCGAGCAGAGTCTCGGGCTTGACGCCGATGGCGAGGATCAACAGGCCGGTGTCGAGATGAGAGCCGTCATTGAGGGTCAGGCGCAGTCCACCCCGCTGGGCGGTCGCCACGGCGGCGGTCTTCTCGGCAGGCACCTCCAGGCTTTCGATGGCAGCGAGGCCGGTACGCAGGCGAAGATCGACCCCCTCCTCCCGGATGCGGGCGTGGAGCAGGTTGGCCATCTCCTTGTCCACCGGCGCCATCACCTGATCGGAAAGCTCCAGCAGGGTGACATCCAGCTTGCGCTGGTGCAGCGCCTCCATCATCTCCAGCCCGATGAAACCGCCCCCCACCACGGTGACGTGGCGGGGCTTGTCGTGCGCCAGCGCCGCCAGGATGCGATCCATGTCGGGAATGCTCCGCAGGGTGTGTACCCCCGGGCTCTCGATGCCGGGGAAGGGAGGCCGGATGGGGGCAGCGCCCGGGCTCAGCAGCAGCACGTCGTAGGCTTCGCGCCGCTCTTCGCCGGTCAGCAGGTTGCGCACCAGCAGGCTCTTGCCGGCCTTGTCTATCTCGATGACGTCGTGAAACACCCGCACATCCACGTTGAACCGGCGCTTGAAGCTTTGCGGTGTCTGCAGCAGCAGGGCATCCCGATCCGGGATATCCCCCCCGATGTGATAAGGCAGACCGCAGTTGGCGAAGCTCACGAACTCGCCCCGCTCGAACATCACGATCTCCGCCTCTTCGCTCAAACGGCGGGCACGGGCGGCGGCGGACGCCCCCCCGGCCACACCACCCACAATCAGGATCCGTTTCATCTGCAAGACTCCACTCAACAGGAAATGACCAATAAATTAGACTTATCTAATTTAGAACTCAATGAAATTTTGTTTGCCACGGATTTGCAGTATTCTTGCCCTCCGACAATTGCTCAACAGGATAGTGTCAGTTCATGTCGTCTACCGCGCTCAGCCATCTTCCGACCGCCAGCCAGGCGCCCCTGTTTTTCCGCCTGGATACCCGTAGTCAACGGCTGGTCGCCCTGACCGATGTGATGCAGACGCCGCTCCACTGGCTCGACGAGCCCCGCAGTGCCTGGCCGGCCCAATTGCCGGACGCCCTGCGCCAACCCATCGAGCAGCGGCTGGCCAGCGGCAAGGGGGGCAAGCTGGTGCTGCGCTTTGACGCCCTCCTCTGGCACATTTCCCTCTCCCACGAGCAGGACGCCTTCTGGCTCATCTGCCTGCAGACCCAGTCCCAGGAGAGCGCCGCCAGCCTGTCCCTGCAACTGCCGCGCCTGAGCCAGATGGCCAGCCAGCAGCAGTATGACGCCATGCTGGAGAGCCTCAAGGAGTGCCTGGGGGCCGATCGCCTGATCCTCTGGCACTACCAGGCCCATGGCGCCCTTGGCGGCGAGCAGCTGACCCCGGTCTTCACCCTGGGGGTAGACGCGCTCGGTGCCATTCGCGGAGACAGCCGCTACATCCGAGCCCTGCGCGCCCGGGGCGCCCTGAGCTTCTCGGAGGCGGCCCACCAGCCCATGTTGAGCCAGCACTACTATCTGGCCGATGCCAATGTCTGCTCCCGCCTGGACGGCGCCTTGCTGGAGCAGGAGAAGCTCATCGGCGTGCTCAGCCTGGAGTATGCCGAGAGCACCCTCATCAGCGATGACACCCTGCAACTGGTGCGTCATTGCGCCCGTTTGCTCGGCCACTGGCAGCCGGACCCCGTGGCGACCGACGCCCCGGACCTCGCGCCTCCCCCGGGGCTGGCCAACCTGACCGGCAACGATTACTGCCGCGCCCTGCTGCGCTGGGCCATGGGCCTGAGTGGGGCCCACAGGGGCTGGATCGGCGAGTTTCAGCCTCGCGGCCAGGATCTCTGGCTCATTCCCCGCTGCGTGGTGGAGGGGGATGCCTTCGCCGTCGTCAAACCCATGCCCATGGACATCGGCCCGGGCCGGGAGATCTTCCAGCACGGGCAGAGTCTCTACGTGGAAGATCTGGCCCTGCGCTATCCCCAGTCCAGCCAGCTGCTGGCCCTCGACGCCAAGGCCTATGTCGGTATCCCCTTCCCGGGGCCAAACGGTCTCCCCCTGGGGCAGCTCACCCTGCTGCTCGCCACCCCTCTGGCCGATCCCGCGCCCCTGCTGGACGTCCTCTACGAACAGCGCGAGCGGGCCGCCAGCGAGTTGCAGCGCCTGGCCAATGACGATGCCCTGCGCCTGGCCGAAGTGGCCTTCAACACCCACGACGGCCTGCTGGTGATGGATCACGGGGGCATCATCCTCAAGGTCAATGCCTCCTTCAGCCGCATCACCGGCTTTGCCAGCGAGGAGATGCTGGGCCTGCACATCGACGCCCTGAGGCCCACCTACTATGGCGACACCCTCAAGGAGGAGGTGATCGCGGCGGTCAACCGGCAGGGATACTGGCTCGGGGAGGAACAATGCCTGCACAGGGAGGGACACCTCTTCCCGGTGCGGCTCATGGTGAGCGGGGTCAAGGACGAGGAGGAGGAGATCAGCCACTTCGTCTGCAGCTTCCACGACATCACCCAGGAGAAAGAGACCGCCCGCCACATCGAGCGCCTCGCCTACTACGACGACCTGTGCGATCTCTACAACAGGCGCAGCCTGACCGACATCATGCAGCGCACCCTGCAGACCCCGAGCGGCCAGTGGGGGGCCCTGCTGCTGCTGGATCTGGACAACTTCAAATCCATCAACGACTCCCTCGGTCACGCCTGCGGCGATCTGCTGCTCCAGGCCGTGGTGGTGCGACTCAAGTCCCTGCCCCAGGATAACCTGGTGCTCGCCCGCACCTCGGGTGACGAATTTGCCCTGCTCTTCACGGCGCTGGGCCAGGGCTATATCACCGCCAAGATCCTGGCGGAGCACTTTGCCCGGGAGCTGATGGGGATCTTCCGCGCCCCCTTCGACATCGGCGATCACAAGCTGCACTGCAGCGCCTCCGTGGGGATCAGCCTGTTCAGCGATGACGACAAGGATCACCTTGTCCTGATGCAGCAGGCCGATACCGCCGTCCACATGGCCAAGCGCGCGGGCCAGGGCAACCATATCTTCTTCAGTGAAGCCATGGCGGAAAAAGAGAAGAGCAAGCTTTCTCTCAACAACCAGCTGCGTGATGCCCTGCGCAACAACGAGCTGGTGCTGCACTACCAGCCCCAATACCGGGTCGACAACGGCACGCTCTCGGGCATAGAGGCGCTGCTGCGCTGGCAGAAGGCCGACGGCACCATGGTGCCACCCGGGGAGTTCATCCCCATCGCCGAGGAGACCACCCTGATCCAGGAGATAGGCTACTGGGTGATGAAGACCGCCTGCGCCCAGTACAGCTTCTGGCTCAACAACGGTCTCGCCATCCCTCATCTGTCGGTCAACGTCAGCGCCCGCCAGTTCCACACCGCCGGTTTCGTGCAGCAGGTGGAGTACATTCTGCGGGACACCGGGGTGCCCCCGTCGCGCCTGCTGCTGGAGATCACCGAGTCCGTGGTGCTGGAAAACCGGCTGGAGAGCATCGCCAGGATCCGCCAGCTCAAGGCCCTCGGCCTGCTCATCTCCATCGACGACTTCGGCACGGGCTACTCGTCCCTGGCCTATCTGCGGGATCTGCCCGCCGACGAGGTGAAGCTCGACAGAAGCTTCATCCAGACCCTGGTCCACAGCGAACAGGACAAGGCCATCGTCAAGGCCATCCTGGATCTCGCCCGGGTGTTTCGTTTCACCGTCACCGCCGAAGGGGTGGAGGAAGAGGAGCAGCTCGCCGTGCTCAAGGCCCTGGGATGCCAGCATTATCAAGGCTTCCTCACCAGCCGGCCGCTCCCCGTCAAGGCACTGGAGAGCCTGCTGGGTGCCACCCCTGCGGGCTAAACTGGTAGGATTTATAGGGCTTTCTGTCATAAAATAACGACCGCTCGAACCTTGTCCGCACCATTGGAGTCGTCTATGTCAGTCATTAACCGGATCCCCGCCGTTGAATCCAAGGGACCTGCCACCCCCGGCACGCAGCGGATCCCGACCGTTGAAGCCAGCGACACCGGCACTACCGACATCATTGGCCGGATCCACTCCGTCGAGACCTGCGGGACCGTCGACGGCCCCGGCATCCGCTTCATCGTGTTCATGCAGGGCTGCCTGATGCGCTGCAAGTATTGTCACAACCGGGACACCTGGGACACCCAGGGCGGCCGCGAGGTCACCGTGCCCGAGCTGATGAAGGATCTCACCAGCTATCGCCACTTCATGAATGCCTCCGGCGGTGGCGTGACCGCCTCCGGCGGCGAGGCCATGCTGCAGCAGGAGTTCATCGCCGAACTGTTCACCGCCTGCAAGGCCCAGGGGATCCACACCTGCCTCGACACCAACGGTTTCGTGCGTCACTACGACGAGCTGCTCGACCGGGTGCTGGACAACACCGATCTGGTGCTGCTCGACATCAAGCAGATCAACGACGAGAAGCACATCCCCCTCACCCACGTCAGCAACAAGTACACCCTGGAGTTCGCCCGCTACCTGGCCTCCCGCGGTCAGACCATGTGGATCCGCTACGTGGTGGTACCCACCTGGTCCGACGATGACGAGAGCGCAGAAGGACTCGGCCAGTTCATCGCCGAGCTGGGGGAGTGCGTCGAGAAGGTGGAGCTGCTGCCCTACCACGAACTTGGCAAGCACAAGTGGGACGTGCTGGGAGATACCTATGATCTGGTCGGCATCAAGCCCCCCAGCAAGGAGACCATGGACAGGGTCCAGGGCATCCTTGGCAAGTATCACCCCAACGTGAAGTATTGAGACAGGAGGCCGCCCGGCAGAGGGCGGCCTCTTTTCATTGCGCTGGCGTTCGCCACGGCGCCATCACCGACAGCCGCATCCGGAGGAACCGCTCATGAGTGAAGGACAAGTTGCCGCCCTCCTGCTCTGGCTGGTGCTGCTCGCCTTCAGTCTGAACGCCTCCCTGCTGCGCACCCTTGGCGCCCACCCGCTCTATCAGCATCTTTGCCTCGGCGGCGCCATCGTGCTGGTACCGCTGTGGACCTTGCGGGCCGGGTTGCACGAGGGGCTCGAGATCCACTTTCTCGGCCTCACCAGCCTGACCCTGTTGCTGGGCTGGCGCCTCGCCCTGCTTGCCCCCTGCCTCACCCTGCTGCTCCTCGCTTACTTCGGGGTCATCCCCCTAGCCGACATCGGCTGGCAGGCCCTCATCGGCGTTGCCCTGCCGGTGGCCACCAGCTGGCTGCTGTTTCTGGGGAGCTGGGCCTGGCTGCCTCGCCACCTCTTCGTCTACCTGTTCGTGGCGGCATTTCTCGGGGGGGCGCTGAGCATCTCGGCCAAGGTGATCGCCAGCGCCCTGCTGATGGGGGTGAGCGGCACCTACTCCTGGCACACCATCAGCGCCGACTACCTCTCCATCTGGCCGCTGCTGCTCTTTCCCGAGGCGCTCCTCAACGGCATGACCATGACCCTGCTCGCCGTCTATCGCCCCCACTGGGTCAACACCTTCTTCGACAGGGAGTACCTGGGGCGCTGAGCCTGCCCGTGATCCATAAAAAAAAGCCCGCAGTTGCGGGCTTTTTCTCTGCTGGCAGTCAGACGCTGCGCGGGCGCAGGTGGGCATGCCAGCGGGCTTCCCACTTCTTGAACAACCAGACGATGACGAAGGTGAGCAGCATGTAGAGCAGACCTGCGGTCAGGAACGCCTCGAACGGGCTGTAGTAGCGGGAGTTGATGATCCGCGCGGCCCCCGTCAGATCGACGATGGTGATGATGCCCGCCACCGCCGACCCCTGCAGCATGAAGATCACCTCGTTGCTGTAGGCCGGCAGCGCACGGCGAAACGAGTTGGGCAGGATGATGCGGGTCAGGGTCTGCCAGCGGGTCATGCCGAAGGCGCTTGCCGCTTCTATCTGCCCCTTGGGCATGTTCATCACGGCGCCACGCACTATCTCGGCGGTGTAGGCGCCGGTGTTGAGAGTGAACGCCAGCAGGGCACAGAACCAGGCTTCCGAGAAGAGGGACCAGGCCGCACTGTTCTTGAGCCACTCCCACTGGGCGGCACCGTAGTAGATGATGAAGAGCTGCACCAGAAGCGGGGTGCCACGGAAGAAGTAGATATAGGCCCAGATTGGCCCCTTTATCAACCAGTTGCGGCTGTTGCGCAGTATGCCCATGGGCACCGCCAGCATGAGCCCCAGCATGAGCGAGGCGGCCACCAGCCAGATGGTGGTATAGAGCCCCTCCCAGTAGGTGGGCCACTCCTTGAGAATGATCGAGAAATCCATGGCTTACCTCGTCTTGATGGCGTAGTGACGCTCGGCCCACTTGAGCGCCGAGGTAGAGACTGCGGTGAAGACCAGGAAGATCAGCGCCACCGCCATGTAGAAGGTGAAAGGCTGCTGGGTCGAGCCCGCCGCGAGCGACGCCTTTCGCACCATGTCATCGAGCCCGATGATGGAGACCAGGGCCGTGGTTTTCAGCAGCACCAGCCAGTTGTTGCCAAACCCGGGCAGGGCGTGGCGCATCATCTGGGGAAAGAGGATCCGCACAAAGACCTGGCTTGCCCGCATGCCGAAGGCTCGGGCCGCCTCGAGCTCCCCCTTGTCCACCGCCAGGATGGCGCCGCGGAAGGTCTCGGTCATGTAGGCACCGAAGATGAAGCCGATGGTGGCGACCCCGGCCGCAAACGGGCTGATGTCGATGTAATCGGGCAGCAGGGAGACCCACTCCTGGTTCGGGTTGCTCGCCAGCAGGTGGTTGTTGTAGGCCTCGTTGACCCAGGTGCAGATCCCGTTGATGAGCACCTGGCCACCGAAGAAGAGCAGCATCATCAGCACCAGATCCGGGATGCCGCGAATGACGGTGGTGTAGGCCGCCGCGATGCCGCGTGCCCACTTGTAGGGAGAGAGCTTGGCCAGGGCCCCCAGCATGCCAAGCACCAGGGCCAGCAGCAGGGAGGCGAGCGCCACCTCCAGGGTGATCCAGGCCCCCTCCAGCAGAGAGGTTTCGTATCCTTTCAAATCAAACATATGCAATGCAGCTCCATCGCAATCGGGCCCGTCACTCCCAGCGGAAGGCAACGGGCCCGATGACTACTGACGGGATCAACCTGTCGTTGTTCACCTGACGTCGGCTTACTCGCCGTACACGTCGAAGTCGAAGTACTTGTCGTTGATTTCCTTGTACTTGCCATTGGCACGCAGGGCCAGGATGGCGGCATTGAATTTCTCTTTCAGATCCTTGTCAGCCTTGCGCACCGCGATGCCAGCACCCTCGCCAAACCACTTGGGATCGGTCAGTTTCGGGCCGATGAACTCGAAGGCATCGCCCCCTTCCTTCTTCAGCAGGCCGTCGCTGATGGCGGCGGAGTCGGCCATCACGTAGTCGACACGGCCGGATTTCAGATCGAGGTAGGCTTCATCCGCAGTGCCGTAGCGCTTGATGGTGGCGTTGGGGAAGTTGTCGGTGATGTAGGTGTCCATGGAGGTGGCTCGCTGTACGGCGATGGTCTTGCCGTCCATGAAGGCCTTGTCGAGCTGGATCTCGGTCCCTTTCTTGGCGGCGAAGCGCGCCGGGATGTGCTGGTACTTCTGGGTGAAGTCCACCTTCTTCTTGCGCTCTTCGGTGATGTCCATGGTGGCGATGATGGCGTCATACTTGCGCGACAGCAGCGCCGGAATGATGCCGTCCCAGTCCTGCTTGATCAGGGTGCACTTCACCTTCATCTCTTCGCACAGGGCGTTGGCGATGTCGATGTCGAAGCCTTTCACCTCGCCGCTCGGCTCGGTCCAGGAGAAGGGGGGATAGGCCCCTTCCACCCCGATCCGGACCTCTTTCCACTCCTTGGCCATCAGGCTACCGGAACACAGGGCCGTCATCACGGCAGTCGCCAGCATCAGCTTGTTCATGTATCTCTCCTTGATAAACACGTCGATCGTTGAAAGTACGGATGGTTGAAATTGAATCCCGTCCATCAATAGATGGACGAGATGAATTGCTTGAATCGCTCCGACTTGGGATGGGCGAAGATCTCCTTGGGATTGCCCTCCTCCTCCACGCGCCCCTGGTGCAGGAACATCACCTTGTTCGACACGTCGCGGGCGAAGGACATCTCGTGGGTCACCACCATCATGGTACGCCCCTCTTCCGCCAGCTCGCGCATCAGGCCAAGGACCTCCCCCACCAGTTCAGGGTCGAGGGCCGAGGTAGGCTCGTCAAACAGCATCACCTCGGGTTCCACCGCCAGCGCCCGGGCGATGGCGGCCCGCTGCTGCTGACCGCCGGAGAGGTGACCGGGATAATAGTCGCGACGCTCCCACAGCCCCACCCGGTTGAGCAGGTGCTCCGCC
This sequence comes from Aeromonas sp., assembly GCF_050252055.1. NCBI lineage: Bacteria > Pseudomonadati > Pseudomonadota > Gammaproteobacteria > Aeromonadales > Aeromonadaceae > Aeromonas > Aeromonas sp. The sequence continues at coordinate 229,051 of NZ_JBFWLQ010000005.1, read as the reverse complement.
TTGGCGATGGCCTCGGCACGGGGCACCTTGAGTACCTGGATGGGCACTTCGATGATGTTCTGCATGATGGTCATGTGGGACCAGAGATTGAAGCTTTGAAACACCATGGCCAGTCGGCTGCGGATACGCTCCACCTGGCGCATGTCTTCCGGCAGGCGTTCGCCGGAACGGCTGGTTTTCATCCGGATCAGCTCCCCGTGGAGGGAGACGTTGCCCGATGAGGGGGTTTCAAGCAGATTGATACAGCGTAGAAAGGTCGACTTCCCCGAACCCGAGGAGCCGATGAGGGAGATCACATCCCCCTTGTGGGCCGTCATATCGATGCCCTTGAGCACTTCGTGGGTGCCAAAATACTTGTGCAGATCACGAACTTCCAGTGCGGCAACGTCGCTCATCCATTACAACCTTGTCTGTCCCTAGACGCCGCTTCGGCGTGACTCCACCATCGTCCATTTAACAAAACGTTAACCGATGGCAACCTTCAGCGAAAATATCATTGAGGTAGTGAAAAAACAATACAGAACCGAGGTATTTGGTGTTTTATCTGTATTTTTATTGGCCTATTGAGTATTTTTCAGCACTTTGTCTGCATAAAATCCATTTTTTGTCGCACCTTCCCTACCGCTCTTTTATACCCGCAGCGCACTGGTAGCAAGCATATTTCACCATATCCGCCAGATGTCATCCAAAAGGACTTTATTCACCCAGGCAGATTCCCCTTCTCTCGTCATTTCATGGGGATGAAATTGATTTTTCAGGTGATGTGGCCCTCTTTCTCTGTTTGCGTGCACAGCTGACTGTCATCAAAAAACACAACAATATGATAAAAAAGTCCCGTATGGGCCATGCTGATGCACAGATCCGTGACACAGGTGCAACAAGTCGTGATAAGGTGCCGTTTTTCCACGTTTTGTGATCGAGGCCCCGATGTTGCTCAATGTGTTGCTGATCCTGCTGCCGCTGGTGATCGGCTATCTGGTTCCCCTCTCTTCCGCCCGTCTGATCAAGCTGGTCAACCAGTCCCTGGGCAAGATGGTCTACCTCATCCTGTTCCTGATGGGGCTGGGGCTGGCCTATGTGGAGAACCTGGGCAGCAACCTGGCAGTGATCTTCAAGGTGGCAGGGGTGATGCTCGCCGCCATTACCCTGTGCAACCTGCTGGCCCTGTGGTGGCTGGACAAGCGCAGCCCCCCCACCCACGAGGCCAGTGACGGCAAGATGCCGAGCAAGCTGCACCTGTTGTGGGAATCCCTCCAGCTCTGTTTCGTGGTGCTGGGGGGCGTCTTGCTGGGACTGGTGGTGGACCTGCGCACCCTGCCCATCGACAAGTTGAGCGAGTGGGCCCTGATGCTGCTGCTCTTGCTCATCGGTATCCAGATGCGCAACTCCGGCATGCGCCTGCGCCAGATCCTGCTCAATCCCTGGGGCATGAAGATCGCGCTCACCGTCATCCTCAGCAGCTGGCTCGGCAGCCTGCTGGCCGCCCAGCTGCTCGGCATGCCCTTTGCCCATGGCCTCGCGATGAGCTCCAGTTTTGGCTGGTATTCGCTCTCCGGCATCCTGGTAGCGGACAAGCTGGGCCCGGTGCTGGGGTCCGCCGCCTTCATCAACGATCTGGGGCGCGAGCTTATCGCCATCCTCATCATCCCGGTGCTGATGCGCCGCCACCCCAGCGCCGCCATCGGCTACGGCGGCGCCACGGCGCTGGACTTCACCCTGCCTGTCATCCAGAAATCCGGCGGCATCCAGGTGGTGCCGGTGGCCATCGTCTCCGGCTTTATCCTGAGCCTGCTCGGCCCCATTCTGATCCTGGGGTTTCTCGCCATCTGAACCCCATGGCACGACAAAGCCCGGCACTGCTGCCGGGCTTTTTGTTTATGAACTGAGCGGGCTGGATGACAGGCGCCGGTATTCAGGTGCGCCACCGCCCCCCACTCATCACCCGCTCGATGGTGAACGTATCAGGATCGATCAGCAGCAGATCCGCATCCTGCCCTACCCCCAGGGTACCCTTGCTCGCAAGCCCCAGCGCCCTGGCCGGATTGGCCGTCACTACCGCCAGTGCCGTCTCCAGCGCCACCCCCTTGCCGCAGGCCGCCACCACCTCCTGCCACAGGCTCCCTATCTGGCCGCAGCGCAGCTCGATGAGCCGCCCCTCGCCGTCAAAGCGCGGCAGACTGGCGTTGGCATCCGAGCTGAAGCTGATGCGATCCACGGGCACGCCCGCCGCCAGCAACGCCACCAGGGCGTCGGCCGCGAGCCGCTCCCCGTCATCCAGCAGATCCGGGAAGCTCGACGTGGTGAGGTCGACCCAGCCACCTGCCCGACCCCACTCGATGGCCTCGGCAAAGAGCCAGGGATTGCGGTTGCAGTGGGTGGGGTAGAGCTGGCGAAGCGGGATGTCGGTGTCATCGCGCAGGGCCCGCAGGGGCGCCAGCGCCCCGCGGCCATCCCCCAGGTGAAAGAAGCTGACGCCACTTTTGCCGGACAACAGCCCGGCCACCCGCGCCTCGCTCGCCAGCCGCGCCAGCTCGTCGTGGGTGGGGGCGCTGGACCTGTGATCGCTGATGGCCACCTCCCCCACCCCCAGCACCTCGGGGATCAGCATGATGTCCGACTCCACCGTGCCGGTGAGGGTCTTGACCGGCAGGTGGTAGGAGCCGGTGTACATGAAGGCGCTCACCCCGGCGGCGCGAAACTCGCGTACCTTGCCGAGCACCTGGGCCGGGCTGCGGGTCAGGCTGTCGGTGCCGAGCGCCGCCACGAGCGTGGTAACCCCCGCCGCCAGAGCTTCCCTTGCCAAGAGCTCCGGCGTGCGAAAGCCGAAGCCTCCCTCGCCGCCCCCTCCCGTGATATGGGCGAGCGGGTCCACCAGTCCGGGCACCAGATAGCGGCCGCCAGCGTCCACCCGCGTCAGTGGCCAGTCGGCCGGAACCGTCAGTCCCTTGCCCATCCAGGCGATGCGGCCATCCGCCACCAGCAGGTCCTGCTGGCCGAGCGGGGCCGGACTATGGATCTGCGCACCCTCGATCAGGGTCAACATGGGGTCTCTCCTTGCTGCATGAAAAAGGAGGGAGCAGGCTCCCTCCGACTGTTACCCATCAACCGCCATAAATATCGTACTTGAAGTACTTCCGGTTGATCTCCTGATACTTGCCGTTGGCGCGCAGGGCCTTGATGGCGTCGTTCAGCCTGGCCCTGAGATCCGGATCCCCCTTGCGCACCGCGATCCCCATGCCATCGCCAAACCATTGACGGTCGGTCAGGGCCGGCCCCACATAGTCGAACTTGTCGCCCCCTTCCTTGCCAAGCAACCCCTGTTCGATGGCCGAGGCGTCGGCCAGCAGGGCCAGCACCCGTCCCGCCTTCAGGTCGAGGTAGGCTTCATCGGCACTGCCGTAACGCACTATGGTGACGCTGGAGCCGAAGTTGTCGGTCAGGTACTTGTCGTGGGTGGTGGCCCGCTGCACGCCGATGCGCTTGCCCGCCATCCCTTCCGGCGTCAGCGTCAGTTCGGTGCCCCTGGCCGCCACGAAGCGGTTGGGAATGTGGGCATATTTCTCGGTGAAGTCGACCTTCTTGCGCCGCTCGTCGGTGATCGACATGGCGGCGATGATGGCGTCGTACTTGCGCGACAGCAGGGCCGGGATCATGCCGTCCCAATCCTGGGCCACCAGTTCGCACCTGACGGCCATCTGCTGGCACAGGGCGTTGGCAAGATCGATGTCAAATCCTTTGATCTCTCCGGACGCATCGGTCCATGAGAAGGGGGGATAGGCCCCCTCCACGCCAAAGCGTACCGTCTTCCACTCCTTGGCGGTGACGGGGGCGGCGAGCAGACAGGCAGCAACAAGGGCTGACAGGGTCAGTGTGGTCTTCATCGTGAGTACTCCATTACATAAAAAGCGCACAGGCGCGGTCAAGGCATCGCAGGCAGAGGCAAGCGATGGCCAACAAACGGCAAATTGCAGATGAGCGGGATTACGCCGCCATGGGCGTCAATGAACTGCTCCGGGGCCTCGACCTATTCGTCGAACCACTCGGAGAGATAGAAAGGCTTGAAGTAGAAGGCCAGAAAAAAGCCTCTGGCTTTGCGCATCATGGTGATTTGTCGCGTCCTGTGACAAAGATGGCAAGCACCTTACCACGCCTCAAATTTGCCCGGCAAGGGGACTTGGGGATGAAACATCCTGCCCATGGTCAATCCGGCCACGATTCGTTAGGCTCGGATCACCCGTTCACGCCCAGGCACGCGAGCCCCATCCCATGAATTTTCTCGCCCACCTCCATCTGGCGGCCCATACCGGCAGCTCCCTCACCGGCAACCTGCTGGGGGACTTCATCAAGGGCCCGCTGCCGACGGGTCTGGCTGACCACTTCGACGAGGGGATCTGGCTGCACCGCAAGATAGACGCCTTCACCGATGCCCACCCGGCCCATCGGGCCGCCGTGGCGAGCTTCGACCCCCCCTGGCGCCGCTTCGGCGGCATTGTGGTGGACATGCTCTACGATCACTGGCTCAGCCAGCACTGGCAGAGGTTCAGCGCAGCCCCCCTGCCCCGCTTTCTGGCGCAGAGCTATGGTCAACTTCTCCTGGATCATCACAGCCTGCCACAGGGCCTGCCGATGGCCCTGCGGCGCATGGCCGAGCAGGACTGGCTTGCCTCCTACCTGTACCGGGAAGGGGTGGGGGCGGCCCTCAACGGCATCGGTCGTCGGCTGCGCCGCCCCGTGCCGCTCGGGGAGGCGCTCCACGCCCTGGATCAGGCTCGCTGGATCGAGGCCGAGCACGCCTTCCTGCACTTCTACCCGGAGCTGATGCGCTTTTGCGAGGCGCAGATCGCCGCCCACCGCACGGCCACCCCATCCCCACCATAAAAAACGCCCCGAGGGGGGCGTTGTCATCGGGGGAATGCTCAGGCCTTGGGGCTGGCCGGCAGGAAGCGAAACGCCTTGGCCGGGACGAATTTCTCCGCCGTCTCCCCCGCATAGAGCTGCTGCTCGGTCAGGGGCAACTTGCGCACCGGGGCCCCCGCGGCGAGATCCAGCTTGTCCATGCTCACCCAGAAGGTGTTGGGCAGATGGGTCAGCTCGAAGAAATAGCGGCGATGCTGCTGATCCGCCACGCTGCGCCACAGGGTGGTAGAGATGTTGGGCTGATCCGGGGTGCTGATCCCCATGGGTACCGAGACATTGCGCATCACGCTCATCACCCCGGCCACCGCCTCGTTGGCCTGGTCGGTCTTTGGCAGGGTCTTGATGTAGAAGGAAGCGCGGGCAAAACGATCCGCCGAGCGGTTGGTGCCGGGCAGCATGGTGAGACCGCCAATCTCCTCCCAGTAGTCGTTGAGGGCCAGTTGCTTGTCAAAGGTCGGCGAGTTGGTCATCACCTGATAGCTGCGGTCGTGGTAGATCTGCAGTTTGCCCCCCACGTACTGGAAGATGGCGGAATCGCCGCTCGCATCCGAGAGGGAGAGGTGCAGCTGGCCCGGCTTGCCATCCGGGGTCAGGGTGGTCACCACATAGAATTCATCTCTGGAGAGGGCCTCGACCGCCTCGGCCACGGTGGCGAAGTTGTCCAGCGCGTACTGGGCCCAGAGCGAGATGGAGAGAGTCTTGCGCGGATCCTTGTCGCTCGGGGTCACATACTCGGACTCGGTCAGATAGAGGAGGTTGGCCACCAGCCCCTTCTCGTTCATGCCGTCGGCGGTGCCCGCATCGAAGCCTGCCGCCACCACGGAGCCGTAGCGCGACGTCCACGTCATGGAGTGCGCACCGGCCTCCCCTTCCCGCGCGATGCCACGGGGCAGCGCCCAGAGATTGGTCGGCATGGCGCTGCGCCAGTCCATGGTACGACCGGTCACCACCAGCGCTCCCTCCCCCTGATAGACGGCGCGGGTACAGGCATCAGCGAGGGAACTGACGGAGAGGGAGACGGTCAGGGCCAGCAGGGTCTTGTGCAACAGGGGGGAACGCAGGATTGTCATATGGATCACTCGAGTCTGTTGAAAACACAAGCATACCCCTTTTTGCATAACAGGGGCTGACTGAGGCTGGCAAACCAGGTAACAGATCTGTCAACAGAGGTGCTGCCCTGCCAATCAGCGATCAATATCCATAAATTAATCAAAGAGATAAGCAAGCCACTTCGGGGCGATACCGCCAGATGCCATTCGCTGGCTTGCGTCGGTTTCAGACACATACCCTGCCCGCCAGCAGGCGGACAGGGAGGGGCTCAGCCTTCCTTCTTGCGGATACTCAGCCCCAGCTCGCGGCCGCGCAGGCGGGCATAATAGATGGTGCCCACAAACGCCAGGGTGGTGAGCACCAGCTCCACCACCGCCAGCCACCGCTCCCCCTCATCCGTGGTGATCAGGGTAAGGGCGTGCAGGAAGTAGGGCATCAGCACGAAATTGCCCCAGGCGTGGGTGTAGGGATTGCCCTGCACTATGCCCTTGAGGGGGAAGAGCAGCGGCACCGTCCAGATCACCGGCAACAGCCAGGGGGCGAGATCCGGGTGGGGCGAGAGCCAGAGGTGCCAGAGCTGCACCCAGGCCAGCAGGCCGAAAAAACCGGCCAGGGTCAGCAGGCGAGCGAAGCGGGTGCTCACTTGAGGATCTCCAGCACCTGCTCGGGCGGACGACCGATGCGGGCCTGCCCGTTCTTGATGACAATGGGGCGCTCGATGAGCTTGGGGTGCTGGTGCATGGCACGAATGAGGTCATCGCCGCTCACCTCGCCGAGCCCCAGCTCCTTGTAGAGATCTTCCTTGGTGCGCATCAGCTGTCGGGGATCCGTGAAGCCAAGCTGACTCAGGAGGGTGCGGATCTGTGCCTCGCTCGGGGCCTGCTCCAGATAGAGCACCACCTCGGGGGCGACCCCGTGCTGTTCCAGCAAGGCCAGGGTTTCACGGCTCTTGGAGCAGCGCGGATTGTGGTAGATTTGGGTCTCGCTCATGATAACTCCCTGATTAATCGCAAGATGGGACAAGAAATGGCGCTATTGTAGGGGAAACGGATGGTCAGGGTAAGCAGGAAGGCTATGGAAATGAAACGGATCTGTTGGCTGATTGTGGCAACCCTGCTGGGGGCCTGCAGCCCGGCACCCGACTTCACCGACGGCGCGGGAAAGAAGGTCAGTCTCGCGGATCTCGGTGGCAAGCCGCTGCTGGTCAACTACTTCGCCCCCTGGTGCGCCCCCTGCCTGCGGGAGATGCCCCTGCTGGCAACATTGCACCAGGAAGGTCAGATCCGGGTGATCGCCATCAACTATGACCCCGCCTCCCCCGCCGAACTGACCGAGCTGGCACGGCGCCACGCCATCAGGGTTCCCCTGATGATCCCGGATGACGACGCCCGCCTCCCGTTCCCAAGGCCCGGGGCGCTGCCCACCAGCTATCTGCTCGATGCCAGGGGCACGCTGCTGGAGACCCTGGTGGGAGAGCTGGACGAACAGAAGCTCGCCGAGATAAAACGCCGCGTGGCGAGCGCCCCATAGCAGAGCCATCCATCATTCTCATTTCTTCATCATCAAGATGCGTTGAAACCGATGAAAGGCCCTATTTTAGCCTGCAAAACAAGGCGGGGTGCCCCCAAAGGAGCACCCCGCCTGCCATCAACCCGCTCCGGACTCAGCCCTTGAGGCTGTCCAGATCCTTCTTGGCCCGCTCCAGCTGGGTGATGCGCGCCTCGATGCGGGCCAGGGTCAGCTTGTCGCTGGTGGTGCCCCGCGCCACGATCAGTTCGTCGATGGCCGCCTGATAGTCACCGCGCAGGGAAAGGGTCTCCGCCCGTGCCATGTGCAGGTCCGTCATCCTGCCCGCCTTGCGGTAGGCGTCCGACAGCAGGCTCCAGGCCAGGCTGTTCTCGTCGTGCTCCCGGGCATAAGGGTCCAGGATGGCGATGGACTTCTTGTAGTTGCCCCCCTCCAGATAGGCGTTGCCGAGGTTCACCACCACCACCTCGTTGTCCGGCATCCGGGTGCGGAAGCGCTCAAGTCTGGCGATGGCCTGGGCGCTGCGCCCCTTGGCGAGATCGATGTCGGTCAGGGCATCCACCACGAAGAGATCCTCCGGGTGACGGGTCGCCAGCTCCTGCATCAGGGTGTCGGCCTCGTCGGTGCGCTTGAGCTGCAACAGGGCCAGCGCCTTGCCATAGATGGCGGCATCCTTGAGGGGGTAATCCCCCTTCTGCAGGCGGCTGTCGAAGTAGGTGAGCAGCGCCTGGGGCGTCTCGGTGCCATAGCGCACCTGGATGCGCACCTTGGCCAGCCAGAAGTCCAGGCTCGGCGGCAGGGCGCGCGCGCCATAACTCCCGGCCCGGGCACGGGCTTCGCTGATCCGGGTCTCCGGCAGGGGGTGAGTCAGCAGCATCTCCGGCGGCTTGCTGGCGTAGCGGTACTCCGCCGCCAGCTTCTGGAAGAAGTTGGCCATGCCCATGGGATCGAACCCGGCGTCATACAGCGTCTTCATGCCGATACGATCCGCCTCGTATTCGTTGTCCCGGGTGTAGTTGATGGCCGACTGCATCGACAAGCCAAGCGTGGTCTGCAAGGCCGCGATGCCGGCGGTGGGGTTGATCACCGCGAGTGCAATGGAACCCACCAGGCCGGCCAGGGTCATGGCGGAGCTGCTCGCCTGTGCCTCCATGTAACGGGCGATGTGACGCTGGGTCACGTGGGTGATTTCGTGGGCCAGTACCGAGGCCAGCTCGCTCTCGCTCTCGGCGTAGAGGAAGAGGCCGGTGTGCACCTTGACCCGGCCACCGAGGAAGGCCGCCGCGTTGATGCTGGGATCGTTGATGAGGAAGAAGGTGAACGGGAAGCGCACCCCGTCGGCATTGGTCAGCAGCCGCTGGCCCAGATCGTCGATGTATTCGTTCAGCACGGGGTCATCGATGATGGGCAGGCCCGCCCGGGCAAAACGCATGAAGGCGTTGCCGTAGCGCACCTCCTGCTCGATGGGCAGTGCGGCGACCCCGGCGGTACCGATGTCGGGCAACTGGTTGCTCCCCTGGGCGTGGAAGGTCGCCCCCATCAGGGTGACCAACAGGGGAAGCGATGCTATCAGGGGGGAAAAACGTGCCACGTTATCTCTATCTCCAATCAGACCCCAGCGGGCATCGGCAGAATACCCTTGCCATTCAAGGCCCACAAGCGTTGTTTCATCCTCTCATCACGGCCATAATGACCGCCACGCACGCGATGGAGTTCTCATGGAACAGCTCGACCTGACCCCCTGGCGTTGTCCCGAGCCCCTCATCCGGCTCAAGCTCTGGTTGCGCCAGGCCCGGCCCGGTCAATCCGTGTGCATCCAGCTCGGGGATGCTGGCTCCCGGCAGGACATTCCCGCCTATCTGCGCCGTCAGGGTCACCATGTCCAGACCCGGGAAGAGTCAGCTGCCCGCCTCTCCCTGCTGCTCGTCGTTGCCTGTCCCCTCCGGGACGCCCTGCTCGCCCCCGAGCCCATGCCACCCACCCCGTGAGCCGCCATTCAAGGAAGCCTCGATGTTAGATGTATTGAAGCGCTGGTATCAGACCCGTTTTTCCGACCCCGATGCCGTCACCCTCTTCCTGCTGCTGGTCTTCTGCTTTGCCGTGCTCTGGCTGTTTGGGGATCTGCTGGCACCGCTGCTGGTGGCCCTGGTGATGGCCTATCTGCTGGAGTGGCCGGTGAGTCGCCTGCAACGGGGCGGCCTCTCCCGCACCCTGGCCACCAGCCTGGTCCTGCTGCTGTTCATCACGGTGACGACCCTGATGCTGCTGGGCCTCATCCCGACGCTGGTGAGCCAGGGGGTCAACCTGGCCAAGGAGGCGCCCGCCATGCTGGCCCATGCCCAGGACTATGTGCGCACCCTGCCGGAAAAATACCCCGAGATCATCGACGTCAGCCTGGTGGAGACCATCATCGACAACATTCGCCAGCGCATCCTGACCGGCGGCGAACAACTGGTGAGCGCCTCTTTGAGTTCCCTCATCAACGTGGTGGCCATCCTCATCTACGCCATCCTGGTGCCCCTGATGGTCTTCTTCATGCTCAAGGACAAACAGGTGCTGATGGGAGGCCTGCGCCGCTTCCTGCCCCGCAACCGCACCCTGGTGAACCGGGTCTGGGTGGAGATGAACGACCAGATCATCAACTACATCCGCGGCAAGGTGATCGAGATCGTCATCGTCGGCATCGCCACCTATGTGCCCTTCGCCCTGATGGGATTGCGCTACTCCGCCCTGCTGGCGGTCGCGGTGGGCTTCTCCGTGCTCATCCCCTATATCGGCGCCGCCGCGGTGACCGTGCCGGTGGCCATGGTGGCCCTGTTCCAGTGGGGGCTGACCCCCGACTTCGCCTGGCTGATGGTGGCCTATTTCGTGATCCAGGCCCTCGACGGCAACCTGCTGGTCCCCCTGCTCTTCTCCGAGGCGGTCAACCTGCACCCGGTGGCCATCATCATCGCCGTGCTGGTGTTTGGCGGTCTGTGGGGCTTTTGGGGCGTCTTCTTCGCCATTCCCCTCGCCACCTTGGTCAAAGCGGTGCTCAACGCCTGGCCCAAGCGGGAAGATCTCCCCCGCCCCACCCCCTGACCCTGGCAAGGGGCGAGGCCGGGTCTCGCCCCTTCCAGATACCGGCCACCAGCAGCACCTGCGTGACGCTGGCTCATGCTTGCCTTGTCGGGTTTAATTGAAAACCGACTTCCGTCTGACTTGCTACGCCGGTCTGATTCGTTCCCACTGCCCACCCACCGACAAGGATCTGTCATGTCCCCAGTCCCTGCCCTGCGCCATGCCTCTCTGGGTGCCTTTCTGGCACTGCTGTTCTGTTCTCCCGTCCGGGCAGACCTCGATATCGGGGCCCTCAGCGCCTTCTCCAGCGACAGCCCTGACAGCCCCATTCCCAAGGGGCTGGTGCTGGGCGGGGCCGTCATCGGCGGTCAGGCCCGTTACCAGCACCAGGACGACACCCTGATGCCCATCCCGGGGGCCCTCTATTTTGGTGACAACCTGATGTATCTGGGGGATCGGGCCCGCTACTACCTGAGCCGGGATGGCAACCTCTCGACCTATGCCTTCGGCCGGATGCGCTTTGGCAACCTGGACCCGGACGACGATCCCTTCCTCCATGGCATGGAGAAGCGCAAGGGGCAGTTCGAGGCCGGCGTTGGGGCCGATCTCATCACTCCCTACGCCCTCTGGAGCGTGCGGGCCACCACGGATGTGACCGGCACCAGCAACGGTCAGGAGCTGATGCTGTGGGCCAACTTCCCCATCATCCGCGGCCCCCTGCTGCTGATGCCGGGAGCCGGCGTCATGCTGCGCAGCCACAACCTCGCCAACTACTACTTCGGCGGTGTCTCGCAAGACGAAGCGAGGGCGGACAGGCCAGCGTGGAACACGGGCACCACCCTCTCCCCCATGGTCTCCCTCATCGGCAGCTATCGCTTCAGCGCCAACTGGATTGGCGGCTTTGGCATCAACTACGAACGCTACGACGACGACATCGCGGACAGCCCCATCGTCCAGCATCAGGGAGAACTCTATGCAGGCTTCGGGGTGGGCTACATCTGGTAGCCCCATCCGGACTGGGCAACAAAAAAGGAGCCCATGGCTCCTTTTTTACGGCTATCCGGCGCAGCGTCACCCTGCCACTTCGGCGAGAAATTCGGCGAGCGCCCGGTTGATAAACGCGGGGTTCTCCAGGGTCGAGATGTGACCGGCCCCCGGGATCTCCCTGAACGGGCACCCCAGCACCTCGGCCATCAGATACCCCTCCAGCACAGGGCGAGCCTTGTCCTCGCAACCCGTCATCACCAGTGCGGGCAGCCTCATCTCTTCGAGCCAGTCGATGCGATCCTCCCGGGTCACGAAGCTGCGCCCCGCCGCCACCAGGCTCGCCACCTTGTCGGCGGGCCATTGGGCCAGCCGGGCCTTGAAACCGGCCATCAGGGCCGCATCCGGTTGATGGGCGAAGAAGAGCGGCGCCACCTGATCGGCGATGGGCGCAGGCACGGCGCCGACCTGTTCGATCATCGCCAGCATGCCGAGATAGCGCTCGCAGGTGATCTGGGGTTCAAGGCCGACGAAGCTGTCCATCAGCACCAGTCCCTTGAGGCGAGCAGGCGCCATGCGCGCCAGCTCCACGCCCCACATGCCACCGATGGAGAGCCCCACCAGCACGCACTCGTCGATGCCAAGGGCATCGAGCAGCGCCAGGTGATCCCGGGCCAGGGTCGCCAGGGTGCAGGGCCCTTCGGGCAGCACATCGGAATCCCCGTGACCCCAGAGCTCGGGCACGATACAGCGATACTGCCCCTTGAGGGCCTCGATTTGCGGTGCCCACATGGCACTGTCCCACAGGTAGCTGTGCCCAAAGAGCAGTGCCGGACCCTGCCCCTCGTCCAGATAGGCCATGCGGCGGCCCGCTATCTCCATAAACTGCTTCATGTTTTCTCCTGTTGCCAGCGGCGATGAAACTGGCTTTCCTGTTTTTCTGTTGCCAACGGCTGATGAGGCGGCAGTGTAACACGCCACCCTTGGCAGGGGTGCCCGCCTGGTGCAAGCTGGAGAGACTCACAACGAGGAGTCACCAAGGAGAGGATGATGGCCAAGGAAAAGAGCAAGAAACGCCCCCGTCTGGACAAGAAGACCTACGAACATCACCTCGCCCACCTGCAGGAGGAGCTGGTCAAGTTGCAGGAGTGGGTCAAGCAGGAGGGGCTCAAAGTGGTGGTGCTGTTCGAGGGGCGCGACGCCGCGGGCAAGGGGGGCGTCATCAAGGCGATCACCGAGCCCCTCAACCCCCGGGTCTGCCGGGTCACCGCCCTGCCCGCCCCCTCGGATCGGGAGCGCACCCAGTGGTACTTCCAGCGCTACGTGGCGCACCTGCCCTCGGCGGGCGAGATGGTGCTGTTTGACCGCTCCTGGTACAACCGGGCCGGGGTCGAACGGGTGATGGGCTTTTGCAGCGACGACGAGTATCGCGAATTCCTGCGCGCCTGCCCCGAATTCGAGCGGATGTTGATCCGCTCCGGCATCACCCTCATCAAATACTGGTTCTCGGTCAGCGACGAAGAACAGGAGAAACGCTTCAAGGAGCGCATCAACACTCCCATCAAGCGCTGGAAATTCAGCCCCATGGATCTGCAATCCCGCTCACGCTGGGTGGAATACTCCCGCGCCAAGGATGACATGTTCACCTACACGGATACCGAGGATTGCCCCTGGTTCGTGGTGGACGCCGACGACAAGCGCCGCGCCCGCCTCAACTGCATCTCCCACCTCCTTGGCAAGGTGCCCTACGAGGCGATCCACTACGAGCCCATCACCCTGCCCCCCATCAAGACCGAAGGGTATGAGCGCCCACCGCTCACCAGCCAGCACTTCGTGCCGGACGTCACCGCCGCCCTCGAGTCAGACAAGCACGGACAGTGACGGGACCCCGGCCAGCCGCCCCCGCTGGCCGGAACCCGGGCTTCGGATGACGGGCAATAAAAAGCCGGTCTTGCGACCGGCAAAAGGCATTGAACGTATAGAAAGGAAAACCTGGCACTCTCGCCCTCTCAGGCGCGGATATATTTGGCCGTGCGCGGGAACGCCTGTTCTTTGGCATCGAACAGGTAGCAGGCTTCGGCCGGGATGCCGACGCTGTACTCCTGGCCGGTGGCCACGTCGATGTCGGAGCTCGCCTTGACGGTGAAGTCGTGACCATCCACGTCCATGTAGACGAAGGATTCTGCCCCCAGGTGTTCGGCTACCTGCACCACGCCGCTCACGCGGCTGTCGGCATGGGCATGACCCAGCGGCACCAGGTGCTCGGGGCGAATGCCCAGCTCCACCTTGTCACCCACCGCGCCGCGACGGGCATCCACCCGGGCACGCACGGTATCGCCGGAGGTGAGCTTGACCACGCACTCCTGCTCGCCGATCTCCACCAGCTCGCCCGCCAGGAAGTTCATCTTGGGGGAGCCGATGAAGCCCGCCACGAACTTGTTGTCCGGGTTGTGGTAGAGCTCGAGGGGGGTGCCGAACTGCTCCAGGTTGGTGGCCGCCTCGCCCTTGAGCGGGCTCAGCACCACGATGCGGTTGGCCAGCGTCATGGCCTCCACCTGGTCGTGGGTCACGTAGATGATGGTGGAGTTGAGCTCCTTGTGCAGCTTGGCGATCTCGATGCGCATCTTGACCCGCAGGGCGGCGTCGAGGTTCGACAGCGGTTCGTCAAACAGGAACACCTGCGGCTGCTGCACGATGGAGCGGCCGATGGCCACCCGCTGACGCTGACCGCCAGAAAGGGCCTTGGGCTTGCGGTCCAGCAAAGGCTCGAGACCCAGGATCTCGGCGGCGCGCATCACCCGCTTGTGGATGTTCTCCTTGTCCATCTTCTTGAGCTTGAGGCCAAAAGCCATGTTCTCGTAGATGTTCATGTGCGGGTAGAGGGCGTAGGACTGGAACACCATACCGACGTTGCGCTCCACCGGCGGCACGTCATTCATGTAGCGCCCGCCGATGGTCAGCTCGCCGCTGGTGATGTCTTCCAGACCCGCGATCATCCGCAGCAAGGTGGACTTGCCGCAGCCGGAAGGGCCGACGAAGACGATGAACTCCCCTTCCTTGATATCGAGGTTGATGCTGCGCAGGGTGTCCTTGTGGACAGCCGGGTCGTAATTTTTGCGAACGTTGTTGAGTACTACTTCAGCCATGTCGAGCTCCGCTCTTGAATCTTTGCAAATCGTGATGACGGGGGGAGCCAGCTCCCCCGGCCATGAACCGTTAACCTTTCACGCCGCCTGCGGTCAGACCGCCCACCAGCCAGCGCTGGGCGAGCAGGAAGACGACCGTGATGGGGAAGCCTGACAGCACGGCGGCTGCGGCGAAGTCACCCCACAGGTAGTTCTGCGGATAGAGGTACTGCTGGGCTCCGACCGCCAGGGTCAGATTGTTCACATCCTGCAACAGGATGGAGGCCATGGGCACCTCGGTGATGGAGCCGATGAAGGCCAGGATGAACACCACCGCCAGAATGGGCACCGACAGGGGCAACAGGATCAGGCGGAACGCCTGCCACGGAGTAGCGCCATCGATGGCCGCCGCCTCCTCCAGGGAGGAGTCGATGGTCTCGAAGTAGCCCTTGATGGTCCAGACGTGCAGGGCGATGCCCCCCATGTAGGCCAGGATCAGGCCGCCGTGGGTGTTGAGACCCAGCCAGGGGATGTAGTCACCGATCTTGTTGAAGAGCGCGTAGATGGCCACCAGTGCCAGCACCGCCGGGAACATCTGGAAGATCAGCATGCCCTGCAGGATGGTGGACTTGCCACGGAACCGCAGACGGGCGAAGGCGTAGGCACAGGTGGTGGAGAGCACCACGATCATCAGGGCGGTGATGCCCGCCACCTTGATGGAGTTCCACAACCAGGTCAGCACCGGGAACGGCGGCGGCGTGATGCTGCCGTCGGCGTTGGTGATGGACATGCCGAGCGCCAGCTTCCAGTGATCCAGGGTCGGATTGGTGGGGATGATCTCCCCCACCGAGAAGTTGCCGTTACGGAACGAGATGGCGATGACCATGATCAGCGGGAAGATGATCAGTGCCAGGAAGCCCCACATCACCAGGTGGGTTGCCCACACCCGGTATTTGACTGATTTGGGTTGTACGATTGCCATGTTGAAGCCTCCTTACAGTTGCTTGTCGGCTTTGGACAATTTCAGGTTGAGCAAGGCCAGCGCACCCACGATGAGGAAGATGGCGGTGGCGATGGCACTGGCCAGACCGTAGTCCTGACCACCCGAGCCCTGGAACGCGATCCGGTAGGTGTAGCTCACCAGCAAGTCGGTGGTCCCGGCCGGCGTGGTGGCCCCGATGATGTCCGGCGCCCCGTTCGTCAACAACTGGATAAGTACGAAGTTGTTGAAGTTGAAGGCAAAGGATGCAATCAACAGCGGTGTCAGCGGCTTCATCAAGAGCGGTACGGTGATCTTGAAGAAGTTCTGTACCGGCCCCGCCCCGTCCATGGCAGACGCCTCGTAGAGATCTTCCGGAATCGCCTTGAGCAGGCCCATGCAGAGGATCATCATGTAGGGGTAACCGAGCCAGGTGTTGACGATGAGGATCATCACCTTGGCCAGGAAGGGATTGGTGTACCAGTCCGGCTTGATGCCGAAGGCCGCTTCCAGGAACAGGTTGATTTCACCGAAGTTCTGGTTGAACAAGCCCTTGAACACCAGGATGGAGATGAACGCCGGTATCGCATAGGGCAGGATCAGCATGACCCGGTAGAAACCACGCCCCCTGAGCTGCTCCCACTGCACCAGACACGCCAGCACCATGCCGATCGCCAGGGTGAACGCCACCGAACAGGCGGAGAAGATCACGGTCCAGACGAAGATCTGCATGAAGGGACTCTGGATACCCGGGTCCGTCATGATGCGCATGAAGTTTTTCCAACCCACGCTCACCACGAAACCGGGGGCAACGCCCTTGCCGACGAAGTGACCTTCCGCATCGATGTACTGGTAGAAGCCGGTGTCACCGTTGGGCAGCATCAGCTCGCCGCTCTGGTTGTCACGCAGCAGGTTGCTGTCCTTGATCATGACGCCGGACTTGAGCACGGCGCCGTCGACCAGCTGGGTATAGAGCTGTTTCTGGGCGGCGAACTTGCGCAGGCTGCTCAGGGTCAGATGGATATTGCCTTCCGGCAGTACCACATCCAGGGCGCTCAGGTGGGTGCGGTGATCAACGATGGCACGAATGGGTGCCGCCTCGCCGACCGTGGCCCCGTCCAGAGGCTGCAACTGAACAACCTGGGGCTCGTCACGGACCCGTCCTTCACGGACGGCCAGGGTACGCGCCTTGTTGTTCAGCAAGGTAAGGGGTTGACTGATAAAGGATTGGTCGTCCTGTTTCAGCAGCAGCTGAAACTGATTGTTCTCACCACCCAGGAGGGTGAAATCGAATTCACCGCCGGTCACCTTGTAGGTTTTTTTCAGATGGTAATCCCGAGCCTGCTCAAGGGAGAGCAAGTTGGATCCCGAATAGTTGGTGAAGGCGATGCCGATCGTGTAGGCAAGAGGGAAGATGATAAAAACAACCATGCCTGCCACACCGGGGAAAATATAACGGTGGGCATAGGTCTTCTTGTTCATGAAGACATAGAGACCGACGGATACGACCACCAGATCGAGCAGGGCAAATACCCACTCGCCGCTGGCATACATCATCACGGCCGCATAACCATTAAGCACTGCGATCAGTGCCGCCATGGTCCATTTCAGCCAGACGTACTTGTCTTTCTTCGGACCGGCATAGGATTCGATAGAAGGTACTACTTCCATGCCAATTAACCTTTATTGCGCCAAGAGAGATTGAGAGAGTGGGAGGCCCGAAGGCCTCCCGGGTAGTGCATGCTTACTGGACGATACGCTTGGCAGCGGTATCCAGGGCTTCGTCAACACCCTGACGGCCAGAGGTGACGTTCTTGAGGGCGGTTTCGAAGGAGGACCAGAAACGGCTCATCTCGGGCACGGACGGCATCGGTTCGCCGTTCTGGGCGTTCAGCATGGTGGCCTTGATGTTGGGGTCGGCTTCCAGGGTCTTCTGGAAGGACTTCAGGGCCACGGCACCCAGCGGCTTGTCGGCGTTCATCGGCGCCAGACCGGCATCGGTCAGCAGGTAGTTCTCGAGGAACTCGATGGCCAGATCCTTGTTCGGGCTGGCGGCGTTGATGGTGGCACCCAGTACGCCAACGAAGGCCTTGGCCGGCTTGCCTTTCAGGGTCGGCAGCTGGGCTACGCCATACTTGATGCCGCTCTTGTCCAGGTTGCTCCAGGCCCAGGGGCCGTTGATCATCATGGCTACTTCGCCCTTGTTGAACTTGGCGTCCATCACACCGTAGTCGATGCCCTTCTCCAGGTGACCGGATTTGATCATCTCGGAGATGTAGCCGACGCCAGCCTTGGCACCTGCGTTGTTCACGCCGGTGTCTTTGACGTCATAGCCGGTGGCGGTCTTCTTGAAGGCATAACCACCGTTGGCAGCCACCAGGGGGTAGCTGAAGTAGGGGGTGTCATAGGCCCACATGATGGCGCGCTTGCCATTTTTCTTCAGGTCTTCGTCGATCTTGGCGATCTCTTCGAAAGTCTTCGGCGGGTTGGGCAACAGATCCTTGTTGTAAATCAGGCTGACTGCTTCTACCGCGACCGGGTAGCCATAGGTCTTGCCATCGACGGTCATGGCATCCCAGGCGAATTGCTCGAACTTGGCCTTGGTGGCGGCATTCGGGGTCACGGGAACCAGCAGACCGGACTTGACCCACTCACCGTAACGGTCGTGAGCCCAGAAGAAGATGTCCGGGCCGTTGCCGGTGGCGGCGGCTTGCTGGAATTTGACTTCAACCTGATCCGGGTGGGCGACGGTGACCTTGATGCCGGTTTCGGCTTCAAACTTCTTGCCGACTTCGGCCAGGCCGTTGTAGCCCTTGTCACCGTTGATCCAGATGGTCAGCTGACCTTCATCAATGGCAGCAGTGGCAGAGCAGGCCACGCCCAGGGTAGCCAGACCGATCAGGGATGACAGCAATTTCTTTTTCATGAGCCTTTCCTTGTATTAGTTCCGCGCTGTAAGAGCATTGTGTGCAGATGAATATTATCCCAAGCAGTCAATGCCTCACATGACACGCCTCGCATTTTTGAAATGCAATTACGTATTTTCTTCCAGAAAGTTATGAAAACATTTTCTTATTTCAGCGACTTAGGAAGGGATATCCCCATATTTTTGCCAAGATATGGAAATTAAATTACAGAAAGGAAATTAATTTACGCCATTGAAAGGGATTTCACCCCACTGAAAACCCTTTCACTCCCGATATTTTGTTCAATGTGTTAACAAAAGTACTGAGGTGGTTTCCATCTACATCACCCCCTTAAATAAAAAGGCACCGGAGCGGACTCCGGTGCCTTTTTGCAAGAAATGACGGCTGGATCACATTACGACTGGCGCAGCAATTGATCCTTGAGATTGGGCGGGACTCCCCTGATGGTCAGGGTGTCGGTCTGGGGATCGTAAAAGACCCGGCTGTTGAGCAACTTCTGCTCGAAGCTCAGGGTCAGGCCGCCACCGGAGCCCACAAACTTGGTCAAGCCCCGCAGGGTGGAGCGGTCCGCCGGGAAGCGCTCCTCCAGCTCGTACTCCTGACCGATGAAGCTGTAAAAATCGAGGTCCCCATCACCGGGCAATTCCGCCGACAGCTCCTTGATCTCGATCTCCTCGCCGGCGCTGGCCTGCTCGGTGCAATATTTGAAGACCTGCTTCTTGTAGTCATTGCGCTCGGCCGGTTCGAGCTGGCGGCTGTCGCAGTAATCGTCCACCGCCTGCAGCAACCCCTTGTTCTGGATCTTGGCATCCATGCCCTCCCGGGCCCCCAGCAGATCCATGAAGAAATCCCCCAGCTTGCGACCGACCCGGCCCTTGCTGAAGGTGATATAACGACGCGAATCCCCCTGGGTTTTCCACTCGGTGAGATCGATGCGGGCCACCAGGTTCAATTTGCCGATATCCAGGTACTGAATGTGGCGCAGCTCCAGCGCCTCGCTCACGGTGACGCTCTCCTTGCCTTCCAGCAGGGCGATCATCAGGTAATCCACCCCCACATAGTTGTACTTGGCAATCAGCAACACCCCTTGCTCGTCCAGGGCATGCTCCACCAGCTGCTTGACCAGCATCTGGGTCAGGTTGACGGAAAAGGGGACGAACTCGGTCTGCTCCGCCAGCAACTGCTCCAGGGCGATGCGAAAGGCGGGGGAAGGCTGCTTGGGGGCGTCTTCCCCCTCCGCCAGCTCGGCGACGGCGGCCTCGGGATCGGCGAAGAAGCCAAAGCCCTTTCCCCCCTTGCCGTTGTAGATGCGATGCAGCTCCGCCATCAGCCCTTGTACCGCCTCGTCGGCAGGCAGGGTCTGGCTGCGGGTATCGGCGTGGGGCTGGCCATCGTTGCCCGCCCGCAGGGAGTGAAGAATGATCTTGTCGATATCGAGACTCATGTCACAAAGCCATAGTGTTAGCCGAAAGGGTGAAGTATTATAAGGCGCTTTGAACCGAGGTGAACCCAAGATTATGCCCATCGTATCAAAGTACAATAACGAGCAGTTTGACGCCCTGATGAATGACCTGATCACCGCCCTGGAGAAACACAAGGCACCGGTGGATCTCAGTCTGATGGTCCTTGGCAACCTGACCACCAACATCATCAACGGCATGGCCCCGGCCCAGCGCCAGGCGATCACCGAGAAGTTCATCCAGGCACTCACCGCCTCGGTGGGCCATCGCCACGATGCGCACTGAGTTTCTTCGCATTCTTTGATGTTTTTCAAGCAGATGGATCATTATGGTCGAAACCGGCAACCCCTATCGCGATAATGTCTCTCGCCTGATCACCTGGGGGCATTGGTTCTCCTTCTTCAACATCATCCTGGCCATGCTGATCTCGACCCGTTACCTGGGCGCCATCAGCTGGCCGTCGACCACGCTCGGCGTGACCTATCTCGTCATCAGCTGGATAGGTCATTTCTCGTTCCTGAGCTTCGTCACCTATCTGCTGACCATCTTCCCCTTGAGCTTCATCCTGCCCAGGGAGAAGCCGCTGCGCTTCATTTCATCCATTATCGCCACCCTGGCGCTGGTGCTGCTGCTTATCGACACCCAGGTGTTCCAGCTGTTCAAGTTCCACTTGAATGGCCAGGTGTGGCAACTGCTGCTGGATCAGGCACAGACCGAAGAGGGCTCTATCTGGAGCATCATCTTCGTGGCGGTGCCCGCCATCTTCCTGCTGCAACTGCTGCTGTCGGCCTATGTGTGGCGCAAGATCAACAAGCGCAAACGCCGCCAGTACGGCAATCAGGTGGGACTGGCCCTGCTGGTCTGCTTCATCCTGACCCATCTGGTCAACAGCTGGGCGGATGCGACCCTGTATCAACCCATCACCATGCAGCGGGCCAACTTCCCCCTCTCCTACCCCATGACCGCCAGGAGCTTCCTGGCCAAGCATGGCTGGCTCGACCTCGAGCAGTATGAGAAGAAGGCCGAAGATCAGGGAAGCGCTGAGCACCGTCTGCTCTATCCCTTGCGCCCCCTCAGCGTGAGCGCACCCAGCGATCACAAGAACCTGCTGGTGGTGGTGGTCGACTCCCTGCGAGCCGACATGCTCAACAACATCAACATGCCCAATCTGCAGCGCTACGCGGACAACCACTTCAATTTCCGCCAGCACATGAGTGGTGGCAATGATGAAGCCATGGGGATGTTCAGCCTCTTCTACGGGCTGCCCGGCCACTATTACGGGGACATCCGGGCCGACAAGCGCCCCCCTGTGCTGTTCGACGAGATGCTGCGTCAGGACTACCAGTTCGGCCTGTTCGGTGCACTGGAAGATGCCAAGCAGTATCGCCAGAGCCTGCTTGCGGGTCTGCGCAAGCAGGTCTTCGTCTCCCGCCAGACCGATGACCGCAGGCTCATCGACGACTGGCAGCAGTGGCTTGGCACGCGCACCGCGGACAGACCCTGGTTCTCTCTGGTCTATCTCTCTAGCCCGGGGGATTATCAGGTGCCCGCCAGCATCAAGGGCCCCTTCCAGCCCGAGTTGACCCGCTTCAACCCGGCCACTGCCTATCGGCCCGAGAACCTGCAGAAGCTGGAGAACCGCTACAAGAACGCGGTCTTCTATACCGATCAACTGCTGGAGCAGATGCTGACCCAACTGCAATTGCAGGGGCTTGATGATCAGACCATCGTCGTGGTCACCTCCAACCATGGCCAGGAGTTCAACGAGACCCAGAGCAACAGCTGGGGCTATGGCAGCAATTACTCGACCTATCAGGTACAGGTCCCTCTGGTGCTGGCCTGGCCTGGTGCCGAACCTGCGCCCCAGGCGCAGGCGAGCAGCCACCTGGATCTGGTACCGACCCTGATGAAGAACATGCTGGGTGTACGCAACCCCTATCGTGACTACAGCACGGGGCGCAACCTGTTCGAAGCCAGTACACGCGCCTGGCTGCTGGCGGGGGATCAGAATGACTTCGCCATCTATCAGGGCAACACCATCACCCAGTTCAACAAGCAGGGGGACTTCGAGCTGCTGGACCGCGACACCTATCGCCCCATCAAGCACGGCACCCCGGATATGGGCACCCTGATCCAGGTGATGAACGAGCTCAATCGCTTCTATCGCGCCCCCTGATCTGCGCCAGCCCACCTCCTTGAGCCCGCCCCTATGGCGGGCTTTTTCTTGCCCGCACCACACCCGTCCTCCTGTTTCCCATGGCGTCACTCGCAAACGTATGCCACCACCTTACTGATTTAACTCTCAAAAAATTCAATTCGATCAATGTCATAAAAACAAAATGATAATGATTGTCATTTATTGATCTGCTTGACTCCCTCTGCAATAATCCGCGCCCTTCAGGCTTAAATAATAATTATTCTCAAATATGAAAATTCGACTTCTTCACTACTGGCCCATGCTGCTGTCCGGTACGGCGCTGGCTGCCAGCGATCCCGCCGGGGTCGACACAACGGACATGCCCCCCGAACTCAAGGGGCGGGAAACCATCGTGGTCAAGGGACAGCGCATCGAACAGAAGCTCTCCGACGTGTCCGGTTCCATCACCGTCATCACGGAGGAGGATCTGGATCGCCAGGTTGCCACCGAGCTCACCGATGTGTTCAAGAACGAACCCGGCGTCTCGGTGACCGGCTCCGCCGGCCGCCCCCAGAACATCATCATCCGCGGCATGGGCGGCAACCGGGTGCTCATCATCAAGGACGGGGTGCGGGTCAGCGACGGTTTTGGCGCCGACGACCTCAACGACAAGGTGGGCCGCTTCAGCTTCGATCTCGACGATGTCAAACAGATAGAGGTAGCCAAGGGAGCCGGTTCCTCCCTCCATGGCTCCGATGCCATCGGCGGCACCATCGTCATCAGCACCAAGCAGCCGGAAGATTACCTTCATGGCCAGGATGCCTATCTCGGCAGCAAGGTGCTGCACGATGGCAACAGTGACAAGCAGAAGCTGAGCGCCACCGGCGCCGCCCGGATACGGGATACCGAACACCTGCTGCGCCTCTCCGGCTGGCAGGGACATGAGACCGCCAACTACGACGAGAGCCGCATCCCGGCGGATCTGGATGGCCTCAGCGCCTCCACCAGCTCTCGCATCCAGCTGAACGAACATCATCTGCTGCGCCTCGAACTCGACTACTTCGAGGACAACGCCGAACGGGATCAGGGGCCGCGCGAAGTGCCCCAGCCCGATGGCAAGTGGCAGGTGCGCCAGTACCACGAGCAGGGCAGCCAACGCACCCAGGGGGGCAAGCTGGCCTGGGAGGCGAGTAACCTCGACACAATACTGGCCGACAGCCTCACCTGGAGTGCCTACGGCAATCACTCGAAAAACACCGCCAACAAGCGCAGCCTGCTGCAAAACGATCTGCTGAGCGGTTATCCGCGCTATCGCAGCGAACGGGAACTCGCCACCTTCACCGAAGACAGGATCGGTACCGAGCTGGATGTGCGCCGGGATCTCGCCACCGGGCATATCTCCCATCAACTCAGTTACGGCATCGAGCTGGAGCGCACCACCCACGAACGGCCGGTGGAGAAGCTGAGTCTGGAGGCCGGCATTCCCCAACCCGGCCAGTCCGCCCCCTTCAGCCGCGCCCGTACCGACAGGGCCGGAGTCTGGCTCGGCGACGTGGCCAGCCTGGGCCAGTGGCAGTTCACCCCCACCCTGCGCATGGATCACCAGTGGCTCACGCCGCTGGACGGCAGCCACGACAGCAACCACAGCTGGCACCTCTCCCCGAGCCTGGCCACCAGCTACCGCTTCAACGACCAGTGGCGCAGCTGGCTCAGCTATGCCAACGGGTTCCGGGCGCCTTCCTACGACAAGGTGTACGGCAACATCCCCCACTACTTCGCCCTGCCGCCCTTCGAGATCATCGCCAACACCGGGCTCAAGGAGGAAACCAGCCACAGCATAGAGTGGGGGCTGAGTGGAGAAGGGGACAACTGGAGCATCAAGCCAGCGCTCTTCTACAACCGCTACTACAACTTCATCGACTGGCGCGAGGTGGGGCTGCGCCTGAGCGATGGCGTCATCCTGCGCCAATATCGCAACGTCGCCAAGGCCGAAACCTGGGGGGCCGAACTCGCCGCCAGCTACTGGCTGACCCAGGAGTGGGAGCTCGCCACCAAACTCGGCTGGGTCGATGGCGAGGACAACAAAGGTGAAGCGCTGCGCACCCTGACGCCCCTCGAGGGCAACACCCGTCTGAGCTATCAGGCCAATGAGTGGAGTCTGGGCATTCAGGCGGACTATGCCGCCGCCATGAGCCGGGTGCCCACCTGCGGCAACAGCCTGACCGGCCGCCAGGGGGACTGCCTCGAAAGTGCCGGTTGGCTCAGTTTCGCCCTGACGGCCGACTGGCTGGTCACCGACGCCCTCAAGGTCAACCTCAAGCTCGACAACCTGTTCGACACCCGCTACACCCGCTATCAGGATGTGGCCGGGCTGGAAGCCGGGACCGATGCGTCCCTCTTCACCCAGAGCGGCCGCACCCTGAGTGCCAGCCTGCGCTACACCTTCGTGGGGATCTGATGCACAGCCTATTGATCCTGGCCAGCCTGCTGGCCACGCCGGCCCCCGCCTCCCCCCTGCCTGAGGCAACCCTGGAGGCTGCGCCCCTCATCCCCGAGCGCCCGCAACTGATGAAGGGGGAGATAGCCCGTCTCGATCCCTATGGTGGCTGGCGTGACGACAGCCGCCAGGATCCCGCCCTCCTGACGCTGCTGCGCGAGCAGAACCGCTGGACCGAGCGGCAGCTCGCCGGCCAGGCGCCACTGGTGCAGCGCCTGCAGACGGAGTGGCAGGGCCGGGAGCGGGGCGAACCCGTGCCGGACGACTGGCTGAGCCAGGCTGGCAGCCAGTGGCGCATGGAGGCGGACGGCAGCCTGTGGCAACGCAGCGACGCCAATGACGCTCCCCGAAAGCGGCTGGCTCCCCACCAGCCGGCCGAGGGGTATTACGAGCTCGCCGCCTGGGCCCTGCACCCGGACGGGCAACTGCTTGCCCTGGCCGAAGACCGCAGAGGAGATCGGGACTACCGCATCACCCTGCTGGATCTGGCGAGTGGCGAGACACTCGCCTCTTTGCCTCACCGCGCCGGCGATCTGCTCTGGAGTCTGGATGGCAAGACCCTCTACACCCTCGCCAACGAGCGCCAGACCCTGCGCCCCTGGCAACTGCTGGCCTGGCAGGATGGCAAGGAGACCCTGGTGTATGAGGAGCGCGATCCCGCCTGGCTGCTCGGCCTCTATCGCACAACGGATCGCCGCCACCTGGTGCTGCAAAGCAACAACCACGACAGCTCGGAGCAATACCTGCTGGACGCGGGTCGGGCCGACCTGCTCAAGGGGCGCGAGCGCGGCCTCGAATACTACCTGGATACCCAGGGGGACAGGGTGCTGATCAAGAGCAACCGGGACGGCGCCCTCGGCCTCTATCAGGTGGCCGACTTGAGCCTGGTGGCGAAGGGAGAGTGGCAACGGCTCTGGTCCGGCGAGGGCCGGGAACTCGAGAAGTGGCGCCTCTTTGCCCGGCACACCGTGCTGCAATACCGCAAGGAAGGGGATGACTGGCTCGATGTGCTGGACGCCAAGGGTGCGTTGACCCACAGCCTGCCGCTCACCGATGGCGCAGGCACGGCCTGGATCCAGGGCAGCCAGGAACCGGCCAGCGACAAGGTGCTCATTCGCCGCCAGGGGATGGCCGAGCCACCTCACCAGCGCTGGCTGGATCTCGCCTCCGGCGCCTGGGAGGGGACACCCGAGAGCAGGGACACTTCTCCCTATCAGAGCGAGCGACGCTGGATCGCGGGCAAGGACGGGGTCAAGGTGCCTGTCTCCCTGGTCTGGCGCAAGGGCATTACCCACCCCAGGGCACTGCTGCTCTACGGCTATGGGGCTTACGGCACCCCCATGCGCCCCTACTACCAGCCCCGGGTGCTGAGCCTGCTGGATCGCGGCTTCGTCTACGCCATCGCCCATGTGCGCGGGGGCGGTCTGCTCGGCGAATCCTGGTATCGGGAGGGTCGTGGCCGGGACAAACAGCACAGCGTGGATGATTTTCTCGCCGTGGCCGATGCCCTGGCACGGGATCCCACCATCGATCCCGCCCGGCTGTTTGCCATGGGCGGCAGCGCCGGCGGCCTGCTGGTGGCAGCGGCACTCAACCAGGCGCCCACCCGTTTCGCCGGGGCCGTGCTGCAAGTTCCCTTCGTCGACCTGCTGGGCACCATGCAGGATCCCGAGCTGCCCCTCACCCGGCAGGAGTACGCCGAGTGGGGCAATCCGGCCATCCCGGGTGACTATGCCGCGATGCGTCGCCTGAGCCCCTACGACAACCTGCACAAGGCCCCTTATCCCCCCGTCTATGTGACGGGCGGCCTGCACGACAGTCAGGTGCCCTACTGGGAACCCCTCAAGTGGATAGCCCGCCTGCGATCCCATAGCACGGGAACAGGCCCCTATCTGCTGCGCACCGAACTCGACGGCGGCCACCTGGGCGCCCCCCGAACGGCGGCGCTGCGTGCGGCGCAGGAGTTTGCCTTCCTGCTCACCCTGGCGGGCGTCAACCACTGACCCCTTACCCTCTTTTTCTGGAGTGAACCATGAAACCCTCTTCCCTGGCCCTCTGGCTGGCGGCAACCCTGATCTCATCGCCGCTGCTGGCGGCCGATCTGCAGTTTGTCGATGAACCACCCCTCACCACGACGCCGAAGCGCTGGCTCGAGCAGCGCCTCGGTGTGCTCCTCGCCCCCGATTACGACAGGGCCAGCCTGCTCGGCCACCATTACAGCTTTCGCCAGCTGGTGAACGGCCTGCCGGTGGCCGCCACCCAGGCCGCCGTCAGTGTCGACGGGGACGGCCGCCCCTGGCGCCTCTACCAAAACCTGCGCCCCTTGCAGAGCACAGCGCCCGGCTGCGATGCCAGCGGCACCCTGGATCCCCTGCTCGCCCCCCTGCGCACCGACGGCAACCAGATAGAGACGCTGGGGCCGGTCGAAGCCTGGTACTGGCGAGACGGCGATACCCTGGTGCCTGCCCTGCGCCAGCGGGTGCGCGAGCACAAGGCAGGCAATGCCAAGGCCAGCCAGGTGCAGCTGTTTGCCCGTTGCGACGGGGAGCAGGAGCTTGGCCGTCTCGGGGCTCAGGCGACCACCCGCCCTCTGCATGTCGCCGACGCCGGCGATATGCAGGTTCAGGCCCGGGTGTTCGACCCCGATCCCCGCACCCGCCTGCAGGACGCCAGCCTGGTCTGGCACGACGCGCTGGTGCTGGCACAGGCCGCCTATCAGGATCCGGTTCCCCTGCCGGTGAGCCTGCAAGCCGGGCAGTATCGCCTGAGCGGCCCCCATGCCAGGGTGGTGGATGTCATGGCCCCCGAATCGGCCCCCTACAGCAGCAGTGACGTGCAGGGTTTTCGCCTGACCCGGGACGATCGCGGCTTTGCGGACATCAACGCCTACTACCATCTGGATCTCGCCCAGCGCCACCTCAAGGCGCTCGGCTTCACCGATCTCATCCCCGGGGCGCTCGACATCGACACGGACGCGGGCTATCAGGACAACTCCCTCTACGATCCGTTCGAACGCAGGCTGGAGCTGGGTCGCAGCGGCGTGCCCGATGCCGAGGATCCCATGGTCATCTGGCACGAGTTCGGCCACGGGGTACAGCACCACATCCTGCCGGATCTCGGGGAAGAGGGTGACTGGGGAGCCATCGGCGAGGGCTTTGGCGACTACCTGGCCGCCAGTCATCGCCAGCGCAGCGAAGCCGGTCGCCAGTTCGAACCCGCCATGGTGTTCAACTGGGATGCCCGCTTCACCGACCGCACCCCGCGCCAGCTCGACGATCTGCGCGCCCGCTACCATCCGGACTACCGCTACCCCGCCCACCGCACCATCAACGGCAGCAACGGGGATCAGCTCTGGGGCACCCCGCTGTTCCAGGCCCTGCTGACGGCGGTGGCCGAGCACGGTGAGGCGGCCAGGGACGAGTTTGATCGCGTCATCATCGAATCCCACTTCGGCCTGGGGCCGGCCATTCGCATGCCGCAACTGGCCCGGATCACCGTGGATACTGCCGCCCGTCTCTACCCGACGCGAGCCTATGCCCGTCTGCTGGAGCAGGCATTTCGCCAGCACGGGCTGCTGCAAGCTCCCGTCAATATTGCCCTCGCCGAGGGGAGCGCCATCCCGCTGGGGCAGCGCCAGTCGGTGCAGCTGACCCTCAGCAACCCGGGCAAAGGGGAAGTGACCCTCAACGAGCTGGCCCTCACCCTGCCAACCGGGTTGCAGGCCGATCCTGACAACTGGCAACCAGCAACCCTGGCCGCCGGTGCCAGCATGACCACCACCCTGCGCCTGCTGGCCCAGAGCCCGCTCGCCTGCGGCGACGAGGCGAGCCTCTCGGTGAATCTCGCCATGAGCGGTACCAGCCCCACCGAGCGCCAGTGGCAGCAATCCCTGACCCTGCCCATCGGCACCCCCGTCATCAGCCGGGCCAGTGGTCGGTCACAGCGACTGAACGATGCCCAGAGCGAGGAGGTGCGCGGCCTGAGCGAAACCAGCCTGCTGCTGGAGAAGAGCGATGCCCGTGTGAGCGACAGGCTGCAACTGAGCCTGGATCTGCAGCACGAGGCGCTGGATGAGCTGGAGATCTGGCTCAGCTCCCCCGCCGGCACCCGGGTCCAGATCTGGGACAAGGGTTACAGCCCCCTGCCGAGCCTGAAAGGGGTCTTCCCCACCGAGTTGCAGTCCCTGCAACCCTTCAGCGCCTTCGAAGGAGAACCCCTGGCCGGTCGCTGGACCCTGGAGGTGGTGGACAGCAAACCGGGCAATCAGGGTCTCCTGAACGGGTGGAGCATCAGTCAGCGTACCGGCGCCCAGTGCGGCAACACCGTGCCCGTGCCGGATGACGGCATCATCCGCTTCGATACCTCGGACAGCAGTGGCGGGGGGTCCTTCTCCCTGCTCTGGCTGCTGCCGCTGGCCCTGTGGCGCCGTCTGCGTCGCCTCTGACTCTCCCTATATAAAGAAGAGAGGGGCCAAGGCCCCTCCAAGGACACACCATGACCATGAGAATGACCCCGATCGTCTGCCTGCTGGCCCCCCTGCTCAGCGCCTGTGGCGGCGGTTCGGACGAGGCTCCCCTGACCGCGCCGGACTACCGCCTGACGGTCAGCCTGCCCGCTGCGGGCACCCTGTGCATCAACCTGAACCAGAACGACGGCTGCGAAGCCAATGAGCCCGCCGTCAGCGGCGAGGCCGGTGCCCACACTCTGACCCGGCGCCACCCTGATCTGCTCACCGCTCCCCTGCTGTTCATTCCGGCGGATCCCGCCGCCCTGCCCCTGGCCCACCCGGCGGCGCGCCAGGACAACCAGCACCTCACCCCCAGCCCCCTCAGCACCCTGCTGCAAACGCGTATCTCGGACGGGCTGCCACCGGCTCAGGCCCTGACGGACGTGCTGCTCGCCCTGGCGCCCCTTCACCCCGGCCCAGATCTGGCGGCACTGGCGCAGCTGGGCGACTTCAACCGCGCCCTCGCCGAGCTGGCCCTCACCGCCTTCGATGACGAGGCCACCCTGCCCGCCTTGGCCGCCAGCGAACGCCGCCAGCAGATCTGGCAAGGCCTGGTCACCCTGCTGCCCGAGCTCGCCCGGCACTTTGCCGCAAGCCCCGAGCTACTGAGCCAGCAGGACAGACTCGCCGCCGTGCTGATGCAGCAGCAACCCCGGGCCTTGGTGACCGCCAGCGGCGTCACCACCTACACGGACGGGGTGGATTACCTGCTGACCCAGGAGCCTGCGGATCACCCGGGCCAGGAGGCGAGCCTGGGCCTGGCGCCCCTGCGCTATCGCAAGCTGGACGGCAAGGGGCAACCCCTGGCGGACAATGCCGACGAGTGGGAGTGCGTGGAGGATCTCAATACCGGCCTCGTCTGGGAGAAGAAGCTGGCGGATCCGGACAGTCCGAGGGATCTGCACCGCACCTTCGCCTGGGAGTTCGACAACTATCACCCGACCCAGGAGGAGCGGGATTACGCCTGCCCCGAAGGGGAGGCCATCTGCACCACGGAGCAGTACCGTCAGTGGCTCAATGCACAGCAACTGTGCGGCATCACCCACTGGCGCCTGCCCCACGCCCGTGAGCTGATGAGTTTGCAGCACTACGGCTCCCTCGCCCGCCAGGATGGCCAGCTCGTCACCCTGGATGTGCGCTACTTCCCCGATGTCGGCACCGGACTCAATGGCTTCGATGGCTATTACTGGAGCCAGACCCTGACCCCGTCCCGCCGGCTGGAGAGCGCGCCTCTGAGCGCCATCGCCCACATCTTCCTCGGCGAGGACGCCGGAGCCGACTATCCCACCCCAGTTCAAAACAGCAATGACGCCAACGGTCTGCAACTGCGCCTGGTGGCCGAGGTAACCCGATGAACAAGTATCTTCTGACCCTGCTGCTCACCCTGTGCAGCCCCCTGGCACTGGCCATCGCCATCTGCGACGACGCCCTGCCCCGTACCAGCCCCACCGCCCGTTTCCAGGATCACGGCAACGGCACCGTCACCGACAGGGGCACCGGTCTGACCTGGATGCGCTGCCAGCTCGGCCAGACCTGGCGCAACCAGAGCTGCGAGGGGGAACCCACCCGCCTCTACTGGCAACAGGCACTGCAGACGGCGGAACGGATCCGCACCGAACCGAGCCATGCCCTGTATGGCTTTGGTGGTCATCACGACTGGCGCCTGCCCACCATCAAGGAGCTCGCCAGCATTCTGGAGTCCGCCTGTTACAAACCGGCATTGAACGAAACCATCTTCCCCCGCGCCATGGCCGGGGATGGCAAGGAGGTGAACGACGGCTATGTCTATCTCTGGTCCTCCACCCCGGTGCCGGCCCTTCAGGGCGTCGCCTACCTGGACATCACCAGCGGCTCCGTCGCCCAGCGCGCCCCCCGCGCCTGGGCGAAACAGGTCCTGCTGGTGAGGTGACAGCCTGGCCATGGGGGCCACCCGGCCCCCTGTTTTACACGAGGCAAGAGGCGCCAGGGTGACCCTGGCCGTCAAAAAAGCATCAAATTGCGTCATGTGATGCCTGTTCAGGGCGGTTTTGCACGCCGCAGCGCTGGCATGAAACCGGCAGAGCGGTTAGTCTAGCGGCGTTGAACCAATCCCAAGAGGTACAGATGAAAACCGTGTTGCGTTTTAGCCTGCTGGGCGCCTTGTTATTGAGTGGCCATGCCTTCGCCGCCGAACCGAAAAAATTTGATATCAGCATGTTCCCCGCCGCCGAAGTGAACCAGGAACGTGTCGTGATCCGTCTGCCGGAAGTCGAGAACGAAGCCGACATGATGGTCGAGCTGCAAGTCGGCAAGAAAATGCTGGTCGACTGCAACCTGCCCCGCTTCGCGGGCAATCTGGAACAGCACAGCGTCAAGGGCTGGGGTTACAACTACCTGACCCTGGGCCAGGTCACCGGCCCCGTCAGTACCCTGATGGCCTGCCCGGACGGCCAGAAAAAAGAGAGTTTCGTCCAGATCTACGGTCAGGGCTTCTTCGTGAACTACAACTCCAAGCTGCCCTTCGTCATCTATGTGCCCCAGGAGTACGAGGTGCGCTATCGTCTGTGGCGTGCCGACAACCTGGCACAGCCAGCCATGATTGAGTGAGTGCCGCGCACTCGGGTTCAGCTCAGTCATGATGATAAAAAGGCGCCATACGGCGCCTTATTTTTAGCTTCCGAGCCCGTTTTTGAGCGGTTTTTCCTGTACAAAATCTGACATAACTCCACTATTTTTCAGGCTTTTTTGTGCAGCGCACCGCAAAATGCCCCCTCGGGATGCGACAAACCCTGTTCGATAAAAGATATTTATTAACATAGTAAGAAAATTGATTTTGCACTCTGCGACGGCCTGATGATACTTGCCCGCAAAGGTCAAACTAACCAGAACAAGAGCACTATGAGCTTCGAATCAGACAAGCGTTTCAACGACTTCAAACATTTTCCCCGTGGCCTGCGTCGCAGTGGCGAATTCACCGTGGCCGAAGCGGACAGTCTGGAAAAATATGGCACCGTGATGCTGGCGCTCTATCAGGGCAACCTGGCCCCGCGCGATGACGTAGAAAGTGCCTTTATCGAACAGGTCAAATCCGGCGCAGCCGGCAACAACCCCCACGCCAAGGTGTGGTTCAAATACCTGAAGGTGATTGGTCCCAAGCGCGTGCACCGTCTGTGCACCGTCGCAGGCGGCGCCAATGAAGATGCGGGTGGCAGCTTTGAAGGCGGCGGTGGCGGCAGCGACGAGTCCCTCGATTAATGGATACCGAGCTGCTTCGGACCTTCATCGAGGTCAGCAAGACCCGGCACTTTGGCCGGGCGGCTGAAAATCTCTACCTGACCCAGTCGGCGGTGAGCTTCCGGATCCGCCAGCTCGAGCAGCAACTCGGGGTCAGCCTGTTTGCCCGTCATCGCAACAACATCCGCCTGACTGCCTCCGGTGAGCGTCTGCTGCCCTACGCAGACGCCATTCTGCATACTTTGGGGCGCGCCAAGCAGGACGTGGCCCTCTCCCCCGGTTTCAGCCAGCAGCTTGCCATCGGCGCCCCCGCCGTCTTCTGGGAGCTCGACTTCAACGACTGGCTCAACCATGTCTATGCCCTGGCCCCCGGCCTCGCGGTGCGCCTCGAAACGGCCTCCCGCGAGCACCTCTGTCGCCAGCTGCTGGAGCGCTCCCTCGATCTCGCCCTGCTCTCCGAGCCGACCAAGATCGACGAGATTGCCCTGCACCCCATCGGCGAGCTGGTGTTCGAACTGGTGAGCCGGGAGCCGGCCGCAAACGCCGACAGCTTGATGCAGATGCCCCACATTCATCTCGACTGGGGCACCAGCTTCGAACCGCCATCGAGCCGATTGCAGAGCCTGCAGAAGACCCCGGTGCTGCATTCGAGCTCCGCCAGCATGGCCCTGCAATTCGTGCTGGCCAACGGCGGCGCCGCCTACCTGCCAAGGCGCATGGTGAGCCCCTTCCTGGAGCAGGGGCAGCTTCATCTGGTGGAAGGGGGCCAATCCCTGAGCCGCCCGCTCTACCTCGCCTATCTGGAGAAATCCGACCGACGGGAGCTGATCGATCAGCTGCTCACCCTGCCGCTGGGCTGGCATGACGCCGACTTGCGTCAACCGCCTGCCGAATGAAACAGGGCGATTTCACGCCCAGACCAGTGTTTTCATCTACCGTAGTTATCGGTGCAGCACAAAAAACATGAAAAAGGGGCCATCAGGCCCCTTTTATATGGATGTCTTTGTGCATCAGCCGTGATGGCGACGGTCGTTGGCCTGGGCCAGCAGGGTGCGGCTCTCGCGCAGGAACTCCTCCGCCCGCTCGCCGAAGAAGCCGGAGACCTGGCTGAAGGCCTCGATGAAGCCCTCCCTGTCGCCCCGCTCCAGCAGGCCCAGCGCCTCGCCGAAGTTCTGGTAGTAGCGGCGGATCATCGCGAGGTTCTGGGGCGACGACAATATGATGTCGGCGTAGAGATGGGGATCTTGGGCAAACAGCCGTCCCACCATGGCCAGCTCCAGCCGGTAGATGGGAGAGCTCAAGGCAAGCAGGCGGTCGAGGTTGGCCTGCTCCCGGGAGAGGTGCCAGCCGTAGGCGAAGGTGGCGAAGTGGCGCAGCGCCTGAATGAAGGTCATCGCCTCGTCGTGGGCCCTGGCCTCCACCTGCTGCAAACGCGCCCCCCAGATGGTCATCTGCTCCAGCAGCCACTGGCTGGCGGCGGGCTCGCGCCCCTGACAGCAGACGATCACCTGCTTGGCGAGGCTCGCCACGTCCGGCCCGAACATGGGGTGCAGCCCCAGCACAGGCCCCTGGTGTACCGCCAGCATATGGGCAAGCGGTTCACTCTTGACGCTGGTCACGTCCACCAGCAGGCAGTTCTCAGGCAGGTTGCCGAGCCGGTCGATCACCTGGCAGGTGACGTCGATGGGCACCGCCACCATCACCAGCCCGGCGCCGTGCAGGATCTCGTCGGCGCGCGGCCAATCGGCCTGACCCAGGGTTTCGACCCGGTAGCCCGAGAGGCTGAACAGGTTGCCGAACAGGCGCCCAAGCTGCCCCTGGCCACCGATGATCACCACCTTGCCGAGCTCAGGCTTCATGCACTTGAAGTGGTGCTCCTTGTCGCTGGCGGACTCCAGAATATAGGACTCGCGCATCACCCGGCGCAGCACATCCTCGATAAGGTCCCCCGGCACCCCCAGTGCCTCGGCCTCGGCGCGGCGGCGGGCCAGCATGCTCGCCTCCCGATCCGGCGCGTAGATGGGCAGGCCGTGCCGACTTTTCACTTCCCCCACTTCCCCCACCAGGGCGAGACGGGCGGCCAGCAGATCAATCAGCTGCTTGTCCACCGCATCGATTTTGTCCCTGAGGGCATTCAACTCTTCCGCCATGTCCAGTCCCTACTGGCGCCGCCCGCAGCGACGCCCTGTCATTCAAGAGGCAACAAGGTATCACTGCGTGGGCAGTGATACCTCGATGGTTCAATCAGTTACAACAAGATACCACGGCTTATGCCGATGTTCTGGCCAAAAGTGGTGCCGCCAGCTGACTGTGGCAGCGGGCCAGCAGCGCATCCGTGGTCTCCCAGTCGATGCAGGCATCGGTGATGGAGACGCCGTAGCGCATCTCGCACTTGGGCTGCTCGCTGGACTGGTTGCCTTCGAACAGGTTGGATTCGAGCATCACCCCGATGATGGAGCGGTTGCCCTCCTGGATCTGGTGAATGACGTTGTCAGCCACCTTGGGCTGCAGCCGGTGATCCTTGCTGGAGTTGCCATGGCTGCAATCCACCACCAGACCGGGCAGCAGGCCCGCCTTCTCCAGCGCCTCTTCCGCCAGCGACACATTGACCGAGTCGTAGTTCGGGTGCTTGCCGCCGCGCAGGATCACGTGACCATCCGGGTTGCCCTGGGTCTGCAGCAGCGCGACTTGGCCCTGCTGGTTGATCCCCATGAAGGCATGGGGGCTGGAAGCGGCCTGCAGCGCATTGATGGCGGTGCCCAGGTTGCCGTCGGTGCCGTTCTTGAAGCCAACCGGCATGGAGAGGCCAGAGGCCATCTCCCTGTGGGTCTGGGATTCGGTGGTGCGGGCACCGATGGCCGACCAAGAGAAGAGCTCCGCCAGGTATTGCGGGCTGATGGGGTCGAGCGCCTCGGTCGCCAGCGGCAACTCCAGCTCGGCCAGCCAGCAGAGCAGCTCGCGGGCGCGGTGCAGACCCAGTTCCACGTCAAAGGTGCCGTCCAGGTTCGGATCGTTGATAAAGCCCTTCCAGCCGACCGTGGTGCGCGGCTTCTCAAAGTAGACCCGCATGACAATGTAGAGAGAGTCCTGATAGGTGTCATGCAGCGCTTTGAGTCTGGTTGCGTACTCTTTGGCAGCGTCCATGTCGTGGATGGAGCAGGGACCACAGATCACCAGCAAGCGGTGATCGCGACGGTGGATGATGTCGGCGATGGTATTGCGGGCCCCTTGCACGAATGCCAGCGCGCGATCGGAGATGGGCAGTTTCTCCTTGAGCTGGGCAGGCGTGATCATCACTTGTTCGGACTGGATATGGATGTTGTTCAGGGGATCTCTTTGCATCTTCTCATTCTCTCTACTGTTTCAAGCCAAGGGCGCTGACCGTTCATTCTTGTTTACACGAGTCAGCGCTTTGTTACGCAACCGCCCCCACCTTACCAAGGAAAAACAAACAATCAAGTGAAACTAGCGTATTTGCACGCTGACAGATGGATAAATGACCAAGAATACAGAGTGAAACAACTCAAAAGTAGCGACTCGCGAGGCCAAACCAGCCCCAAATCGTAAAGATTTAATTACACACATCCGTTTCAATATCATCTCTCTGCCCCCTCTCATGGCCCCTTATCCGGCCCTTCATCCCGGCGATAATGCCGGGCACAAAAAAGCGGGGCACCTGGCCCCGCTTGCATTCCCGTGTTGCTCTTCTTTTATTATTTACCGTGAGCCTTGATAGCCTCGACCGCCTTGTCGGGGAAGTCGCTGAATACCCCATCCACATCGGCCTGGTAGAGGAAGATGTTGAGCAGGTCGGTGAAGTCTTTCGCATAGGCCGGGATCTGCCCCTCATCCTGACGGAAGGTATAAGGATGCACCTTGAGGCCGGCCGCGTGGGCCTCTTTCACCATGCCGGTGAAGACCGGCTTGCCGGGAGTGCCCGGCTCGGTCACCACCATGGGTTTCCAGGGACCGATTCCCTCGGCATAGGTGGCGATGGTCTTCATGGCCCCCGGCTTGAACATCCAGTCGTAGTCATAGGGGGTTGCCTTGCCCTTGGCATCGTAGACCATGGTCTCGTTCCAGTCGGTCTCGGCCATCAGCTGCACCAGCTTGAGATCCATGCCCATGGCGGGCATCAGCTCGCCGTTGATGCGCTTGAGTTCGTTGGCATCGAAGCACTGCAGATAGACCTTGTCGCTCTTGCTGGTGTAGCCGTACTCCTTGAGCACGTTCAGCACCGCCCTGGAGATGTCCTTGCCCTCGTGGCGGAACAGCCAGGGAGCCTTTATCTCCGGGTAGATGCCGATGTGCTTGCCGGTGCTCTTGTTGAGCCCCTGGATCATCTCGATCTCTTCCTGGAAGGTGTGGATCCTGAAGCTGGACTTCCACAGCGGGAAGCGCGCCGGATAGACCGGCACCTGCTTGCCGTCCACCAGTTGGAACGGCTCGGTCATGCGCAGGGAGCGCACCTCGTCCAGGGTGAAATCCACCACATAGTAGCGACCGTCCGGGCGGGCCCGGCCGGGGAAGCGCTCGGCCACGTCCGTGATGCCATCAAGGAAGTGATCGTGCATCACCACCAGCTGGTCATCCTTGGTCATCACCAGGTCCTGCTCCAGATAGTCGGCGCCCATGCCATAGGCCAGGGCCTTGGATTCCAAGGTGTGTTCCGGCAGGTAACCGGAGGCACCACGGTGGGCGATCACGATTTTGCCTTCGTCGGCCGCCAGTGCGGGCAGCGCCAGGGCAGCCCCGAGGCCAAGGGCTATCAGGGTACGGTGAGGTTGCTTCATCAAGAGATCTCGTTGTTATGGTGTGTAGGATGCAGGTAATTGTTATAGCAGGGGTTTATTGCAGTTTGACGGCGGACGGCAAAGGCCGCCCGCCGTGGGTCATCAGCTGGCCTTGGGCAGGGCGTGGTGGTGTTCGAGCAGCCAGGCACCGAGCTGCTGCTGTTCGGATTCCGACAGGCGCAGCCCCAGCTTGCTGCGGCGCCACAGGATGTCCTCCAGGGAGTGGGCCCATTCGCGCGCGATGAGATAGCGCACTTCGGATTCATACAGTCCAGCGCCAAAGTGCTGGCCGCGCTCCTCCTTCAGCCAGAGGCGGGCATGAGCGCCATAGGATTCGGCGATGCGCAGGGCGCTGCGATCGTCGAGCCAGTCGAATTCCAGCGCAAAGGCTCGCGCCAGTTCACGCACCGAGCAGTCGAACTCGCCACCGGGCAGCCGGCTGTTGGCGGTCCAGTCCTCTCCCATCTGGCTGAACCAGGGCTTGAGCTTGTTGCAGGCGGCCTGGGCCAGCTTGCGGTAGGTGGTGAGCTTGCCGCCAAACACCGACAACAGCGGCGCGCCGTCGGATTCACCACTGAGCTCGAGCGTGTAGTCCCGGGTCACCGCCTGGGGTGAATCGGACTCGTCGTCACACAGGGGGCGCACCCCGGCATAGGTCCACACCACGTCTGCCGGGCTTATCTGCCTGGTGAAGTGGGCATTGACCACCTTGCACAGGTAGTTGATCTCGGCATCGCTGATCTTGGCTTCGCGCGGGCTGCCCTTGTGCTCCACGTCCGTGGTGCCGATGAGGGAATAGTCCTGCTGGTAGGGGATGACGAAGACGATACGGTTGTCCTCGTTTTGCAGGATGTAGGCCTCTTCGCGCTCATGGATGCGCGGCACTATCATGTGGCTCCCCTTGATGAGGCGAATGCCGCGGGGGGATTTCTCGCTCAGGCTCTCGTCATAGAAGGTCTTGACCCAGGGGCCCGCCGCATTGACCAGACCACGGCAGCTGACGGTGAACTGCTCGCCCCCTTCCCGCTCCAGTGTCAGGGTCCAGTGCTTGGATCCGCGCACCGCCTTGACGCAGCGGGTACGGGTCTGCACATCGGCGCCCTTGTCCCGCGCCAGCATGGCATTGAGCACCACCAGCCGGGCGTCGTCGACCCAGGCATCCGAGTATTCAAAGCCCTTGTTGATGCCGCTCTTGAGACCGTCCTGCGGCAGGAAGCGCAGGCCGCAGCTCCCCTTGAGCTTGTCCCGCTTGGCCAGGTTGTCATAAAGGAAGAGACCGGCTCGGATCATCCAGGCCGGACGCAGGTGCGGGCGATGAGGCAGACGAAAACGCATGGGACGGGCGATGTGGGGAGCCATGCCGAGCAGGACCTCCCGCTCTGCCAGTGCCTCTTTCACCAGCCGGAATTCGTAATGTTCGAGGTAGCGCAGGCCGCCGTGGATCAGCTTGCTGGAGTTGGACGAGGTGGCAGAGGCGAGATCGCTCGCCTCGAACAGCGCCACCTTCAGCCCCCGCCCCGCCGCATCTGCCGCGATGCCGACCCCGTTGATGCCGCCGCCGACGACGACCAGATCATAATGTTCGCTCATGTTCACCTACTTTCTTATTTTGTGTTTGCCATGACAGCAATGTTTGATTTCGCTCATATTAGAACATGAAAAACCAATAAACGAACATTTCGTGAGAGAAATGTGATCGCGATTGTTTTCACAATGCTAAAAATGCTGCCAGTCGGTGACGGCCTGGTAAGGCTAAGGTCTGCCGGAAACAGCCATTTCGGGCAGGGAGGAGAACAAAGAGTCCCGGATGGGGGCGCCCATGAAGCAAGGTGATGAACGCGATGGCGTGAATCCCTCGCAGGCGCCTAGCGTCGGTGCAAACCTGGCGCCCGAGTGCGGGGGCAACATCAGGGGGTCAAAGAAGGAGTGTCAGCGCCAGGAACTGGCCGCTTAGGCGCCGCAAGGGAGACGCCGCAAGGGAGACGCCGCAAGGGAGACGCCGCAAGGGAGACGCCGCAAGCCGGGAGGAGGCAGGAAAAAAAGCGGCCGCCCCGAGGCGGCCTGATGCCTGTGCGGGGAAGCTCAGCAGATATGGCAGGCGATCTGATGCTGGGACATCAGGCGCATCAGCTTCTCCGGCGGCTCCTGATCCGTGAACAGGGCGTGGATCTGGTTGAGGTTGCCGAGGTTGACCATGGCGTTGCGGCCAAACTTGGTGTGGTCGGCGGCAAGGAACACCTGGCGGGAGTGGGCGATGATGGCCTGGGCGATCTTCACCTCGTGATAGTCGAAATCGAGCAGGGAGCCGTCGCTGTCGATGCCCGAGATGCCGATGACGCCGTAGTCCATGCGAAACTGGCCGATGAAGTCGCGGGTCGCCTCCCCGACGATGCCGCCATCCCGGTTGCGAATTTCGCCGCCGGCGATGATGACGGTGAAGTCATCCTTGGCGGTCAGGATGCTGGCGACGTTCAGGTTGTTGGTGACCACGCGCAGCTCCCGGTGGTCGAGCAGGGCCCGGGCGATGGCCTCGGTGGTGGTGCCGATGTCGATAAAGAGCGACGAGCCGTCGGGGATATTGGCGGCCACTTCCCGGGCGATGCGCTCCTTCTCCTTGAGCTGCATCACCTTGCGGGCGCTGTAGGCGGTGTTGACGGTGCTCGAATGCAGTGAGGCCCCGCCGTGATGGCGCCGGATCTTGTTCTGTTCGGCGAGATCGTTGAGATCCCGGCGAATGGTCTGGGGGCTGACGTCAAAATGGGTCACCAGATCGTCGGTCGAGACGAAACCCTGCCGGGTCAGGACGTCCAGGATCTCCAGATGTCGTTGGGTTTGCTTCACGCTTGCACTCCGCAGATGAGACGAAAAAAGGCCCCGGCAGGTGCGGGGCCTTTGGCAGTGTACCTGATCCCTTTTCCAATCGATAAGGGCAGGATCACGTTTTATGCCTTATGGGCAGCCGCCTTGGCGGCAATCGACTCGTTCTCGTGCTTGAGGGTCATGGCCAGCAGGATGATGGAGAGCACGCAGGAGACGGTGAGCACCAGGAAGCCGCCGTCCCAGCCGAAGTGGTCAACGGTATAGCCCAGCATGGCGTTGGCCGCGACCGCGCCACCCAGATAACCGAACAGGCCGGTGAAGCCCGCCGCGGTACCGGCCGCCTTCTTGGGCGCCAGCTCCAGGGCGTAGAGGCCGATCAGCATGACGGGGCCATAGATGAGGAAGCCGATGGCGACCAGGGCCATCATGTCGATGGTCGGGTTGCCCGCCGGGTTGAACCAGTAGACCAGCACGGAAAGGGTCACCAGCACCATGAACAGGATGCCTGCCGGGGCGCGGCGGCCCTTGAACATCTTGTCGGAGATCCAGCCGCACAGCAGGGTGCCCGGGATCCCCGCCCACTCATAGAGGAAGTAGGCCCAGGAGGAGTGATCCACGCTGAAGTCCTTGGCCTCTTTCAGATAGGTGGGCGCCCAGTCCAGCACGCCGTAACGGATGAGGTAGACGAAGGCGTTGGCGATGGCGATGTACCAGAGCAGCTTGTTGTGCAGCACGTACTTCATGAAGATCTCCTTGGCGGAGAACTCCTGCTCGTGGCTTTCGTTGTAATCCTTCGGGTAGTCGTTCTTGTACTCCTCAATGGGGGGAAGACCGACCGATTGCGGGGTATCGCGCATCACGAAGAAGGCGATCACCGCGATGGCCGCCGCCGCCGCCGCAGGC
This sequence comes from Aeromonas sp., assembly GCF_050252055.1. NCBI lineage: Bacteria > Pseudomonadati > Pseudomonadota > Gammaproteobacteria > Aeromonadales > Aeromonadaceae > Aeromonas > Aeromonas sp. Next base: position 188,152 of record NZ_JBFWLQ010000005.1, on the reverse strand, counting down.
ACATAGAAGGCGCTGCGCCAGTCGTTGAACCAGCCCATGCCGAGGATGAACAGGGGGCCTATCATGCCGCCGCCCACGTTGTGGGCCACGTTCCAGACCGAGACGATCTCACCCCGCTCCTTCTGCGACCACCAGTGCACCATGGTACGGCCGCAGGGGGGCCAGCCCATGCCCTGTGCCCAGCCGTTCAGGAACAGGAGCACGAACATGATGCCAATGCTGGAGGTAGCCCAATGCATGGTCCCCATCATGAACATGATGCCTGCCGAGAGCAGCAGACCGGCGGAGAGGAAGTAGCGCGCGTTGGATCTGTCCGACACGTTCCCCATCAGGAATTTGGAGAGACCGTAGGCGATGGAGACGCCGGAGAGGGCCAGACCCAGATCCCCGCGGGAGAAGCCTTGCTCGATGAGGTAGGGCATCGCCAGACTGAAGTTTTTCCGTACCAGGTAGTAACCCGCATACCCGAAGAAGATCCCGAAGAACACCTGCCAACGCATGCGTTTGTAGAAGGGATCCACCTTGTCGGCCGGCAGCCGGTCAATATGGGGTGCAGGCCTGAAGAGACTAAGCATGTTCTGCTTCCTTTTATTGTTGTTCTGGGCGGTTGAGGACGCCCCGCTCATGCCGCGATCAGACGCGTCTTGATTCGCAAGCGAGCCTATTGTGCTCATTTGTGAACATTTAATCTGTGATGAGCGCTAAATTATTGCAGTTTTATTACAAAAATTGTGACGCAGTGAGTGAACGCGCATCCAGGGTCAGCCCACGCATGGCGTGGCTTTTGGCTACTCACTAAGGAGTAATATGGCCGACAACTGTTGCTTTTCGTCACATTTTCTTAGCAATGAATGGGATCTTGCCCACATTTCCGGTGGCGGGGGTATGGTGAATTGACGCAGAAGGTTTATTTTCTCTCTCGTCCAAGAACGAGCGCAAACGAGCATAACGTTTGCGCAAGCTCAAAAAACAAGAAGAAACGTTTTCGGGCGCAATGAATGGGAATGAAAGATAACAAAACGGAACATCAAACCTACTGTGGGTGGATATAAGGAATAACAACTATGAGCATACAAAGACCCAATACCCTGCTTGGCGAGTGCCTCGCCGAGTTTATCGGCACCGGCCTGCTGATCTTCTTCGGCGTCGGCTGTGTGGCCGCCCTGGTGCTGGCTGGCGCCAACTTCGGGCAATGGGAAATCTCCATTACCTGGGGCCTGGGTGTCGCCATCGCCATCTATGTCACCGGTGGCATCTCCGGTGCCCACCTCAACCCTGCCGTGACCCTGGCGCTGATGACCTTCTGCGGCTTTGACAAGCGCAAGGTGGTGCCCTTCATCATCGCCCAGATAGCCGGGGCATTCGCCTCCGCCGCCCTGGTCTACGCCCTCTACAGCAACCTGTTCACCCAGTGGGAGCTGACCCACAACGTGGTGCGCGGCAGCGTCGAGAGCCTCGGCACCGCAGGCATCTTCTCCACCTACCCCAATGCCCTGCTCTCCAACATGCAGGCTTTCGCGGTCGAGATGGTGATCACCGCCGTCCTGATGCTGGGCATCATGGCACTGGGTGACAACAACAACGGCGCCCCCAAAGGCTTCGCCGCCGCCCTGCTCATCGGCATCCTGATCGCGGTGATCGGCGCCTCACTCGGCCCCTTGACCGGCTTTGCCATGAACCCGGCCCGTGATTTCGGCCCCAAACTGTTCGCCTTCGTGGCTGGCTGGGGTGACGTGGCCCTGACCGGTGGTCGTGACAACCCCTACTTCTGGGTCCCCATCCTTGGCCCCATCGTCGGCGCCCAGATCGGTACCGCCCTGTATGTGAAAGTGCTGGCTCCCTGCGTCCCGGGCAACCGCGTCGCCACCGAAGAAGCCGCCAAGCTGTCTAACAAAGAAGAGGCCGCCGCCTGAGAGCGGCCCTCCCCAACGTGTAACAACGTGGAAAATAAAAACGTGGAGAACATCATGTCTGCTGAAAAGAAATTTGTCGTTGCGCTGGACCAGGGCACCACCTCCTCCCGTGCCATTGTCTTCGATCAGGACGCCAACATCGTCGCGACCTCCCAGCGCGAATTCACCCAGCACTACCCGAAAGCGGGCTGGGTCGAGCACGACCCCATGGAGATCTGGGCGACCCAGTCCTCCGTCTTCACCGAAGTGCTGGCCAAGAGCGGCCTGCACAGCGAGCAGATCGCCGCCATCGGCATCACCAACCAGCGTGAAACCACCGTCGTCTGGGAAAAGGCCACTGGCAAGCCCATCTACAACGCCATCGTCTGGCAGTGCCGCCGCACCGCGGCCATCTGCGAAGAGCTCAAGGCCCGGGGCCTTGAAGAGTACGTTCGCGAAAACACCGGCCTGGTGCTGGACGCCTACTTCTCCGGCACCAAGGTGAAGTGGATCCTGGACAACGTGGAAGGGGCCCGGGAGAAGGCGATGAATGGCGAGCTGCTGTTTGGCACCATCGACACCTGGCTGGTGTGGAAGATGACCAACGGCGAGGTGCACGTCACCGACCCGACCAACGCCTCGCGCACCATGCTCTACAACATCCGCGACCTGAAGTGGGATGAGCGCATGCTGGACGAGCTGGGCATCCCCGCCTCCATGCTGCCGCAAGTCAAACCCTCCTCCGAGGTCTATGGCTACACAACCCGTGGCGGCGGCGCCCGCATCCCCATCGCCGGTATCGCCGGTGACCAGCAGTCCGCCCTGTTCGGCCAGCTCTGCTTCGAAAAAGGGATGGCCAAGAACACCTACGGTACCGGCTGCTTCATGCTGATGAACACCGGCACCGAGCCGGTTCGCTCCAGCAACGGCCTGCTGACCACGGTCGCCATCGGCCCGAAAGGGGAAGTGAACTACGCACTGGAAGGGGCGGTCTTCATGGGCGGCGCCACCATCCAGTGGCTGCGCGATGAGCTCAAGATCATCCACGATGCCCGCGATACCGACTACTTCGCGAGCAAGGTGGGCGACACCAACGGCGTCTACCTGGTACCGGCCTTCGTGGGCCTGGGCGCCCCCTACTGGGATCCGTATGCTCGCGGCACCATGGTCGGCCTGACCCGTGGCGCCAACCGCAACCACATCATCCGTGCGGCGCTCGAATCCATCGCCTACCAGAGCCGCGACGTGCTGGATGCCATGCAGCAGGACTCCGGCATCAAGCTGGCAGCCCTGAAGGTGGACGGCGGCGCCGTGGCCAACGACTTCCTGATGCAGTTCCAGGCTGACATGATGCACACCCCTGTGGTGCGTCCGACCCGCATCGAGACCACCGCCATGGGCGCAGCCTTCCTGGCCGGCCTTGCAGTCGGCTTCTGGAAGAGCTCTGAAGAGCTGGAAGACAAGTTCAGCGTGGACCGCGAGTTCATCCCGCAGATGGACCGCGACGATCGCGCCAAGCGCTACAGCGGCTGGAAGAAGGCGGTGGAACGCTCACGCCGCTGGGCCGAAGAGGAGTGATGGGGTAACCGACGCGTCCTTGAGATGAAAAAAGCAAAGAGGCCGACAGCAATGTCGGCCTCTTTTATTGGCGCTCGCAAGCCCCTCGGCCCCCTCCCCTTGAGGAGTGGGAGAAAATAACCCCTCCCCCTCGTGGAGGGGGAGGCCGGGAAGGGGTTGGAACTGTCGACATGCCCTTTACAACGCTTCAGCGCCGAGCTGCTCTTTCAGGAAATCGAGCCAGACCCGCAGCCGGATGTCCCGTTGGGCATCGGAGTAGAAGACCGCATGGATGGGGCGCGAGGCACCGCTGTTGCTGCGGGCCAGCACCTCCACCAGGGCGCCGCTCGCCCTGTCATCCCCCGTCATGAAGTCCGACAGGCAGACGATCCCCTGCCCCGCCAGCGCCAGCTGACGCAAGGTTTCCCCGCTGCTGGCCCGCAGGGTCGGGGTGATGGCGAACCTGTCCCCCTGCTCCTCGCTCAATAGGGGCCAATGATTGAGGTGATCGGGGTGCAAAAAACCGAGCAGCTCGTGGCCCGCCAGCAAGTCAGCCGGCTGGCGCGGGGTACCGCGTGCCTTCAGATAGTCGGGGGAGGCCAGCAGCCGCAGCCGCGAGCGGCCCAGCGGCAGGGCCCGCAGGGAGGAGTCCGTCAGCTCGCCGATGCGAATGGCCATGTCCACCCGCCGCTCCATCAGGTTGATGAAGCCCTCGGAGCTGTGCAGTTGCAGCTCGATGGCGGGGTAGCGGCGGCGAAACTCGCCGATGATGGGCACCAATCTATGCAGGATGAAGGGGGTGGCGGCGTCCACCCGCAATATGCCCTCCGGCTGCTCCCGGCGCATCAGCAGCAACCCTTCCGCCTCGCTCATCTCGGTCAGGATCTTCACCGCCCGCTGATAGAACCAGCTCCCCTCCTCGGTCAGGCTGACCCGGCGGGTGGTGCGGTTGAGGAGCACGGTGGCGAGCTTCTCTTCGAGGCGCTTGATGCCGCGGCTCACCACGGAATTATCCATGCCGAGATTCTCCGCCGCCTGGCGAAAGCTGCCCGCCTCCACCACCGCCACAAACAGGGTCAATTCATCGGAATGGGTCTTCATTGTTGTCATCCTGGCAAGAGTAATGGGTCTTTATAGGTGCAATGGCCGGGAGTTGGCAAGACAGGCGTCGCTTCGTATCGTGACGCACCACCTGTTTTATCTGCGCCATTGCCAGTACAATGCCGCCAACCGGCACCGTATGGCGCCACACTATGACAGGGACGATCAATGACATTCGACAACAGGCTGGCCGCCGCCCATCGGGAGCTGGCCGAGAAGGGCGTGCAAACGCTCAACTACAACCCGCCGATTATCTGGCTGCTGCGAAAGGCGGGGTTCACCATCAGGCCGCCCCACTACGAACGCTTTCTGATCAACGTTCTTGCCCTGGGACTCCCCATCGGCGCTATCTGGGGGGTGTTGATGTGGTGCCTCGGCTGGCAGGATGAGGTGAGCCCGGGGTTTGCCCTGCGCCAGAGCCTGCTGTTTGGCATCGGGCTCGGTCTGCTGATGGGGACCTGGTTCTGGTTTAGGCGCAAGCAGCTCAAGCTGACCCCCTGGGACGCCTTGCCGCACTCCACGAGCCCCACGCAAAAGCGCTGGCAACCGAAATAACCACCGATATCGACAAGGAAACCCTTATGACAAGGGCCCATGAAAAACTGAACTATGTGGAATTTGCGGCCAGGGATCTTGCCGCCACCAAAGCCTTCTTCACCGCCGCCTTTGGCTGGCAGTTTGCCGACTACGGCCCCGATTATTGCGCCTTCGAAGGGGAAGGGCTGGATGGCGGCTTCTACCGCACCGAACTGTGCAGCCAGAGTGCTCAGGGCGGGGCGCTCCTGGTGTTCTACAGCGCCGATATCGAGGCGACCCAGAGCAAGGTAGCCGGCGCAGGGGGCACCATAGTGCGCCCCCTGTTCGATTTTCCCGGTGGCCGCCGCTTTCACTTTGTCGAGCCCAGCGGCAATGAATTTGCGGTCTGGTCCGAACCGGCCAGCGCCTGATAATACTCCGCCCTCCCCTGGCCCACCTGCACCACGACCAGCCATGGGGAGGCCACATTGCTGCACTCACCTCAATAGTGTTTTGCGACTGCTGCCCTGTATCCCCCAGTCTGGGGCGGGCATACTGACTCCCGTCTTAACGAGGAGGTTCAGATGCCATCCCCCCTGATTGTGATTGCCCAGCTTGACGCCAAACCCGAATTCGCCGCCCAGTTTCGCGCCGCCCTCGAGCCGCTGATCGCCGCTACCCTGCAAGAGCCGGGGTGCCTTCGCTACCAGTTGCACCAGAGCCTGGAGAGCCCCCACGGCTGGATGCTGTACGAGGAGTGGGAGAGTGAAGCCGCCCTGCTCGCCCACCAGCAGCAGCCCCACTACATCGCCTTTGCCAGCCTCGCCTCCCCCTGGTTTGCCAACCAGGTCGTGAGCCGCTACCGGCGCGCCTGACTGCCTCCGCCCTCGGCGCAGGCAAAGCCCATCATTTGAGCGTAGAAACACTAACCTGAGGAATTTGATGATGAAGATGCCCAACCTGGGTCTTGGAACCTTCCGCCTGAAAGATCAGCCCCTTCGCGACTCCCTGCTCCAGGGGCTGGAACTTGGCTACCGTCATATCGATACCGCCCAGATCTATGACAACGAGGCCGAAGTCGGCCAGTTGATGAGAGAGAGTGGCGTGCCCCGCCAGGATATTTACCTGACCACCAAGGTGTGGACCAGCGAGTTCGGTCCGGGCAAGGTGATCCCGAGCCTGGAAGTGAGCCTGGAAAAACTCGGCACCGACTATCTGGATCTGGCGCTCATTCACTGGCCCTCCCCCCAGGATGAGGTGCCGATGGCGGTCTATCTGGAGCAGCTCGCCGAGGCCAAAGCCCGGGGCCTGACCCGGGAGATCGGGGTCTCCAACTTCACCGTGGCCCAGCTTAAACAGGCCATCGAGATTTTGGGGCCGGGCGCCATCGCCCACCAGCAGGTGGAGATCCACCCCCTGCTGCAAAACCGCAAGGTGGTCGAATTCTGCCAGGAGCACGGTATCGCCATCACCGCCTACATGCCGCTCGCCTATGGCAAGGTGCTCGCCGAGCCGCTGCTGATGGAGATCGGCCAGCGCCACGGCGTCTCGGCAGCCCAAGTGTCGCTGGCCTGGCTGCTGGCCCAGGGCATGACGGTGATCCCGAGCTCTACCAAACGGGAGAATCTGGCCGCCAACCTGGCCGCCCTCAAGGTACGGCTCAGCAGCGATGAGATGGCCGCCATTGCCACCCTGGATCGGGGTGAGCGCTGCGCCAACCCGGACTTTGCGCCGGATTGGGATTGATCCCCCTCATCCCCAGCCCTTCTCCCGCCAGGGGAGAAGGGAGCAAATAAGGCTCAATGACATTCTTCAGCACCAGCGGGAGGCACAATGCCTCCCGCTTTTTTTGTCCCCAATACCGCGCGTCACTGCCACCCGCGCCGCTGGCCCCCTCCCCTGCATCCTTCCGCTGCCCTCCCTCTTTATTCCCAGTTCGGTCTGTACGCTTTGCCTCTGCATTCAACTCGCGCTGTACGGCCCACTCTTGTCTCTGCAACCTCAGCCACTCCCACTTTCACGGCCCCATTGCTGCTGATTTGGCAAAAGTAATTTGACGTTGTCGTCATTTTTACCAACAAACACCCTCGGCATACTGGCGCCATTCTCCCGTCGGGAGTCCCAATCCAAGGAGTTGTTATGCCACTGGCGTTATTTGCCCTCACCTTAAGTGCCTTTGCCATAGGCACCACCGAATTCGTGATCGTGGGGCTCATCCCCACCATCGCCGAGCAGCTCAATGTCTCGCTCCCCTCGGCAGGCCTCCTGGTCAGCCTCTATGCCCTTGGGGTGGCCATCGGCGCCCCCGTGCTCACGGCGCTCACCGGCAAGCTGCCGCGCAAGTGGCTGCTGGTGGGACTGATGGCCCTCTTCACCGTCGGCAACCTGCTGGCCTGGCAGGCCCCCGGGTACGAGAGCCTGATTGTGGCCCGCATCCTCACCGGGCTGGCCCACGGGGTCTTCTTCTCGGTAGGCAGCACCATCGCCACGGGTCTCGTGGCCAAAGAGAAGGCGGCCAGCGCCATCGCCATCATGTTCAGCGGCCTCACGGTCGCCCTGGTGACTGGCGTCCCACTTGGCACCTGGATTGGTCAGGTCTTTGGCTGGCGCGAAACCTTCCTGGTGGTGAGCCTGCTCGGCCTCGTCGCCATGGTGGGCAGCATGCTGCTGGTACCGGGGAACCTGCCGAAGGGGGCCGCCTCCAGCGTTCGCGAGCAGCTCTCGGTGCTCACCAGGAAGCCCTTGCTGCTGGTCTACGCCAAGACGGCGCTCGGTTACGGCGGTGCCTTCACGGCGTTTACCTTCCTCGCCCCCATCCTGCAACAGGTGAGCGGCTTTAGCGCCGGCGCGGTGAGCCTCATTCTGCTGGTGTACGGGGTATCGGTCGCCGTCGGCAATATCTGGGGCGGCAAGCTCGCCGACCGGATGGGCCCATTGCCTGCGCTGAAGCTGCTGTTTGCAGGTCTCGCCCTAGTGCTGCTGGTGCTCACCTTCACCGCGCCGCACCCGGTGCTGGCGGTACTGACCGTGCTGGTGTGGGGCGCCTTCGCCTTTGGCAACGTGCCGGGTCTTCAGGTACTGGTGGTGAAACAGGCCGAGCGCCACACCCCCAATGCCGTGGATGTGGCCTCCGGTCTCAACATCGCCGCCTTCAACGTCGGCATTGCGCTGGGCTCCGTGGTCGGCGGTTTCGTGGTGGAGCACCTCGGCCTGATGCACACCCCCTGGATTGGCGCCCTCATCGTGCTGCTGGCCTACGGCCTCACCCATGTCAGCGAAGCGGGCGAGCGGCGCGCCGCCCTTGCCTGACCCCGGGCAAGCAAAAGGCCGACACCCTGTGTCGGCCTTTTGTCATGGGCAAGATGCGAGGCTCAGGGCTCCTTGAGCTCCTCATCGGCAGCCCAGCGCGCCTCCAGCCAGAGCAGATTGACCAGCCCGCAGAGCAGGGCGAACCCCAGCCCCAGCAACCAGGTGAAATACCACATATCGCGTTGATCCTTGTGTTGAAGCGGATTAGTAGAGGCTGTGGCCGTGCTGGCGCACCTGTTCGGCGCTGACCCTGCCGCGCACCACCCGGTATACCCAGAGGGTGTAGCCGATGTTGACCGGCATCAGTACCCCGACAATCCCCAGCATGATAAGCAGGGTGCGCTCGCTGGAGGTGCTGTCCCACAGGGTCAGGCTGCTGGCCGGATCCAGGGACGAGGGCAGCACGAAGGGGAAGAGCGCGATGGCCACGGTCAGCATCATGGCGGCGCAGGCACCGCCGCTGGCAACGAGCGCCAGCCCGGACTTGCCGAGGCGGCTTGCCAGCGCGCACACCAGGGGCAGCAGGAGCCCGAGCACAGGCACGGCCCAGAGCACCGGATGGGCGACAAAGTTGCCAAGCCAGCCCGCCGGCACCGCCACCACCTCTTTCATCAGCGGAGTGAGGGCGCCGTTGAGATCGCCGATGGCCGTGATGCGATACCCCGCCATCTCCCCAAGCCAGACGCCGCCAAGGGCAAAGAGGGCGCTCGCCAGGGGGCCGAGCCAGAGGGCGAGGCGGGCGCTGCGCGCCGCTATGGCCCCCTGGGTCTTGCACTGCAGGAAGCTGGCACCGTGCAGCAAGAGCAGCGCCAGCGCCGTCCCCATGGCGGTCAACAGCAGCGGCCAGTGGAACGCAAAGGCGCCATAGTGGATGCGAAGGGCCGCATCGAAGCGAAACGGCAGCCCTTGCAGCACCAGGCCAAGGGTGGCACCAAACACCAGGGTCGGCAGCAGACCACCCACCACCAGGGCGCGGTCCCACCAGCGGCGCCAGACCGGGTCCGGCAGCTTGCTGCGATAGTCAAAGCCCACCGGGCGCAAAAAGAGGCCGAACAGCAGGAACATGAAGGGCACGTAAAGCGCCGAGAAGGCGGCGGCATAGACCAGGGGCCAGGCGGCAAACAGGGTGCCGGCACCGGCGATGAGCCACACCTGGTTGCCCTCCCACACCGGCCCTACGCTGTTGAGCAGCACCCGCCGCTCGTCATCCGTCTTGCCGACCACGGGCAACAGCATGCCGACCCCGAGATCGAAGCCATCCATCACCACGAAGCCGACCAGCAGGAAGAGCACCAACCCCCACCAGATCACTTTCAGGGTTTCGTAATCCATCAGGCAGGACTCCCGTTTTGCAACACTTCACCTTGATAACGACCCGTCTGCAGGCTGGCAGGCCCTTTGCGGATCACATGACGCAACAAGAACAACTCCACCACCAGCAGGCTGCTGTAGATGAGGAAGATGACGATGAGGCTGAACCAGAGCTGCCCCGGTTGCAGCAGGGAGACGGAGGCCGACACCGGCAGCACGTCGCTGATGGTCCAGGGCTGGCGACCGAACTCCGCCACGAACCAGCCCGCCTCGATGGCAATCCAGGGCAGAGGAATAGACCAGAGCAGGGCCCTGAGCAGCCGCGGGGATTGCACCAGCCTGCCCCGGCACAGCTGCAGGAAGGCGGCGGCAAAGAGCGCCAGCAGCGCCACGCCGATGCCCACCATCAGGCGAAAGCTCCAGAACAGCGGCGCCACCTGGGGGATGGAGTCCTCCACCGCCTTGGCGATGGCCCCCTCGTCCGCCTTGCCAATCTCCTTGGCATAGGGGGTGAGCAAGAGGCCGTAGCCCAGATCGCTGCGGTGGCGATCGAAGGTGGCGCGGGCCGCCTGGTTGCTGCCATCTGCCCGCATCGCTTCGAGCGCCTCGTGGGCCAGCATGCCGCTGCGAATGCGCGCCTCGTGCTGCGCTTTCAGATCTTTGAGGCCCGTTACCTGTTCATCCAGGGAGCGGGTGGCGATGATGCCCATCAGATAGGGGATCTTGATGGCCGCGTGGGTGGTCTCGGCACGCTGATCCGGCAGGCCGAACAGGGTGAAGGAAGCCGGGGCGGGCTCCGTCTCCCACTCCGCCTCGATGGCGGCGAGCTTGACCTTCTGCACCTCACCCGAGCGATAGCCCGACTCGTCCCCGAGCACGATGACCGAGAGGATGGCCGCGAGGCCAAAGCCCGATGCGATGGCAAAGGATCGCAGGGCGAAGCGCACCTCCATGCCGCGCAGCAGATACCAGCTGCTCACCCCCATCACGAACAGAGAGGCCGCCACATAGCCTGCCGCCACCGTGTGGACGAACTTGACCTGGGCCACCGGGTTGAAGATGACCGCGGCCACGTCCACCAGCTCCATGCGCATGGTCATGGGGTTGAACTCGGCGCCGACCGGGTTTTGCATCCAGCCGTTGGCGATGAGGATCCAGAGGGCGGAGAGGTTGGAGCCGAGCGCCACCAGCATGGTCACCAGCAGGTGCTGACCGCGGGAGAGCTTGTCCCAGCCGAAGAAGAAAAGGCCCACCAATGTGGACTCGAGGAAAAAGGCCATCAGCCCCTCCACCGCCAGCGGGGTGCCGAAGATATCGCCGACATAGTGGGAGTAATAGGCCCAGTTGGTCCCGAACTGGAACTCCAGGGTGATCCCGGTGGTCACCCCCATCACGAAGTTGATGCCAAACAGCTTGCCCCAGAAACGGGTGATGTCCTTGTAAATCACCTTGCCGGTCATCACGTAGGCCGACTCGGCGATCACCAGGATCCAGGACAGCCCCAGGGTGAGGGGCACAAACAGAAAGTGGAACATCGCCGTCGCCCCGAACTGTATTCGGGAGAGGCTGACCACATCATCCAGGCTTATCATGCATGACTCTCTATGTTGCATTTAACGGACAGGTTTTCGCCCGCCAAGTACACCATGGTCCATGACACCTATAACAGATGCAGTTATAGTGAAAAACACCTATAACAGTTTGGGCCCACCATGTCACGCTACGGCCAGTTGGCAGACCAGCTGCAACAGCAGATCACGAGCGGCCTCTGGCAGCCGGGGGAGCGCATACCCTCGATCCGCCAGAGCTGCAAGACCCATGGCCTCAGCCCCATGACGGTGCTCCAGGCCTATCAGTTGCTCGAAAGCCGGGGCTTCATCCTGGCGCGGCCCCAGTCCGGCTACTACGTCAAGGCCGCGAGCACGGCCCGGCGGGAGAGCCAGCCCCAGCAGGCCCGCTACAGCGGCTCGGTGGACATCAACGATCTGGTGTTCGAGGTGCTGCAGGCGAGCAAGTCACGGGAGCTGGTGCCCCTTGGCATGGCGGTGGCGGACCCGACACTCTTCCCCCACCCCCAGCTCGGCCGGGCCCTCGGCAGTTGCATGCGCCGCCTCGATCCCTTCAGCACGGTGGCAGATCTGCCCCCCGGCAACGAGGCACTTCGCCGCGCCATCGCCCGGCGCTACGCCGGCGAGGGGATGGCGGTGGATCCCCAGCAGATCATCATCACCACGGGGGCCATGGAGGCGCTTTCCCTCAGTCTCCAGGTGCTGACCGAGCCCGGCGACTGGGTGGTGGTGGAGTCCCCCACCTTCTACGGCGCCCTGCAGGCCATCGAGCGGCTCAAGCTCAAGGTGGTGGAGATCCCGGTGATCCCCGGGGTGGGCATCGATCTCGCCCTGCTGGAGGACGCCCTCGCCCAACGCCCCGTCAAGGCGTGCTGGCTGATGGGCAATGTGCAGCACCCCCTCGGCCACACCATGCCCGATGAGCACAAGCAGGCGCTGATGGGGCTGCTCAACCGCCATCAGGTCCCCCTGGTGGAGGATGACGTCTATGCGGAGCTCTATGTCGGGCGCGAGCGGCCAAGGCCCATCACCCATTGGGATGCGCGGGGAGAGAGCCTGCTGTGCGGCTCCTGGACCAAGTGTCTGGCGCCCGGCTTTCGGGTCGGCTGGGTGGTGGCGAAGCGCCACGCCGAGCGCATCCAGCGGCTGCAACTGATGTCGACCCTGTCGACCAATGTGCCCAGTCAGCTGGCGCTGGCCGACATGTTGCGCCAGGGCGGGGTGGACGCCCACTTTCGCCGCCTGCGCCACACCCTGGCCCAGCGCCAGCAGCAGATGCGGGCAGCCCTGATGCGCCTCTTCCCCGAGGCGCGCATCTCCTCCCCCGACGGGGGCTACTTTCTCTGGCTCGAATTTGACGCCCGCCTCGATGGCCGGGCGCTCTATGCCAGCGCCATCGAGCAGGGCGTCTCCATCGCCCCCGGGGCCCTCTTCTCCAGCCAGGGCCAGCACAACCACTGCCTGCGCCTCAACAGCTCCCATCCCTGGAGCCCTCAGCTGGACGCGGCGCTCAACCGGCTTGCGGGCCTCATCGCCCGGCAACGGGAAACCTGGCAGAGCCCCCCAGACGCCTCACACGACAAGGGCCCGTAACGGGCCCTTTTGCAAGCGAATGCGCCTTACCTGGCCATGGTCTGTGACTGGGCCTTGAAACCCAGTCGCTCGTAGAGGGCCCTGGCCCGCTCGTTGAAAGCCATCACCTCCAGGCGCAACTGGCTTGCGCCCCGTGCCTTGCCCCACTGGTCCCCGTGGGCGATCAGCGCCCGGCCGATGCCCCGGGAGCGCTGCCCCTCATCCACCACCACGGTCGTGATGCGGCAGACGGGCAGCTTGCTGAGAAAGGGGACGCTCTCGTTGAGGTCGATGCGGGCGGTGAGAAAACCCGCCACCTCCCCCGCCACCACCGCCACGCAGAAAAGACGCGCCTCGTCGGCTATGGCGCCGAGCAAGAAGGCCCTGTCCTCCGGGGACGGGGGGCAGAACACCTCGGGCACCTGCTCGAAGTGGAGCTGACCTATCTGCCGGTTCAGGGCCAGAATGGCGTCGATATCCTGTTCAGTTGCCTTGCGAATGTCCACCTGATGCTCCTTGCAGTGAGGGGCGCCAGCGAGGAAAGAGGCTCGGCGGTCACCCTTTGGAACCCGCATCTTATCGGCTCGTCACGGCAATCAACAGCCCACCGGCAACGACAAGGCCCCATGACGGGGCCTTGTGGACAATCCTGATGGCAATGCGGGATCAGCCCGGCGCCCCCAGCTGGGCCACCTGGCGCTCTATGCTCCCCTTGAGGTTGTCATCCAGCTTCAAGGCCCGCGCCAGCTCGTCCAGATAGCCGCGCTCCATGAAGTGATCCACCTCGATGGTGAGCAGGGAGGCGAGGTAGACCTCGGTCGCCAGCTCCATGTCCGTCACTTCTCGCGCCAGGACATGGGGGTCGAGGGGGCGGGAGAGCTCGGCGTCAATCCAGCGGGCCGCATCCCGCTCCCCCTGTTCGGTCAGGTACTCCTGGATCTTCTGGCGCTCGGCGGCATCGATGTGGCCGTCGGCCCGGGCTGCCGCCACCATGGCGCGCACCAGCAGGTTGGCGCGGGCATCCAGGGCCTTGCCCTCCAGGGTGTCCAGGGGCTGGGTCGGCTGGGCCGGGGTGGATTGCTGGGTCTGCCAGTCCTGATAGAGTTTGTAGGCCAGCCCCCCGAGAGCCGCCGCGCCCCCCACCGCCGCCACCTTGGTGCCATATTTGCGCATCTTCTTGTTGCCAAGCAGCAGCGCCATGGCCCCGGCGGCCAATCCCCCCTGCGCCATGCCCTTCATCTGGGCCTTGCGCGTGTCACCACCGTCGTTGAGCCAGCCCTTGCCAGCTCCCATCAATTGCTCCAGCATCTGTTTCATGGGGCCTCCTCGCTCGCGTGATGAGTCATGCTGGGCCGCCTGCGCTGAACTCAAGGTGAATGACGGCGCAGACAAGAAGAGGCGCTGGTTGGATCAGTGCCGGCCCCGCCCGCTGCTATTGTCCCCGGGGGACAGCCAAGGAGTCCCCCCCTTGCATCGACATAAGGAAGTACCATGAGCGCCCGTGAACTGACCCTGCAATTTCTCGCCGAACCCGCCGACGTCAACTTTGGCGGCAAAGTCCATGGCGGCATGGTGATGAAGTGGATTGACCAGGCCGGCTACGCCTGCGCCGCCGGCTGGTGTGGCGGCTATGCCGTCACCGTCTATGTGGGGGGCATCCGCTTCTTGCGCCCCATCCAGATAGGCCAGTTGGTGGAGGTGCACGCCAAGGTGATCCACACCGGTACCACCAGCATGCACCTGGCGGTGGATGTCTACAGCCGCCACCCCACCGACCCGGAGCGGCGCAAGACCACCCACTGCATCATCATCTTCGTGGCCATGGACGAGCATGGCAAACCCACTCCGGTGCCCCAGTGGCAGCCGGTGAGCGAGAGCGATCTGCAGTTGCAGCAGTACGCCAAAAAGCTGATGGCCCTGCGCGAGGAGCTGGACAAGGAGATGCGCCAGCACATGTGACCTGTCCCGCCCCGGGCTGCCGGGGCGTGTCTTCGCGCCGCCGGGCGCTATAATGGCGACCACCCTTGCCCTTGAGAACCCAAGATGTCCCTGGAAAATGCCCCCCCCGAGGTCCAGCTCGCGGTGGATCTGATTGAACTGCTGGAAACCAACCACATCGCCCCCGCGCTGGCGCTGGCGGCACTCGCCATCGTTCGCCGGGATTATGAGCGCAAGCTCGAGGAAGGTCGGGAGGCCTGAGCGCCCCCGCAGGAGGCACCATGTCAGCCCCCATTCGCATCGAACAAGGCCGCGCCATGCTCCTCGGGGGGCTGCGCCGTCACCACCCCTTCGAGCAGGGGGACTTCGCCGACCAGTGGCGCGACCTCAGCGCCCTGCTTCCCCTGCCGGGGCAACTCGGTGAGCATGCCTATGGCGTCATCTGCGCCGCCACCGACACCCACTGCGAATACCTCTGCGGGGTGGAGGTCGCCACCCTGGAGGTGCTGCCTCCCGGGCTTGGCCGCATGCGCATCGCCCCCCAGACCTACGCCATCTTCTTGCATCAGGGGCATGTCGCGACCCTGCCACATACCTGGAGGCAGGCCCTGGCGTGGCTCGCGCAATCGGACTATCAATCTGCCCAGCAGCCGGATTTCGAGCGCTACGGCGCCCGCTTTGACGCCGCCACCGGCAGCGGCGAAGTGGAAATCTGGCTCGCCGTGGTGCCAAAACAGGCCCTGGCCTGACCCCTGACCGCCCGGGCTACCTCGGCCCCATCACCTCGTCACAGAGCGCGATCAGCGCCTCCCCCAGCCGGGCGAGGGGCTCGCTCGTGCCCGGCCCCTGGTGCAGGGCCAGCTCCACCGAGCGCACCGCAGGCCAGTGGGCCAGCACCACCTGATCCGGTTGCAGCAGGCGCGCCGGCAGCAGGCTGACCCCGATCCCCGCGCTCACCGCCCCTTGCAGGCTGGCGAGACTGCCGCTCACATAGGCGATGCGCCAGGGGATCCCCTCGGCATCCAGGGCGTCGGTCATCTGGCGCCGGTAGAGCCCCTCGCTTGGAAACACCACCAGAGGCAGGGGGTCGCGCCCGGCGGCGGGCCACTCCCGGCTGTCAACCCAGGCCAGGGGCTCGCGCCAGCGGGCGATGGGCTCCCCCTGGCCGCGCCCCTGCTTGATGAGGGCCAGATCCAGCTCTCCCCCTTCGAACGCCTGCCACAGGGCATGGCTGAGATCGCTTTGCACCTCCAGCCGCACCTGCGGGTGCGCGCGGGCGAAGGCGGCCAGCACCGGGGTCATGGCCCCCGCGGCAAAATCCTCCGGCACCCCGAGGCGCAGGGGATGGCTCGCCTCGCTCACCCGCTCCCCCGCCCGGGCCAGCAGCCCCAGGATGCGGCGCGCCAGCCCGAGCAGGGTCTCCCCCTGGGCCGTGGTCACCACCTGGCGGCCGGATCGGTCGAGCAGGGTGCAACCCAGCTGCTGCTCCAGGCGGCGCATCTGCTGGCTCAGGGTGGACTGGGTGAGGTGGATACGCTCGGCGGCGCGGGTAAAGCTGCCAGTTTCGACGATGGCGACGAAGCTCTGCAGCAATTGGGGGTCCAGCAGGGGGCGCTCCATGGGCAATCTCCATTTATAAAACCACTGGAAGTCATTTTATCATTTAATTTCCAAATGATGCGGCGACCCTCTAGGCTGCTGTCCTCCCCCTTTTTTGCCAGGATATGACCATGCCACCCCCTTCCCAGTCCGGTGCCCGCCTCCTCAACTCCCTCACCGCCGCCTCGGCCCCCAGCCATCAGGAGTGGCTGGAGCAGGCCCTGCACCTGGCCCTGACCCATCGCCAGCAAGGGGGGCGCCCCTTCGCCGCCCTGCTGGTGAGGGAGAACCGGCTGGTGGCGAGCGCCGTCAACCGCATGCTGGAGGCGGGGGACCCCACCCGTCACGCGGAGCTGGAAGCGCTGCGGGAAGGGAGTCGCCAGGGGCCGCTGGCCGGGGCCATCGTCTATGCCAGCGGGCACCCCTGCCCCATGTGCCTGTCGGCCCTGGTGATGAGCGGCATCCAGGCGGTCTACTACGCCTTTGACAACGACGATGCCGCCCCCTTCGGCTATGACAGCCGCGCGGCCTACGCGGCCCTGCGACTGCCCCTGTGCCCGCCGCCCCTGCCCCTCATCAAGCTGGCGAGCCCCATCGCGGCCGAAACCCTCTACGGTCCCCTGCCCCATGCATAAGCGCCGCCTCCCCCCGGGCAGCGGCGCCTTGCTGGTGCTGGTGATCCTCATCGCCCTCAACCTGCGCCCCTTCCTCACCGCCATCGGCCCCCTGGCCCCTCGCATTGACGCGAGGCTGGCCCTCGGGGTAGATACCCTGGCCTGGGTCACCCTGCTGCCCCTCTGGCTTATCGGGGTCGGCGTGCTGCTCACCCCGGCGCTCCTGGGTCGCACAGGCCCGCGCCCCCTGCTCGGGGCGGCCCTGCTGCTGCTCGCCCTTGGCAGCGCCCTGCGCGTCGACCTGGCGAGCGGCGCCCTGCTCATCGCCAGCGCCGCCCTGTGCGGGCTGGGCTCGGCCCTGGTGCAGGGGGTGCTGCCCGGCCTCATCAAGGAGGGGTTCGCCCAAAAGGTGCCCCTGGTGATGGGGATCTTCTCCGCCTGCATGATGGGGGGCGGGGCGCTCGGGGCCGTGCTCACCCCGCGCCTTGCCGAGTATCTGGACTGGTCTCGGGCGCTGGCGCTCTGGGGCCTGCCGGTGCTGCTGGCCCTCGGCTGGCTGGCCTGGCGGGTGCCCCTGCCCGCCCCGGCCAGCACGCCCGCCCCCACCGGGGAGCAGCGGCTGCTCCCCCTGCCCCGCACCTGGCTGCTCATCGCCTGTTTTGGCATCATCAACAGCGGCTACGGCATCGTCGTGGCCTGGCTGGCCCCGGCCTACATGGCGGCGGGCTGGAGCGCCCAGCAAGGGGGCGAGCTGGTGGCCTGGCTCGCCCTGGCCCAGACCGCGAGCGGCCTTGGCCTGCCCCTGCTGGCAGCCGGTCGGCTGGACCGCCGCCCCTGGATGGCGCTGGCCATCGCCATGCAGCTGGCGGGCTTTGGCGGCCTCTGGCTCGCTCCTCAGACCGCCCCCCTGCTCTGGTGTTTGCTGTGCGGCGCCGGGCTTGGGGGGAGCTTCTCCCTCATCATGGTGATTGCGCTGGATCACCTGCCCGACCCGCGCCGGGCGGGCGCCCTCTGCGCCCTGATGCAGGGGGTCGGCTTCATGGTGGCGGCTACCGGCCCCTGGGTGGCGGCCCGCCTGCACCATGCAAGCGGTGACTTCGCCGCCGCCTGGCAGTGGCAGCTCGGTGCCCTGGTCCTGATGAGCCTGCTGGTGGTGCGTCTCAACCCGCGCCACTACCCAAGGGCCATGGGCCTGCCCCCGGAGCAGGCCATGGCTGTGCAGACGGCAGGCCACAAGCCTGCCTGATCCGGCGAGCACCGGCCTTGGGGGCCAGAAAGCACAACACCGGCCTTGGCCGGTGTTGTTCATCAGGGTGCGGGAAGGCCTGGCGCTCAGCGCCCCTTCTTCTGGCGCCCGCCCTGCCCTGGCCGCGGTTTGCCCGGGGCGGGTTTGCCCCCCTTGCCGGGCGCGCTTTTACCTGCCCCCCCTTTGCTGGCAGCCCCTTTGCCCGCCCCGCCCTTGCCTGCGGGGCTCTTCTTCTCGAAGGCCTCGGGACCCGGCACATTGGGCCGCCCGCCAATCTCGTGATCGTCGCTGCGCCGCGGCTTCTTGCCCTGGGTCGGGGTGCCGGCCGCAGCCGCCTTGGGCTTGGCAACCTGAGCCCCCTTGGCCGGTTTCGCCTCGGAGGAGGAGTCCTCAATCAGCTTGAACAGCTCGATCAGCTCGTCGTCAGTGAGATCGCGCCACTCCCCTACCGGCAGCCCCTTGAGGCTGACGTTCATGATGCGGATGCGCTCGAGCTTGGTCACCTCGAAGCCGAAGTGCTCGCACATGCGGCGGATCTGGCGGTTGAGCCCCTGCACCAGGGTGATGCGAAACACGAAGGGCGCCTCTCGCTTCACCTTGCACTTCTTGGTGACGGCGCCGAGGATGGGCACCCCGGCCGCCATGCCCCGGATGAACTCGTCGGTCACCGGCTTGTCCACGGTCACCAGGTACTCTTTCTCGTGATCGTTGCCCGCCCGCAGGATCTTGTTCACCAGATCCCCGTGGTTGGTGAGGAAGATGAGCCCCTGGGAGTCCTTGTCGAGTCGCCCTATGGGGAAGATGCGGGTGCTGTGGTTGACGAAGTCGACGATGTTGTCCTTCTCCCCCGCCTCCGTGGTGCTGACGATGCCCACCGGCTTGTTGAGGGCGATGAAGACCAGGCTGTCGGCTTCGCGCGGCTCGATCACCTGACCGTTGACCTTGACCAGATCCCCGGCAAACACCTGATCCCCCACCCCGGCCCGCTTGCCGTTGATGAAGACGTTGCCCTGCTCGATGAAACGATCGGCCTCACGACGGGAGCAGATGCCGCTCTCGCTGATGTATTTGTTCAGGCGCATGGATTCATCGGCCAGCATGGGTCACCTCCCGGGTCGGATGGGCCTTGAGAATGGCTGGCTGGATCAGCCGCGCTGTGGTCGGGTTCGTCTGCATACAACTCCATGAAATAAGGGCCTGCGCCCTGCATGTTCGGCAAAAAACGCCGCTACAGTAGCACATTGCACGGGCCCGCGCCCGGCCCCGTCGCACCCTGGCCGCTGGCTCACAGGGGGGCTGCCCCTGATGCAGCAGCAGGCCCCCCCCATTATCCGCGTGCGGTGACGCCGCGGCCCTGATTGGGCTGCACCGCGCACTCCCCGCCTCTTTTCACTTCATGGTACTCACTTCATGGGCCGGGCCCCCGCCGCCGAAGATAGGGTGCGGCCTTCGGCAGATAGCCAGATGATCTAACGCTTGATATTTATCCAGCAAAAATGCATAAAAAGATTTTGGTCATCGCGAATTATCTGCTCTGACCCGCCGACGACGGGAAATGACACCCCCATCGGGGCGCAACAACGGGCCCCTTGAGCCCCGCGAACCCTGAAGACGGGCATGATCCCCTCTCTGGCAGGACGCCACTTTCATCATTCACGACAGGAGTTAAAGATGAGTCATTCCCTCTCCCAGGAGGCCTTCCTGGCCCAGGTCGCCAGCCGCAACCCTCACCAGCCCGAGTTTATCCAGGCCGTGAGCGAGGTGATCGCCTCCATCTGGCCCTATGTGGAGCGCCACCCCCGTTACCTGCAACACGGCCTGCTGGAGCGACTGGTGGAACCCGAGCGCCTGGTGCAGTTTCGGGTGAGCTGGGTGGATGACCAGGGTCGGGTGCAGGTGAATCGCGGCTACCGGGTGCAGCACAGCTCCGCCATCGGCCCCTTCAAGGGTGGCATGCGCTTCCACCCCTCGGTGGATCTCTCTGTGCTGAAATTCCTCGCCTTCGAGCAGACCTTCAAGAACGCCCTCACCACCCTGCCCATGGGCGGCGGCAAGGGGGGCAGCGATTTCGATCCCAAGGGCAAGAGCGAAGGAGAAGTGATGCGCTTCTGCCAGGCCCTGATGCTGGAGCTCTATCGCCACCTGGGGGCTAACACCGACGTGCCGGCAGGCGACATCGGGGTGGGCGGGCGCGAGGTGAGCTACATGGCGGGCATGATGAAGAAGCTCACCAACAGCGCCGAGTGCGTCTTCACCGGCAAGGGACTCTCCTTTGGCGGCAGCCTCATTCGTCCGGAAGCCACCGGCTACGGCCTGCTCTACTTTGTCGAAGCCATGCTGGCCCATCGCGGCCAGTCCCTCGATGGCCTGCGGGTCTCGGTGTCGGGCTCGGGCAACGTGGCCCAATACGCCATCGAGAAGGCGATGGCCCTCGGCGCCCGCGTCATCACCGCCTCCGACTCCGGCGGCACCGTCTATGATCCGGACGGCTTCACCCCCGAGAAGCTGGCCCGCCTGATGGCGCTTAAAAACGAGCAGCGCAAGCGGGTCGCCGATTACGCCCATGAGCTCGGGCTCGAGTTCTTCAGCGGCCGTACCCCCTGGCACCTGGCGACCGACGTCGCCCTCCCCTGCGCCACCCAGAACGAGC
Organism: Aeromonas sp.; assembly: GCF_050252055.1. Classification (NCBI taxonomy): domain Bacteria; kingdom Pseudomonadati; phylum Pseudomonadota; class Gammaproteobacteria; order Aeromonadales; family Aeromonadaceae; genus Aeromonas; species Aeromonas sp. The sequence continues at coordinate 167,279 of NZ_JBFWLQ010000005.1, read as the reverse complement.
TGGATGCCGCAGATGCGGTGCAGCTTATCGCGAGCGGCGTGCAGCTGGTGGCCGAGGGAGCCAACATGCCCTCCAGCGCCGCCGCCATCCGCCTCTTCCACGAAGCAAAGGTGCTGTTCGCCCCGGGCAAGGCGGCCAACGCCGGCGGGGTTGCCACCTCGGGCCTCGAGATGAGCCAGAATGCCCAACGCCTCTCCTGGAGCCGGGAGGAGGTGGACGCTCGCCTCAAGGGGATCATGACCAGCATCCACGCCACCTGTGTCCGTTACGGTCAGGATGCTGACCATGTGAACTACGAAAGCGGCGCCAATATTGCCGGCTTCGTCAAGGTGGCCGACGCCATGCTGGCGCAAGGGGTCTGCTGAGCGCCTTGGCCCGGGGCTTCCCCCTCAACACAACGGCAGCCCTCGGGCTGCCGTTGTGTTTGGTGCCTGGCGCGACTTCACACTCTCTTCACCCAGGCATGAAAGTCTCCCATCCGTTCCATCTCGCTGACGAGGATAACAAGATGACGATGAAAATAGGTGCCCTGCTGATCCTGGCCGGGCTCGGCTGCTTCCTGGCATTCAACCTGCTGGGCTCCACCCTCGATGCCCAGGGCTTCCTGCACGAGCCCTTTGCCCTGCTGCCCCTGGGCTATCTGCTGCTCTTTACCGGCATGGTGCTCACCGTGATCCCTCTGCTGCGCAAGGGGCGCACCAGGGAGCAATGACACAAATCGCAAGGTGCCAGGAGCTCAGCAATAACGGCTGATCTCGATGAGGTTCTGATCCGGGTCCAGGCAATAGACCGATTCGATGGGGCCACAGGCACCGCTTTTCATCACAGGCCCCTCCACTATCTCGACCCCCTGGCTCGCCAGCTGGGCCATCACCTGATCCAGGGGCCAGCGGGTGATGAGGCAGAGATCCCCCGACCCCACCTGCGCCCGATTGCGCGCCTCCTCCCCCAGCAACTGCAAATTGATCTTCTGGTTGCCAAAGCGCAGCGCCCGGCGCCCCGCCCCGAAGGTGATGGGCTCCATCTTGAAGGCGCCGCTGTAAAACGCCACCGCCCGCTCAATGTCGCTGACCGTCAATACCAGATGGTCGATATGACTTATCATGCTTGCTCCCTGTCATGGTGATTGCCGCACCATCATACCCAGTTCCCTTGGCAGAGACTGTGCCTTGGCCCGCAAAGCCTTTCGTCCTGATTGCCCAACTGAAAGAAGCCAAGAAGACCCAACTACTGCTTGGCATCATCAATGTATTGATAATATGAGGGTTTATTAACCTTTCTACTGAACTTCGGCTTCGATTGAGTTAACCTTCTTGCAATGAAATACAACTCGGACGAGTCGGCTTTGCGCAACATATGGACAGAAGAAGAGTTAAGGGCGACGGTGACCGCCTATCTGGAGATGTACAAGAAGGAGTTGGAAGGCACTACCTTTGTCAAAAAGCACTATTACGCAGAGTTAGCGGCTCGATTCCAACGGTCCGATAAGTCGTTTGAATATCGGATGCAAAATATCTCTTACGTCTGCGTCTTGATGGGCAGAGCCTGGGTCTCTGGGCTAAAACCTGCCAAGAATGTAGGGGCGCAGAATGCGTCTATTATTGAACGCCTGATCTGTGAGTTAGACGGACAACCGTTTAGCGGACAAGCAGAATTCGAACATCAGGTCATCCAATACAAGGAGAAACCCATCTCTCCTCATCCCCCAGGTATAGAAGAGCCATCCCTGCGCTACCTGACCACAACAAGTTATGTGAGGGATCCCCAGGTCAAAGCCTGGGTGCTGGTGGCCGCAGCCGCGAAATGTGAGGGTTGTGATGCACAAGCCCCCTTTACCACGGCAACCGGAGAACCTTTTCTCGAGGTGCATCACCTGCGCACCTTGGCTGACGGAGGCTCGGATACCATCAACAATACGGTGGCGCTCTGCCCTAACTGCCATCGCGAGCTTCACTATGGCGCCAATCAGGTAGAGAAACGCGATGCACTCTATCGAAAGCTACCCAGGCTGAAGAGAGAATAATCCCCAGCCCTCAAAGCGGCCCCCATTGCGGGCCGCCTTCGTGTGGTCAGCAGGCAATCCGCTCTATGCGGCCGCCACTGAGTTTGAAGAAGGCATCCTGCGGCAGCTCCTGAAGCCAGGTGGTGGTGTAGTCCAGATCCACATAGGCACCGCGCAGCATGGCGCCAAAGAGACCGTGAGAAACCACGATGGCCTGCTCGGCAATGTGCTCGTCCTCAAGCCATTGCCGGGCCCGGCGCTGAATGCTCTCAAAACTCTCGCCATGGGGGGCCCGCAGATACCAGTCCGGCTCCTCCAGATCCAGCTCGGGGTAGGCCGCCAGCAGCTCGGGTACCCGGCGACTCTCCCACTCCCCCATCCCTAGCTCCACCAGCCGCTCGTCCCAGATGATGCGCTCCTGGTCCAAGCCAAGCTGCTGACACACCCGCTCCGCCGTCTGCCGTGCCCGGCCGAGGGGGCTGGCGTAGATCGTCCAGTCGGTGGGCTCGGCCAGGAGCTTGGCCAGACGGGCCCCCATGGCGAGGGCCTGGGCTTCTCCCCTGGGGGTCAGCTCGGAGTTGCACCGCCCCTGCAACCGCAATTCGGCGTTGTAACGGGTCTGGCCGTGGCGCAGCAAATAGAGGGTTCGAGACATGGTTTCTCCAGCAGAGTCAACGAGATAAGAAAACAGGGGGAAGATGATAGCAGATGTACCGGGTCAACCAAGACCCGGAGGATGCAGGCTTGTGCTGACTCCTTGAGCGCATGGCCTGCGGCTATCGTGAAAGGACGACAGAGGCTGCGCGCCTTTATCGTACAGGCGCCCTGTGCGCATACCACACGCCTTCGCCACGGACCCGGCGCACCGTGGCAAGCGCCCCATGCCCCCTATCTTGTTGTTCAGACGGGATAAAATGGGGATGTGCCGGTTTATCGGTCACAAGATGACGGCCAATGCCAGAAAAGACAGAGTTTTTGCTCTGATCCGGGGGCCATTTTGGTACGTATCTCTGGCTCACGACAGGGACGCCTGGTGTACAATCTGCCACCCGATTTCCCCTGACCCGGCCCAGGCTCAGGCCCTGATGTACCCCAGAGTAAATGAACGTGACCCCAACCCACCCCATGCTCGACAGTTATTACAGCCAGGATCTGGTGTTCTTCTCCATCCTGGTGGCGGTGCTCGCCTCCTACACGGCGCTGACCATGACCAGCCGGGTGAGCCAGAGCCGGGGACGGGCCGCCGTGCTCTGGCTAGCGGGGGGAGCCTTCGCCATGGGGCTCGGCATCTGGTCCATGCATTTTATCGGCATGCTCGCCTTCAACCTGCCCATTGCGCTGGGATACGATCTGACCCTCACCGGTCTCTCCCTAGTGGCGGCCATCGGCTCCTCGGCTTTTGCGCTCTGGCTGGTGAGTCGTCCCCAGCTCCCCTGGCACCAGATCCTGTTCGGGGCCGTGCTGATGGGGGCCGGCATCGCCACCATGCACTACATCGGCATGGCGGCCATGAAGATAGCGCCCGGCATCCACTACCTGCCTGGGCTTTTCATCCTCTCCATCCTCATCGCGGTATTCGCCTCGGGTGCCGCGCTCTGGATAGCGTTTCGCCTGCGCAACAGCTCGCCCCGCGCCTTCTTCAGCAAGGCCCTCGCCTCCCTGGTGATGGGGGCGGCCATCATCGGCATGCACTACACCGGCATGGCGGCGGCCCAGTTCCCCGCAGAGAGCCTGTGCGGGGCCCTCTACACCGGTCTCAATACCCAGTGGCTGGCAACCGTGGTCATCATAGTGACCCTGGCGGTGTTCGCCATCGCCTTCGTGCTCTCCATGCTGGATGCCCACGCCGCCAGGCTCTCCACCTCCCTGCATCAGGCCCACGACGAGCTGCTCAAGCTGGCGCTCCATGACAGCCTGACCCGGCTGCCGAACCGGCTGCTGTTTGCCGACCGGCTGGAGCAGCGCATCCAGGAGTGCCAGCACAGCCAGCGCAGCTTCTCCCTGCTGTTTCTCGATCTCGACGGCTTCAAGATCATCAACGATGCCCACGGCCACCACACCGGGGATCTGCTGCTGGCCGAGGTGGCCCAGCGCATCACCGGCCTGCTCGGAGCCAGCGACACCGCCTCACGCTTTGGCGGGGACGAGTTCGTGCTGGCACTGGCGCCGGGGGATGTGAGCCAGACCACGGCCTTCGCCGAGCGGCTGCTGGCCACCCTGGCCCAGCCCTATGAGTGGGAGCACCACAGCCTGCACATCACCGCCAGCATCGGCATTGCCGTCTATCCCCAGGATGGCACCAGCCTGCACGAGCTGACCCTCAACGCCGATGCCGCCATGTATTACGCCAAGGAGCAGGGGCGCAACGACTACTACTACTTCGACAGCGCCATGAACGCCAACGCCCACCAGCAGTTCCTGCTGCACAAAGAGTTGCAACACGCCCTGGAGCGGGGGGAACTGGCCCTGCACTACCAGCCCAAATACTGTGCCCGCAGCGGCCAGGTGGTCGGCGCCGAGGCCCTGCTGCGCTGGCAGCACCCGGAGCATGGTGCCGTCTCGCCGGCCAGCTTCCTGCCGCTGGCGGAGAAGAGCAGGCTCATCATCCCCATCGGCAACTGGGTCATCGACGAGGCGTGCCGCCAGATGAGCGCCTGGCGGGCGGCGGGTCATCACGACTGGAGCGTGGCGGTCAATCTCTCCACCATCCAGCTCGCCAGCCCCGGGCTGCTGGAGGAGGTGCAGGGCGCCCTCGCCCGCCATCGGCTCGAGGCCCGTCACCTGACCCTGGAGATCACCGAATCCACCGCCATGCAGAAGGCCGAGGAGAGCCTCGCCATCCTCAACCGTCTGGCCGAGCTCGGCCTTGGCATCTCCATCGACGACTTCGGCACCGGCTACTCCAGCCTGCTCTACCTCAAGCGCTTCCCCGCCAACGAGCTCAAGATTGACCGGGGCTTTGTCACTACCCTGGAGCGGGGGGGCGATGATGCCACCATCATCGCCGCCATCATCGCCCTGGGTCAGGCCCTGGAGATGCGCATCGTGGCAGAGGGGGTGGAAACCCCGGAGCAGCGGGACCTGCTGACCGAGCTGGGCTGCGACACCTTGCAGGGCTACCTGCTCGGGCGTCCCATGACCGGGGAGCAACTGCTTGTCCACTGCGCTCCCGAGACTCCCCAACAGGTGCTGGAAGATGTGCTTGCCTGACAAGCAGGTGAGCCGCAGCGCCCGTGTCGCCAGGGTCATCACCAGCCCGATTGCGTCCCTTCACGACTCAAGGTAGTCTGCTGCAAGACTCGAATGCTCCTTTATCTTGCCGGGCGCATCGAGCGCCCCCATGGCAGATCACCCGTTCAGAGGAGCCACATCCATGGCCAGATACCAGTTCTTCAGCGTCCCCGCCTCCCGCCGTCAGCAATATACCTATGTCGACATGGCCTCCCCCACCTTCCTCACGGAGAAGGAGGCGCTGCTGACACAAGGGTTCGAGGTGGAAGAGGATTTCATCGACGCGGCCACTCCCCGCGAGGCGGTGGAGAAGTACAGATCCGGCTTTCTCTACGTGGCGGACGAGATAGGCAAGTCAGACGAGACCTATGCGGCGGCAACGGCCTTGCTGGAGATGGGCAAGAAGATCCTGGGCCGCAAGGCGGGCTGAACAAGGCGGGCCGCCGGGACGATACCCCCGATGGCCCGCGGGCAGTCAGCGTTGGGGGTGCTGGCGGAGCATCTCCACCAGCTCCTCTTCACTGCCGGGTTCATGGGCAAGCTGCAGGCTGGGGGCGGCGCCCCCCATCAGCATATAAACGTGAGTGCTGCAGTGATCGTAGTGATACCACTTACCGTCGATACAGACGTCGGTATAGCATCTCGGGTCCTTCTTGAGTTCCATACGCACATCCTTATGTGTCATTCACCAACATCACTCTTGACCGTAAAATAAGCGGCCCGAGTCCCCCTTGACCTGGATCAAGGGAGGTGGCGGGCAGAAGCGGGCAGTGGCCGGATCTGGCCGGGGCCGGATCTGGCCGGGGCCGGATGTCGCCAGCCCGGATGACAGAGCCCACCAACCGGCCCCAGCCAGGCAACAGCGCAACAAAAACGGCGCCCGAAGGCGCCGTTTTTCATGTCCGTCATTTGACCGACGGGGAACAAGCCGCTGGCTTATTCGTCTTCCAGGTAGGCGTAGCCTTGCAGACCCAGCTCCAGCTCGTCGAGCAGGGCCTTGCGGGTCTCGTCGTCCAGCGCCGGGTGGGAGACGATGCGCTGGTAGTTCTCGCGGATCACGGACGGGTCGATGTTGACGTAACGCAGCAGCTGGTCGACGGTGTCGCCACGCACCACGTTGCGGATGTCCATCTTGCCTTCTTCATCCAGCCACACTTCCGCGCAGTGGGTGTCACCGAACAGGTTGTGCAGATCCCCCAGGATCTCCTGATAGGCACCCACCAGGAAGAAGCCGACATGGCACTCTTCGTGCTCACCGTAGACCGGCATCGGCAGGGTGCTTTCCACCCCCAGACCGTCGACGTAGTGCTCCACCTGACCGTCGGAGTCGCAGGTGATGTCCATCAGGATGCCGCGGCGGGTGAGCGGACGCTCGAGGCCGGCCAGCGGCATCACCGGGAACACCTGACCGATACCCCAGGCATCCGGCAGGGACTGGAACAGGGAGAAGTTGGCAAAGCACTTGTCCGCCAGCTTCTCGGAGAGCTCGTCGGCCAGGGCGCGGTGGTTGCGGTTGACCGGGTTGAGCAGCTCCTTGAGCGCCAGACAGGTGTTCTGGTGCAGCATCTCGGCCCAGGCACGTTGCTCCAGGTTCAAGAGGCCCATGGTGTACTGGGCGTTGACGTCACCGAGATCCGCCACGGAGTCGTGGAAGATCTCCAGCAGGGAGGGATCTTCACCGCGCAGGTCCAGCCAGCCTTTCCACATGTTCTGCAAAATGGTGGGCGCGTCTTCGTCCGGGGCGCTGATGTCGTTCACCTCCACCCCTTCGGCACCAATGATGTTGGTGACCAGCACGGCGTGGTGCGCAGTCAGGGCACGGCCGGACTCGCTGATGATGGTCGGGTGCGGCAGGTCGAACTCGCGGCACACATCGCCGATGCCCCAGACCACGTTGTTGGCGTACTCGGAGAGGCTGTAGTTCGCGGAGCAGTGGCTCTGGGAACGGGTGCCCTCGTAGTCCACACCCAGGCCGCCGCCCACGTCCACCACCTCGACCTTGGCGCCAAGACGGCACAGCTCGGCGTAGAAGCGGCCGCACTCGCGGATGCCGCCCTGGATGTCGCGGATGTTGGCGATCTGGGAGCCCAGGTGGAAGTGCAGCAGTTGCAGGCAGTCCAGCTTGCCGAGGCTGCGCAGACGCTCCACCAGCGCCAGGATCTGGGAGGCGGAGAGGCCGAACTTGGACATGGAACCGCCGCTCGATTCCCACATGCCGGAGCCGGTGGACGCCAGACGGGCGCGTACCCCGATGTTGGGCTTGATGTTGAGACGAGCTGACTCGTCGAGCACCATTTCCAGCTCGGAGGGCTTCTCCACCACGATGTAGACCTTGTGGCCCATCAGGTTGCCCAGGAGGGCGTGGCGGATGTATTCGCGGTCCTTGTAACCGTTGCAGACGATCACGGACCCTTGCTCATGATGATGGGACAGCACGGCCAGCAACTCGGGCTTGGAGCCCGCTTCCAGCCCAAGCCTCGGCTTGTCGCTGTAGGACTGACTGATGGTCTCGATGACGCGGCGCTGCTGGTTTACCTTGATCGGGTAAACGCACAGGTAATCCCCTTCATAGCCTGACTTTTCGATGGCCTGACCGAAGGCGTTGAACAGCGCATCGACCCGGCTCTTGAGGATGTCGGGGAAACGCAGCAACACCGGCGTGGTCAGCCCGGACTGGCGCAGTTGCTCGATGGCCTCGGACAGCACGATCTGAGCCTCGGGGCGAGACTTGTCGGGAGAGACGGTCACATGACCGGCGTCATTGATATTGAAAAAACCCGCACCCCAGTAGGGAACGTTGTAGACCTTCAAGGAGTCCTTGCTGGACCAGTTAGTCATGGGCTATGCCTCGCAAATGAGCGGCCGTGGGCCGCCTTCGTTACCCTCAATCACATCCAGACCATTGATTGCAAAATGCGGCAAGCCAGAGCGGCCTGCTGACGTTGGACCCGCAACGGAGCATGCTCCGCCACATCCTGTTCATTGCACATCGCGGCAAGCCAAGGCTGCCTGGTGGATCTTGGGAAGTAACGAGTCTTGATGTGGGGCTGGTGGCTTTACATCAAGCTCAACGGTATGCGGTAACACCTTGCCGGCGTACCGCGGTACTTTGATGACAATCGGCATCAGCCACGCCGTTTGTTCATCATTCGGCAGCCATCCCGACGGACAGGAGAGGGTTTCAAGGAAGAGAAGGGAAGACGTCAGCACGCATCGTGTTGATGGACGACAACCACTACGACCCGCTCAACGCCAGTGACCGCCCATGACAAGGGAGATGATGAGCCCGAAGCCCACTCGGTCAGCTGAAAGATGAGAGTCCGTTGTTCTCCCTGATACCGGAGCCTAACCGGTATTAAAGAAACCATTCCCCAGCAGTGTCTGTCGTTTCTGCGTGCCTCGCCCTATAGGCGTCATGATCCTGCGGGTCTGGCGGACACGGCCTGCGCAGGGTTGCCCTCGGATCGGCGCGGAGTGTACACACTTACCGCAGCCAGTGACAATAAAAAATCGTGTTAAAAAACGGGTTTTCATCGGGGGGCAAAATCTCGCTGCCAGCAAGGCGGGCTCTGGGATGGCGGGGGATGGGAGTGCGTGGGCGAGGCGATGAAAATAACCAACACGTCACGCTTTTTGGGTCACCCCTTGCCAGCGCTGGGCCGAGGGGAAATTCAGCTTTTTCGCAATTGCTTAACCAGTTTTTATTTTGGAATTTTTATGCAAACTGCCGAGCGATGATCCCTGCCCCTCCCCCTCGATGGCCCTCCTCTCTCCCACAAAATCATCAAAAACTGCGCTGACGCAATAAGCGGCGCCGCCGTCTTGGCCACAATGACTCCTCTTTCGTGACCCGAGGCTTGCCCATGAACACCCTGCTTTCGCGCTTTCTCCACTACCTCACCTTTCATACCCGTTCCGATGCGACCAATCCTGCCTGCCCCAGCAGCGAGGGACAGCGCCTCTTCGCCCGGGCCCTGCGCGACGAAATGACGCGGATGGGGCTGAGCCAGGTCACCCTGGACGAGCATGGCTACCTCACCGCCTGCCTGCCGGGCAACCAGCCGGATGCCCCCGCCATCGGGCTCATCGCCCACATGGACACCGCCGATTACGAGGCCGAGTGCGTCGTTCCCCAGATAGTCGAGAACTATCAGGGGGGCGATATCTGCCTTGGCAAGGGGGACGAGGTGCTGGCCATCCGCCAGTACCGCTTCCTGAAAAACTACCTGGGGCAGGATCTCATCACCACCGACGGCACCACCCTGCTGGGGGCCGACGACAAGGCGGGCATCGCCGAGATCCTCACCGCCGTGGAATACCTGCAGGCTCACCCCGAGATCCCCCGTGGCGATGTCTGGGTCGGCTTTACCCCGGACGAGGAGATAGGGCGCGGTGCCGACCGCTTCCCGCTGGACCGCTTCCCGGCCAAGTGGGCCTACACGGTGGATGGCGGCGAACTCGGCGAGCTCGAATGCGAGAACTTCAACGCCGCCAGCGCCACGGTGCGCATCACAGGCAACAACGTCCACCCCGGCACCGCCAAGGGCAGCATGATCAACAGCCAGACCCTGGCCGCCCGCTTCCATGCCGCCATGCCCGCCGAGCAGACCCCGGAGTGCACTCAGGGGTATGAGGGCTTCTTCCACCTGGCCCGGATGGAGGGCACGGTGGAGGAGACCACCCTGCACTACCTCATCCGCGACTTCGACGATGACTGCTTCGCCGCCCGCAAGGCCCAGCTCAAGGAGCGGGTCGCCTCCCTGCAGCTGGACGCCCCCAGGGCGCGCATCACCCTGGAGATAGCGGACAACTACCGCAACATGCGCAGCCAGATAGCGCCCCATCCCCACATCGTCGAGCTGGCCAAAGCCGCCATGGAGGCCGCCGACGTGGTGCCCAAGATCAAACCCATTCGCGGCGGCACCGATGGCGCCCGGCTCTCCTTCATGGGGCTGCCCTGCCCGAACCTGTTCACCGGCGGCCACAACTTCCACGGCAAGCACGAGTTCATCCCCCTGCAATCCATGGAAAAAGCGGTCGCCACCCTGGTGGCGCTGGTGCGCCTCACCTCTGCCTGGCGGGCAGAGTAAGGGGGCAAGGACGGGGCTCGCCCCGTCATCAAACCGTCACCCAACCGACACACGAAAGGCACGCAGGGGCGTCAAGCTGGGGCAAAATTCAGCGGAGCCTTGCCCATGTTCGACGTCGATACCCTGCTGGGGCAGCACCTGCCCCGCCTCGCCAGCCAGCCCCTCCTCCGTCCCCTGATGAGGCAGGGGCTGAGCTGGTTGCTGCACGAGGAGGCCTTCACCCGCTTTGCCGCGCGCCATCCCCACCTGCGCGGTCTGGACTTCGTCGAGCAGGCCCTCACCGAGCTCCACTTCGACTACCGGGTGAGCGAGGCCGAGCTCGAGCACATTCCCGCCAGCGGCCGGGTCATTCTTGTCGCCAATCACCCCATCGGCTCCCTGGACGGGCTGGCCCTGCTGCGCCTCATCGGGCGCATCCGCCCCGACGTCAAAATAGTGGCCAACCAGGTGCTGGCCCAGCTCGCACCGCTGCGCCCTTTGCTGCTGCCGGTGGACAACCTGGGGGGCAAGACCGACAGGCAGGCCATCCTCGCCATGAACGAACACCTTGCCGCCGACGGGGCCCTGGTTATCTTCCCCGCAGGCGAGGTCTCCCGCCTCGGCCCCAAGGGGGTAAAGGATGGCCCCTGGCAGGCCGGCTTCATCAAGCTGGCCCAGCGCAGCCGAACGCCCCTGGTGCCCATTCACCTGGGAGGGCGCAACAGCCTCTGGTTCTATCTCGCCTCCTGGCTCAACAAGCCCGCCTCCGCCCTGCTGCTGGTACGCCAGCTGTTTCGCCAGCAGGGGCGGACGCTCCCGGTCACCATAGGGGCGCGCATTCCCCTCGCCAGTTTTCAGGAGCTGCCGGCCAAGACGGCGGCCCGGCTGGTGCGCGGCCACCTCTACCGAATCGCTCGGGGCAAGGCGGGACGGTTGCAGACCGAGGCCCCCATCGCCCTGCCGGAGGATCGCCGTCTGCTGAAACAGGCCATCGACGGGTGCGAGCTGCTCGGCCAGACCCCGGACGGCCAGCGCATCCTGCTCTATCGCCGCCACGAGCAGAGCCACTCGGTGATCCTGCGTGAGCTGGGGCGCCTGCGGGAGATTGCCTTTCGGGCGGTGGGGGAAGGCTCGGGCAAGCGGCGGGATCTCGATGCCTTCGACGATGACTACCACCACCTCATCCTCTGGGATCCCGCCCGCCTCGACATCATCGGCGCTTACCGTTTCGCCCCGGTGGCCGAACGGCTGGCCAGCAAGGGGCTGGATGGCCTCTACAGCCACACCCTGTTCGGCTTCGAAGAGAAGCTGCTGCCCCGGCTGGAACAGGCCATCGAGCTTGGCCGCAGCTTCATCCAGCCCGCCTACTGGGGCAAGCGGGGGCTCGATTACCTCTGGTTCGGCATCGGGGCCTATCTGGCCCGCTATCCCCAATACCGCTACCTGTTCGGGCCCGTCACCCTCTCCGGCAGCCTGCCGCCGGCGGCCAAGGATCTGCTGGTGAGCTTCTATCGCCAGCACTTCGCCCCCACCCTTGCCCTCGCCCCTTCCCGCCGCCCCTATCCCGCCACGCCGACGCTGTTCGAGGGGCGCGATTACGGGGACGACCTCAAGGTGCTCAAGGCCGGGCTCGACAACCTGGGCTGCGCCATTCCCACCCTCTACAAGCAGTACGCCGAGCTGTGCGAGCCGGGGGGCGTGCAGTTCATGGACTTTGGCATCGACCCGGACTTCAACCACTGCATCGACGGCCTGGTGTGGGTGGACGTGAGCCGCATCAAGCCCCACAAGCGGGCCCGCTATATCGGCCTCCCCGCCGGGGAAGCGCTGGTCACATCTGGCGACCGTTGACCGGGGGCCGCAACGAAAGAGGGAGGCCTGCGCCTCCCTCTTTCACATTATGGGTGATGCCGCCTACTCGGCTGCGGGTTTGCGATCCGCATGGCCGAGATCCCGCTCCGGGGCGATGACATCCCGCACCCGCTGCTTGATCTCCTTGGCCTCGGGGAAGCCCTCGTCGGCCACCCTGTCCCACACCAGCACCCCGTCCACCAGGATACGAAACTCCCCCTTGCTGGCGGGCACCAGGGCCACCTCTCCCAGTTCGCCGTCGAAGGTGGAGAGCAGCTCCTGGGCGAGCCAGGCGGCCCGCAGCATCCAGCGGCAGAGGGTGCAGTAACGGATTTCGATGCGCGGTTTCGCAAGGGGCAAATGGGTGTCTGTCATGGGGTGACTCCGTGAAAATCGGTCAACCAGTGGCGAGCGATGCGCTGCATGGTGGCCTGGGGCAATTCGTGAAGGCCCGGGGTGGATGCCTGATGGGCCAGTTGGTGCACCCCTTCAATGATCTCCGCCAGCACCAGGTAGACATATTCGCCGATGACGGCGCCGTGGACGAAGTTGACCGCCTCCCCCCGGTTGAGCAAAAAGATGGTGCTGCCGTCCGGCCGGGTCAGCGCCAGCACATGGGGACACACCTCCTCGCTCGGCCAGGGCAGCTGGGCGAGGCTGAAGGCGAATTCGTCGTCGGCGGAGGTGACCGAGGCCAGCATGGCGCCGGGGCGCAGGGCCTGCAGATCGGTGATGTCGAGGGAGCCGTTGCCGGTGGAGCAGATCACCAGCTCGGCGCGGCCCAGGGCTTCGGCCTTGTTCACCAGCTTGAAGCCGTGGGAGAGCGCCTCCACCTGGCGCAGGGCATCCGTCTCCACCAGCTCCAGATGCAGGTTGCGACAGCGCAGTTCCCGGGCGATGCTGCGCCCCACCTTGCCATAGCCGAACAGGGCGGCCTGGCAGACATTGAAGGTACGCCTCAGGGTACGCGCGAGGGACTCCGCGGAGTAGACCACGCTCAGGCCGATCTGGATATCTTCCGCCTGCTTGAGGGGGCTGCGGGCCACCGAGATGACGGGGGCCGCCAGGGACTCCTGTTCGTAGCGCTGATGGCCGTTCTCGGTCATCTCCACCACCCCGATGAAGCGGGCGCCAAAGTGCTCGGCCAGTACCGCCTGGCTCTTGGCGAAGTAGCCGCCGATGTCGAGGATGATGAGCCGCTCGTGGGACATCACCAGGGGGGCAATCTGGGCGATCACCTCACCGGGATCCGAGGTCCAGTGGCGATTGAGGGGCAGCACGGGGTAGTGCTGCTGGGCCCAGGCCAGCGTCGGCCCGTGCACGGACTTGGGTTTGGGCAGGATGGCACCGACCCGGCCCACCCCATCGAGCACCTGGATGAAGTCGGGTCTGTCGGGAAGCAGGTGGGTCACCAGCAGGATGCAGAGATCCCCAAGACATCCCTGTTCGGTGAAATGGCGAAAAAACAGATGCTCAGATCCCTGACTGTGCAACTGTGGCCTCCTTAGCGTGCCGCGGGAAAGCAGGCAAACAGAACCCGGCATAGCCGGGTTCTGTGTGTATCCAGATAATTGAAAATCCTTTTTATCCGAAAGCACCATGGGTCTCAATCTTTATCTGTCCAGACTTTGACAAGCCCATCAATTTCTAAGGTAATAGCCTGTTTTTCATGCAGAAATCAGTAAAGTGACGCCTCTGGCCATACCCACCACAGACTCACTCCGGCACCGACGGCCGCCACCAGGATCAAGACCCCCCAGCGAGAGAGTCCCGGGCGCCCGTGCAGGGCACGTTCCAGCAGCGGCAACAGCCAGACCGGCAGCAGCACCAGCAGGGGCACTTCCACGTACTGCCAGGCGAGCATCTGCACGAAGGCGAGTGAAAGCCCCAGGGCAGCCGGGGTCACCTTGACCCCTGCAAAGGCGCCGAGCAGGGCACGGAATCCGGCAAACGCGGCCAGAGCCCCCGTCAGCTGGGCGATGAGCAGGCTGCCATCGATGCCGATGACCAGCGCCAGCCAGATGAAGGCCAGGGCGAAGCCGAGCCCCTCCTCGCTGTCACCACGCCAGCTCGTCCAGCCAGACCAGAGGATGGCGGGCAGCAGGGCCAGCCAGATCCCGGGCTCGCTCGCCAGCACGGAGGCCAGCCCCTGCCACCACACCAGGGCGCCCAGCACCCCGAACAGCGCGAGGGCGATCCCCTTGTTGGTACCCTGGATCAGAGCGGGTACCAGCAGGGTCAGCGGCAGCCACTGCCACGCCTTGACCGGCAGGCCATAGGCACCGCCCAGCAGGCAGCCCACCAGCCAGATCCCCAGGGCGCCCCACAGATAGCCCAGCCGCGGCCAGCGCCACGACAGCAAAGCGGCCCCTAAAGGAGCCGCCAGGGTTTGAAGCAGGAGTGCTGCGCCCATTACTTGCGCACGCCTTCAACGAACAGGTTGATGGTCATCTCGTCAGGGATGTTCGGCACCATGTAGTTCACGCCGAACTCGCTGCGCTTGATGGTGGTGGTGGCGTTGAAGCCGCTGCGGTAGCCGCCCCAGGGATCCTTGCCTTCGCCGATGTGGACCAGGTCGAAGGCCACGTCCTTGGACACGCCGTGCAGGGTCAGGGTGCCCTTGAGTACGCCCTTGTCCTTGGTGCCTTCATAGCCGGTGCTGACGAAGGTCATCTTGGGGTACTGCTTCACGTCCAGGAAGTCGGGGCTGCGCAGGTGCTTGTCGCGGGCCTCGTGGTTGGAATCCACGCTGGCGGCATCGATTTCGAAGTTCGCCTTGGCCGCCGCCGGGTTGGCGTCGTCCATGCTGAAGGTGCCACTGAAGGTGTTGAACCGGCCGACCAGTTCGGAGAAGCCGAGGTGGCCCACCTTGAACTGGACTGTGGTGTGCGCTGCATCGACATCGTAATCGGCAGCCATCAGGGGAGCCGCCATAAACAGGCAGGAGGCCAGCAGGGCCTTGGTCATTTTCATTCCGATCGTTCCTTCATTGGGGGTTCACAACGGTGTCCAAAATGCTAACCTCCTATCGAGAATAGATAATCATCGATTTATTAAAATAATTATCAACCGAGAGTGGAATATGGATCAGATAGCCGCCATGCGCACCTTCATCAAGGTGGTGGAGTGCCAGAGCTTCACCAAGGCCGCCCATCAGCTCGGGATCTCGGTCGCCATGACCTCCAAGCTGATGCAGCAGCTCGAGGAGTCCCTCTCCACCCGGCTGCTGTCGCGCACCACCCGCCAGGTCAACCCCACCGAGGCGGGCCAGTTCTACTACCAGCGCTCCCTGGCCCTGCTGGCGGAGCTGGAAGAGACCCACAGCCAGCTCACCCACAACAACCAGCAGCCCCAGGGCACCCTCAAGCTCTCGGTGCCCATGGATTTCGGCTACCTGCACCTCTCCCCCGCCCTGCCCCTGTTTCGCGAGCGCTACCCGGACTTGAAGCTCGAGATTGAGTACAGCGACCGGCGGGTGGCCCTGGTGGAGGAGGGGTTCGATCTGGCCCTGCGCATCGGCAACCTGCCGGACTCCTCCCTGGTGGCCAAGCCGCTCGCCATGATGAAGATGGTGGTGTGCGCCAGCCCCGACTACCTGGCCCGCCGGGGCAGGCCGAAGACCCCGGAGGATCTCAAGCAGCACGATTGCCTCATCTACACCCTGACCCAGCCGGACTGGGTCTTCAAACGGGATGGGGAGGAGCACAGCATCCGTCCCCAGGGGCCACTTCGCGCCAACAACGGGGTGGCCCTGACCCGGGCCGCCTGCGACCACCAGGGCATCATCTTGCAGCCCACCTTCATCGTGGGGGATGCGCTGCGCTCGGGGGCGCTGGTCCCCTTGTTGCTGGAGTGGGAGAAGGGGCAGGTGGGGCTCTATGCCCTCTATCCGCACCGCCGTTTCGTGTCGGCCAAGGTGCGCTGCTTCATCGAATTCGTGCAGGAGCGCTATCTGGCGCCCCACTACTGGGACAGGGAGACCTGAGCCCGGGCTCAGGGGGTGGGCATCAGCTCGGCCACCAGCAGGTGATCCTGCTGGCTCATCTGCCAGCGTGGCAGACGCTGGCGCAAGGCGGCGAGCTCGGCCTCCCCCAGCGCATAGGGCAGGGTGACGTGCAGGCAGTAGCAATCCAGCATGGCCGCCAACTGCATCATCAGGGCGAGGTTTGCCTCGTCGCTCTTGTGCTTGTTGATGCGCTTGCCGAGCTCGTGGCGAAAGTGGGTCTCGGGATCCTGGGTCATCGCCTGCCAGCCGTAACCAAAGAGCGGAATGAAGGCGCTGACGATGCCAAGGGCGGTGAGGGGCCGTTTGGGCGGGTGATAGAGGGCGTTGAGATCCAGCAGGATGGGGCTTTGATGGGGCTCACGACTGCCGGATAAAATAGTATTGCTCATTGGATTACCCTGTTGATTCCTCTAGACTTCGCCGCATATTTGACCTGACATGCCAACGAGGTGCTGATGCTAAGCGATATCGAGATCTCCCGCCAGTCCCCCCGCCTGCCCATCGCCGAGGTGGCAGCACAGCTCGGCATAGCGGCCGCCCATCTCCACCCCCACGGCCATTACAAAGGCAAACTCGACCTCGCGCTGCTCCATCACGCCCCCGCCCGCGAGCCCGGCAAGCTGGTGCTGGTGAGCGCCATCACGCCCACCCCCCTTGGGGAGGGCAAGACAGTCACCACGATCGGCCTCTCCATGGGGCTCAACCACATCGGCCAGCCCAGCATCGCCACCATTCGCCAACCGAGCCTCGGCCCCGTCTTCGGGGTCAAGGGGGGCGCCGCCGGGGGCGGCATGGCCCAGGTGGTGCCGATGGAGGAGATGAACCTCCACCTCACCGGGGATTTTCACGCCCTCACCGCCGCCCACAACCTGGCCTCTGCCGCCCTCGATGCCCGCCTGTTCCATGAACGCAAACTCGGTGACCAGTTCAGCGCCAGAACCGGCCTGGCGCGGCTCGATATCGACCCGGCCAACATCCTCTGGCCCCGCACCCTGGACATGAACGACCGGGCGCTTCGCCACCTCACCCTCGGCCAAGGCGGCGCTGCCGATGGTGTCGAGCGCCCCGATCGCTTCGTCATCACCGCCGCCTCCGAGCTGATGGCCATTTTGGCCCTGGCCAGGGATCTCAAGGACTTGCGCGCGCGTATCGGCCGCATCCAGCTCGCCCTCGACCAGCGCGGCAAGCCCATCACCGCCGAGCAGCTGGAAGTGGCGGGGGCCATGACGGTGCTGCTCAAAGAGGCCCTCAAGCCCACCCTGATGCAGACCACGGAGCAGACCCCTGTGCTGGTCCACGCCGGCCCCTTTGCCAACATCGCCCACGGCAACTCCTCCGTCATCGCCGATCGCATGGCGCTGGGTCTTGCCGACTACGTGGTGACCGAGGCGGGTTTTGGCTCCGACATGGGGCTGGAGAAGTTCTTCAACATCAAGTATCGCCAATCCGGCCTCGCCCCCGCCTGCGTGGTGCTGGTGGCCACGGTGCGCGGCCTCAAGGCCAACAGCGGCCTGCTCGACATCCGGCCTGGCCAGCCGCTGCCGGCCAGCCTGCAAGGGGAAGATCTGCCCACCCTGACAGCGGGGTGCGCCAACCTCGCCTGGCATATTCACAACGCCCGCCGTTACGGGGTGCCCGTGGTGGTCGCCATCAACCGCTTCCCCACCGACAGCGATGCCGAGCTGGCCCTGCTGGAGGCGGCGGCGCGCCAGGCCGGTGCCTGTGGGGTCGCCCTCTCCCGGGCCTTCACTGACGGTGGCGCGGGCGCGGCGGATCTGGCTCACGCCGTGGTGGCGGCCTGCAAGCAGCCCAGTGAGGTCAGGCTGCTCTACCCCGATGAGATGAGCCTTGCCGCCAAGCTCGCCACCCTGGTGGAGTGCGGCTATGGCGGCCGGGGTGTCACCATCTCGGACAAGGCGCGCCAGCAACTGGCCAGACTCTCGGCAGAGGGCCAGGATCACCTGCCCGTCTGCATGGCCAAGACGCCGCTCTCCCTGAGCCATGACCCGGCCAGGAAGGGCGTGCCGACGGACTTCGAGGTGCCCATCGAGGAGGTGAAACTCTGCGCGGGGGCAGGCTTCGTCTATGCCCTGGCAGGCCCCATCATGACCATGCCGGGCCTGGGCAGTCTGCCGGCCTATCGCCATATCGACATCGACGATGACGGCGACATTGTCGGCCTGAGCTGACGTACAGGCTGGCAGTCTGCCGTCCCTGAACACCATATCGACATCGACGATGACGGGGAGATTGTCGGCCTGAGCTGACGGCGCCCAGGTCCAGCCAGAAACAACAAGGCCCCGCCAATCGGCGGGGCCTTCTGCGCTGTGCCGGGTGGCAGCAAGACTCAGAGGGTGAAGCGCTGGGTCATATGGTGCAGGGTATTGGCCAGCTTGCTCAGCTCGACACAGGCCTGGGCGGTCTGCTGCGCCCCCTGGGCATTCTCGTCGGCGGCGGTGTGGATCTTGACGATGCTGCGATTGAGCTCCTCGGTGACCGCGTTCTGCTGCTCGGTGGCGGTGGCGATCAGGGTGTTCATGTCGGTGATCTGGGTGACGGCACCGTTGATGCTGTCGATGCTGCTCCCCGCCTCCCGCGCCAGCTCCACGCTCTCCTGCATCTGCTGACGGCTCAGCTGCATGGCGCTGCCCGCCTCGGCGGTGCGCTCCTGAAGCACCTCGATCATCTTGCTGATCTCGGCGGTGGATGCCTGGGTACGCTGGGCCAGACTGCGCACCTCGTCTGCCACCACCGCAAAGCCACGCCCCTGCTCGCCGGCCCGGGCCGCTTCGATGGCCGCGTTGAGGGCCAGCAGGTTGGTCTGCTCGGCGATGCCGCGAATCACGTCCAGCACCATGCTGATGCTGGCGCTGTCGGTCTCCAGTTGCTGCACCACGCTCCCGGCCTGCTCTATCTGGCGGGAAACCTGCTCTATGCTGCCGATGGCGCTGCGCACCACCTGGTTGCCCTGGGTGGAGGTGCGGGAAGCCTGCTTGGCCGCCCCCATGGCGTCCGTGGTGTTGCGAGCCACCTCATTGACGGTGGACTGCATCTCGTTCATGGCGGTGGCGACCTGAGAGACCTCTCCCTGCTGGCTTGCCATGCCTTTGGCGGACTGCTCGGAGATGGCGCTCACCTCCTCTACCGCGCTGCTGAGCTGACTCACCGAACCGGAGATTTCACTCACCAGCTCCGCCAGAGCCCCCTGCATCCGGTCGATGGCCGACCCCAGCTGGCCCAGCTCGTCGCGGTTGAAGCGGTTGCCGCGGATCCACTCCTGCAGCTCGCCCCGACCGAGATCGCCGCTCGCAATGCGCTGGGCCTGACGGGCCAGCATGATGAGCGGGTCACGGATCTGGCGGGTCAGCACCACGGAGAGGGCGACAACCAGGGCCAGGCCGATCACCAGGGCCAGGGTCACGCTCAGCTTGGCGCTGTCAAAGGCGGCGATCACCTCGGCGCGGGAGCCCACGGAGTAGCCGTGGTTGATGCGGATGAGATCCCCCACCGACTTGCTCAGGGTGGTGTAGAGGGTGACCCCCTCCCCCATGAAGAGGTGCCGGGCTTCGGCCATCTGTCCCGAGTCCTGCATCTGCCGGATGCGCTGGTGCAGGGCGACATATCGCTCCCAGTCCGCCTTGACGATGTCAAAGGCGCGGCGCTCCTCCCGATCCTCCGCCCAGATGGTGCCATCGTGGGCCACTATCTGGCGCGCAGCCTCTTGCAGGCTCTTCTCGCTCTCGTTGCGATAGCGGGCCTTCTGCTGGGCATCGTCCGCCACCAGGAAGACATCCAGTTCGTAGCGGCGCAGGGCATTGATGGTCTCGCCGAGGGTGCTGGTGCGCACGACGGCGGGCAGGATACTGTCGGTAAAGCCGATGGCGGCGCGGTTCATCTTGCTGAATTCAAACAGCGAGAAGCCGCCGATAAAGGCCATCATCAGGCCGAGTACGGCAAAGCCGGCGGTAAGTTTTTTGCCTATCGTCATGGTGTTCATGGCATGTCCTGCATGGGGAAAACAAGTGGCATTGCTGGGCGCAGGCCTGGCCTGCGCCTTCACTACCCTCCTTGGCAGCACATCTCGTCCCTGTTGGCGCGCACAAGGGCGGGCCCGGGGGTGTCGGCGTCAACCAGACCGTCCGACAACACACAGAGCCATAGCGACCGGCACGGTCACAACTTTAGGTATTTTTCAAAAAAAGTGAGGGAAAGGAGACGGGGCCTGTCGGCGACAGGCCCCGGGAGCACTACCCTTTCAGACCACCGAGGAACTCGGCGCGGGTGTCGGGCTGGGTCTTGAAGACGCCGCCCAGGGAGGTGGTGGTGGTGTAGGAGGTGGAGTCCATCACGCCACGGGCCTTCACGCAGAAGTGGGTCGCCTTGATGCTGATGGCCACGTCCCTGGTGCCAAGCAGGGTCTGCAACGCCAGCAGGATCTGCTGGGTCAGCCGCTCCTGTACCTGGGGACGGCGGGCGAAGAACTGCACGATGCGGTTGATCTTCGACAGGCCAATCACCTTGCCGCGGGGAATGTAGGCCACGTGGGCAAAGCCGTCTATGGTGACGAAGTGGTGCTCGCAGGTGCTGGTGAGGCTGATGTCCCGCACCATGATCATCTCGTCCACCTTCATCTTGTTCTCGATCACCGTCACCTTGGGGAAGGTGGCATAGTCGAGGCCGGAGAAGATCTCGTTCACGTACATCTTGGCAATACGGTGCGGGGTCTCGGCCAGACTGTCGTCGGCCAGATCCAGTCCCAGCGTCTCCATGATGGCGCGCATATGACCTTCGATTTTTTCCTTTTTCTGCTGGCCGCTCAATTCATTGGCCACCAGAGGTGTCTCAAGGCCCTCGGCCTCGAGCGCCGCCCTGACCAACAGGGCTTCCTGGCTTAAGCTCGTCATCGTGTTTCTCTCCCACGCTCAGGGACTGTGCTGGCCTGCGGCATGGTGCCGCGGCGCAATCTTACAGGGCGATTATTGTCATAATTCTGTCTAACTCAAGCCCGGTGCCCGACTTTATGCCAAACCACCCCGCTTTGTCCGCACCGGCCTGCCCATTCGGGGGCAAGGCGCACGGCCGTGCCGCCTCTTCCCCACCTGCCATCCCGCGCAAGCCTCGCCCTGGTTACCCATCAGGAGGTAATTCAACGGGATAGCGCCCCAGAATCCGATCACACCGGGGCATCTGCCCCCCATTACCGCACCTTCGGCCTGCCCATCGGAGCGGATTTTTGGGATAATCCGCCCCCTACACACCAGAGAGGTCATGATGATGGGATTCGATACCGGTGCACTCCTCCCCTTGGACAAGGCCCTGCAAGGGATGCTGGAACAACTCACCTGCTGCTGCGAGACGGAGCGGTTGCCCCTGCCCCAGGCGCTGGATCGGATCCTGGCCGAGGAGATAAGCTCCCCTCTGTTCGTCCCCCCCTTCGACAACGCCGCCATGGACGGCTATGCCGTGCGCCTGGCGGATCTCGCCGCCGGGATGCCGCTCCCCGTGGCGGGCAAGGCCTTTGCGGGCCAGCCCTATGAGGGGGAGTGGCCCGCCGGCCACTGCATCCGCATCATGACCGGGGCCCCTGTGCCCTCGGGTGCAGACGCTGTGGTGATGCAGGAAGAAACGCAAGCCGGCGACAACGGGATCACTTTTCTGACCGCGCCCACGCCTGGCCAGAACATCCGTCGCCGCGGCGAGGATCTGGCGCAGGGCGCCCGGGTGCTCGAAAGCGGCCTGCGCCTGAGCCCCAGGGAGCTGCCGCTGCTCGCCTCCCTTGGCATCGCGAACGTCACGGTGCGCCGTCCCCTCAAGGTCGCCATCTTCAGCACAGGGGACGAGCTCAAGCCTCTGGGCACCCCGCTCCAGCACGGGGACATCTACGACTCCAACCGCTACGGGGTCAAGGCGATGCTGAGCCGCATGGGCTGTGAGTGCCTGGACCTTGGCATCATTCCCGATGATCCGGCGGCCCTGCGCGCCGCCTTCTTGCAGGCCGACCGCGAGGCCGACGCCCTGATCACCACCGGGGGAGTCTCGGTGGGGGAAGCGGACTTCACCAAGCAACTGCTCGAAGAGCTCGGGGAAATTGGCTTCTGGAAGCTCGCCATCAAGCCGGGCAAACCCTTCGCCTTTGGCCGGTTGCCAAACGCCTGGTTCTTCGGTCTGCCGGGCAACCCGGTCTCCGCCATGGTCACCTTCGATCAGCTGGTGCAACCGGCCCTGGCCAGACTGGCCGGTCAGCAGTTTGCACGCCCGCACCCCCTCCAGGCCCTGGCGACAGAGCCGCTCAAGAAGAGCCCGGGGCGCCTGGACTTCCAGCGCGGCATAGTGAGCGTGGGCCCGAATGGCCTCGAGGTACGCAGCACCGGCTCCCAGGACTCCGGGGTGTTCAGCTCCCTCTCCCGGGCCAACTGCTACATCGTGCTCGAACAGGAGCGCGGCAAGGTAGCCGCCGGTGAGACGGTCACCGTCGAGCCCTTCTCGGGGCTGCTGCTGTGAGCGAGATCCTGAGCGACGCCGAGCTCATTCGCTACAACCGCCAGATCGTGCTCAAATCCTTCGACTTCGAGGGACAGGAGGCGCTCAAGCAATCACGCGTGCTGGTCATCGGCGCCGGGGGCCTCGGCTGCGCCGCCAGCCAGTATCTGGCGGTGGCCGGGGTCGGCCACCTCACCCTGGTGGATTTCGATCGGGTGGAGCTCTCCAATTTGCAGCGCCAGGTGCTTCACAGCGACGCGCGCATCGGCCAGCTCAAGGTGGAGTCCGCGGCGACGTCCCTGCGCGCCCTCACCCCCTGGCTCGAGGTGGAAACCCACGCCGCCCTCGCCGACGAGGCGCTGCTCGATGCCCTGCTGCCAGGCCATCAGCTGGTGCTCGACTGCACCGACAACGTCGCCATCCGCAACCTCCTCAACCAGCGTGCCCGCCAGCACAAGGTGCCCCTGGTCAGCGGCGCCGCCATCCGGCTGGAAGGGCAGCTCTGCAGCTTCACCTGGCAGGAGGATGAACCCTGCTACGCCTGTCTCAGCGCCCTCTTTGGCGATCAGGCCCTCACCTGTGTCGAGGCGGGGGTACTGGCCCCCGTGGTGGGGCTGGTGGGCAGCCTGCAGGCGCTCGAGGCCATCAAGCTGCTGGCGGGCATGGGCAAAAGCTACAGCGGCCGCCTGCTGATGATCGACGGTCTGGGTGGCAGCTTTCGCGAGCTGAAGCTTCCCAAACGCCCCGACTGCCCGGTCTGCTCAAGGCCCTGAGCAGCGCCCACAAAAAAGCCGAACCCCGGGGTTCGGCTTTTTTCATTGGGCTGCGGGTCGTCACAAAGGGCCTAGAAGATCCCCTTCGCCTTGACCTTCTTCATGCTCGCCACCTGGTTCGAGAGATCCTCGATGAGGGGCTCCGCCAGCTCGGACGAGCCAGCCCCCCGGGCGGGCTGGCTGGCCAGGCGCTGGATCAGGCGGTGCTGCTCGCGAATGAGCCGGGACTGCTCCTCCAACTGGCGGGAGAGCAGCTGGATGCTGCCCGCAAGAGGGGCCAGATCCGCCTCTCCCCCCGCCGTCGGCAGCTTGCCCGCGATGGCCTCTGCCAGCAGATCGTGATCGAGCGGGGCCGGCAGCCCCTGCTTCAGCTCGTCCCAGAGCCCGGTGGGCTGCTGCTCGCCGATGCGGCTCACAATCTCGTCCACCAGGCTGTCCGGAAGTGGCGCCGCCGCCTGCTGACCCAGACGCTGAACGATTTCATCCGCCAGCCCCCGGTTGTCCCCCTGCCCCAGCTGGGGAGCCAGCCTGGCCACGATTTCATCGATCAGGGTATCGGTCGCCACGGGTGCAGTCTCTTTCCCCAGATCGAAGCCGCAACTGGCGAAGACATGGCGCAGGGTCGAGAGGTTCACCTGCTCCGGGCCGAAGGCATTGGCCATCCCCTTGCAAAGGCTCGGAGCCAGCACGTACAGGAACATGCCGCTGAGGTAGATGTCCTTGTGAAAACGGCTCTTGGAGAAGTCGAACTCCTCCACGTCGTCCTGGATCTTGCGCGCCCGCTGATACCAGCTTTGCAAGATCCCGGCCGCATAGCGATCAGACTCCAGCGCACCCGGATCCATGAAGATGGAGAAGGTCATGCGCTTGAGTTGACTACTCATCGCCGACCTCGGCCATCACGGGCGCCTCACGGTACACCTCTTCCTCTTCCGTGGTGTAGAGGCAGATCTCTCGCGCCAGGGCGGACTGGGCATCGTCCAGCAGCTCCACCCGCTCCCCCAGGGTCGGATAGGCAGCCTTGATGGCATCGACGATCAGGGACGCGCCGCCACCGACCAGATAGATCCGGTTCGGGTTCTTGGCGAACTTCTTCGCCTCGTGGGCCACCTGGGAGCCCAGCTCGTCGATCTTGTTCTGCATCTTCTCGAGGATCTTCGGGATCTGGCTCTCGTCGTTCACCACGTCACGCACGAAGCTCATGTCGTGGCGGCGCTTGATGAATTCGTTGGCCACCAGATAGCTCGAATCGCTGTCTGCCGCCGCCAGCGCCTTGCGGGTCGCGTCGGTTACCATGGAGACGCCGATCTCGTTGTTGCCATACACATCGGAAACGTCGTCAAACTCGCCGACGATGATCCCCATGTCCAGGGTGGTGCCACCGCAGTCGATCACCAGCGTCTTGGTGAACTCGTTGCAGCCCGAGCCAATCAGGCGGGAGAGCGCCGCCGGCAGGCTTTCCGGCATCACCTCCACGCTGACGATGTTGAACAGCTCACCCTTGTTGAGGCTGATGGCCCGCATCAGGTTGCGGCGCTTCTTCTCGATCTTCTCCTCGTTGCGCTGACAGTCATCCGGGTTGTAGAACTCGGTGATGGGCAGGGTCACGGTGATGGCCACATCGCAGGGGGTCACGCCGGTCTGCAACAGGGCATGGTGCACGGAGAGCAGGTTGAGATCGTCGTACTGGTACTCCACGTGGGTGGTGGCCAGGGACTTGTCGGAGGTGGCGTCGTAGGTGTACTTGGTGTTGCCTATCTCGTAGTTGTAGATCTTCTTGTCCTTGCGCAAGGCGGCACTCTTCCAATCCTTGCGAAAGGAGTTGGGGGAGATGATGGTCTTGAGCACCTTGTTCTCAATCCAGCTCACCTTGACGTTGGTTGAACCATCGTCGATGGCCATTTTCATTACTTCAGACATGAGGAAATACCTGTTCAATAGGGCAAGATGGGTCCGATTGCCTTGCCATCTGCCACTGGCAAGGCGATCGGACCAATACATACACGGGGGATCAAGGTCAAAAGGCGACAAGTCTAATGGGTTTCTAAAATCCGGTGAAGCAAATGATTGAACCCGGCGGGATCTTCCGCCGGCCAGGCGTGGTGACCATCCGGGGTGTGGATGGTGGCATTGGGCAGGGAGGCGAACTGCTCCACCCGCCGCGCCAGGGGCAGATAGTCGTGACTGGTGGAGATGATGGCCACCGGCTGCCAGAGGGTGCCGAGACGAGCCCGCACCGACCAGCCGGGCAGCGCCTCCAGCAGCGCCTTGTAGGTCTTCTTTTTGTTGCGCACGAAGCGCCCCCGGAAGGTGTGGCGCACCTGGGCGAGATCGGGGCCGGGAAAGAGCTCGCGACCGAGCCACCACGCCAGCGGCCGCATGCCGAACCAGCGCAGCCACTTGAGGCGCATGGCATAGCGCTCCTGCTCCTTTGGCGTCTCCAGCAGAAATTCGCTGAAGCCGTTGACCAGCACCAGCCCCTGCACCTTGTGGGGCAGTTGCAGCGCCAGCTCCAGCGCCACCATGGCACCGAGCGACAACCCCACTACCCAGGCAGGCTCGGGCTGCTCGTCGAGCCAGCGGGCCACATCCGCCGCCAGGGTGGGCACGTCAAAGGGCCCCTCCTGCATGCTCTGGCCGTGGCCGCGCAAGTCGATGGCCACCACCCGGTAGCGTTCGGAAAAACGCTCGATCTGCGCCTGCCAGTCGAGGCTGGAAGAGCCCAGCCCGTGCAGCAAGAGCAGCAAGGGCCCCTCCCCCGCACTGCGCAGGGCCAAGCCATGGGATTTCATTACCTGATTGCGACGCACCCGTCCCCCTTTCTCGACGCCATGCCGGCCACTCATGGCCAGCCAATCCGTACTCCGGTCCCCTGTCTACCCCTCTCCCACCAGGCTCACCGCCTTGATGTAGGCGTAGAGGCGCATGGCCGGCGTCAGGGCGAGCCGCTGCGCGGAGCGGCTGGTGATCCGGGCCAGCAGTATCTGCTGCCCGAGAGCCAACTGCAACAGGGTCTGCCCCGGTCGCACCTCCCGCACCTCCAGCAGCCGGGTCTCGAGGCAGTTGGAGAGGCTGGAGTGCACGATGGGCTCGGTGGCGATCACCAGATCCCGCGCCGCCACCTTGATCTGCAAGGGGCCTGCTTCATCGGGGGCATGCTCCATGGTCACCATCAGGGTCTGCTCCCCGAGTCGCAGGGTCGCCATCTGCTCGTGCTCGTCGTAGTGGGCCAGGGTCGCAGAGAGCATGACCCCGACGTCGTCGCGACTGGCCAGCGACAGGTCGGTGCGGGCGAAGATCTCCTCGGGGGTGCCCTGGGCCTCCACCCGTCCCTCTGCCAGCAGCACCAGTCCATCGCAGAGCAGGCTCACCTCCTCCATGGCATGGCTCACGAAGATCATGGGGATGCCGCTCTCCTGTTGCAAGTCCTTGAGCACGTGGGCCTGATGGATGCGGCTGCGCCTGTCCAGCGCCGAGAAGGGTTCATCCAGCAGCAGCAAGTCGGGCTCGGCCAGCAAGGCCCTGGCCAGTGCCACCCGCTGACGCTGACCGCCGGAGAGGCCGTGGGCCGGTTGCCCCAGCAGCTCGGCAAAGCCGAGGCGCGCAGCCAGATCCTCTGGCTGCCAGCGCCCCCTCCCCTTGCGAGCCGCCAGTTGCAGGTTGCCGAGCACGCTCAGGTGGGGGAAGAGACGGGCATCCTGAAACACCAGCCCGATGCGCCGCGCCTCGGGGGGCAGGGCTGCAAGCTCGCGCCCCTGCCAGCGCAGGGCATCGCCCGGGGCCTTGTCGAGCCCGGCGATGATGCGCAGCAGGGTGCTCTTGCCACAGCCCGAAGGACCGAACAGGCCGAGGATGCGGCTGGGGGGCAGTGCCAGATCGCACGCCAGGGTGAAGGGGCCGAAATCACGTCTGGCCTTGAGGTAGAGGTTCATCCGAACAGCCTCCGTTGCCGGCGTTGCAGCACGCCGTAGACCAGCACCAGCATCACCAGGGAGAAGCCCATCAGGCCGCCTGCCAGAATATGGGCGTGGCCGTAGTCCATCGCCTCCACGTGATCAAACAGGGCGATGGAGAGCACCTGGGTCTCCCCGGGAATGTTGCCGCCGATCATCAGCACCACCCCGAACTCCCCCAGGGTGTGGGCAAAGCCCAGCGCCGCCGCCATCACGAAGCTCGGCAGCGTCATGGGCAGGATGATGCGAAAGAAACGCTCAAACGGGCCCATCCCCAGGGTGGCGGCAGCCTCCAGCTCCTTGTTGCCCATGTTGACGAAGGCGGAGGTGAGGGGTTGTACCACGAAGGGGAGCGAATAGATGACGGAGGCGATGAGCAGGCCGAGGAAACTGAAGGCGAGCGGGGCCCCGAAGGTCTCCCGCCACCAGCCACCCAGGCCGTACTCCGGGGAGAAGGCCAGCAGCAGATAGAAACCGAGCACGGTGGGCGGCAGCACCAGCGGCAGGGCCACCATGGCCTCCACCAGGGGGCGCAGCCGGTGCTGGCTGCGAGACAGCCACCAGGCGAGCGGCGGCGACAGCAGCAGCAGGATGGCAGTGGTGCTGGCCGCCAGTTTCAGGGTCAGCCAGACCGCCAGCAGATCCCCTTCACTCATAGGGTCCCCTCTCGGGTGTCGATAAAAAACAGGGCGCCGTCATGACGGGCGCCGCCTTGGGACACGTCAGGCACCGGATCTGGCCAGCACGGGGCTGGCCGGCCCCCGGCAGACGCCGGGCGCTTACTGCGGCAGGGCGTAACCCGCCGCCTTGATCTGCGCCTGTCCCGGCCCCTTGAGCCAGGCGACCAGGGCATCCACCGCCGCCCCTTTCTTCAGCACCAGGGCCTGCTGCTCGATGGGGGGATAGAAGCTGGCCGGCACCGCCCAGGCTTCGCCGGTCTTGCCCGCCTCCACCAGATTGGCCCAGGCGACAAAGCCCAGCTTCGCATTGCCGGTGTCGACGAACTGCCAAGTCTGGCTGATGTTGGTGCCGGTCAGCACCCGATACTGTTTGGGATCGATCTTGAGATGAGCCAGGGTCGCCATGGCGGCGGTGCCATAGGGCGCTGTCTTGGGGTTGGCGATGGCCAGCTCCCCCTGCCAGTGGCGCAAGGTGGCCTCGTCGGGAGCAGGCCCCCCCTTCTGCCAGAGGCCGAGCTGACCGATGGCATAGGTGAAGCGTTCGCTCCCCTTGCCTTCCGACTCCAGCTTTTGAGGGGTCGCCACGTCGGCCGAGAGGAAGAGATCGAAGGGCGCACCGTGGGTGATCTGGGTATAGAGCACGCCGGTGGCCGCCGAACTGATGACGACGCTGTGGCCGGTCTTGGCGGTGAACTCCTTGCCGATGCGCTCTATGGTGCCCTTGAAGTTGGCCGCCACCGCCACCTTGACCTCGTCAGCCAGCACAGTCCCGCTGTACATGGCGCCGGTCCCCAGCAACAACACGGATACCCATCTCTTCATTCCTTTGCTCCTTATGTTCCGGCACAGCCGGATCGATTGACGCGAGCCCGAGGCTCACTCCCCTTGTTGCCAGCGGGCCAGGGCGGCGTCATCGCTCGCCCTGGCCTCGACCCAGCGTTGCACCCCGTCGGCGGTCAGCTCTTTTTTCCAGAACGGCGCCCGGGTCTTCAAGAAATCCATGATGAAGTGGCAGGCCTCGAAAGCCGCCTCGCGGTGGGCGCTGCTCACCACCACCAGCACGATCTGATCCCCGAGCAGCAGCTCGCCGATGCGGTGAATGAGGGTACACTCCTGCAGGGGCCAGCGGCTGCGGGCCTCGGCCACTATGTTCGTCAGCGCCTTCTCGGTCATGCCGGGGTAGTGTTCGAGGGCCAGCCCCTTCACATGCTCCCCCTGATTGAAGTCGCGCACCTTGCCGACAAAGCTGACAATCGCGCCTGTGTCCTGCCGGGCAGCAAGGCGGGCATATTCGTCCGCCAGCGAGAAGTCATCCCGCTGCACCAGAATGCGATCTGTGATGGCTACGTCGCTCATGGCTCAACCTCCGGTCACCGGCGGGAAGAAGGCGACCTCATCCCCGTCATGGAGGGGGGTATCCAGCGGCACCAGGGTCTGGTTGACCGCCACCAGGAGCTTGCCGGATTCGAGCGCCAGCGCCCACTTGTCACCCCGCTCGCTCAAGGCGGCGCGAAGGGCATCGGCACTGGCGTAGTCGCAAGGCAGGCTCAGCTCGTCGCAGCCGACCAGCTCACGCACCTGCGCAAAAAACAGAACCTTGATCATGCCTGCTCTCCTTTGGTCGCACCCAGCTGGAAATGACCGGACTTGCCGCCCTTTTTCTCCACCAGCCGCACCTGCTCGATCACCATGTCCTTTTGCACCGCCTTGCACATGTCGTAGATGGTCAGGGCCGCCACCGAGGCGGCGGTGAGCGCCTCCATCTCCACCCCGGTCTTGCCCGAGAGCTTGCACAGGGTGCGGATATGGACCCGATTGTGCGCCGCCTGGGGGGCTATCTCTACCTCCACCCGGGTCAGGGCCAGGGGATGGCACAGGGGAATGAGGTCGGCGGTCTTCTTGGCCGCCATGATGCCGGCGATGCGGGCGGTGGCGAACACGTCCCCCTTGTGGTGCTGACCGCTCAGGATCAACGCCAGGGTCTCGGGGGCCATGGTCACGAAAGCCTCGGCGCGGGCCTCGCGTTCGGTCACCTGCTTGTCGGTGACATCCACCATGTGGGCCTCGCCGCTCTGGTTGAGATGGGTCAGGTTCATCTATGCCCCTATCGAAAAATAAGATGGATGATCCGGGTTTACTCCCGGGATCACAGATGGGTCACGAAGTTGCACGGCCGGGTACGGGCGTCGAGCTGATCCCGGATAAGCTGTTCCCAGCCCAGGCGGCAGGCGCCGGTGGAGCCGGGCAGGCAGCAGATCAGGGTGCGATTGGCGAGCCCGGCCAGGGCACGGCTCTGCATGGCGGAGCCTTTTATCTCGGCAAACGAGAGCTGGCGGAACATCTCGCCAAAACCCTGCACCGTGCGCTCGAACAGCACGCCGACCGCCTCGGGCACCCGGTTCTGCTCGTTGAAGCCGGTGCCGCCGTTGATGAGCACCACCTGGACTCCCTCGTCGGCAATCCAGTCGCTCACCTGGGCGCGGATGCGAAACAGGTTGTCTGGACAGAGCGCCCGATCGGCCAGCACGTGGCCGGTCTGGGTCAGGGCCTCGACCAGATAGTCCCCCGAGCTGTCATCGGCAGCGGTGCGACTGTCGGAAACCGTCAGGACGGCGATCTTGAGAGGGATGAATTCGCTGTGTTTGGGTGCCATTGGGGCCATTCCTGTCAATCATTGACCACGAGAGGATGAGGTGAACGCGCCGCACCGTGGTGCCAGCCATGAAAGGAGCCGGTGGGCGCCGCGTTGCCGGGAAGGGATTCTATCAAAAGATGTCTGGCTGGGGGGCGTCATTGCCCATTAATCTCGAAGGCCGCCGGATCCCGAGGATCCGGCGGCCTTCCCATCAGAAGCCTGGCACCCCTTTCATGTCAGGCAGTTGGTGCGCAATCCCCTTGTGGCAGTCGATGCAGGTGTTGGCCCCGCTTGCCAGGTTGGTGGAGTGCATCTGGGCGGCCCGACGCCCTTGCAGGGAGAAGTCCATGTACTCGAAGTTGTGGCAGTTGCGGCACTCGCGCGAATCCGTCTCCTTCATCCGCTGCCACTCCCGCTCGGCCATCTCCCGCCGGTGGGATTCAAACTTCTCGCGGGTATCCACCTTGCCGGTGATCATGCCCCACAGCTCCTTGGAGGCCTGCACCTTGCGGATGATCTTGTAGGTCCACTCGTGGGGTACGTGGCAATCCGGGCAGCTGGCCCGCACGCCGGAGCGGTTGGCGTAGTGGATGGTGTCGCGGTACTCCACGAACACGTTGTCCTTCATCTCGTGGCAACCGGTGCAGAAGGCCTCGGTGTTGGACGCTTCCATGGCGGTGTTGAACCCGCCCCAGAAGATGACGCCACCGAAGAAGCCCATCAGCAGGATGACCCAGAGGGCCGCCTTCGACGGTGACTTGAAGGTGGTCCACAGACGCTTCACAAAGCCGGGTAATTTCATCTATGGGCTCCTCAGTTCAGCGCTTCAACCGGTTTGAAGGTATTGTTCACCAGCGGCTTGGCGTCCGCTTGCGGCACGTGGCACTGCAGACAGAAGTAGCGGCGCGGAGAGACTTCGCCCAGGGTCATGCCGTCGCGGGTCTCGAAGTGGGTGGGGCTTATCTTGGGGGCCTTCATGGCACTGGCGTTCTTGAAGCTGTGACAGGCCAGGCACTTGTTGACCTTGTTGTCCACTTCATAGTTGCGGGTGTCGTGGGGGATCAGCGGGGGCTGGTGCATGTACTGGCGATCGTAGAGGTCGCCATCCTTGCGAAAGTTCTTCAGAGGGGCCGCGTCGGCATCCGTCACCAGATCCGTGCTTCCCCGCTCCGACTTGATGCCCCCCGTGCTGTTGGTGATCTCGGGGACGGCCGCCATCAAGGAACCCGCCATCAGGCAGGCCAGCATTGCTCCAATCAGCTTCTTCATTATGTGTTCTCCGACGTTTTCTCTGCCTTGACGGCAAAACCTACAGTGATTTCAAAAACTTGCTCCGCGCAGACATCGATGCAACGGCCGCAGTTGGTACACTCCTGAGCCGCAATCAAGGGCCCGTGACCACGCCTGGCACCGTGAACGGGGCCGCGCAGGATGGGACGTTCCGGGCAGACCGCATAACAATCCATGCAGTTGCTGCACCGCTCGCGCCCCGAGGCTGCAATCTTGATGAACCCGACCCGGTTGACCAGGGCATAGAAGGCCCCCACCGGACAGAGGTGGCCGCACCAGCCCCGCTCCACCACAAAAAGGTCGAACAGGAACAGCACCGCCAGCAGGCCCCAGCCCGCCCCCATGCCAAACAGCAGGCCCCGCAGGGTGAGCGACACCGGATTGACCAGCTCCCACACCAGCACGCCTGTGATGGCCGGCGCCACCAGCACCATGGCCAGCAGCCAGTAGCGGGTAGCGCGGTTGAACTGACCATTGCCCTTGAGCCCGAGCCGCCCCCTGAGCCAGGCGGCGGCATCGGTGACCAGGTTGACCGGACAGACCCAGGAGCAGAACACCCGCCCCCCGACCAGCCAGTAACCCGCGAGCACCAGCCCGGCCCCGAGCCACAGGGTGGGGATGGGCCACTGGCCCGCCGCCACCGACTGCAACAGGGTCAGGGGATCCGTGAGGGGCACCGTCTCCAGCAGCAGGGAGCTGGAGAGGTTGCCCTTGAGGATCCAGATGCCCGCGAGCGGCCCCAGCAGGAACAGCCCCAGCACCCCGAACTGGCAGAGCCGGCGCAGCAGCAGGAAGCGGTGGGCACGCCACCACCCCAGCCTGGCTGTGGCCTCGGCTCCCGGATACCGACTCATAGACCCTCCGGTTTGCGGGTCGGCAGAGTGAGCCTGTCGCCGATGAGGGACTTGCCCGCCTTCTCCTTCTCTTCCCACCCGAGCCGGTAGTGGTGACCCAGCTCCCCCTTGGCAAGCTGGCGAGGCACCACCTTGATGGCCGCCTCCTCCAGCACGCAGGCGTGCTCGCACTTGCCGCAGCCGGTGCAGAGATCGCTATGCACCGTGGGCAGGAACATGGCGTGCTTGCCTGTGCGCGGGTTGTGCTGCAGCTCCAAGGTAATGGCCTTGTCGATGAGGGGGCAGACCCGGTAGCAAACGTCGCAGCGCAGCCCCAGGTAGTTGAGGCAGGTCTCGTGATCGATGAGCACCGCCACCCCCATCCGCGCCTGATCGATATCGGTCATGGCCCGATCCAGCGCCCCGCTCGGGCAGGCCGCCACGCAGGGGATGTCGTCACACATCTCGCACGGGACGGCGCGCGCCTTGAAGTAGGGGGTGCCGGTGGTCACGGGTTCAAACAGCCGGGCGAGCTTGAGGGTGTCGTAGGGGCATGCCTCGACACAGAGCCCGCAGCGCACGCAGGCGCCGAGAAACTCGGCCTCGTCGAGGGCGGCCGGCGGGCGCAGCGCCTGGGCAGGCAAAGCCTGCACCTGCTGGCGCGCCACTCCGCCGAGCCCCACACCAAGCAGGCCCACACCGCAGGCCCCCTTGGCCATGTCGGCCAGAAACTGGCGCCGACTACGACTCATCTCGCGCTCCCCCGCCTTATGCCTTGACGACCTTGACGGCGCACTTCTTGTAATCCGTCTCTTTGGAGAGCGGATCGGTGGCGTCCAGGGTCAGCTTGTTGACCAGCTGGCTCGCGTCGAAGAAGGGCATGAACACCAATCCCTTGGGCGGACGGTTGCGGCCGCGGGTCTCGACCCGGGTCTTCACCTCGCCCCGGCGGGAGGAGACGATCACCTCTTCGCCACGGCGCACGCCACGGGCCTTGGCATCTTCCGGGTGCATGAAGAGCACCGCATCCGGGAAGGCGCGATAGAGCTCGGGGACACGGCGGGTCATGGTGCCGGTGTGCCAGTGCTCCAGCACGCGACCGGTGGAGAGCCACATGTCGTACTCTTTGTCCGGTGCCTCGGCGGCGGGTTCATAGGGCAGCGCGAAGATCACCGCCTTGCCGTCGGGTTTGCCGTAGAAGCGCACCCCTTCGCCCGCTTTCACGTAAGGGTCGAACCCTTCGCGATAGCGCCACAGGGTCTCCTTGCCGTCCACCACCGGCCAGCGCAGGCCACGGGCCTCGTGATACTGATCGAACGGCGCCAGGTCGTGGCCATGGCCGCGACCGAAGGAGGCGTACTCCTCGAACAGCCCCTTCTGGACGTAGAAGCCAAAGTGCTCGGCCTCGTCGTTCAGGGCCCCCTTGCTCTGCTCTTTCGGGAACTGGTTCACCTGGCCGTTGGCATAGAGCACGTCGAACAGGGTCTTGCCCTTCACTTCCGGCATCTTGGCAATCAACTCAGCCGGCCACACCTCTTCCACGGTGAAGCGCTTGGAGAATTCCATCAGCTGCCACAGGTCGGACTTGGCGCCTTCCGGTGCCTTCACCTGCTGGTGCCAGAACTGGGTGCGACGTTCGGCGTTGCCGTAGGCCCCCTCTTTCTCCACCCACATGGCGGTGGGCAGGATGAGGTCGGCCGCCTGGGCGGTCACGGTCGGATAAGGGTCGGAGACCACGATGAAGTTGGCCGGGTTGCGATAACCGGGCAGCGCCTCTTCGTTCATGTTCGGGCCGGCCTGCATGTTGTTGTTGCACATCACCCAGTAGGCGTTGAGCTTGCCGTCTTTCAGCATGCGGTTTTGCAGCACGGCGTGGTAGCCCACCTGCTCCGGGATGGTGCCTTCCGGCAGCTTCCAGATCTTCTCGGCGATGGCGCGGTGTTTGGGATCCGTGACCACCATGTCCGCCGGCAGACGGTGGGCGAAGGTACCCACTTCACGGGCGGTACCACAGGCGGAGGGCTGGCCGGTCAGGGAGAAGGGGCCGGAGCCCGGCTGGGAGATCTTGCCGGTCAGCAGGTGGATGTTGTAGCAGAGGTTGTTGGCCCAGACGCCACGGGTGTGCTGGTTGAACCCCATGGTCCAGTAGGAGACCACCTTCTTGTCCGGATCCGCATAGATCTGGGCCAGCTTCTCAAGCTTGTCCTTGGGCACGCCGGAGAGCTTGGAGACGGACTCCAGATCGTAATCCGCCACGAACTTGGCGAAGTCCTCGAAGCTCATGGGGGTGGAGTCGCCGCTGTCCGGGTTCTTGGCCTTTTGCTGCAGCGGGTTGGTGGGACGCAGGCCGTAACCGATGTCGGTCACCCCTTTGCGGAACTGGGTGTGCTTGTTGACGAACTCCCAGTTCACCTTGTCGTTCTGGATGATGTAGTTGGCGATGTAGTTGAGGATCGCCAAATCGGTCTGGGGGGTGAACACCAGCCCGTTGTCCGCCAGCTCGAAGCTGCGGTGCTCGAAGGTGGAGAGCACGTGCACCTGCACATCCTGGTGGGACAGACGGCGATCGGAGATGCGTGACCAGAGGATGGGGTGCATTTCGGCCATGTTGGAGCCCCACAGCACGAAGGCGTCGGCCTGCTCGATGTCGTCGTAGCAGCCCATGGGTTCATCCATGCCGAAGGTACGCATGAAGCCCACTACCGCGGAGGCCATGCAGTGACGGGCATTGGGATCCAGGTTGTTGGAGCGCAGGCCTGCCTTCATCAGCTTGGCGGCGGCATAGCCTTCCCAGACGGTCCACTGGCCGGAGCCGAACATGCCGACGGCGGTCGGGCCCTTCTCTTTCAGGGTCGCCTTGAACTTCTCGGCCATGATGTCGAAGGCCTGATCCCAGCTGATGGGGGCGAAGTTGCCGTTCTTGTCGAACTTGCCGTTCGTCATGCGCAGCATGGGCTGGGTCAGGCGATCCTCCCCGTACATGATCTTGGAGAGGAAGTAGCCCTTGATGCAGTTCAGGCCACGGTTGACCGGTGCATCGGGATCCCCCTGGGTCGCCACGACGCGGCCAGCCTGGGAGCCCACCAGCACGGAGCAGCCGGTCCCGCAGAAGCGGCACGGCGCCTTGTCCCAGGTGATGGCGGTCTTGTCGGTACTGGTGATCAGGTTCGCCGCCAGAGTGGGGGCACTGACACCGGCCACGGCAGCGGCTGCCGCCACCGCATTGGCCTTCATAAAGTCGCGTCGACTCAGCTTCATGACATATCCTCGCATTGCTTAATCACATCAATGACAGCCATTGTGACGAGCCGCGCTGGCTCAGCTCCATGGCGCTTTATTCCTTTGCTCTGGGCTTTTCGTTCATCGAACGCAGACAACAGACCCGGCATCCCGTGTATTACCCGTGGCGGTCAGCGAACGACTCTTGCGCTTCTGCCACATGACGCCTTATTCCCCATCTTCGGCGTCCATTTCATCGAACTGGTGGTAGATCAGGGCCGCAGAGAGCACCCCGGGCAACCCCTGAATGGTGTCGATGGCCGCCATGATGGGGCGCTGGCTCGGCCCCTCCAGGGTCACCACCAGCTTGCCCTCCTCGCTGACGGCGTGGATCTCGGCCCCGTCCAGGGTCGCAATCCGCTCTGCCAGGGCGTGGCGCAGATCGGGCTGGGTCAGCACCACCAGGCTGGATACATGGAACTCTTCTCGCGTCATATCACCGTTTTCCAACTTGTTCGTCTCTTGGGTCATCGCGAAGCCTCGCCACGAGACAGACCGATGCTGATGCTGCCCACCGGGCAATCCGCCACGCAGGCCCCGCAGCCGTTGCACGACTCGGCATGGATGCTGGGGGTGGGTACGCGGCCCAGCTGGGGGGAAAAGCGGATGGCCTGCTGCTCGCAGCTGTCCTGACAGCGCTGGCAGAACACCTGGGCAGTGGCCAGACAGCCCGCCTCGATATGGGCCACATACTCCCAGGGTGTCTGGGTTGTCGGCTTGAACACCGGCGCCTGGCAGGCGCTGACGCACTCGGTGCAGAAGGTGCACTCGCCGCGGTGAAAATCCACCGTGGGGAAGCCCCCGTCCCCCTTGATCAGGATCTGCTCCGGGCAGGCCGCCAGACAGTCGCCGCAGCGGGTGCAGCCAGCCACGAACTCGTCCCAGGAGACGGACCAGGGCAACTGGATCCCGGCCTTGGGGGCGCTCAGGCGTCCCCGAAACAGGCCTCTGCGTGACAAGTTGACCCCGTCGGTCATATCGACTCCTCTTTTCGGGGACGGATGCCCCCGCGCGGATCCCGTGACTGGCATTTTCAATACCAATTATAAGCGTGGGTGTATATTGCGGCCCTGACAAGTCAGGGGATATACCACCAGGGAGATAAACAGGGGGGATTCTTGCGCTGGATCAAACCCTTGGCGCAATTAGACACAGCAGGGGCAAGGTAAATTACCCCTATGTGAGGATTGATAATTAATCGAAGGTTATTTGAGGTGCACGGCGGCTGTCAGCCGCCGATGGAGGCCAGGTGGGGGGTCATGCCTGCATTGCCTTCATGGAGGCGATGGGTGGCGGCCTTGCCGGTCAGCGCCTGGCGAATACGCCATTGCAGCGCCTCCTGCTGGCTGTCATCGGTGAGCAGATCCCGCAGTTCCACCCCGTTGTCGCCAAAGAGACACAGGTGCAGCTTGCCCTTGGAGGAGACCCGCAGCCGGTTGCAACCGGCGCAAAAATCCTTGCTGTAGGGCATGATGAGCCCCACCCCGCCCCTCGAGTCCGGATGCGTGAACACCTGGGCAGGGCCATCATCGAGGCCGCGCAGCTGCTGCACCCAGCCGCTCTCTTGCAGGCGCTGCTTGATGAGTTCACCGCTGGTATGGTGATCGCGAAACAGGGCGTCCATCTCGCCGGTCTGCATCAGTTCGATGAAACGCAGCTCGATGGGTTTGTCGCGGATCCAGGCGAGGAATGTCTCGAGCTGATGATCATTGAGCCCCTTGAGCAGCACGGCGTTGATTTTGACCGACCGAAAACCGGCACTCAGGGCGGCGTCTATCCCCGCCATCACCTCCGCCAGCTTGTTCTCGCCAGTGATCTGGTGGAACTGACGGGGATCCAGGCTGTCGACGCTGACGTTCAGGGCCGTCAGCCCCGCATCGAACCACTCGCGGGCACGCTCCTTGAGGCGATACCCGTTGGTGGTCATGGCCACCTTCTCGATGCCGGGGGTATTGGCCACGGTCTCGATGATGGCCGTGAAGTCGCGACGCAGGGAGGGCTCGCCTCCGGTCAGACGCACCTTGCGCGTCCCCATGGCCGCAAACCCGGAGACGACGCGACGGATCTCCTCCAGGGAAAGGAAGGACTGGCGCCCCTCACCATCTCCTTTCGGCGGGTGATAGCCGTCCGGCAGACAGTAGGTACAGCGGAAATTGCAGACGTCGGTGACCGACAGACGCAAATAGTAAAAGCGACGGGAAAAACCATCTTCAAGTGGCAACATAAACACCTTTCCAAATACGGGAGGCCAGGGCATTTCTTTCCTGACCCTTTCAGCTCGAACATCGGCTGACGGCGATCTCCCCCTATCTCAATGACTTAGGCAAAATCGCTCGGAGTTCATCTAGTTTTTCGATGCTAGCACAACTTGGAGTACACTCCCATGCTACTTTGTGGGGTCTTTGTGGGTGAAAAGGGAGCCGGTCGGCATGGGAAAATGGTTCAGAGTGCAGTCGGTCAGCAGCGCCATCGGTCGCTCCATGGTGCTGATCCTGTTCATGGCCAGCCTGATCGCCGTGGTGGCCATGGTCACCCTCTTCTATTCGGTTCCCGATGCCAAGGCCATCAACCTGTCGGGATCCCTGCGCATGCAAGCCTACCGCATGGCCTATGAAATCGAGAAGGAGCAGGTCGTCCTCGGTCGGCTCGCCCAGTTTGAACAGACCCTTCATGCCCCCGAGCTGCAGGAGACCCAGCGCTGGATCACGCCCGCCTCCCTGCGCCGCACCTATGGTGAAGTCCTCTTGCAATGGCAAGTGATGCGCGAACACATCGAGAATGCCACTCCCAGCCGTTATACCGATAATACGGAACAGTTCGTCGCCGCCATCGATGACTTCGTCAACCAGATGCAGTACCACGTGGAGTT
This sequence comes from Aeromonas sp., assembly GCF_050252055.1. Lineage (NCBI taxonomy): Bacteria > Pseudomonadati > Pseudomonadota > Gammaproteobacteria > Aeromonadales > Aeromonadaceae > Aeromonas > Aeromonas sp. Next base: position 128,328 of record NZ_JBFWLQ010000005.1, on the reverse strand, counting down.
CAAGGTGCGCATGCTGGCCCTGGCCGAGGGGCTAGGGCTGCTCGCCATCATCACCATCGCCTGGTGCACGGTGCGCTTCACCCGCCAGCAGGTGGTGGCGCCCCTCAATCAGCTGGTCTATTGCGCACGCCAGATCCAGCGTCAGGAATTCGATCTCACCCTGCCCCCCCACTGTGAGAACGAGCTGGGAGAGCTGTCGGGAGCGTTCGCGACCATGGCCGACGAGCTTGGCAAACTCTACCGGGAGCTGGAGAGCAAGGTGGAGGAGAAAACGGCCAAGCTGCAACAGGCCAACGACACCCTCTCCTTCCTCTATTCCACCGCCCAGAAACTGCACGCGGCGCCCCTCAGCCGCCGCACCCTGCAAAAGCTGCTGGAGCGGGCCGCCGCCCACCAGCACATCGAGTACATCCGCCTCACCCGCTTCGAGCACAATGCGATGCCGGTCTACATCACAGGTCGCAAGGGGTGGCCGGGGGATCTGGACGCCGTGGTGAGCTTCTACCTGCAGATGGATGACGAGGAGTACGGCCGGCTCGACATGATAAGCGACCACCCCATCGACGAGCGGCTGATGAAGAACTTCTCCATGTTGCTGGCCCAGGTGCTGCACAAGGATCAGACCCTGCTGCAGCACCAGCGCCTGCTGCTGATGGAAGAGCGCGCCGTCATCGCCCGTGAACTGCACGACTCCCTCGCCCAGGCCCTCTCTTACCTGAAGATCCAGGCCACGCTGCTCAAGCGCTCCTTCGCCAAGGGGGACAGGGCCAAGACCGAGGCAGCCATGGAGCAGATCGACGAGGGACTCAGCAATGCCTATACCCAGTTGCGCGAACTGCTCGGCACCTTCCGCCTCAGCATCGGCGATGCCAACCTGGGTGAAGCCATCGCGGTCATGCTCGAGCAGCTCAAACCCCAGACGCACTCCGACATCAGGCTCCAGTACGGACTGACGGACACCGACCTGGAAGCGGGGCAGCACATCCACATCCTGCAGCTGATCCGTGAGGCAGTGCTCAATGCCATCAAGCATGCCAGCGCGCGGCACATTGACGTTAGCTGTGAGACCCTGGCTGATGGTAACATCCAGGTTCAGATTGCAGACGATGGTGTTGGAATAAGGGGCGCAAGCTCGGCGGTGAATCACTACGGTCTCAGCATCATGAATGAACGCGCCAACAAATTGCGCGGCCAGTTGACCATCAGTGAACCGCCCTCCGGGGGCACCCGCATACACCTGACCTTTCCCACCAGCCTAACAAGAGACGCCTGATGGACGAGATGAAATACAGTGTTCTGGTCGTGGATGACCACCCCCTGATGCGCAAGGGAATTGTGCAACTGCTGGAGTTGGAAGATAACATCGACGTGGTTGGCGAGGCTTCCAACGGCACCGACGCCGTGGCCATGGCCAAGGAGTCCGAACCGGACCTCATCCTGCTCGACCTCAACATGAAGGGGTTGTCAGGTCTCGATACCCTCAAGGCGCTGCGGGCCGAAGAGGTGACTTCCCGCGTGGTGATCCTGACCGTCTCTGACGCCCGCCAGGATGTGGTTGCCCTGCTCAAGGCAGGCGCGGACGGCTATCTGCTCAAGGACACCGAGCCTGACATGCTGCTGGCCCAGCTGGCTGACGTGATGACCGGCAAGCAGATCCTGAGCGAGCCGCTACGTCCCTATCTCGAGAACATCTACGAGCTGGACCACCTGCAGCAGAAGCTGGAGAGCCTGACCCGACGCGAGATGCAGATCATGCGTGAAATCGCCAAGGGGTTGTCCAACAAGCAGGTCGCCTCCGTGCTCCATATCTCCGAGGGAACCGTCAAGGTCCACGTCAAGAGCCTGCTGAAAAAGCTCGAGGCCCAAAGCCGCGTCGAAGCAGCCGTCATGTACCTGGAACAGCGCAACTGAGGTCCCGGCCTCCTGCCAGCAAGGGGTCACCATCCGTGCCTCCTTGCTGCCCCCCTCTCCTTTTCCCCAAATGGCGCGGAACCCGGTGCTCTATTGAGTAGATGGATTATTATTTTCATGACATCGCACGGGAAGGAAACATCGACATGACCTTTGAGCAGATAGAGCTGGTCCAGAAAGCCTGGGGCAGGGTGAGTGCCCTGAACAACAGCTATGTCCAGGAGGTGTATGAAGAGCTGTTCAGATTGTCCCCCGAACTCAGGGCCCTCTTTCCCCCACATCAGGAGCTGCCCGTTGCCAAGGTGTCGGACACCCTGAACACCGTCATCACCAGCCTCTCCCAGCTGGATGCACTGGGTTTCATCATTCGCGATCTCGGCAGGCGTCACCAGCGATTCAACGTTCAACCCCACCAGTTTGCGCTGCTCAAACAGGCGCTGACCCAGGTACTGGCACGGCGTCTCGGCAGTGGTTTTACCCCGGCACTGGCACAGGCCTGGTCGCAGATGTATGACGAGATAGCCGCCCTGATGCTGGACGGCATGACACAGCACACCGAATTGACCACCTGATCCCCTGGCCTTTGCCCCCAATCGCTGAATGGGTCTGTAACAGGCATTTTGCATGAATCAAATTTGCAATATGCGAAAATAGACTCATTCTGCACACGGGGTATGTTCGGCGCCCTAACACCTCACCTGAATCCCTTTCGCACTACCTTGCTTGCATTCGCGACATCAAATCACAATAGATTGATTTTAAATGGATATTAAAAATAACCACGGGAAATAGCTCACCCCTTCGCCACGCCACCTCTCTCTGGCACGGTCACTGCATTGTCACATTCAGCAATGACTGATTAGGAGGATGGAACATGAAACTTCAACAACTGGCACTGTTCCCCTTGCCGTCCCATATTCTGCCCGGCGGCAAGCTCCCCCTTCGCCTGTTCGAGCCGCGCCACCTGCAGATGCTCAAGGAGTCCTTCCTCGAGGATCGGGGTTTTGGCATCGTGATGGAAGAGACTACCAGCACGGGTACCTGCGGACGGATTCTCCCGGTCGGAACCCGCGTCAAGGTGACTGATTTTTATACCCTCAACGACGGTTTGCTCGGGGTCACCGTGCTCGGCCTTGAACGCTTCTGCATCCACGAGATGGAAACGGATGACGCAGGCCTCAGGCACGCCCAGGTCGAGCCACTGCCCAACTGGCCGAGTGCGGATTCTGATGTCAGCGACAACCAGCTGGTCAGCCGATTGAGAGAGGTCTTTGCACAATACCCGGAACTGGATGAGCTCTACCCGGACAAGCAGTTCGACGATGCAGCCTGGCTCTGCCAACGCTGGCTCGAGATCCTGCCCATGCCGATCTATGAAAAACAGATGTTGATTGCCAAACAGAACAGTGAAGCGGCGCGCCAGTTCTTGCGCCGACTGATCGCACAGTGAGTCAAAGAGTGAGTCAACGGTTGGTTTGCAAAACGCGAATTCTCGGCACTGCATTCTTATAATGAAAAAATGAGAATTGCATTTTGCAATCACGGTAGCGATAAATAACACACAATTCAGCTACAGGCCGCAAATAACAGGTTTTGAAAAGTTGGCACGACTTTTTCATATAAAACCGTACAACCCGATTTATCCCGTGCTCTCTTCAGTATTTGCTGAAGAATTGGTCAACCACCAGGTTGACCATTTTTTTTACCCAAAATCGGCCGGCATCACCTGCAATGGCGGAGCAGGCAGCTTCGCAGCCTGGCAAGACTGATGGGTTTGGCCAGAAAATCGTTCATGCCCTGGGCAAGGCAGCGGGCCCTGTCCTCCATCATGGCATTGGCCGTCAACGCGACGATGGGCACCTCGCACCCCATGTCCCGCAGGCGCCTGGTCGCCTCCAGCCCATCCATCTGCGGCATGCGCATATCCATCAGGACAAGGTCCGGCTGCTGCTTCGCCACTTGTGCCAGGGCCTCCAGACCATTGCCTGCCAGCCTCACCCTGCACACCAGCTTCTGCAGCATCAGGGATACCACCAGCTGATTGACCGGACTGTCTTCCACCACCAGCACATCCAGCTCCAGTCTGGCGCACTCTTCACTGCCGGGGGCGGTGGCCGGAGCACAGGGAGAGGCCATCCCGGGCAGCTCGAACCAGAAGCAGCTTCCCAGCCCAGGCGTGCTCTGCACGCAAATATCTCCCCCCATCAGCTGCACCAGCCGCCTGCAGATGGCCAGCCCGAGCCCCGAGCCGGAGAAGCGGCGGGTTGCCGAACTGTCGACCTGATAGAAGGGTTCGAACAGCAACGCCTGATCCTCGGTGGAGATGCCGATCCCCGTGTCGCTGACCATGACCCCCAGCTTTTCCTCCTCCCAGGTCAACGCCAGACGCACGCTGCCAGCGGAGGTGAACTTCACGGCATTGCCAAGCAGGTTGCCTATCACCTGGGAGAGGCGGACGGCATCCCCTTGAAGGCGTTCAGGGAGCGTCTCATCCAGATGCCAGTGCAGTGTGATGCCCTTGGCACTGGCCTGTGCCTGCAAGGGCTCCACCAGGGCACGGCACAGCTCGGCTGGCTGAAAGGGTTCACAGTGCAGCGTCAGGGTATGTGACTCTATTTTCGAGAAATCGAGCACATCGTCGATGATGGTCTGCAACAGATGCGCAGAGTGGGTGGCATGGCCGATGAGGGTCTGTTGCGGAGTGTCGAGCCGGCCGTGCTGCAGCAGATCCAGCATCCCCAGCACGGCGTTCATGGGAGAGCGGATCTCGTGGGTCATCATGGCGAGGAACTGGGATTTGGCACGGTTGGCCGTCTCGGCATCGTCCCGCGCCCGCGCCAGCTCCTGCTCGCGGCGGATCTGGCTGCCTATCTCCCGCGCCGTGCCCCGATAGCCGAGGAAGCGGCCACCGGCATCATGGCAAGGCTCCGCATTGATCTCCATCCAGCAAGGCCCGCCCGCCAGCATCACCTGGGCCCGCATTCCCCGCACCGGCAGATTGTGGGCGATCAGGTGCCGGTAGTGGCTCCAGGCCGGGTCCTGCTTGTCGTGGGCAAAATCATAGAGGCTTCTCCCCGTCTGGCGGGCCAGCACTTCCCCCTGATAGCCAGGGGCAGAGACATAGCTGAGCCTGTGCTGGGGATCGGTCTCCCAGAACCAATCGGAGGCCATGGCGGCAAAACTGCGAAAACGCTGTTCGCTGGCCTGCAGGGCCAGGGTCTTGAGGTCAACCTGTTCTTGCAGGCGAGCCCGATAGGCGATGTTGACCAGGGCCTGGGAGATGAGCGGGCGACAACGCTGCATCGCCGCCTTGCTCTTGAGATCGAAGGTGCCCGCCACGCCGTGCCGGCAGATGAGCACACCGGAAAACCCCGGTCCCTGCAAGCCTGTCATCATGACGCTGGCCCAGCCCGGCGCCCCCGCCAGCGGCGCCAGCTCAGGCAGTTGGGCGGGATCATAGATGACCAGGGTCTCCCCCTCGATGGCCCTGGAGAAGAGCGGTGTCAGCGACCAGGTCCGGCCTACCTCGTCCGGCTGGGTGCTCAGATGGGTGCTGCCCCCTACGGCCTCCCAGGCAACCACATCCGCCTGCTCGAATCCGATAAAGGGCTTGAGAGCAAGAATGAGACTCTCCAGTACCTGCTCCAGACTCTGGGCCTGTGCCAGGGTCGCCACCCCGCACAGCAGGGCTTGAGACTCCTCCCGATATCTGGCCTCCCGCTCCCGGCAACGCATCAGCTCCACCAGCGTGGTTTGCAGTTTGTCGCCCAGGGTTTCGAGTTCGCTATTGCCTATCATCTTGAATCCAGCACAGTGTCAGCTCTCGAGGAAGATTACGCTCGACACCATGAGGTTGCCGTGCGCCAGCTCACCATGGGGTAATCGTCCCTGTTCACCGAAGGTAAAGGGCGTGATGAAGGGGATCTCACCCAGCCTCTGACTGAATTGACTGACGATGTCCCCCAGCCTGTCCCCCAGTGCCAGCCGACAACCGGCACAAAACACCACCAGGGCGCCAAAGGGGCGCATATTGCTCGCCATGCCATATTCAGGCTCGATATTCACCGCATTCAGGCTACGCTGCAACAACCCTTCCTGGCTGCTGTACATGAGCAGCAGCCGCTCTCCCAGTCGGGTCTCGGTAAAGAGGCGCAGCCCCTCCCGCGCCGTCACCGCCTCGGGATGGGAGAGCTTGTAGTAGGGCAGGTCATCGAGCATGCCGACCTGACGGGCCAGTGGCGAGAGCGTCGTCTCCCTGAGGATGGGGCCCACCGGCCAGGGCGTCGCACGCTCGGTCCAGCGACCATAGACCCGGGCCGCCGGCTCGTGATCGATCGTCAGCACCTCCCGCCCGTCTATCCCGGTAATGATGCCGCGACACTCGGTGGGTACATAGCCTGAATGAAACTGGAACGCCAGTTGGCAATCGGGGTAAAGCACCGCCAACACGCACCCTTGTGATCCCTCCCCTTCGTCCCAGCACAGCTGCCACTGCCCGGCCACGCCGTCGTCTGCCGCCGACCCGCCGACGACGGGAACGGTCGCGCCAAACTCGGCGTCGATCCCCGCGAGCACAATCTCCTCCAGCCCCGGGCTGGTGTGCAGCAACACGAGCTGCGGCAGCTCTCCCGGTCGGCCACCATCGGCGATGGCGCGGCGCAGCAATGCCCGCACATCCGGTTGATCCCCCATCTGGCCAGCCACGCCATAGGCCCCCTTGTCATCATAAAGGGCGGCGACCGACAGGCTCCAGCCATGCCGACCATGATGGCCATCCTGGGTCAGGATACCGCCGCAGGAGCTGCAACCGATCAGCCGGGTATCGGGAAAACGTGCCTTGAGCGCACGGCGCAGTTCCGCCGCCTCGTGTGCTTGGGTAAAATAGACCAGCAACAGCGATGGAACATGGGATGACTGGGCATGCAACCGCTCTGTAACTTGTTGGGCGGCCAGTGGGGTCGTCTCGGCAAGCGAGTGAGCCGTCAGGAAGTTCAACATCGTCTCCTAGGGGTACGGAATGCTGGCATCAAGCAAAAATCATACCCTTATCAAACAATTACCTGGCCATGGAGACTAGAATGGTGCTCACTGGCCTCCCACGGGATCACTGCATGTGGCAGAAAAATATCAATGACTTCGACCGGGTTGTCGCCATCGGCGGCGGGCACGGTATGGGCCGGGTGCTCTCTTCCCTGTCGTTCTTGGGATCCCGGCTGACGGGCATCGTCACCACCACGGATGATGGCGGCTCCACCGGACGCCTGCGCAAAAGCCAGGAGTGCATCGCCTGGGGGGATCTGCGCAACTGCCTCAACCAGCTGGTGACCACACCCAGCATCGGTAGCCAGCTGTTCGAGCACCGCTTTACCGGCCGCGGCGAGCTGGCGGGCCACAACCTCGGCAACCTGATGCTGCTGGCCCTCGACAACCTCTGCGTGCGCCCCCTGGATGCCATCCGGCTCATCAGCGACATGCTGGAAATTGAGCCCAATCTGCTGCCCATGTCCGAGCACCCCACCGATCTGTGCGCCCACACCGTCTGTGGCGATCAGATCCTGGGGGAGGTCTCCATCGATCAGCTCACCACGCCGCCACGGGCCCTGAGCCTGAAACCGGTCGTGCCCGCCACGCGCGAAGCGGTCGAGGCGCTGAGCCAGGCCGACATGATCATCCTGGGGCCGGGCAGCTTCCTCACCTCCATCATGCCTCCTCTGCTACTGCGCGAGATTGCGGAGGCGATCCGCAGCAGCCGCGCCATCGTCGTGTTCATCAACAATCTGGTGGACGAAGAGGGTCCGGCAGGCCAGTTGTCACTGCCCAGTCAGCATCGTTGGCTGGAAGAGCGGATAGGCAACGGCCGGATCGATGCTATTCTGGCTCCCGAGGGCCCCCAGGTACCCGAGCTGCAGCACTGCCTCGTTCGGGCCGAGCTGGGTGAAGCAGCCCTCCCCCACCGCCACGACCGCCTCAAGCTGCGGCTGGCACTCGACACAGTGATCCTGAGCAGGCTTGGCGAACGCGACATGGCGGGCTGATGCCCTTCTGGCTCAGTGAAACTGGGCCAGATGGGTGAAGACCTGGGGCAGGGAGTGCTCCAGCTCAGCCAGCAGTCTGCCGGCCTCTTGCTCATCTTCCCGGCGACAGGCGGACTCCAGATCCATCACCTGCTGATAGCTGGGTTTGGCGCCATAGCTGCCACAGGACGACTTCATGCTGTGGGCAAGACGCGCCAGGGCTGACCAGTCCCGCTGCTCAAAAAGCGGTCTTAATTGGGCCAACTGCTCGCCTACCTCTTCGACAAACACCGAGATGACGACTGGCATCATCTCGTGACCGATATCATCTGCCAGTTGTCGTAGCACTTTCTGATCCAGCCACTCCATCTTCTCTTCCCTATGATGGTATTCAAACAGACCACAATATAGCGGACCCACAGCCCCGCTGTCACCCGTCCTTCGGGCATGCCCGTATCGCTCCGGATGCTCTTGCGACACCAGAATGTGAGCAGCTTCAAGTTATCGGTATGTCAGTCAGAATGGAGAGAGATAAAGGTTGTCACAAAATTAACATTAAAGTAACAATGCAACCCATGAGAATGATGCGGCTCAGCAACACCTCTCTCATCCCTTTTTGCCTGTATGGCTGCTGCGAAGAACCAGGGTAGACATCTACCCTGGTATTTTTTATTTCTGGTTCAACAAGTTGGCTGCATTGCCATATTCCAGCTCACCCAGCCTGAACAGGCAGAACTCCCCGGGCACCATCTTCACCCAATTCTCGTTGCCGGTGAGCGGCCGGGTGGCGATCAGGGTCACCACATCGTTCGGCGTGGTTTCACTCTGAAAGTCGATGGCCACATCCTCATCCAGCAGACGGGCTTCGCCAAAGGGAGCCCTGCGCGTCAACCAGTAAAGGTTGTTGCTGCAATAGGTCATCACGAACTCTCCGTCCGACAGCAGCATGTTGAACACCCCGAGCCCGCGCAGCTCGTCGCACAGGGTCGCGAGGTAACGGAACATGGCGGGGAAATTTGCCGGCCGTTTGGGGTACTTGTGCTCCAGCCTGTCGAGCAGCCAGCAGAAGGCGTGCTCGCTGTCGGTGTCGCCGACCGGACGGTGGCGCCCGGTCGGCAGCTTCTTGTAACCGGTCAACTGGCCATTGTGGGCAAAGGTCCAGTAACGGCCCCACAGTTCGCGGGTAAAGGGGTGGGTGTTTTCCAGGGAGACACACCCCCGGTTCGCCTGCCGGATATGGCTGACCACGGCACGGCTCTTGATGGGCAGTGCCTGGACCAGCTTGGCGATGGGAGACTGGGCACTGGGTTCGGGATCCTTGAAGGTGCGAAAACCCCGCCCCTCATAGAAGGTGATCCCCCAGCCATCCTTGTGGGGACCTGTCTTGCCTCCCCGCAGCATCAGCCCGGTAAAGCTGAAGCAGATGTCGGTCGGCACATTGGCACTCATGCCGAGCAGTTCGCACATATACCATCCACTCCCTGAATGTCTTGACTCTGGTTTCGTCAATCAACCGTCACTGCTGGATGAGAGGGCCGGGATGGTCGCCCATCACCCCCTCTCAATCCCGGATCGTTGATTACTTGGCCATCTCTTTTTCAACCAGCTGGATCAGGATGTGGATCACCTTGATGTGCACTTCCTGGATGCGGTCGGCATAACCGAAGTGCGGCACACGGATCTCCACATCGGCCAGACCAGCCATCTTGCCGCCGTCCTTGCCGGTCAGGGCAATCACCTTCATCCCTTTGGCACGGGCCGCCTCGATGGCTTTGAGGATGTTGCCGGAGTTGCCGCTGGTGGAGATGCCGAGCAGCACGTCACCACGGCGGCCGACGGCCTCCACATAGCGGGAGAAGACATAGTCATAGCCAAAGTCGTTGGAGACGCAGGAGAGGTGGCTGGGATCGGAGATGGCGATGCCGGCATAGCCTGGGCGGTTCTCGCGGTACCGACCGGTCAGCTCCTCGGCAAAGTGCATGGCATCGCAGTGGGAGCCGCCGTTGCCGCAGGAGAGTACCTTGCCTTCCTGCTTGAAGGAGTCGGCGAGCAGCCTGGCCGCCGCCTCGATGTTTTTCAGATTTTGCTCATCTGCCAGGAACGCCTGAAGCACGCTGGCAGCCTCGGTCAACTCGTTGCGGATCAGTTCTTGGTACATGGTTCTTGAAATCTCGTCGTCCAACATAGGGTGGCGGCATTGTCGCACAAGCCAGTCCAATCGTCGCCCCCCGCCCGCCAAGATGGGGCGGGTAGCGCGTTATGCCGATCACAGAGCCAAGGTAACAGGCTTGTAAACAGCTTGATAAGTTTGTGCGTATGAATTACAACAGGGGCCACATCCAACAGGTCAGACCTCTGGATCAGTTAACGCCAATTTCCCAACCTCGGCAATTCATGCAAGGAGCAAACAATGACGACGACCCTCACTCTGCTCGGGGTGATCCTGGTGATCGGCGCCATGGCCTATCGCCGTGCGTCCCTGTTCACCGCCACGCTTGCCACGGCCGCCGCCCTGGTCGCCGGCACCTTCTATGGCCATGTGCCCCTGCTGGTGTGGGCGCTGTTCGCGGTGATAGCCCTGCCCCTCAATCTGGTGGAGTTTCGCCGCAACCAGCTGACCAAGCCGCTGTTCAAGATCTACAAGTCCATCATGCCGGAGATGTCCCGAACCGAGAAGGAAGCCATCGAAGCGGGGACGACCTGGTGGGAAGCGGATCTGTTTGCCGGCAACCCGGACTGGAAGAAGCTGCACGCCATTCCGGTCAGCACGCTGTCTGCCGAAGAGCAGGCCTTCATGGACGGTCCGGTTGAAGAAGTGTGCCGCATGGTCAACGACTGGGAAGTGACCCACGAGCGTGCCGATCTCTCTCCCGAGGTGTGGCAATACCTGAAGGACAACAAGTTCTTCGCCATGATCATCAAGAAGAAATATGGCGGGCTGGAGTTCTCCGCCTACGCCCAGTCCTGCGTGCTGCAAAAGCTGTGCGGCGCCAGCGCCGTGCTCGCCTCCACCGTCGGCGTTCCCAACTCCTTAGGGCCGGGTGAATTGCTGCAACACTACGGTACTGACGAGCAGAAGGATTACTACCTGCCCCGTCTGGCTGTCGGCAAGGAGATCCCCTGTTTCGCCCTGACCAGCCCGGAAGCGGGTTCTGATGCGGGCTCGATTCCCGACTTCGGCATCGTCTGCAAAGGCGAGTGGGAAGGGGAAGAAGTGCTCGGCATGCGCCTGACCTGGAACAAGCGCTACATTACCCTGGCTCCCATCGCCACCGTACTCGGCCTCGCCTTCAAGCTGCGTGACCCTGACCACCTGCTGGGTGAGGAAGAAGAGCTCGGCATCACCTGCGCCCTCATTCCGACCCACATCAAGGGGGTCGACATCGGCCGTCGCCACTTCCCGCTCAACGTGCCGTTCCAGAACGGCCCGACCCGCGGCAAGGACGTGTTCGTCCCGCTCGACTTCATCATCGGCGGTCCGGCCATGGCCGGTCAGGGCTGGCGTATGCTGGTGGAGTGTCTCTCCGTCGGTCGCGGCATCACCCTGCCTTCCAACAGCACGGGCGGCGTCAAGATGCTGGCCCTGGCCACCGGTGCCTACAGCCGCATCCGTCGCCAGTTCAAGCTGCCGATTGGCAAGATGGAAGGGATTGAAGAGCCGCTGGCACGCCTGGGTGGCAACGCCTACATCATGGGCGCCGCCGCCAAACTGACGGTCACCGGCATCGATCTCGGTGAAAAACCCTCGGTCATCTCCGCCATCGTCAAGTACCACCTCACCGACCGCGCCCAGAAGTGCATCATCGATGCAATGGACATCCATGGCGGCAAGGCCATCTGCATGGGGCCTAACAACTATCTGGCCCGTGGTTATCAGGGTGCGCCCATCGCCGTGACCGTCGAAGGAGCCAATATCCTGACCCGCAGCATGATCATTTACGGCCAGGGAGCCATCCGTTGCCACCCCTACGTGTTGCCGGAGATGCTGGCCGCCAGCCACCCCGACAAAGAGCAGGCGCTGAAAGATTTCGACAAGGCGATGTTCAGCCACGTGGGCTTTGCCATCAGCAACCTGGTGCGCAGCTTCTGGCTGGGGCTGACCGGTGCCCGCTTCGCCGCCGCGCCCTACAAGGATCAGACCAAGGGCTACTATCAGCAGCTCTCTCGCCTCTCCGCCAACCTGGCCTTCCTGTCAGACATGGCGATGGGCACCCTGGGTGGCGAGCTCAAGCGCAAAGAGCGGGTCTCTGCCCGCCTTGGCGATGTGCTGAGCCAGCTCTATCTGGCCTCCAGCGCCCTCAAGCGCTATCAGGATGAAGGACGCCAGCAGGCCGACCTGCCGCTGCTGCACTGGGCACTGCAAGACGCCCTGTTCAAGGCTCAGGAAGCGATCGACGAGTTGCTGCGCAACTTCCCGAACCTCTGGATTGGTCTGGCCCTGCGCGCCATCGTGCTGCCCCTTGGTCGCGACCTGAAGCGTCCCTCCGACAAGCTCGACAGCCAGGTGGCCCGCCTGCTCCAGGTGCCAAGTGCCACTCGCAGCCGTCTGGCCGAGGGTCAATATCTGACGCGCGAGGAGGGCAACCCCTTCGGGCTGCTGGAACAGGCGCTGGACGATGTGCTGACCGCAGAGCCGCTGTTTGACAAGGTGTGCAAGGCCGAAGGGAGCAAACGCCCCTTCACCCAGCTCGACAAGGTGGCAGAGGCAGGCCTGAACCTCGGTGTCATCAACCAGGTCGAAGCGGATCTGCTGCGGCGTGCCGAGGAGAGTCGTCTTCGCACCATCAACGTCGATGATTTCGATCCCGTCGACCTGGTGGCCAACAAGGCACTGTTTGAAGCCTCCGCCTATCACAGGGCAGCTTGATGCCTCTGATGCCAGAACGCCTCCCTTGTGGAGGCGTTTTTCATGAAAGGGCTGGTGGATGGCATTCGATACGAAGAAAGAGAAACCGACTGGATCATATTTTGGATATCAATCCGTTTCCTATATTGAATGAAGCGGTTAAGGTAAGCACAGGATCACACACAGGATTGCATAATGGATGATCAAATCCTGATTATTGATGATGAAGATCTTCCCCAATCAGCACCGCGTCCCGCCGGCTGGAAGGTGATGATAGTGGACGATGAACCCGAAGTGCATCGCATCACCAAAATCACCCTGAACAAGTTTGAATTCGACGGCAAGCCGATCGATTTTCTGCACGCCTACTCTGCGGCTGAAGCCAAAGCCTTGCTCGCCCTCACCCCGGATGTCGCCCTGCTGCTGCTCGACGTCGTCATGGAGGTCGACCATGCCGGTCTCGAGGTGGTCAAGTTCGTGCGCGACGAGCTGCAAAACAAGATGGTGCGCATCGTGCTGCGAACCGGTCAGCCCGGTCAGGCCCCGGAAGATGACGTGGTGACCAACTACGATATCAACGACTACAAGGACAAGACCGAGCTTACCTCCCAGAAACTGCGCACCCTGCTGCGCGCCAGCCTGCGCTCTTACCGGGACATCCGAACCCTTGAGAGCAATCGACAGGGACTGGAGAAGGTCATTGAGGCGTCCAAGGGGATCTTCGAGCAGCGTGCCCTGCGCCAGTTCGTCGAAGGAGCCCAGACCCAGCTCAGCGCCCTGCTCAATCTGGAAGAGTCCCAGATTTACGATGTGAAGCACCTGGCGTATGAGGTGCGGGATCAGGTGCTCGAGCCTCTGCTCAGCGATGGTCCCATGCTGCGCCTCGTCGATGCGCCGGAAATCCTGCGCTGTGCCATGGCCAAGGGAGCCAATGTCTACGATGGCAACCAGATGGTGCTCTATTGCCAGAATGCCCGTCATCACCTGCTGTTCCACATCGAGACCACTCGCCCGCTCAGCCAGATGGATACCGGGCTGCTGAGCCTGTTCACCGAAAACATCATAGTGGCGCTGGAGAATATCCGGCTCAACGAGGTGATCGGTGACAACCAGCGAGAGATCATCTATCGCATCGGCGAACTGGTGGAGAGCCGCTCGAAAGAGTCCGGCTTGCACGTCAAGCGGGTGGCCCTCTACACCGAATTGTTCTGCAAGCTGCTCGGCATGAATGAGGACAGGTGCGAGCTCATCAAGCGTGCCTCTCCCCTGCACGACATCGGCAAGGTGGGGATCCCGGACGCCATCTTGCACAAACCGGGCAAACTCACTCCCGAGGAGTGGGAGATCATGAAAACCCACGCCCAGCTTGGGCAGGACATGCTCTCCGGCAGTGACCTGGCCCTGTTCCAGATAGGCGCCACCATCGCGGGCAACCATCACGAGAAGTGGAATGGCAGCGGCTATCCCCGCGGATTGAAGGGAGAGGACATTCCGCTTGAAGGACGCATCGTCGCCCTGGCGGATGTGTTCGATGCCCTGGGCTCGGATCGTTGCTACAAGCAGGCCTGGCCGCTGGATCAGGTGCTGGCGCTGATCAAGGAGGAGAAAGGAGAGCACTTCGACCCCCTCCTGGTGGACCTGATGCTGGCCAATCTGGAGAAGTTCCTCGATATTCGCGAGCAGTACAAAGACATCTATATCGGCGCTCACTGATATCGAGTTCACCCCATCCACTTGCCACCATGAAGAAGCCGCCCATTGGGCGGCTTCTTTGCAATGTGCGCGGAATTATTGCTCCGGCAGATTGAGATCCAGTTTGGGGGTTGCTGGCGTCTCTTCAAGTTGCGCCTTCTGCGCCGCCATCGCCTTGTGCAGGGTGCGGCGCTTTTGCAGCAGAATGAAACCACCGGCCCCCAGCAAGAGCAGCAACACGCCACCTCCCCCCAGCGCCCAGGGCAGCCAGACCGGACTCTCCCGCTCCTCGAACCGGTCGGGGGTGGCGGCGGATGCAGGCATGGCCGCAGAGGGTGCGGGAGGGGGGGGAGGCGGTGCTATGGTGAACGACTTGGCCGGCAATTGCAGTTGCACCTCGCGACCGAGCCGGGTTGTTCCAAAGAGGGTGGCCTCCACCTTGTACTGCCCTGCCGCCTTGAGGGCGGAGAGATCCACGCCAAAACGCGGCGCTGTCGCCACCTCGTTGAACGTCATGCTACTGCCGCTGCCGTCGATGGCCTTGCCCTGGATGACCACGGAGGCGGGATCCAGTTCATCCACATCGATGACCAGAGAGAGCTTGGCTCCCCCCTCCCCGGAGGGGGGATTCAGGGAATAGCTGACCGGCCAGGGGTAGAGCAGCACCTGCTGTGACTGGGCTCGTGAGAAGACCTCATTGCCGGTGCTGAAGAGGGCTCGGTATTTTCCCGCAGGGACGTCCAGTACCGCCTCGGCGGTCAAGATACCGTCCCCCGGCACTTCGTCCACCCCCTTGCCATCATCCATGTAGCGTCCCAGGGTCTCCTCGAACACGGGATCGCCGCTCTGGCTGGCATCGTTGAACTGCTGCAGCTTGACGGTCATGCCCAGATCGGTGAGGTAGTAACCCGCCCCAGGCGCCGCGCCATCGATCAGCAGACGGGATTGCAGTTTGACACGCTCACCCTGATAGAGGCGGGCCGGCAGCGGCTCGCTCTCGACCTGGATGTCGGTGAGCAGGCGCACCCGATTGTCGGGGTCCACCTCTCCGATCGCCTGCCAGGGGCCGGGCATGGGGTCGCGGATGGTGATGAGATCCTGATCCTTGAGGGGCAACCAGCCCACGTCGGGCGGCTTGACCTTGCCCACATAGAGCTTGCTGCCATCGGGTCGCACCAGGATCACCGAGGGCGTCCCCGGCTTGCGCTTGATGATGAAGGTGATCTCCTTCACGCCGTAATCGATGCGAAAGCGGTTGTCGAGCAGAGGAATGTCGGAAGGCGCAAACACCTCGTTGGCCGCGGCCGGGAGGGAGGCCAGCAGCAGCAGCCCCCAAAGCGATCTCATTGCCGCCACAGGCAGGCACCTCCTTTTTTCTGTACCAGATCCAGCCTCGCTTCATGGACAGCCGCCACCTCGTCGCTGGCGCGCACCACCCTGAGCGGCGGGCGATTGCTCTCCAGACGACGAATGCCGGTATCCTGGCTGGTCTCGCTCTCGCTGGTTTCGCTCGCCAGATTGAGTTTGGTCTGGCCACCCGTCATCAGGAGGTAGACGTCCGCCAGGATCTCCGCATCGAGCAAGGCGCCGTGCAGGGTACGGTGAGAGTTGTCGATGCCGTAGCGATCGCACAACACGTCCAGGTTGTTGCGCTTGCCCGGGAAGAGATCCCGCGCCATCGCCAGGGTATCCGTGATGCCGCAGATATCCGCCGTCTTGAAGTTCAGACCGAGCTTGCTGAACTCATAGTCCATGAAGCTCACGTCAAAGGGGGCGTTGTGGGCGATGAGCTCGGCGCCGCGAATGAACTCGATGAAATCGTCCACTATCTGGCTAAAAGAGGGCTTGTCCGCCAGGAAGGCATCCGTGATGCCGTGCACGGCGATGGCCTCGGGGTCCACCAGCCGATCCGGCTTGATGTAGACGTGGAAATGGTTGCCGGTGAGTTTGCGGTTGATCACCTCCACACAGCCGATCTCGATGATGCGGTGCCCAAGATAGACAGGGCCGCCCGCGGTGTTCATGCCGGTGGTTTCGGTATCCAGAATGATCTGGCGATTCAGTTGGGGTGTGCTCATGATCAAATCCATGTCAAACTTCGGTTTTACTCGCTAGTTTACCCCAAGCCTCTCGCTAAAACAGATTGATTGCTCATGTTGAAACAGATTGATTTATTCACGGATGGCTCCTGCTTAGGCAACCCGGGCCCCGGCGGCTATGGTGCCGTCATGGTCTATGGCAAGCATCGCAAGGAGATCTCCGCCGGTTTTCGATTGACCACCAATAACCGGATGGAGCTGATGGCTGCCATCATGGGGCTGCGGACCCTGAACGAACCCTGCCAGGTGCGGCTCACCACCGACAGCCAGTATGTGCGCCAGGGGATCACCCAATGGATCATCGGCTGGAAGAAGAAGGGCTGGATGACCGCCAACCGTCAGCCGGTCAAGAACGTCGATCTCTGGCAGGCCCTCGATGCGGAAGTGGCCCGTCACCAGATCGAATGGCTCTGGGTGAAAGGACACTCGGGCCACCCGGAAAACGAACGCTGTGACGAGCTGGCCCGTGAGGCCGCCAGCGGCAAGCAGCTTGCCGAAGACAGCGGCTACCAGCCCTGATGCCCGCTAGCCGCCCTGGCGCGCCATTCCTGGCGCGGCCATCGACTCCGGCAGCCGCCAGCGGCGACGCACCGGTGTGACGGGGAAACGCCGCTTGCGGGCGGCAATCACGTAAACAGACGCCAGGGAGCGGCAATAGTCCCGCCCCAGACTCTCCCGCCACCAGCCGATCTTGCTCTGCCTGCCCATGAAGGAGAAACCGAACCGCTCGTCGAACATCACCTCGCAGCCGAGCAATTGCAGCCAGTCGGTCACCCGTGCGGGCGTGAACATGCGGGCAGACCAGGGCAGATGCCGCCGCATGAAGGGCAGATAGTGACCCAGCCCCACCAGGCTGAGCGGGTTGTAACCGCTGACAATGAGCCAGCCATCGTCGGTCAGCACCCGTTCTGCCTCCCGCAGCACCTGATGAGGATCCGGCGAGAAATCGAGGCAGTGAGCCAGCAGGCAGGCATCCACGCTCCCCGATCGCACCGGCAAGGCGAGCGGATCCCCCTGGATGTCCAGCAGCCGTCCGCCGGGGGCGACACCGATTTGATGACGAATGGTGGAACAGCCGCAGGAGAGTTCGGCGCTCAGGGCACCTATCTTGAGCAAGTGATAGCCAAAGAGGTGGGGGCACCAGTTGTCGAGGCGCTCCTGAAGCTCGGCGGCCACCCAGTCCCCCATGGGCAGTGCGGACCAACTGGTCGGAAGCGCGATCTGTTGTTCGGTACGTGCCAGTTGCATAATGGGACCAACTCGGGGGCGAATGCCATCCAGTTATATAAGATCCCTTCCTTAAAGAGAACACAAGAGACCTCGACCCATGTATACCGTCATCACAGTTCCCGCCTTCAGCGACAACTACATCTGGTTGATCCGTCATGAAAATCACTGCCTGGTCGTCGATCCGGGAGAGGCCGCTCCCGTGCTGGAACGGCTGGCTGCGCTGGATCTGGTGCTGGATGCCATCCTCCTGACCCATCACCACCGCGATCACGTCGGGGGCGTATCCGAGTTGCTGCAACACTTCCCCCACGCTCGTCTCTATGGCCCCAAGCATGACCCCATGCCGGACCATCACGGCCAATGGCTCGACGACGGGGATCAGATCAACTGGCATGGCCTGAGTCTGGATGTCCTCCATGTGCCCGGTCACACCCTGGGGCATATCGCCTATTACGGCCAGGGCATGCTGTTTTGTGGCGATACCCTCTTCAGCGCCGGTTGCGGCCGTCTGTTCGAAGGGACCCCGGCACAGATGCACACTTCCCTGCAACGGCTCGCGGCACTGCCCGATGAGACCCTCCTTTATTGTGCCCATGAATACACGCTCTCCAACCTGCGTTTCGCCCATGCGGTCGAGCCCGACAACCTGGCGATCCAGCGGCAGATCGGCGTGATCAGCAAACTGCGTCAGCAGGGCCTCCCGAGTCTCCCCTCCCGGCTGGGAGATGAGCGGAATTTCAATGTTTTTCTGCGCTGCGAGCAGGACTCGGTAAAATTTTCTGCTGAGAAATACGCCCTTAAATGCTTGGAAAATCCAGAGGATACCTTCGCTGTTCTGCGGGCCTGGAAGGACGTTTTTTGAACAAACCTTGATCAGGGGGGCATTGCCCCTTATGATGCGAGCTGTTTTTCCACAGATGACCTGAGCGAGATGAAGCTACGAACGGCCTTATTGGCAGCGCTGTTTCTCAGCGGCTGTCAAAACCTGAGCCATCAGGATGACCGGGCGGTAACGGCAATCGAGCCGATCAAATCCCCCCAAGTCAGCAAGAAAACGTACAAAAAACACTCTTCGCGGATGCTGTTCGGCGACGAACAGATAGAAGAGCTGGATGACACTGATAACCTGTGGGTGCGTATCAGCGATGATATGCAGCTGGACTCGCACGATAATGCCCGGGTTCGCCAACAGCGTGATTGGTTGTTGCGCAATGATAAGCATATGGCGACCATTGCCAGCCGGGCTGAGCCCTACCTGTATCTGATGGTAGAGGAAATCGAACGGCGTGAGCTGCCAATGGAGCTTATTACCATCCCCATGATCGAGAGCATGTTCGATCCCAATGCCCGCTCCCGCAGCAATGCGGTCGGTCTTTGGCAGTTCGTTCCTGCAACCGGCAAGAATTTCGGCCTGCGCCACGACAACTGGTACGACGGTCGACGCGATGTCCTGGCATCCACCAATGCCGCACTGGATTACCTGGAGTACCTGAACCGGTTCTTCGACGGTGACTGGCTGCAGACCCTGGCCGCTTACAATGCCGGTGAAGGTCGGGTGCGCAACGCCATCACCCGCAACGAGCGGGCTGGTCGTCCGACCGACTACTGGTCGCTGGACCTGCCCCGCGAAACCCGGATGTATGTGCCCAAGATCCTGGCCATGGCCGACATGATCCGCAATGCGGACAAATACAATGTCACCCTGCCGGTGCTGGCCAACAAGCCGCAATTGAGAACCATCAATACCGGTGGCCAGATTGATTTGAACGTGGCCGCCCAGCTGGCTGGCGTTTCCGCCTCCCAGCTCAAGGCGCTCAATCCTGCGCTCAAGCGTGGCATGACCTCGCCACAGGGCCCTTACAACCTGCTGGTCCCCGTCGAGTACGCCGACACCCTGGAGCTGGCCCTGGCCGATCTGCCCCAGCGTGAACGTACCCGTGGTGTGCGCTCCTATCAGGTCACCAGTGGTGATACGCTGTCACGGATCGCCCAGAATCACGGGGTGACCGTGCAACAGCTCAAGCTGGCCAACAACATGCGCGGCAACAACCTGCGCCGTGGCCAGAGCCTGATCATCCCCAATGGCGGGCGCGCAACCCAGGTTGCCCAGAGCAAGCCACAGCAGCTCGCCAGCCGCAGTGGTGGCAAGGTGAACTATCAGGTGCGCTCCGGTGACAACCTGTGGAGCATCAGCCAGGCACACGGGGTCACCCACGCCGACCTGGCCAAGTGGAACGGCCTGAACGCCAAGTCGGCCCTCAAGCCTGGCATGAAGCTGGTGGTCTGGCCCAAGCAGGGCAAGAGCAGCAACAAGTCCATGGTCTATCAGGTGCGCCGCGGTGATTCCCTCTCCTCCATCGCAGCCCGCTTCCAGGTCGCCGTCAACGATGTGATGCGCTGGAACCAGCTCGGCAAGAGTGACTATCTCAAGCCGGGTCAGGAGTTGACCCTGTTCGTGAAGAACAACAGCTGATCGCTCGTCGCAATCCAAAAAATACCCCGCTTGATGCGGGGTATTTTTTTGTCTGCATGAACCAGCGGCGACGCCGCTCTCCCCTGAGGGGATGACTCAGGGAGTGATAGCCTGGGCCGCAAAGCGCGCCAGAATGGGGTTGTGGTCAGAGGCATCGGTAGCCGGTGAACTCACCTCCACCAGATCCAGATTGCGATAGTAGAGGTGATCCAGCGGGCGGCCAAAAGCGGTGCGACGTAGATCAGGCACAGGTATGGCCTCCTGCAGGCCAAGCTCGCCCACCAGCTTGTTCAACCAGAACGCGCGCTTGTCGCTCCAGGTGTTGAAATCGCCACCCAGGATGACCGGCCCCTGGTGGCGATGGATCAACGCAGTCAGATCGTTGAGCTGCTCGCGAAAGGTCGCCATGCCCAGCTCGAAATTGACCGCATGGAGATTCACCACCAGCACGCCGTCAGGATCCCCTTGCAAGGGATAGAGACTGACCAGACCTGACTTGGGGATGCGCAGCAGGGGTTCGGGGGAACGGACGCCACAGACAAACGCCTGCGGCGTTTTCGCCACCGTCATCACGCCAAAGGAGACACCTCCCTGGGTGAAGGCCTGCAACTGCTGCCACTGGAAATCGCCTCTCTTCAGCCAGTCCAGCATCTCGGGCCGGGTCGCCGACTCTTGCAGCAACACCAGATCCTGGGACTTGGCATACTCATCCAGCCCTTCCCGCCAGTTCTTGCGTTGTCCCTTGTAGAGGTTCCAGACGGTGATGCCAAACTCCCTCGGCAAGGCCGTGGAGGCGAGCGCCACCAGAGGTGGTCTGTCACAGCTTGCGCCAGGTATGATACCTGCCGCAGTCACCAGATGATCTTGATCCGGTACCTCGAAGCAACCGACCAGCCCCAACGTCAGCAGGGACGTTCCCAGAATCCGATAACTATTTTTCATTGGCTAACAATCACCTGCCTCTGCAAGACGACATGGCCCTCACACAGGCCACGGTCGCCGACTAGTCTCATTATTCGTGTCCGGCCCGACTCATCCAGAAGGAATTCAACGATGGCGAGACAGCACCAGTACCGCGTGACATTTTACGATCAACAGGGAACCTGTCATCAAGTGGAGCTTTCCACCGTCTATCAAATCAGGCGGGATCCCCAATGTGATCTCTGTCTGTTCGACACCCGGCAGTGCGTGGGGTCGGAAGAGATGCTGGAGCGCATGATACGGCAAAAAACCGGGCTTGAGCAGGAAATATCCATCATCAATGCCCGGCTCATCTGAGCAGACTCAGACCGGGACGGGGCGGGATTTGCCCTGATCGTCGATGGCCACATAGGTGAAGACGCCCTCGGTCACGCAGTACCGCTGGGCTTCGTTCTCCCGCAATACCGGCTTGACCCAGACCTCCAGCTTGAGTCGCATGGAGCTGCGACCAATCTTGAGGCAGCGACCGTAACAGCACACCACGTCACCCACCTTGACCGGGCTGTGGAAGGTCATCCCCTCCACCGAGACGGTACAGATGCGCCCTTTTGCCAGCTCCTTGGCCATGATGCCCCCACCTATATCCATCTGGGACATGATCCACCCGCCGAAGATATCGCCATTGGGGTTGGTATCGGCTGGCATTGCCAGGGTTCTCAGCAACAGCTCCCCATCGGGGTGGCGCTTGGTCTCTTCCATCATTACCGCTCTCTTTATCATGGATGGCGGCATGATAGGGGGCGATCCCCCCCTTGGCAAACCTCAATTGTCCCGGAGCGCGCGCCGTATCTGGTTTGCACGCCAGATGACCGACTCCGGGGCCCGGATGGCGACGACCCGTTCAACCCTTCAAGGCCGCCCCGTCCGCAAACCAGTGGGCAGGATCCGGCCAGCGATAGACGAAACCAAGCTGCTGGCAGATGCGCTGACCTTCGATGGGAGCAAACTCCCCCGCCGGCTCGACGAACTGCGGCGGCACCAGCCCGAGCAGGCGGCTCGCGAAGGGGTAGAGCTGCTCCCGGCGCGGGTGGACGGGGGCACTCAGATTGTAGGCATCCCCATCCTGCCCCCGGGCCAGCATCAGCTCACAGGCGGCCACCACGTCGTCCAGATGCACCAGGTTCACAGCCTGGCCTCCCCCGGCCAGCGTCTTGCCCGCCAGAAAACGGCCGGGGTGACGGTCAGGACCATAGAGTCCGGCCGGGCGCAAGATCATGGCGCAGTCAACATGCCCTTCCAGTACGGCCAGCTCGGCCGCCCGCATCCGCGTCCCTCTGTCATGAGCTGGAGCGGGCGTATCCTCCTCCCCCTGCCCGGCCCCCCAGACCGAAGTCGCGCTGATAAACAGAACCCTGTGGACTCCCGCCTCCCTCGCCTGTCGGCACAGACTGGCCACGGACGCCGGGTAATCACCGGTCTTGCTGGGGGGCACGCAGATCACTAGGTCATGACAACGAAAAGGCAGTGGCCCCATGTCAGGGGTGAGCAACAGCGGCCAGGCGGCAATACTCTCCCCCCGCAGCCGTTCAGCCTTTTCGGCCGTACTGACCGTCACCGCGACAGATTGCCCCTGCTCTTGCAATACCCTGGCCAGGGGCAACCCTAGCCAGCCGGCGCCCACGATACCCGTCTGATACTCAAATTCGTTCGTCATACCCGGATCCTGACAAAAAAAAACGGCCATCCAATGATGACCGTCGAAAGTAACGAAGGAAATAGCCGGATTAACCGGTTACCTCCCACAGCGGGAAAATCGGGAGCGCACGCTCCTAATTCGTGGGCCTATCCTAGTGGCAGCGCGGTCAAAAAGCTTTGAAGCGGATCACAGTTGAAAAGGATTTCTGAAAGCGCTTTCACTGTTTTACAAAAAAGTCGACCCGCACGGGGCCAACTTCATGACTCAGGCCACAGATTCCCGCCGTACCAGTTCGGCTTCGAATTTGAGCGCCAGCCCCTCTACCGGCTTGTGATCCAGCAGCCTCAGGGCCAGCTCAGCGGCCCGCTCTCCCATCTCCTCGATGGGGTAACGTACCGTGGTGAGCTTGGGATAGATGTATCGGGCATAGGGGATGTCATCAAAACCGACCACAGAGACCTGCTGGGGTATTTTGTAACCCCGCTCCAGCAGACAGGAGATGGCCCCCGCCACCATGGCATCGTTGAAACCAAGCACAGCGCTGAACTCGACGCCGCGCGCCAGCAGCTCGCTCATGGCCACATAGCCACCTTTTTCATCGGCATAGGCACGGCCGATGAGGGCAGGATCCAGCTCGATACCTGCCCGTTGCAGGGCGAAGCGATAGCCGGCCATCCGCTGCTGACCATCCACAAACTCCTCGTCATCGGAGGTGACGAAGGCAATCTTGCGATGTCCCGCGTCCAGCAGATGCTGGCAAGCCGTGGTGATGCCGGCCTGGTTGTCCAGCCAGACGCAGCGATCCTCGCAGCCTGGCACCTGACGGTTGATGAATACGATGGGGGTCGTGCCCGACGCCAGCTCGCTGAGCTCTTCGTCAGGCAGCGCCTTGCTGTGCAGGATCAGGGCATCGCACTGGCGCTGCAGCAGCGCCTGGATGGCGTGCCGCTCACGGGTCGCGTCGTGGTTGCCGGACACCACGATGGTGAACTTGTTCGCCTTGTCGACCATGCTTTCGATGCCGCGCATCATCTGGGCGAAGAAGGGGCCGCCACACAGATCCCCCACCAGCACACCGATACAGTTGGAGCGTTTGCTCACCAGGGCCTGGGCGAAGCTGTTTGGACGAAAGCTGAGTTCCTTCATGGCCGCGAGGACAGCCTCGCGCTTCTCGGGCGCCACCTGCGCCGTGTTGTTGATCACTCGAGACACTGTCGAAATGGAGACATTCGCCAGCTGAGACACATCTTTGATCGTTGCCACTCTCGATTCCTTTGTTGGAAAAGCCTGTCAGTGATGATCGGGCATTGTATCGAACCTGACAGACCAAGACGCGGCGCCCGATCACCTGGCAGGTTTCCTTTTGTAACAAAGCTTAAGGGATGATAACCATTCTGGGGCAAGAATGGGAGGCAGCCGCGACAACGACTGCCCCCGAACTCAATAGGCGTGATTCAGCTCGCGTTCCGACATGAAACGCAAGGGCTGCTGCAGCTTGTGTTGATAGATGAGATCGAAAGAGAGCACGTTCTGGACATAGTTGCGCGTCTCCCGATAGGGGATGCTTTCCACCCAGACATCCATCGGCTTGTTGTCGCTCTGCTCGCGCCAGCGCTTGACCCGACCAGGACCCGCATTGTAGGCCGCCGCCGCCAGGATCCGGTTGCCGTCATACACATCCAGCAGGCGCTTGAGGTAGGCGCTGCCAAGACGAATGTTCATGGCCGGGTCGAACAGTTGCTGTTCGTTGCGATAGGGCACCCCAAGCTTGCCGGCCGTCTCTTTCGCGGTGGCAGGCATCAGCTGCATCAACCCCCTCGCCCCGACCGGTGACTGGGCCAGGGGATAGAGTGCGCTCTCCTGACGGGAGATGGCGTAGAGCAGACTGGTGTTCATGGTGCGCTCTTGTGCCATCTGGGAGAAGGTGCGCTTGAGGGGCAGTGGGAAGCGCAGGTCCAGCGCATCCCAGGCCTCGGCACGGATGCTGGAGAGAATCGCCAGCTCGTGCCAGCCCTGGTTGAGGGCGATGTGGCCAAACTCCAGGCGCTGGGCCACGCTGTTGCGATCCATGTTGTGGATCCACTCAGAGCGGGCCGCCGTGATCTCGTTCATCGCCAGCAGTTCACGCACCCGCAGCAGGAAGGGCCAGCGGCGGCTGGCACTTTGCCAGTCCGGCACCTTGTGCGCCACGCTCTGGTTCTTCATGCGATAGGGCACACCGGTGCGCTGGGCCGCCATGAAGCCGTAGAAGCCGCGCAGGTTTGCAGTCTCGAGATAGAGATCCCGCGCCGGTTTCTGCCGCCCCTGTTTCTCCAGCGAACGCGCCATCCAGTAACGCCAGCGATCCTCTTTTTGCAGCCCCATGGGCATCCGCTTGACCCAGCCTTCGAGGCCGCGCCAATCCTGCTCCCAGATGGCAAGACGGGCCCGCAGCTCCACCAGCTCCGGATCCTTGAGCCGCACCAGAGCCGTATCCAGCCAGGCGCGCTGGTCAGAAGAGCGGTCCAGCAACAGGCGGCGGGCTGCCGCCTTCTCCACCCGACTCACCTCAGCATGGTTCAGGCCGAAGCGACGGGTCATCTCCCCCAGCTGGCGCAGAACCGCGTCGGGCTCCTGGTTGGCGTAGCGAGCCAGCCCCAGTGAGAGCAGATGCCGCGACGGGGGCGCCGCCGTGAAGTTGGCCGGATTCATCGCCCGCACGGGTTGGTCATACAGGGCGATCATCTGATCGCCATACCCCTTCATGCCGCTGCCGAGCTGGGCCCCGAGGTGGCGAATGAGGTTGGGGTTCTGGGCCTCGAAAGCCAGGTTCATGCGCTCCCAGATCTTCTCCTGAGTGCGCAGACCTGCCTGCTGCCAGAGCTGGAACAGGGGATCGCAGGCATCGGGCCTGGATTGACCGCTCAACCAGAGCTTGCCTGCCTCCTGCAGGGCTTCACTCTTGTGCCCCGTGTAGTAGCGGGCCTGATAGTGCTGACAGAGCAGGTCGGTGGAGCTTGGCTTGGCCGGATAGAAACGCAGGAACTGGGACCACTGCTGGCTCTGGGCAAGATAGGTGAGATAGCTGCGCTCGAGCCGGTTGGACTGGGGGGTGTCCCCGTGCTGGCGGATGAAGCGGGTCACATCGTTGTAGTCTGCCGCCCCGGGACGGAACGCAAGCTGGTAGTAATCCAGATAGGGCAGCAGCGGATAGTGGATCAGGCGTGCCCGAAGCTGGCTGAATTTGACCTGATCATTGGCACGCACGGCCTCATGGGCCTGGCGATAGAGAGACTGCTCCATGGTCTGCGCGAAGGCAGGAGCCAACAGCCCCGGCATCCAGAGCGCAGACAAGATGATTCCCTGCACGACTTTCACGAATGGCATTCTCCCCTTGAAGGCATAACCACCGCCAAAGTGCGGTGGTGACATACCTTCATTCTACCCGCTAAGCACGGGGGCTACGCCACACTATTTTTATCGGTGCAGACGGGGCGATCACCGCGTACCTGGCGGCTGACATAGCGTTCAAGGTAGGGAACAGGGAGCGGCTTGGAGGCGAGGTATCCCTGGAAGAAATGGCAGCCCTGCGCCTGCAGAAACTCCAGTTGCTGGCGGGACTCCACCCCCTCCGCCGTCACGTTGAACCCCATGTGGCGGGCCATGGCGATCACGGCCTCGACGATAGCCATGTTGTCACCATCCTTGGGAATGTCCTGGATGAAAGAGCGGTCGATCTTGAGCTCGTCCGCCGGCAACCGCTTGAGGTAGCTCAGGGAAGAGTACCCCGCCCCGAAGTCGTCGATGGCAAAGCTGATGCCCAGGGTCTTGAGTTCCGCCATCTTGCTGATGGTGTCTTCCGCATGACCCAGCACCACCGACTCGGTGATCTCCAGGTTGAGGCAGGCGGGATCCATGCCGGTGGCCGCCAGCACATCGTGAATGCGATCGACGAAGTCGGGAGCATGGAACTGTTTGGCGCTCACGTTGACCGAGAGCTGGGGGACGTGGATCCCGTTCTCCTCCCAGGAGACGTACTGGGTACAGGCTTCGTGCAATACCCAGTTGCCGATGTCGACAATGAGATCCGTCTCCTCGGCAATGGGGATGAACTCGGCAGGCGACACCAGGGCACGCCCGGGGGGTTGCCAGCGGATCAGCGCCTCGACACCGATGATCTCCCCCCCCGCCACCATGTGCTGGGGCTGGTAGTGGAGAGTCAGTTCCCCATTGTCGAGGGCACTGCGCAGCTCGTTGTGAATGTGCAGACGCCGGTCGGCCTGCAACTGCATGGAGGCATCGAAGAAGCGCCGGGTCTTGCGGCCCGCCGATTTCGCCTGATACATGGCGGTGTCAGCCTGCTTGAGCAGATCCCCCGCCTCCTGCTCCCGACCGGGGAAGAGGGTGATGCCGACACTGGCGCCGATGTGCAGCACCTGGCCTCTGAAATCATAGGGGGCGGCGATCTCCCCGATCAGCCGCTCCGCGATGAGGTCGGCCTGCATCTCCGCCTGGGGCGGGCTGATGGAGAGCGCTGGCAGCAACAACACGAACTCGTCGCCGCCGAGACGGGCCAGACAATCCCCCTGGCGCACCAGCCGCTTGAGACGGCTGGCCACCTCCTTGAGCAGCCAGTCGCCGGTGGCGTGACCCAGGGAATCATTGATGGTCTTGAAGTGGTCGAGATCGATGAACAGCAGGGCCCCGATGAGGTGACTGCGATTTGCATCGGTGAACGCCTGGGCCAGGGTTTCGTGCAGCTGACGGCGATTGGGCAGGCCGGTCAGCTCGTCATAGAAGGCGAGATCCTGGATGCGGCGCTCCGCCGCCTTGCGCTCTGAAATATCCTCGAAGAAGATGACATAGTGGCTGATCCCCCCCTTTTCATCCTGCACCGGCGTGACGATCTCCCACTGGGGATAGGCGTGACCGTCGGCGTGCAGGCGCAGGGTTTCCCCCTGCCATCGATCCAGGGCGTTGAGCTCGTAACCCAGCCCTCCCAACCCCGACCAGAGATCGTTGCCAAGATGCAGACCAATCACCCCCTGGTTGTCAAAGCCGGTGATCTGGCTGAAGGCGTAATTGACCCGCAGGATCTTGAACTCGGGATCCGTGATGATGATCCCTTCGTGAGTTTCAAAGGCCACCGCAGACAGCCGCATCAGGGCATCGCTTTGCAGGCGCTCCAACTCGGCCACCATGCGCACCGAGAAGATGGTCAGGACAGAGTCCAGATCCGTGGTCCGGGTCTGGCTTGGGAACAGCAGGGCGAGATGGCCCAGGATCTGACCGTTACGATCGAGCAGCGGCTGGGCGTAATAGTGCTGGCACGGGGGCAGGTCAGGATACCCGGTCAGGGGTTCACTCACGGG
Source organism: Aeromonas sp. (assembly GCF_050252055.1). Lineage (NCBI taxonomy): Bacteria > Pseudomonadati > Pseudomonadota > Gammaproteobacteria > Aeromonadales > Aeromonadaceae > Aeromonas > Aeromonas sp. The sequence continues at coordinate 100,095 of NZ_JBFWLQ010000005.1, read as the reverse complement.
GACAGCGCAGGAGGCCCCCTGGCGATAGAGCTGCTGGCAGGGCATGTCACAGAGAGCATACTCCTTGACGTCGATGCCGTGGCTCGCCAGCACCCTGAGCCTGTCGAGACCGACCCGCTCCGTCAGCCAGACGGCAGTGGCTCCCAGGATATGGGCCAGCTCGTTGACCAGGGTCTGGCAAAAATCGAGCCCCGTCTTGGCGGAGAGCGCCTGCGCCAGCTTGGCCAGCAAGGGGGCCTGCAACATGGGAAGCGGCGGTGTCACGCCTGCGGGGGAGTTGGCGCGATCCATCTCGCGATGCATCATTTCGAGGGGGGCAAGCCAGCCACAACAGAGCCCCTGTGCAGGCACATACTGACCGTACCAGAGCGCATGGTGTACCTTGCCGTCCTCATCGCGCAGGTGACCGATGAACTGGCCAGGCTGGCCGGAATCGTGGAGTCTTGCAAGAAAATCGGCGAAACCCGCTTCATCTTCCCGCTCAAGTTGGGTGGCCCAGGGGTGGGCTCCCTCCCCTGCCCAGGGTTCACAAGAGACATGATCAGACAGGCTCCATTGCCCATGCTGCCGATCATAAAACCACATCATCTGGGTGGCTTGCTGCTTCATCTACGACTCCAACCACTACAACCACGTTATCCACCCCGACTCCTGCAGAAAAGCATATCCGTTTGCGCGCATATCTCCACCGGCGCATGGCAATGATTTTGCGATGCGATGAGGCGATGTGGGTGGAGAAAATTCGAGACTATGCGGCAAAAACCAAACATCGGGTCGACACAAGGCGCTGCCGAGGGGGGACAGAAACGATCCTATTTGCTGATACTGCCTGCCTGTTTCACTGAGCTCAAGCGGTTTTTGGCATGAAACGGGAAAAGCTCACAATTTATGGACAGCGGGATTCCTAAGGGGATTTTTCGTGACGCAGATCACATTTTGATTTGGCAACATGGGTAATCTGGAGGTGAAGACACAAGCAAGACGACCCGAAGGGGGCCATTATGAAAATCGAAATGACCAGTAAAATCATCGACATCACCCCAGCCATCCGCGAGCGCATTGAATCCCGTTTTGAAAAGCTCGAGCGTCTTCAGGTGCCTCTTATCACACCCCATGTGATCATCTCCAAAGAGCGTTTGATGTATATCGTCGAAGCCACTATCGGCATTCCCAACGGCAAACTGTTTGCGCAGGCAGAGCACGAGGATCTCTATGCTGCCATCACGGACCTGGGCCAGAAGCTGGAACGCCAGCTCAACCGTCACACGGAAAAACCCATCGCCCGTCGTGCCGCCGGCAAGGAAGTGCCCCAACCGGACGAAGCAGACGCCTGACAAGGTTCACCACTCATAAAGCAAAAGGCGGGTTATCCCGCCTTTTTGCATTCTACCGTGCCGTCACCCCAGCCAGCGCAGCCTGGCATCCACCCCTTGCGCAAGCTCATCGAGCAGCGGCAGCATCATCAGCGGAGCCTCCTCCCTGGGGTCAGCGCCCATAGGGCGGGCCTGCCATCGCTCGCGACCCAGTGCCGAGAGGTTGTCATACACCGCGGGATCCAGCGCGGGCGTTCGGCTCACCAGTGGCGGGGAGCGCAGCGCCAGCCAGAGTCTCACATCCGTCATGCACCCGCCCTGTTGCAGACGCTCGTTGAGGCTGGTGGCATCGCTCTCTTCCACCCCGCCTTGCAGGGACGCCCGGGGCATCAGACCGAAACGGGAGCGCCAATCCATCTCACCCGACGCAGGCTTGGGCGGGGCATCAAACCAGGGCTGCTCTTCCACTGCATCAGTCAGCAGCGCCAGATGCAGCCTGAAGTCGGCACGGTCCCCCGCACGGAGATCCTGGTTGAGCCGTTGGCCCAACTGGGCCTCATCCACGAGCAAGCGGTCACGAATCGCACTGGGCAGCATGAGATAAATCTTGGAAATGAAGGTTTCATTGCTTATCGGCCATCAACCCGATCCTTTAAGCATTAAAAATCCCGGCAGAGGGGTTCACAAGCGCGACAGATCTGTTAGTATGCGCCTCGCACTTGGGGAGGGGTTCCCGAGCGGCCAAAGGGATCAGACTGTAAATCTGACGGCTCTGCCTTCGAAGGTTCGAATCCTTCTCCCTCCACCATTCAAGTGCGCACAATCAGGTCATGCCCCGTGGAGGGGTTCCCGAGCGGCCAAAGGGATCAGACTGTAAATCTGACGGCTCTGCCTTCGAAGGTTCGAATCCTTCTCCCTCCACCATCTTTCAGAGAACCCGGCCTTGTGCCGGGTTTTCGCTTTTCTGCCTTCCACAAATCCCCTTCTTCTACAAAAAAACGGGAGGACAGGCCTCCCGTCAATATATGCACGCTCTCACCCCGAACCTGCTGGCGACAGCTGTCATCAGCAGGTCGGGCAGGGGGGGATAAGCGTCCCCCCAGGCACCTGTCTTGTCATCCGCCCCCCTTACAGGGTGAAGCGATAGAAGATATCCACCGCCTGGGCCACCCCGCTCATGGCCTGCAGATAGAGCCTTGGCATCAGCTCGTAGCGCAGCTTGAATTCGGCGATGGGGCTGAACACCCCGACCCCGTACTGGAACTGCAAGCCGGGCAGCAGGTAGGCCGACAGGGTCACCTGGGTGTCATCACCACTGCCTGCGGTATCGAGGGCCACGTCGCTCATGCCGAGGGACTCCCCGATGCTGGAGACCACGCCGCTCGCCTGGCTCACGGCCCCCGCCACCAGCAGGCCGTTGAAGCCGCCATCCTCGCCGCTGGTCTGCAATCCCTTGCCCCGCAACAGATAGGAGAGCTGTTCGGACTGCGCCATCTGCGGCTCGGAATAGACGGTGATCTTCGGCTTGGCGGCCGGCCCCGTCACCCGCACCCCGACGGTCACGTTGTCCTCGATGGTGTCCGGATCCCGATAGGTCTCGATGTTGAGATAGGGCTGATCGATGGGGCCGGAGAAGAGGATCCGCCCCTCCTTGATGATGAGGTTCTGGCCATAGGCCTTGAAGCGCCCGTCCCTGAGCTCCAGTTGCCCGTTGCCCGAGAGCGGCTTGGAGGGATCCTGGCGAATGTTGAGGGCCCCTCCCACCTTGGTCTTGAGTCCCATGGCTTCAAGGCGGACGTCGTCCCCGAGCCGGATGGCGAGCCTGATCTCCATGGGCAGCGGTGCCGCCTTGGGGACCGGCGGCAGATCGTCGTAGATGACGGTGACGTCATCGGAGACCGCTACCGCGCTGTCTGGCAGGCTCTTGACCAGGATGCGCGACCAGGGGATGTCCACCTGACCGGTCACCCTGGTCTCCTCCCCGAGAGAGATGGCGATGTCAGGTGTCACCCTGACCCGGCCCATGCCCGGGTACTGGGCCTCCAGCTCCTTGCCCTGAATGGTGAGGCTGCCGGTCACCGGCTGCTGGGCCCAGCTCAGCCAGCCCCCCAGCACCAGGGGGCCCTTGCCCACCATCATGGAGCCGTCGAGTTCGGCCCGGTTGCCTTCTATCTTGAGGCGGGTCACCAGCTTGGAGAGGGTCACCATGTCGGAGTGGGTCTGAACCTCCCCCTCCTTCAGGTTCAGCTCGCCATACAGCAGGGGGGCAGCCAGGGTACCGTCGAAGCGGGCATCCGCCGAGATGACCCCTTGCAGGGAGCGCACTTCGGGTATGAGCGGCGCAAAGGTCGCCAGCTTCAGATCGTCAAACCTGAGTTGACCGCCGAGGTTGCCGCGGCCGGCGGGATCCCGGATCAGCAGATCGGTGTCGATGTTGCCTATCTGCTCGGAGGCGAAATCGACCCGGATGGCAGCCTGCTGGCGCTCGAAGTCGATCCCGAGCTCGAGGCGCTGGTAGTCGGTCTTGAGTTCGTCGGCGACGAAGGTCCCAGGCGTGGTGCGCACGGTGGCGTGCAGGGTCGGCTGGTTGCCGCGCCAGCTGGCGCGCCCGTCGGCCGACAGCACCGCCTGCCAGCGGAAATTGTCCGGCAACCAGGGGCGCAGCCGCTTGAGATCAAATTCGTTCAGGGCAAATTCCAGATTGCCCTGGGACTGGGCTATCCGGCTCCCCTTGACGCAGAGACTGGCCTTCTGGGACGCGAGGCAGAGATCCCCCATGGTCAGCTGCTGTTTCGGCAGATCCAGGTCCAGAGACCAGGGGGCGGTCAGCGTCCAGCGCTTGAGGGGGGTCTTGAGCTTCAGCTCGGCAAGGGTGCCACGCCAGTGGTCACCGCGCAGGCTGCCATTCAGGCTGAGGTCTGCCGCCAGCGGATCCCCCTTCATGGTCAAGGTGAGCCCGTGGCGCTCGAGATCGCCGCTCAGGTTCAGGGCGATTTGCGAGAGCTTGGTCTCCCCCTGCGCCAGGCTCGCCACCGTCACCGCCACCTCACCGGCGGGCTTCTCCCCGACCAGGGCGTTGGCCTTGATGACGGTCTCCTTGAGGACGGTGCCCGCGTAGGCGAGTCGGCCCGACACCAGATCGGCATTCACGCGCGGCGCCTGCTGGTTGCCGGTGACGCGCACCTGGCCCTTGATGTCCCCTCCCAGACCCGGGTAGATACCCCCAAGCTTGGGCGCATCCAGATCCGCATCCAGCTTCCAGGCCTGGGTCGTGAGCGAGCCTTTGGCCTGCAGCCGGTTGGGGCCGCTTTGCAGCGCCAGGGCCGGGATGGTCCATTCCATCTTGTCGTTGCCGCTGAGCCTGCCCTGCAAGGCCAGAGGATACTGGTTGAGCTTGCCATCCACCTTGAGCTCGGGCAGGGCCAGCTGCCAGTGGCCCGCCTCATCCAGATCGAAGCGACTGGTGATCTTGCCCGCCAATGCCCCCTTGATCTCGGGCACCAGCTCCGCCGGGTTGATCCCCTTGAATTCGGTCGTCCCTTGCCACTGGACCCCCTTGCTCCAGGCCAGCTTGCCGTCGAGCTTGAGCTCCCCCTTGAGGGCCCCCAGCAGCAGCTCGATACGGCTCAGCTGGTTGAGATCCCCCTTGCCCGAGAGCGCCACCTTGAAGGGGGGCACATCGGTCCCCTTGCCGGCGGTGTTGAGCGCAAACTGATAACCGGAGAGCTTGCCCTTGGCGCTCAGGGTGCCCTTGTCCAACCGATAGCTGGGCTCATCCTTGGCAGGCTTGTGCAGGGGCCAGGAGAGGCTCTTCCAGTCCAGCGCCAGATCGAAGGGCAGGTCCGGGTCGAGGGCCGCAAGGGATCCTTTGAGATTGGCGCCCACCGGCCCCTTGGCCTTGAGTGCCAGCCCAAGCTTGCCCACAGAACCGTCCAGGACGAGATTGACCTGCTCCCCCTTGAGCTCCCCGTCCAGCAGCCCTTGACGCGCCTTGGCATCCAGAGTCAGGGTGAGGGGGTAATCCTCGTGCAGGCGCACCTGACCACTCAAGGCCAGATCCGCCATGGCATGGCGCAAGGAGAGCTCCCGGATATCGATGCGCTCCTCCTCGGCGGTGGCCGACAGCAACAGGTTGTCTAGCCCCTCCACCAGCTCACCTTGCTGATAACGGAACGCCGTGGCTTTCAGCCCCTCCAGCTGGATGGGGAAAGGCAGTCGCACCGCCGGCAGCACCATGGGCTCGGGCTTGCTTGCGGCCTGCGTCTTGTCACCGGGGACAGCCTTGCGCTCGCCGGCCGCCAGGGTGGCGCTTTTCTCATCCGCCGGTTTGGCGCCCTTGTCACTGGCCGCCTCCACCGGGGACGGTGCCACCACCACGTTCAGGCCATCGAGCACGGGGCCGCGCACGATGAGCCCGGCGCGATCCAGGGCGGCGCCAATGTCCAGATCCTTGAGGGTGATCGTCACGCCGGGCACCGCCACATCGAGATCGGCAACCTTGAGGCTGTCGACCTGGATTTTGAGCGGCAACGGATGCCAGACGAAGGGCTCCGACGGCTCTTCCGGCACCGGCTCGGACTCCGCCACCCGGACCACGGGGCGAGTCACCGCCAGAGACTTGATCCAGAGCTTGCCCTGCAGGAGCTTGCCCAGATCCCAGTCCAGCACGGCCCGCTCCACGGTGACATCCACCAGCTCGTCCTGCCAGCCAACCCCTTCGAAGGTCCAGCCATACCCGAGTTGCCCCGCCACCAGCTCCCCCTTGAGGGAGGGCAGCGCGGCTCTGGCCTGTTGCCACAGCCACTTGTTGCCCTGATGGGTGAAGCCCAGCAGGCTGACGCCGATGAGCAGCAGGAAGAAGAGGCCCATGAGCCACAAGAAAATGCGTTTTACCCAGATCACGATGCAGACCCCTGCAAGGAAAGCAGCCGCAGCGGCCAGAAAAGAGAAAGAAGAGGATATGCGCCTGGTTGCCGGGTCATAGTTCCGGCCCCAGTGCGAAGTGCAGCCGCAGCGGCTTGTCCTCCTCGGAGATGCCCACCGCCAGATCGAGCCTGACCTGACCGATGGGGGTGACCCAGCGCACCCCGACCCCGGTGCCTATCTTCCAGGCCTCGCTGTAGTCGACGGTGGCGGTCCCGGCGTCCACGAACAAGGCACCGAGCCACTTCTCGCTGAAGCGGTAGTTGTACTCCAGGCTGCCGACGCTGGCGTAGCGTCCGCCGGTCAGCTTGCCATCGTCCCCCCGTGGCGAAATGGTCTCGTAACCGTAGCCCCGGACCGTCTGATCGCCGCCGGTGAAGAAGCGCAGGGAGGGGGGGACCAGGGAGAAATCATCCCCGACGATGGCCCCCTGTTCGGCCCGCATCAGGAAACGGTGATCTTCGCCCAGGGTGCGCAGCCACTTGCTGCGCCCCCACACCCGCATGAAGCTGATGTCGGACCCCCAGTAGGGGCTCGAGAACTCCATCGTCAGTTGCTGGCGATCCCCCCAATCCGGCACCAGACCGCCGCGCACCCGCAGCCGTGACCAGGAGACGCCGGGGATCAGCAGCAGGCTGTTCCCCTCGTCCTGACCCTGGACGTAGCGCTCGTTCTCCAGGCGCACAAAGACGTCTCTGTCCCAGCTCTCCGGTCGGCGTGTCCAGCGGTGCACCCCGAAGGTGGCCAGATCGGAGCGGGTGTCGTTGTTGTCGGTGTATTGATAGCCCGCCTGCAGGGAGTAGTAATCCCGCAGCGGGTTGCCCACCGGGATCTGGTAGTCGAAGCTGAGCTCCGCTTCCGGCGCCGAGATCTTGGCGGTGCTGGAGAGGCGGTGACCATAGCGGTTCACCCAGGGTTTCTCCCAGGTGGCACTCAGGCGCGGCCCCACGTCCGTGGCATAACCGATACCGGTCTCAATCTCGTGATCGACCCGGTTGGAGAGGGTCACCTGCACCGGCACCCGGTTGCCCTCGGCCTGGCTGATCAGGGGTTTGATGTCCACCTGCTTGAACAGCTTGGTGGAGGAGACATCCTGGGACATCTCCGCCAGACGGATCGCCAGATAGGGGTCGCCGCTCTTGATGTTGATGAGCGGGCGAATAAGGTGCAGAGCCTCCGGCGTCGCGTCATAGCGGATCTCGCCAAAATGGTAGCGCGGACCAGAGCGAAACAGGATGTAGATCTCCGCCTTGCCCTGTTCCGGGAAAACCTTGACCTGGCTCTTGCTGATCTTGGCGTCAAAATAGCCGCGGGCCAGCCCCAGACTGCCGAGATCCGCCTTGATGGATTCATATTTGCCGTGGTTGAGGGGATCTCCCTCCTTGAGGGGCAGCTTGTCCAGCAGCTCGCTGTACACCTCGTCGCTCCCCGCATCCCCTTCCAGCAGGATGTCGAGGCGCGAGATGATCACGGGTTCCCCCCGCTCAATCTCGATCACCACCTTGGCGGGCGTCTTCTTGTCGCGGTTCAGAGTGATCTTGGGCTGGTAGTAGCCATAGACCTGCAGCGCCTTCTGTACGCTCTCGGTGATCTTGGCGCGGGCGGGGCGGTACTGGCGTTCCTGGTAGACGGGCAGGGCGTTGAGGTAGGCCTCGACGTTGTCTTTCTGCTCTCCCCTGACCCCCTTGATCTGGTAGGTCAACTTGGCCGCCATGGCGGGCATCGCCATCAGCCAGAGAGCGAGCAGCAAGAGACCGGGCCCGGGGCGACGGGATCGCCCGGATGAAGTGCTCCCGGTGAGAAAAGTAGGATAGCATCCTGTCAAACGTCATTTTCCCCGAATAACATGATTTAAAGATTGTGTTATTTAGTACGATACCGAGACTCATCCCGGGCGAGTGCCGCTCATCCTAGCATAATCGCGACGGCGAAATCCCACGCTCGGGGCCCCTTTGCGTGCCGCTCTGCCGCCCCCGGTGCGGGGATCGCTTCGGCCCAGCAAGGAGCCAGCCGGGTGTGAGGAGCCAAACTGCGCACAATCCGGGCAAGGGGCGAACAAAACGCCACCACCGACCCCGCCACGCCGGATCTCCCCTGGCGGCCTTGGGCTGGCAGCAGGGTCCGGCTCGTCGCGACAACCCTTGTCGGACACCCCGCATCCGGCGGGTTTCGTCAACCCGTCCCCCTCGACTTGCTCCGTGCCCTCTTCCCCGCCCTGCCTGCTATTGAACAGGAAAATAAGTTTAAATCAATCACTTGAATAGATGGCACTAAAGCTTCGTTCAATTCAATCGATTTATCCCGCTGCCCCTGCGCTCCTGCCTGTCCCACACTGATCCCAATCATCGCAGGAGAGACCCCATGCACCTACGTAGCGAACAACTGGCTGACTACATCGCCGACCGACTCGAGTTCATCACCTTCCTGGCCTGCTGCAGCGCCCTGCTGGCCTTGCTGACCGGCATGAACGGCCAGCAGGCCCTCGCCTTCACCGCGCTCAATCTGCCCTTTGGCCTGGCCCTGCTGCTGGGCATGGCCCTGCTCGCCCCCCTGTCTGCCCACTGGCGCCTGCCCGGCATAGTCCTGCTGCTGGTGAGCGCAGCTCTGGCCACCCTGCAGATGGGAGGCAACTGGCTCAACCCCCTGGCCATCTGGAGCCTCTATGCCCTGCTGGGGCTGGAGATCCTCTGGCAATCCCGGGCCAGGGTCCCCCTGGCCGCCGGCCCCCGGAGCCGGGTCTCGCGCCCGAGGGGCTGACGCGGAGGCGCAATTGCAGTAATCTTGCGCCCCCTTTCCCCTCGCCGAGGAGCATTCCGATGAAAAAAGCCTGTGCCCAGCACATCCTGGTCAAGACCGAGAAACAGTGTCTGGAAATCAAGGAGAAGCTCGCCAAGGGCGCCGATTTCAGCCAGATGGCCAAGCGTTTCTCCACCTGCCCTTCCGGCAAGCGTGGCGGCGATCTGGGAGAGTTCTCCAAGGGGGACATGGTCAAGTCCTTCGACGATGCCGTGTTCAAGGGGGAGTTGCTGACCGTGCTGGGGCCGGTGCGCACCAAGTTCGGCTTCCACCTCATCAAGGTGCTCTATCGCAGCTGATCCAGGGCGACGAGGCCATCGGTTCTCTGAGCCGCACGCCTGGGATTGATGATCATTTACTAACGTTATCAGGCAATTAAGTTTATCCTTCTGGGCATAGTTCCATCCTGACCCGTGGATCCCTCATATGCACAGCTCTTTGTGGTGGCCGCTGCTGACCTGGCTATTGCCCCTTTGCGGGGCCCTTGGCAGCCGCGCCCATCTCTGGCCCTGGTGGCTCGGCTTCATCCTCTGTCTCGCCAGCGCCCTCCTCAGCCTCGTGCTGCTGCTGCGCCTGCCCTGGCGCTATCGCCGCACCACCAACCTCTGGCCGGATATCTGGGGCATAACTCCCCTGCTGTTGCCCCTGCTGTTTCTCGTCCAGGCGCTGCGCTCCCCCCTCACCAACGACGTCAGCACGGATCCCTACCATCCGCCACGGCTCCAGTGGGCCGAGCAGCTCAGAAGCCCGGAGGATCTCCCGGTCTCCCCCCCGCCCCTGCAAGTATTTCCAGGCAACCCCGGCCCTCTCTATACCCGGGCATCCCCGGTCGAAGTACTCGCGGAAGCCGAGGAACTGATGACGGAGCTGGGCTGGCAGGTTCGCCCGGGCAGCGAGGGTATCGATGCCGTCGTCACCACCGGCTGGTTCGGGTTTCAGGATGACGTGGCCCTGCGGGTCTTTGCCGGGCCCAAAGAGACCCGTATCGACATGCGCTCCGCCTCGCGCCAGGGGCGCAGCGATCTGGGGGTCAACCGGGCACGGATCATCGATTTCCTGAATCGGTTGAACGAGCGCCTGGGCGGGGCCTACAAGCCCAAGATGGAGAAGCTCAAAGAGGAACAAGATGCGCATTGAGGTCAAACCGGACCGGGCCTACGCCTGGTTCATCCGCCCCTTCTTCTGGCTGCAGAAACGCAACTACGGTCAGGTGCTGATCCCGGGCAAGTGCTGGGGGCGCTCCCCCAGGCTGTTCGCCGCGGTCGCCACCCTCTACGGCGTCATCAACCGCAAGCGCTCCCCCATCGACCCCGTGCTGCGCTCCCTGGTGACGGTGCGGGTCTCCCAGCTCAACTGGTGTCGTTTCTGTGTCGACATCAACGCCATGACCCTCGTCAAGCGGGCAGGCTCCAGCGACAAGGTGGAGGCGCTGGCCCGGTGGCGCGACAGCCCCTTGTTCGACGAGCGGGAGCGGGCCGTGCTGGACTATGCCGAGGCCATGACCGGGCTGGATGGCGTGAGCGACGAGCAGGCCGCCCGCCTCAAGCCCTGGTTCGATGACGACGCCCTGGTGGAGCTCACCGGCCTCATCGCCTTCCAGAACATGTCCGCCAAGTTCAATGCCGCTCTCGACATCGCTCCCCAGGGGTTCTGCCAGTTGCCGGTGCAACCCGAGAGCCCCCTCGACAAGGGGCAGGGATGAACAGGGCACGCCTGCTGCTGTTGCTGGCGATGGGGGCCCTGGTCGGCACCTTCTTTGCCCTCGACCTTGACCACTATCTGAGCCTCACCCAGTTGCAGGCTCATCAGGAGCGCCTGGCCCTTTGGGTCGACCGCCATGTTGTCGCAGCCAGCCTGCTGTTTCTGGTGATCTATGTGCTCACCACCGCCCTCTCCCTGCCGGGGGCGGCCCTGCTCACCCTGGCGGGCAGCGCCGTCTTCGGCATCCTGTGGGGGCTCTTGCTGGTCTCCTTTGCCAGCTCCCTCGGCGCCACCCTGGCCTTTCTCAGCGCCCGCTTCCTGCTGCGGGACTGGGTCGAGACACGCTTTGGCGACAAGCTGGCGAGCGTTCAGGCCGGCATGCAAAAGGAGGGGGCCTTCTATCTGCTGAGCCTGCGCCTCATCCCCCTCTTCCCCTTCTTTCTGGTCAACCTGGTGATGGGGCTCACCCCCATCAGAGTCAGCACCTACTACTGGGTCAGCCAGCTCGGCATGCTGCCGGGCACCCTCGTCTACGTGCTGGCGGGAAGCGAGCTGGCTACCCTCACCAGCACAGGCAACCTCTTTTCCCCCGGCCTGCTGGCCGCCCTGACCCTGCTCGGCCTGATGCCCTGGCTGATGCGTGCCTTTCAGCGCCGTCTCGCCCTCTACCGGTTGCACGCCCCCTACCGCAAGCCGGCGCGCTTTGACTACAACCTGCTGGTGATAGGTGCCGGCGCCGGAGGTCTGGTCACCAGCTACATCGCCGCCGCGGTGAAAGCCAGAGTGGCCCTCATCGAGCAGCACAGGATGGGGGGAGATTGCCTCCATACCGGCTGCGTCCCCTCCAAGGCGCTGATCCGAAGCGCCCGCTTCGCCATTGAACAGCGCAAGGCCGGGGAGCTTGGTTTTACCCCGAGCCAGAGCCGCGCCGACTTCGCCGCCGTGATGGCGCGGGTCGCCCGGGTCATCGAGGAGGTCGAACCCCACGACTCGGTGGCGCGCTATGAAGGACTCGGGGTGGAGTGCATCCAGGGGCGGGCGCGGGTCACCTCCCCCTGGGAGGTGGAGGTCAACGGCAAGCGCCTGACCAGCCGTCATATCGTGATCGCCACCGGCGCCCGCCCCCGGGTGCCCGCACTGCCGGGGCTGGACAGGGTTCCCTACCTCACCTCCGACACCCTCTGGCAGCGACTGCGTGAGCCCCCCCGCCATCTGCTGGTGCTGGGAGGGGGCCCCATCGGCTGCGAGCTGGCCCAGAGCCTGGCCCTGCTCGATATCCCCGTCACCCTGGTGGAGCAAGGCCCTCAGCTGCTGCCCCGGGAAGATAGGGACGTCGCCGGGGCCCTGGCCGCGCAGCTGGAGCACGACGGCGTCACCCTGCACCTCGGCTGGCAGGCTACCTCGGCCGAGTATATGGACGGTAAAGGCACCAACCTGCCCATCCGGCTGCACCTGCGCCGGGGGGACGAGACGCTGGTGGTTGAGGGGGACCAGCTGCTGCTGGCCCTTGGCCGGGAGGCCAACGTGGGCGGTTTCGGGCTGGAGGCGCTGGGGGTTGAACTGGCCCCCAGCGGCACCCTGGCCATCGACGGCTTCCTCGCCACCAACTACCCCAGCATCCTGGCGGTGGGGGACGTTGCCGGCCCCTACCAGTTCACCCATTTTGCCGCCCATCAGGCCTGGTATGCCGCCATCAACGCCCTCTTTGGCCAGTTCAGGCGCTTTCGGGCAGACTACAGGGTCATGCCGGCGGCCACCTATACCAGTCCGGAGATAGCCCGGGTCGGCCTCAACCAGAAAGAGGCTCGGGCCCGAGGCATCCCCTTCGAGTCGACCCGCTTCGAGATGGCCGAGCTGGACAGATCCATCGCCGACGGCGAGTCAGGGGGCTTCGTCGAGGTGCTGACTGTGCCGGGCCGTGACAGGATACTCGGGGCCACCATAGTGGGTGCTCACGCCGGCGAGCGGATCGCCGAGTTTGCCCTCGCCATGCGCCACCGCCTGGGACTTGGCAAGATCCTCGCCACCGTTCACCCCTACCCCACCCTGATGGAGGGGAACAAGTACGTGGCTGGCGCCTGGCGCCGTGCCCGCCAGCCCGGGCGCCTGCTGGCGCTGCTGGCCCGTTATCACCGCTGGCGCCGCGGCGCCTGACTCTGACGAGGCAACCATCATGTTCACGACCCGACTTCGCGCCCTGCTCCGTCCCCTGATGGCCGCCGTCCCCCTGCTGCTGGCCTCCCCGCTCCACGCCAATGACGCATCGTGGCAGCAGACCCTGCTGGCCGCCAGGGGGCAGACCGTCTACTTCAACGCCTGGGGGGGCAGCCCCGAGATCAACGCCTACCTGGTGTGGGCCAGGCAGGAGATCGCTCGCCAGTACCAGGTCGAGCTGGTGCAGGTGAAGGTGGATGACATCGCCCAGAGCGTGAGCCAGTTGCTGGCCAACAAGCAGGCTGGCAAGACGTCGAACGGCCCCATCGACCTGCTCTGGGTCAACGGCGAGAACTTCAAGGCGCTCAAGGAGCAGGGGCTGCTGGGGGCCCCCTTTACCGACGAGCTGCCCAACATGGCCCTGGTGGACACCGCCCTGCCGGTGAGTGAAGACTTCACCGTGCCGGTCGAGGGGCTGGAGGCCCCCTGGGGCATAGGCCAGCTCAATCTGATGGTGGATGGCGACCAGGTAGACGCACCTCCCACCTCGGCGGCCGCCCTGCTGGCCTGGGCCAAGTCTCACCCCGGCCGCTTCACCTACCCCAAGCCTCCCCAGTTTCACGGCTCGAGCTTTCTCAAGCAGATCCTGCTGGAGCTGACACCGGATCCGGCGCCCCTCTACCGGGAGGCGACCGATGCCGACTTCCTCCGCGTCACCGCCCCTCTCTGGGCCTGGCTCGACCAGCTTCACCCCGCGCTCTGGCGCAAGGGCAGGCTCTTCCCCACCGGCGCCGCCGAGACCAGGCAGTTGCTCGATGACGGCGAGCTGGCCATGGCCATCAGCTTCAACCCGGGGGAAGCCCAGAGTTCGGTGCAAAACGGCACCCTGCCCCCCACCGTCCAGGCCATCGCCATGGAGAAAGGGGCGCTCACCAACAGCCATTTCCTCGCCATCCCCTTCAATGCCTCCGCCCGGGCCGGGGCCAAGGTGGTGGTCAACTTCCTGCTGAGCCCCGCCGCCCAGGCGCGCAAGAGCGACCCCGCCTTCTGGGGGGATCCCAGCGTGCTGCGCCAGGAGGCGCTGCCAGGCCAGACCCGTCCGGCATTGCGCTTCAAGGGAGTGGCAGAGCCCCACCCCAGCTGGCAGACGCGGCTGGAAGCGGCCTGGGCCGAGCGCTACGGCCACTGATCCATCATGCAGGCGCGCGCCCCTCTTCTCCTCCTGCTGCCCTTTTTGATGCTGGGGATCCCGCTCGCCGGGGGCCTGCTGTTGCTGGTCATCGAGGGGCTCTCCCCCGCCAATCTATCCCTCTTGCTCCCCCAGCCCGGACTCTGGCACTCCGCAGGGTTGAGCCTCTGGGTAGCGGGCACCTCCACCCTGGGGGCCCTCGGCGCCACCGCCCTGCTACTCGCCCAGGGGGACGGGCGTCCCTGGATGCGCTGGCTGCGCCGCCTGCTCTCCCCCCTGCTGGCGCTTCCCCACGTCGCCTTTGCCATCGGCATCGCCTTTCTGATCGCTCCCTCCGGCTGGCTGCTGCGCCTCGTCGCCCCCCTGCTTGACCTCACCCATCAGCCCCCGGACTGGCAGACCCTGAGAGATCCCTGGGGGCTTGGCCTCATCGTGGTGCTCATCCTCAAGGAGACCCCCTTCCTGCTGCTGATGGCGCTGGCGGCACTGGATCCCGCCAAGGTGGCGCGCCAGCAGTGGCTGGGGGCCAGCCTCGGCTTCAGCGCCCCCCGGATCTGGTGGCGCCTGCTGCTGCCCGCCCTCTGGCCCGCCCTGCGACTGCCCCTCTACGCGGTGGCCGCCTATGGTCTGGCGGTGGTGGATCTCGCCCTGCTGCTGGGGCCGGATGCCCCGCCGCCCCTGGCGGTGCGACTCTGGCTCTGGTATCAGGATGCCGACCCCGCCTGGCGCGGCGCCAGTGCCAGCGGCGCCCTCTTGCTGCTCGCCCTCAACCTGCTGCTGCTTGGCGCCCTCAGGCTGCTGGAGCGGGCCCACCTCACCCTCGGCAAGGCACGCTGGCTGGATGGGCGACGCGCCCCCGCCTCGCCCTGGCCCGAACTCATTGCCCGCATCGGCGTGTGGGGGCTGCTCCTGACCAATCTGCTGGTGCTCGCCGCCCTGCTGCTCTGGTCCCTGACCCGGCGCTGGTCCTTTCCCACCCTCTGGCCGAGCGAATGGAGCAGCCACCACTGGCTGGCTCTGCTGCCGAGCCTGGGCCCGCTGCTCTGGCAGAGTCTGTGGCTGGCCCTGCTCTGCGCCGCGCTCTCCCTGCTGCTGGCGGTGCTCTGCCTCGAGGCGTTGCCTGCGCGCCGCGCCACACGCACCCTCTGGCTTGTCTGCCTGCCTCTGCTGCTGCCCCAGGCCAGCCTGCTGTTTGGATTGCGCCTTCAGACCGACGGGCTGGGATTCACTGGCATAGGCCCAGGCTGGGTACTCTGGAGCCAGTTGATCTTCGTCTTTCCATACGTCTATCTCTGCCTGCACGGCCCCTATCGCCAGTTCGACGAGCGCCTCACCCGGGTGGCCCTCACGCTCGGGGCCAGCCCCTGGGGGGCCTGGTGGCGAGTCAAGGGTCCCCTGCTCGCCCGTCCCCTGCTGTTCGCCTTCGGTGTCGGGGCGGCAGTGAGCCTGGCTCAATACCTGCCGACCCTGCTGTTCGGGGGCGGGCGGGTCGTCACCATCACCACGGAGGCGGTGGCCATCGGCAGCGGCCTCAACCGGCGGCTGGCGGGGCTCTACGGCCTGCTGCAACTGCTGCTGCCCCTTTTCATCTATGCCCTGGCGCTCTGGCTGCCGCGGCGCATCAACCCCGCCCTGAGGCCCTGACCCGATGCTGCATACCTCCGCACTCACCCTCTTCCTCGACGGCGCCCCCCTGCTGACGCTCCCTCCCCTCAGGGTGGCCCCGGGCGAGGTGCTCACCCTGATGGGACCGAGCGGCTGTGGCAAGAGCTCCCTGCTGGCGGCCCTGGCGGGAGTGCTGCCACCCGGGGGGCCCATCTGGCTGACCGGGGACATCCTGCTCGGCACACATCGCCTCACCCCGCTGCCCCCCCAGGAGAGGGGGGTCGGCATCCTGTTTCAGGATGACCTGCTGTTTGCCCACCTGACGGTGGCAGAAAATCTGATGTTCGGCATGCCGGCGCATCTCAAGGGGATAGCGGCAAGGCAGACCCGGGCCCGCGAGGCGCTGGCCGAGGTCGGGCTGGAGGCTCAGGCGGACAAGCTGCCCGGGGCGCTCTCCGGCGGCCAGAAAGCCCGCGTCAGCCTGCTGCGTGCCCTGCTGGCCGAGCCCAGGGCATTGCTGCTGGACGAACCCTTCTCCCGCCTCGACAAGCCGCTGCGGGCGGCATTCAGAACCCTGGTGTTCGAGCCCCTGCGCACGCAGGCCATCCCCGCGCTGCTGGTGACCCACGACGAAGAGGATGCGCCGGGCACTATCTTGCAGCTGATCCCCCCAGCCATCCCAGAAGAGGAGCACCACCTTGTTTGATCGCCACCTGATCCCGGTTATCCGCCGCCCCCTCGCCGCGCTTGCCCGCCCCCTGTGCCGGGCCGGGGTGAGCGCCAACCAGGTGAGCCTCGCCGGCTTTCTCATCGGCATGCTGGCGCTGCCGCTGCTGGCCTTTGGCTGCTATCAGTGGGCGTTGGCGGCGATTCTGCTCAACCGGCTGCTGGACGGGCTGGATGGCGCCGTGGCGCGGGAAACGGGCATCACCGACTGCGGCGGGTTTCTCGACATCACGCTGGATTTCATCTTCTACGCCGCCGTGGTGCTGGGCTTTGCCCTCGCCGACCCGGCCAACGCCCTGGCCGCCGCCACCCTGCTGTTCGCCTTCATGGGCACGGGATCGAGCTTTCTGGCCTTTGCCATCATGGCGGGCAAACGGGGCATCGAGAGCCCCGTCTACCACCACAAATCCCTCTACTATCTGGGCGGGCTCACCGAGGGGAGCGAAACCATCACCCTCTTCGTGCTCATGGGCCTCTGGCCCGCCGCCTTCGTGCCACTGGCCTACGGTTTCGCCCTGCTCTGTGCCATCACGACCCTGACCCGGATCTGGAGCGGCTACCACACCCTGCGCTGACGGGATCCCGGGGGGCGCGCCGGCACGGAGCACTTGCGCCTGCACGCCAATGTTTTACCATGACGGCACTCTTTTTCAGGCTCACGAGAACCCTATGCGTCGCCTTGTCTGTGTCCTCTCCCTGTTTCCCCTGATCTACGGCTGCAGCAGCACGCCGGCGCCCAAGCCCGTGGTCAAACCCCAACCCAACAGCGCCTTCATCAACCAGACGCCGCCGAGCAAACCCTTCTACGGACAGGTGAGCCAGCCCGGGGTCAGCAAGGGGGACTTCGCCAATCGTTCCAACGTGGACAACTTCGTGCAGCGGATGGTGCAAAAGCACGGCTTCGACAGCGCCGAGCTGCACCGGGTACTGGCCCAGGCCGAGCGTTATGACTGGATCATCAAGCTGATGGACGCCCAGGCCCCCACCACCAGACCGCCCACCGGCCCGACCGGCGCCTGGAACCGCTACCGCGCCAAATTCATCACCCCGGACAACGTACAGAACGGCGTCAACTTCTGGCGCGAATACGAGAGTGAACTCAACCGGGCGCAGCAGATCTACGGGGTGCCACCCGAGATCATCGTCGGCATCATCGGGGTGGAGACCCGCTGGGGTCGGGTGATGGGCAAGACCCGCATTCTCGACGCCCTGGCGACCCTGGCATTTGACTACCCGCGCCGCGCCGACTTCTTCACCGGCGAGCTGGAAGCCTTCCTGGTGATGACCCGGGATGAAGGGATGGATCCCACCGAACCCAAGGGCTCCTATGCCGGGGCCATGGGCTACGGCCAGTTCATGCCGTCGAGTTTTCGCAACTACGCGGTGGACTTCAACGGCAACGGCCACACCAACCTGTGGGATCCGGTGGATGCCATCGGCAGCGTGGCCAACTACTTCAAGGCCCACGGCTGGGAGAAAGGGCAGCCGGTGGCAGTACGCGGCCAGGGACAGCTGCCGGGCTATGAGCACGGCTTCCAGACCCGCTACCCGGTGGTCACCCTGCGCGGAGCCGGGCTGGCTCCCACCGGCTCCCTTGGCAATCACAAGGAGGCGAGCCTGCTGCGTCTGGATGTCGGCACCGGTTACCAGTACTGGTACGGCTTGCCGAACTTCTACGCCATCACCCGCTACAACCACAGCACCCACTACGCCATGGCGGTATGGCAGCTTGGCCTTGCCGTCAGGGATGCCAGAGGCGGCTACTGAGTCAGCCTCAATGCCAACAAAAACGGGCCAGATGGGCCCGTTTTGCTATTCGTTCTCCAGCAACCAGCGCTTGAGCAGGGCGGCCAGCTGCTCCTGTTCGACCAGGCTCAATGGGGCCAGCAGGCGGCGCTCGTTTGCCACGTGCTGCTCCACCGCATGGTCAACCAGCTCCCGCCCCGGCTCCGTCAGGCAGACCAGCAGGCTGCGCCTGTCATCGGGGGAGGCTTCACGTCTTATCAGGCCACGCTGCTCCAGCTTGTCGAGCCGGGCTGTCATGGCCCCTGAACTCAGCATGGCGGACTGGTAGAGCGCGGTCGGAGTCAGCGGCTCACCGGCCCGACGCAGGGTCGCCAGGATATCGAAATCAGACCCCAGCAGACCGCACTCCTTGAGGGTCTCGCTCACTTCGCGCCCGGCGATCGCCGCCATGCGCGCCACCCGCCCCAGCACCCCCATGGGGGAGCAGTCGAGGTCCGGGCGCTGCCGGGCCCACTGGGCCAGCAGCTGATCTACATGATCACTCTCCATTCGGGCTCCATTATATTTACATGAAGATACTTGATAATAAACCAACTCGCGGCTAATGTATCTTTACTTAAAGATACTTTGTTACGAGATAACCATGCCGCTGCTGATCGCCCTGCTCGCCCCCCTGCTCTGGGGCAGCACCTATGCCGTCGTCAGTCTCTACCTGACCGACTACTCCCCCTACTGGGTGGCCGTGTGGCGCGCCCTCCCCGCCGGGGTGCTGCTGCTGTTGCTCCATCCCCGCAGACCGCCTCTCGTCTGGAGCAGGCAGTTCCTGCTGGCGTTTTGCAACATCACCGCCTTCTTCGCCCTGCTGTTCGTGGCGGCGTTCCGCCTGCCCGGCGCCGTGGCGGGTACGTTGGGAGCGACGCTGCCCCTCATCTTGATGGGGCTGGCCTGGCTGCAAGACGGTGTCAGACCGACGATCAAGTGGCTGTTGCTGGGGGTGATGGGGCTCGTCGGGGTGCTCTTGTTGCTCAATCCCTCTGCCAATCTGGATCCCGTCGGCGTGGCGTGCGCCCTGCTCGCCACCCTGCTCATCGGCCAGTCGAGCCGCTGGATGCAACGCTGGCCGGTGGACGATCTGCTGGCCCTGACCGCCTGGCAGCTGCTGCTGGGCGGCCTGATGCTGATCCCGCTGGCATGGTGGCTGGCCGGCCCCATGCCGCTGCCCCGGGCTGATGCCACTCCCGGGCTTATCTGGCTGGTGATCCTCAATACGGCCCTGGCCTACTGGGCCTGGCTCTGGGGACTCAAACGCCATGGCCCGGAGGTGATGGGGATGCTGGCCCTCACCAATCCCATGGTGGCGGTCTCCTGCGGTGTGCTGATGGTGGGAGAAACCCTGGATGGCCGTCAGTGGCTCGGCATCGGCATCATTCTGCTCTCTCTCTTCCTGATGAAGCTGCCGGCCCGCTCCTTCCTCAAGCGCTGGCAGAACCGCAAGGCCGCCACCGGCAGCGTCGACAACGGCTGATCCGCAGTCAACCCGACACAAAAAAAGAGGAGCCACCAGGGCTCCTCTTTCACATGGGTTGTTGCAGTAAGGGTCAGACCCCGGCTTTGGCCAGGGCGGCGGAGACGATCTGCTGGGCTTCCTGCTGGATGAGGTCCAGGTGCGCCTCCCCCTTGAAGCTCTCCATATAGATCTTGTAGATGGACTCGGTACCGGAGGGGCGCGCCGCGAACCAGCCATTCTCGGTCACCACTTTCAGGCCGCCGATGGCGGCATCGTTGCCAGGCGCCTTGGTCAGCTTGGCGAGGATGGGCTCACCAGCCAGGGTGGAGGCTTCCACCAGGGCCGGATCCAGCTTGGAGAGCACCGCCTTCTGGGCGCTGTTGGCCGGAGCATCGATGCGGCGGTAGCTGGAGCGGCCGAATCTGGCTTCGAGCGCATCGTAGTGGGCCTGGGGATCCTTGCCGGTCACCGCCAGGATCTCGGCCGCCAGCAGCGCCAGAATGAAGCCATCCTTGTCGGTGGTCCAGACGGTACCGTCCTTGCGCAGGAAGGAGGCACCCGCGCTCTCCTCGCCGCCAAAGCCGAACTCGCCGCTGTAGAGACCGTCCACGAACCACTTGAAGCCGACCGGCACCTCTTTGAGGGTGCGACCGATCTCGCCGGCCACCCGGTCGATCATGGAAGAGGAGACCAGCGTCTTGCCGACGGCCGCCCCCTTGGGCCAGCCGGTTCTGTGGGTGAACAGATACTGGATGGCCACCGCCAGATAGTGGTTCGGATTCATCAGGCCCGCCTTGGTGACGATGCCGTGACGGTCGTAGTCAGGGTCATTGCCAAGGGCGATGTCGAACTTGTCTTTCAGGGCAATCAGGCTCGCCATCGCGAACGGGCTGGAACAGTCCATCCGGATCTTGCCGTCTTTGTCCAGGGTCATGAAGGAGAAGGTCGGGTCGACCTTGTAGTTCACCACCTCGATGTCCAGACCGTAGCGCCTGGCGATGACGTCCCAGTAGGCGACGCCGGAGCCACCCAGCGGATCCACGCCGATCTTGATGCCAGCCTGCTTGATGGCGGCCAGATCCAGCACGTTCTCGAGATCATCCACATAAGGGGTGACATAGTCGTGTTCCACCACGAGCGGGCTCTTGAGAGCCTCGGCAAACGGCATCCGCTTCACGCCGGCCAGGCTCGCTTCCAGGATAGCGTTGGCGCGGTCTTCCACCCACTTGGTGATCTCCCCCTCGGCAGGACCGCCGTGGGGCGGGTTGTATTTGAAGCCACCGTCTTCCGGCGGGTTGTGGGACGGGGTGATCACCACGCCGTCCGCCTGCGCCACGGGTTTGCCTACGTTGTGGCGCAGGATGGCATGGGAGATGACCGGGGTCGGCGTGAAGCCGAGGCCGGCCTGAATGCGGGTCTCGACACCGTTGGCCGCCAGCACTTCCACCGCGCTGGCAAAGGCGGATTCAGACAGGGCATGGGTATCCATGCCGACGAACAGCGGCCCCGTGATACCGGCCTGCTGGCGGTACTCCACCAGCGCCTGGGTCACCGCCAGAATGTGGGATTCGGTGAAGGCGCTGTGCAGGGCGCTGCCGCGGTGACCGGAGGTGCCGAAGGCGACCCGCTGCTCAGGGCGGCTCATGTCCGGCTTGTTGAGGTAGTAGGCGCTGACCAGACGGGGAATGTTGGTCAGATCGCAAAGACGAGCCGGCTGACCGGCGTGGGAATGCTGTGCCATGGCGTTTTCCTTGAGCTGAGCCTTGCCCGGCAAGGCCTGAAGTCATTGATGGGTTAAACGGCGCCGCACACCCGAGCCGTCAGATCCTCGTCATAACCCATGCTGTTCATGAGCTGGGCCACCATGTTCTGCTTGCGGCTGGTATTGGTATTGGTGATCACCCAGAACGGGGTCTCCGGTACCGGCTTGGGCTTGGTGGTGCTGCCACTGGCACGCAGCGCTTCCGGGTCACGGGAGAAGTAGACGCGCTTGCGCCCTTTTATCTCGGTCGCCTGGGTGAAGCCTTCCGGGTTGTCCCGATAGAGGGTGCTCAATACCAGCATGAAGCGGTTGATGGACTTCTCTTCTTTCTGAAGCTCGCCGGAATCCAGCAGTGCCTCCAGCCCCATGGCATCGGCCACGGGTTGCGGTTGCATCGCAGGCGCGGCCGCCACGGTTGCCGTGCCAGCCTGGGCGGGTTGCTCCAGCAGGCGACGCAGGATATCGGACGCACTCTCGCCGATGTGCCGGGTCTGGCTCGCGATAAAGAAGTAGAGATCGTCATCAAGCTCGATGGTTTTCATAGGGATGCGCTGGACTCGTCGAAATTCGGATGCGGCGATTATACATAGGCAGACCCGGCAGCCCAAGCAAGGGGCGGACAGATGTGCATGAATCTCCTTGAGAATACGGCATAATGACGGGCCAAGTGTGTGATCCCCCGCACTGATAGCCGATCCCGGGGAGTTGTTTTTGAAAAAAAACCACAAAAAAATCCCCCCACCAGGAATGAAATCCTTTTCTTTCAGTGTGTTAAAAATTATGGCGATAGAGCCCACGACCGATAAGGTGTCATTTTGCAACAATACCCACGATTGAACTTCAAGGAACAGGGCGAAGGCCCGACTGTCGTGCTGATCCATGGCCTCTTTGGCAGCCTGGACAACCTCGGCCTGCTGGCGCGCCCCCTCAGCGAACAATACCGGGTCATCAGCGTCGATCTGCGCAATCACGGTGCCTCCTTTCACTCGGACGAGATGAGCTACTCGGCTCAGGCGGCGGACATCCTGGCCCTGCTGGACCACCTTGGACTTGAACAGGTGGCCCTGGTGGGCCACTCCATGGGGGGCAAGGTCGCCATGCAGGTCGCCAAGCAGGCCCCTCACAGGGTCAGCAAGCTGGTAGTGGCGGACATCGCCCCGGTG
Organism: Aeromonas sp.; assembly: GCF_050252055.1. Lineage (NCBI taxonomy): Bacteria > Pseudomonadati > Pseudomonadota > Gammaproteobacteria > Aeromonadales > Aeromonadaceae > Aeromonas > Aeromonas sp. The sequence goes on along the minus strand of NZ_JBFWLQ010000005.1, from coordinate 77,510 downwards.
GCCTATCCCCACGCCCGCCACAAGAACGTGTTTGCCGGGCTCAATGCCACACTGGCCACGCCCCCCCAGAGCCGCAGTGAGGCGGAAGCCATGCTGGCCGAGCACATCGAGATCGCCGGGGTGCGCCAGTTCCTGCTCAAATCCTTCGCCAAAGGGGAGTCTGGATGGGGGTGGCGTTTCAACGTGCCGGCCCTTGAGCGCAACTACACCAACATCATGGGCTGGCCCAACGATGAACGCCGCTTCGAAGGCGCGACACTCTTCATCAAGGGGGGCGACTCCGACTATATGTTGCCCGAATACACCGGGGCCGCGATGGCCCAGTTCCCGGCCGCCAAGGCCCGCGTCATCGCCGGCACGGGTCACTGGCTGCACGCGGAAAAGCCGGTTTTGTTCAACAAACTGGTTGTGGATTTCCTGTCGACAGGCGGTTAACAGTTTCAAATCCTTTGTGATATAGTGCGCCCGTCTTAAGGAGTGCGCGCAATCCATGCTGAGTGAACACATCGATCTCATCGAGAGTCTGGGCCTGAAACTGTTCTTCGTGGCCATCTTCCTGCTGATTGGTCTGGCCATTCAGGACGTGCTCAAACGGGGCAATGTGCCCCGCTTCGGCCGCTTCATCGTCTGGCTGGTGCTGTTTCTGGGTTGCGCGGGTTTTGTCGCCAAGGGGCTGATCGAAATGGGCTGGGAAGGCTCAGGGATCGGCTAACTACTTTTCATCTGTGATGTATGGCCAAACAGCAAACTGATCGAACAACACTGGATCTGTTCGCAACTGAGAAGCGCCCCGGCAGGCCAAAGACCAATCCACTCCCCCGCGAGACCCAGCTCAAGATCAACAAGCGCAACCAGCTCAAGCGCGATCGTGAGAACGGGCTGAAACGGGTCGAGTTAAAGGTGGAAGCCGAGTTGCTGGAGCGCCTGAACCAACTTGCGCTGCAACAGAACGTCAGCCGAGCCGAGCTGATTCAATCTATCCTGAAGCAACAGATCGAGTCTGCTCATGCAGCAGGCATCGCAATCTGAACCGTCAAGCATCAACACCAGATACGGGTAACGAAACACTATGGCTAGTGTAGGTCTGTTTTTCGGCAGCGATACCGGTAATACCGAAGCTGTCGCCAAGATGATCCAGAAAGAACTGGGCAAACAACTGATTGAAGTCCGTGACATTGCCAAGAGCAGCAAGGCCGACATCGACAGCTTCGATCTGCTGATGTTCGGCATCCCGACTTGGTACTACGGCGAAGCCCAGGCCGATTGGGACGACTTCTTCCCCGAACTCGAAGAGATCGATTTCAACAACAAGCTGGTGGCCATCTTCGGATGCGGCGATCAGGAAGACTATGCTGAGTACTTCCTCGACGCCATGGGCACCCTGCGTGACATCGTCGAAGCCAAGGGCGCCATCATCATCGGCCACTGGCCGACCGCGAGCTACGAGTTCGAAGCCTCCAAGGCGCTCGTGGATGACAAGCACTTCGTGGGCCTGGGCATCGACGAAGATCGCCAACCCGAGCTGACAGCCGAGCGCGTCAAAGGCTGGTGCAAACAGCTGCACGAAGAGATGTGCCTGGGCGAGCTGGAGTGATCTGATCTCCCTCCCTCTTCATGCAACAAGGGCCCCGACGGGGCCCTTGTTGCATCTGCAGCAGGCATTCAGCCACCCCTGTGCTGGGGCTTGGATCTGACATAGAGGGTGCGCTTCACCTGGGCCACCAGCTCGCCCTGGCCATCCTGCACCTGCACCTCGAACTCGGGAAAGTGCTTCTCCCCCCCCTCGGTCGCCGCCACGATCGATGCCAGCTTGGCGTCGCTCAGGGTGAACTCCGCCACCAGTTTGCCCTTGCCCGGCTTGATGAAATTGATGCTGCCCGCCTTGTCCCATACGTAGTAGCGGTTCTTGAAATAGCCCATCAGCATCAACGGGTAGATGGGATCCGTCATGGCGAACATGCTGCCACCGAACTGGGTCCGGTTGGCATTCTTGTTCCACCAGCGGGACTTGAGAGTGACCCGGCAGAAGCGGAAATCGGGGCTCAGGATTTCTATCTTGATGCCTGCACCCCAGAAGGGGGGCCAGGCGTTGAGGGCGCAGCGCACCCAGGCGGCATTGCCGAAAAGCCAATCCATGGATCTCATCCGACCAGACTATAAAGAAGTCACATAGTATCAACATTCTCTGGTCGAGCAAGCGGGCCTGAATATTCCCATAACGGGCTTGATGAGCTAAAGCCCTTGAATTGCTGGGTTTATTTTTAACTTGGCTACGACCTATAATGACAGGCCAAGCGAGTTCGTGGTTGCCATTACAGCGGCAGTCAATCAGAATAACCACACCTTCGAGAATGCGAATAAATAGAAATGGCAGACAACAACCAAGCGTTAAAAAAGGCCGGGCTCAAGATCACCTTGCCCCGTGTCAAGATCCTGGAAATCCTGCAACAGCCGGACTGCCAGCACACCAGTGCGGAAGATCTGTACAAACGGCTGATCGATCAGGGCGAGGAGATTGGTCTCGCTACCGTTTATCGCGTTCTCAACCAGTTTGATGATGCCGGTATCGTCACCCGTCACCATTTCGAAGGGGGCAAGTCGGTGTTCGAGCTGGCCACCCAAGAGCACCACGACCACCTGGTCTGCCTCGACTGCGGCAAGGTGATCGAGTTCTCCGACGAGGTGATCGAACAGCGCCAGCGCGACATCGCCAAGGCGCACAACATCCGCCTGACCAACCACAGCCTCTACCTGTATGGCCACTGCGCCAACGGTGACTGCAAGCACGACGATTGATTCGGCCGGGTCGGCGCAATAAAAAAGCCAGCATGATGCTGGCTTTTTTGTGTCCGCAATCCGGACCAGAAGCGGCAGGGTCTCCCCTGCCCTCTTCTATCAGGCCTCGGCCTTGCCCCAGACGTCACGCAGGGCCACGGTTCGGTTGAACACCAGGCGCTCGGCGCTGGAGAGCTTGTTGTCGGCGCAGAAGTAACCTTCACGCTCGAACTGGTAGGCAAACTCCGGCTTGGCATCCTTCAGGGAAGCTTCCACCCGGGCCCCTTCGATGATCACCAGGGATTCCGGATTCAGAGCCGCTTCGAAGTCATCCTCGGCGCCCGGGTTCGGCACCTTGAACAGACGGTCATAGAGACGCACTTCGGCCGGCAGGGAGTGAGTGACGCTGACCCAGTGGATCACCCCTTTCACCTTGCGACCGTCCGCCGGATCCTTGCCCAGAGTCTCGGGGTCGTAAGAGCAGTAGATGCAGGTAACCTTGCCGTTCGCATCCTTCTCGACCCGTTCAGCCTTGATGACGTAGGCGTTGCGCAGGCGCACTTCCTTGCCCAGCACCAGCCGCTTGAACTGCTTGTTGGCTTCCTCTTTGAAGTCCGCTTCGTCGATGAAGATTTCGCGGGAGAAATGCAGCTCACGGGTCCCCATCTCCGGCTTGTTCGGGTGCGCAGGCGCCGTCAGCACCTCGTCGGCCGCCAGGTTCTCGATCACCACCTTTACCGGGTGCAGCACGGCCATGGCGCGCGGGGCGTTCTCGTTGAGATCGTCGCGGATGCAGGCTTCCAGCATGCTCATCTCGACGATGTTGTCCTGCTTGGTCACACCGATGCGCTTACAGAACTCGCGGATGGAGGCCGGGGTGTAACCACGGCGGCGCAGACCGGAGACGGTCAGCATGCGCGGATCATCCCAGCCGTTCACGTGCCCCTCGGTCACCAGCAGGTTCAGCTTGCGCTTGGACATGACGGTGTATTCGAGGTTCAGACGGGAGAACTCGTACTGACGGGGGTGACAGTCGATGCTGATGTTGTCCAGCACCCAGTCATACAGGCGACGGTTGTCCTGGAACTCCAGGGTACACAGGGAGTGGGTGATCCCCTCCAGGGCGTCCGAGATGCAATGGGTGAAGTCATACATCGGGTAGATGCACCACTCGTCACCGGTCTGGTGGTGGTGGGCAAACTTGATGCGATAGATGACGGGATCGCGCATCACCATGAAGGGGGATGCCATGTCGATCTTGGCGCGCAGGCAGGCGCTCCCTTCGGCCATCTCGCCGTTTTTCATCTTGGCGAACAGGGCCAGGTTCTCTTCCACGCTGCGATCGCGGAACGGGCTGTTCTTGCCAGGGGCGGTCAGGGTGCCGCGGTATTCACGCATCTGCTCCGGGGAGAGCTCGTCCACATAGGCCAGTCCCTTCTCGATGAGCTCGATGGCGTAGCCGTGCAGCTTGTGGAAATAGTCGGAGGAGTAGCAGATCTCGCCGCTCCACTGGAAGCCCAGCCACTGGACGTCCTGCTTGATGGACTCCACGAACTCGATGTCTTCCTTCGCCGGGTTGGTGTCATCGAAACGCAGGTTGCACTGACCCTGATAGTCGCGGGCGATGCCGAAGTTCAGGCAGATGGATTTGGCGTGGCCGATATGGAGATAACCGTTCGGCTCCGGCGGGAAACGGGTATGCACGCTGCTGTGCTTACCGCTGGCCAGATCTTCATCAATGATCTGACGAATAAAGTTAGTTGGGCTGTTCGCCTGACTCATGGCTCACCTCAAAAATGCGTCACTGGCGGACGTTGTGCCGGCTGGCACCCTCATACCCCCGCCGTCAAGCCGAGTATGATCCCTCATTACGCGCCCTGCCTCAACCTGAATTTGGCCAATTCGGGTCATTGGCGCACCAAAAACGGCGAAACGGGAGAAATTGCAGAGATCCTGGTCAAAAAAAGCCCCGCACGGGGCGGGGTCTCAAGTGATGAAAAACAGACAAAACACACACAACAAAGGTTCACACGCAGAGTCAACCTTTCCCAAACCCGATGGCCATCGACCTTGGGAAAGGCGGGTCTTGCGACCCACCTTGCGTTATGGATTGAGAGCTATCAGTTCAGCTCGGTGACGCGGCTGGTACGCTTGCCATCGAAGCTGGTGGTACGCAGCCAGACCTTGCCATCCACGGTCGGCTTGGCGGCAGCGTCGTAGGCGCTCCAGCTCTTGCCATCCAGGCTGTACTGGATGGGCAGACCCGGCAGATCCACATTCGCTTCCAGCACACCGTTCACCACCTTGGCACCCGGTACGGAGAGGCGATATTCCACCCCGGCCTGGTCCAGTTTGGGCAGCACGCGCTGACCCAGCACGTTGGCAAACTGGTTCCATTCCTTGTTAAGGGTTGCCTTGTTCACATGCTTGGTAGTGCCGGAGAACTCGCGACCCTTCACGTAATCGAGCTCGAAGCCGCCCTTGTGCCAAGCGCGCTCGGCCACGGAGAAGATGCGCGGATAGACCATGTACTCGTACTGGGCATCGGTGCGCACGGTTTCGCTCCACTGCTGACCGGAGATCCCCTTGAACTTGACCGGATCCTGGTCACCCTTGGCCACGAAGGCGTTGCCGTCGCGATCAACCGAGGTCTCGGCGTTCTGCGGCAGGTTTTCCGGGGCAAAGGCGAACACCTTGCGGGTGTCGTTGAAACGGGTTGCCCAGTAGTAGCCACGCTCAGCCGGGTGCACCTCGTTCGGGAAGTCGAAGTAGAGGTAATCCGGGTTGGACAGGACCACTTCGTAACCCTTGTGCGCCCACTTCATCGCTTCGTTGAAGCCACCCCAGTAGAGGGTTTCCCAGAAGTTGACACGGGTGTTGTCGGTGGCGAAGTCCTTGGCGCTGTTGGCGTACTTCAGACCGTCTTCCCACGCCTGCAGGGTGGAGAAGCCGTGGCCCTTGACCATCTCGCCCACTTCCTTGGCGAAGTAAACCGGCAGTTCAGCAACGTCCTTGATCTTGCCATCGTCGATCATCTTCTGGCACATCGGGGACTTGCCAAACGGCTTGTCCTGCTTGCTGGAGTCGACGTTGCCTTTCCATGCCACCAGCTCTTCTTTCTTGGTGACGGCCGGATCCTGATAACCACCGCCCTGCATGATGTTCTTCGCCTCGTCACCACCGTAGTGCCAGGCGGTCAGCGGCTGGCCGGCGGCCTGGTGCATCTGGGCCACTTCATCCATCACCTTGGCCACGAAGGTGGCGGCACCCGGCTGGCAGGGGTTGATGAAGGACATCTTGTCGTAGAACTGTACCGAGGTGACGTTGGAGGTATCGGCCGGGTCAGTCAGACGGAACTGGTTGGCCTCGGCTTCTTTGCCCTCGCTCATCAGACGCTTGTAGCGTGCCTCCATGGAGACCACGGCGGCACGGGCGTGGGCCGGCATGTTGATCTCGGGGATCACGGTCACACCGCGGGCCTTGGCATAGCGTACCAGGTCGATGTAGTCCGCCTTGCTGTAGAAACCGGAGCCCTGGTTGTCACTGGTGGGGCCGGAGCCGAGCTGCGGCATCAGGCACTTGGTTTCGGACTCGTCATGGCAACGCTGGCTGCCGACGTCGGTCAGCTCCGGCAGGCCCGGGATCTCCAGACGCCAGCCTTCATCGTTAGTCAGCCCCAGGTGCAGCACGTTGAGCTTCATGGCGGACATCTGATCCACCAGCTTCTTCATGGTCTCCGGGCTTCTGAAGTGACGGGCCACGTCGGTCTGCATGCCACGGTATTCAAAGCGCGGCGCATCCTCGACGCTCATCTGACTCACCAGCTTGTCGTCAACGCCCAGCAGAGAGATCAGGGACTGGGCGCCCCAGAAGGCGCCGTCAACGTCGTGCCCCTGAATGACGGTGCCCTTCTTGCCGATGGTCATGTCGTAGCCTTCGGCCTGCTTGAACTTGCTGCCGAGCTTGATGGTGACCGGGTAGCCGGTGTCGGAGAGGGTAACACCCAGCTTGGTCAGTTGCGCCTTCAGGGCCTCGGCGCGATCGCTTGGCAGGTCAAGGGCATTGAGCTTGATGGTGGAGAAGTCGACTTGCGGGCCGGCCTTGACCACCTGCTTCATCGGGCTTGGCAGGATGCGGTCGTCAATCTTGCCGGCAGGCAGCAGGGTACTGGTCTGGTTGGCGGCGAAACGGGTCTCGCTGTTCATCAGGATGTTGTTGTCATCCTTGGTGCGCTTCCAGCCATCGGCCGGCATCGGCTTCTCGTAGGTGCTGGCATCGTCGATGTTGCTCATGCTGGCCAGCACTTTCGGCTCGGCCCCTTCACTGGCGACATACCAGTTCGGCATGATGTCAGATTCGAACAATACCCAGTATTCCACCACCAGGGGCACCTCGACCGTGGCGTCCTTGGCAAAGCCCTGGAACTTCTCGGTCGGCGTCAAACGATAGAGGTCGCCGGTCAGGTGGGTGATGGTGAACTGGTCGTTGTCCACCCGCTGGATGCGGCGGATGGAGGAGACATAGATGCTCCAGTCCTTGGAGGTGACGTCGGCACCGGTATTGGTCAGGTGCAGCTTGGCAACGCCGCAGCTTGCCCACTCGGAGCCCAGCGCCTGGCAGTCGAGACCGGCGCCGGCACCGTCATTGGTGACGACTTCGTACTTGACGACGAGGTTGCTGGCGAGGGCGTCGACCACCGCTTGCCTGGCAGCATCGGCTGCAAGTGCGGGACCGGCGAAAACGGTAGACATGGCAATGGCTAACAGAGAATGTTTCAAGTTCATAACTGCTGCTCTCATTTGAAGTAAAGGTTGGATTTTCTTGGCTTTTTTTATATGGGGCCCCGAGGCGGGGCCCTTAGTTATGTCAACAATGGACTTAGACTTGAGGTGAGCGAGTCGCTCGATTAACGCAGGGCTTTCATCTCACCGGCGATGATCTCGGCCAATGGGCCCAGAATCACCTGCAGGTTCTGCTCACCGAGCTTGACCACACCGGCCGCGCCCAGAGCTTTGAGCTTGCGCTCGTCAACGATGCTGCGGTCTTTCAGGGTCAGACGCAGACGGGTGATGCAGGCGTCGATGGTCACCAGGTTGTCCTGACCACCCAGCACTTCCAGATACTGCTTGGCCAGCTCGGTGCGGTCGGTGGTTTGAGCCTGTACCGGCACGGCTTCGTCATCTTCACGACCCGGGGTTTTCAGGTTGAACTTGGCGATCACGGCGCGGAAGACCACGTAGTAGAGGCCGAAGAAGACCAGACCCTGTACCAGCAGCATGTACCACTGGGTCGCCAGCGGGTTGCGGCTGGAGAGCACCATATCCACCAGACCGGCGCTGAAGCCGAAACCGGCGATCCAGTGCATGGAGGCTGCGATGAACACGGAGATACCGGTCAGCAGGGCATGGATGACGTACAGTACCGGCGCCACGAACATGAAGGAGAACTCGAGCGGCTCGGTCACCCCGGTGAAGAAGGCGGCAAAGGCGGCAGCGATCATGATGGACGCAACCTTCTCTTTGTTCTCTTTCTTCGCGCTGTGGTAGATGGCCAGTGCGGCACCCGGCAGACCGAACATCATGATGGGGAAGAAGCCGGCCTGATACATGCCGGTCACGCCCACGACAGCCTTGCCGGCGTCGATGGAGGATTGGCCACCCAGGAAGTTCGGGATGTCGTTGATGCCGGCCACGTCGAACCAGAACACGGAGTTCAGGGCGTGGTGCAGACCAACCGGGATCAGCAGACGGTTGAAGAAGGCATAGATGCCGGCACCGGTGGAACCCATGCTGACGATGGATTCACCGAAGCTCACCAGGCCACCGTAGATGACCGGCCAGACGGCCATCAGGATGAAGGATACGACGATCATCACCACGGAGGTCACGATCGGCACCAGACGACGACCGGAGAAGAAAGCCAGCGCCTTGTGCAGCTCCACGCTGCTGAAGCGGTTGTACAGCTCGGCGGCGATCACACCACACAGGATGCCGACGAACTGGTTGCTGATCTTGGCAAAGGCTGCCGGCACCTGGTCGGCCGGGATACCCTTGATCTGGGCCACGGCGCCCGGGCTCAGAAGAGTGGTGACCACCAGGAAGCCGACCAGACCGGCCAGCGCGGCGGAACCGTCTTTATCCTTGGACATGCCGTAAGCGACGCCGACGGCGAACAGAATGGGCATACTGTCGATGATGGCGGCGCCCGCCTTGATCAGAAACGCAGCCAGAGGGCTTCCGCCACCCCAACCGTTCGGGTCAATCCAGTAGCCAATCCCCATCAGGATCGCGGCGGCAGGCAATACCGCTACCGGCACCATCAGGGCACGGCCGATCTTTTGCAAATAACCGAGAATGTTCACGGTTCCTCTCCTTAGTTGGTGTTTTTCTAGAAATTAAGTGCTTATCACGTTCGACGCATAAGCCATCAAGGCTTGATTGGCAGTCTATGTGTTTTATTTCGCTGCGCAAATTAATAAACCAGCTTTCGTGATCATTATCACTCAACAGAGATAAAGGTAGCCGATAGATGTGGCTTAGTTCGCAATCTTTATTTACGCTATAAAACAACTTGAATCCGTGTCTGGTCCCTTGCCGTCACTCCCTGTGCGGCAACCGTACTGAGGTATATAGAATGCGCCTGATCCCGTTGAAGTCTGCCAGCCAGGTGGGTCTCTGGTCTGCCCGTTACATCGTTGACCGCATCAATGCGTTCAAACCCACTGCCGAGCGCCCCTTCGTGCTGGGTCTGCCCACTGGCGGCACCCCGCTCAACACCTACAAGCGCCTGATTGAGCTGCATAAAGCCGGCGAGGTGAGCTTCCAGAACGTGGTCACCTTCAACATGGACGAGTACGTGGGGCTGCCCAAGGAACACCCGGAGAGCTACCACAGCTTCATGCACAACAACTTCTTCAATCACGTGGACATTCGCCCGGAAAACATCAACATCCTCAATGGCAACGCCGAGGATCTGGTGGCCGAGTGCCAGCGCTACGAAGACAAGATCAAGTCCTACGGCAAGATCCACCTGTTCATGGGCGGCGTCGGCAACGACGGTCACATCGCCTTCAACGAACCGGCCTCTTCCCTGGCTTCCCGTACCCGGGTCAAGACCCTGACCGAAGACACCCGCATCGCCAACTCCCGCTTCTTTGGCGGCGACATGGAGCAGGTGCCCAAGCTGGCCCTGACCGTAGGTGTCGGCACCCTGATGGACGCCGAAGAGATCCTGATCCTGGTGGTCGGTCACGCCAAGGCCCAGGCCCTGCAGGCCACCGTGGAGGGCAGCGTCAACCACATGTGGACCATCTCCACCCTGCAGCTGCATCCGAAAGGGATTGTGGTGTGCGACGAACCTTCCACCATGGAGTTGAAGGTCAAGACGGTGCGCTACTTCCAGCAACTGGAAGCCGACAATATCAAGCACCTCTGAGGAGCCCCCATGTACGCTCTGACTAATTGCACTCTCTACACCGGCAGCTGCGTGCTGACCGGTTATGGCGTGGTCATCGATGGCGACAAGATTGTCGCCATCTCACGCCAGGCAGAACTGCCCGCCGGCATCGAGCAGATTGACCTCCAGGGCGCCAACCTCAGCGCCGGCTTCATCGACGTGCAGCTCAACGGCTGCGGTGGCGTCATGTTCAACGGTCACATCACCACGGACACCCTGGCCACCATGCAGGCGGCCAACCTGAAATCCGGGACCACCAGCTTCCTGCCGACCCTGATCACCAGCCCGGATGCGGACATGAAGCAGGCCGTCGCCGTCACCCGCGACTACATGGCCGCCCACCCCAACGAGGTGCTTGGCGTCCATCTGGAAGGGCCCTATACCAACCTCAAGCGCAAAGGGATCCACCCAGCCGAACAGATCCGTCAACCCGCCGACGAGATGATCGACTTCTTCTGCGACAACGCGGACGCCATCGCCAAGATCACCCTGGCACCCGAGCGCAACAAGCCCGAACACATCCGCCGTCTGGTGGAAGCCGGCATCCTGGTCTCCGCCGGCCACACCGCCGCCAACTACGACCAGGCCATGGCGGGCTTTGACAACGGCATGCGCTTTGCCACCCACCTCTACAACGCCATGACTCCGACCCTGAACGGTCGCGAGCCCGGCGTGGTCGGTGCCATCTACGATCGCAAGGATGTCTATGCGGGCATCATCGTCGACGGCCACCACGTACACTGGGCCAACGTGCGCCTGGCGCACAGGATGCTGGGGGAGCGGCTGGTGCTGGTCACCGATGCCACCGCGGCGGCAGGTGCACCGGAAGGCTTTGAGAAATTTGATTTTTGCGGCGCAACCGTCTATTTCCGCGATGGTCAGTGCGTCGATGAGAATGGTACACTCGGCGGCTCCGCCCTCACCATGATCGAAGGGGTGGAAAATCTGGTCAAACAGGTCGGATTGCCGCTCGACGAAGCACTGAGAATGGCCACCCTTTACCCCGCTCGCGCCATTGGATGGGACTCGCGTCTCGGTAGTATCCAGGTCGGAAAAATTGCCAACCTCACCGTCTTTGATCAGGCCTTCGCGGTCTGCGGGACCGTGGTTAACGGACACTACACAACACAGTGACACTATGACTGGCGGACAAATAGCAAACGTAGATCTTATCAAGCAGGTAAACAGTGCGGTCGTCTATCGCCTCATTGACCTGCAGGGGCCCATCTCGCGGGTCAAAATTGCCGAGTTGAGTCAGCTGGCCCCGGCCAGCGTGACCAAGATAACCCGGCAACTGATCGAGCACGGTCTCATCAGGGAGACCTCGCCGCAAGCCTCCACCGGCGGGCGCCGCGCCATCTCCCTGACCACCATCAAGCATCGCTTCCAGTTTGTGTCCGCCAAGCTGGGTCGCGGCTACCTGCAGCTCTCCCTGTATGACCTCGACGGCAAGGAGCTCGATCAGCACATCACCCAGGTGACCGAGATCGAGCAGCAACCCGTGGTGGACATGCTGCTGCGGGAGATTGGCGCCTTCATCGACACCAATCAGGATCGCAGCCGCAACCTCATCAGCATCGCGCTGACCATGCCGGGTCTGGTCAACCCGGAATCCGGCATGGTCATCTACACCCCCACCTACCAGATCCGCAACCTGGGGCTCGCCAAGCTCCTGGAGCACCACTTCAACCTCCCCTGCTACGTGGGCAACGACACCCGTTCGCTGGCGCTGGCCGAACACTTCTTCGGCGAGTCCCGCGACTGCATGGACTCCATCCTGGTGAGTGTCCACCAGGGGACGGGCTCGGGCATCATCACCAAGGGCAAGGTGTTTCTCGGCCAGAACCGCAACGTCGGCGAAATAGGCCACATCCAGGTCGAACCTCTTGGCAAGCGCTGCCACTGCGGCAACTTCGGCTGCCTCGAGACCATCGCCTCCAACGAGGCCATCGTCGACAAGGTGAAGGAGCTCATCAGCCGCGGTCACCTGAGTTCGCTGCAGGAGAAGCACATCACCATCCAGGAGGTGTGCAAGGCGGCGGTGGCCGGTGACGAGCTGGCCCGCAGCGTGATCGAGAACGTGGGGGAGCACCTGGGGCGCGCCATCGCCATCACGGTCAACCTGTTCAACCCCCAGAAGGTGCTCATCGCCGGTGAAATCACCGCCGCCGAAGAGATCCTGATCCCGGCCATCCGCCGCTGCGTCGAGCACCAGTCTCTGCCAAGTTTCCATCGCGGCCTGCCCATCGTGAAGGCGCGCTTCCAGAACCAGCCCACCATCGGCGGCTTCGCCCTGGTCAAGCGCTCCCTGCTGGAAGGGGATCTGCTGCAGATCATCATGGAGCAAAAGTAAGGCCTACCCCTTCGGATACGAAAACGGCAGCCAGTGGCTGCCGTTTTTTTATGGTCTGTTTTCGCCGGTTCACCCCGCCCGGCACGGCTTGAAGAGATCCAGCTTGCCGTCATAGACCAGGGTCTGCACGTCCATGATACCGAGCATGGTGCGGGGTAACAGGTTGTCGTGCCGCTCAACCGTTCTGGCCCATTCACCCTGCCCGGCACGGCTTGAACAGATCCAGCTTGCCGTCATAGACCTGGGTCTGCACGTCCATGATACCGAGCATGGAGTGAAACAGGTTGTCGTGGGAGAAACGCTTGCTGGCTGCCTCCTGTTGCAGGCAATCCAGATTGAGCTGACGGTCCGCCTGCAACTGGGGAGAGAACCAGGTCAGGAGCGGCACCCGAGTCTGATCGTCCGGTGCGAACTTGTAGGGGGTGCCGTGCAGATAGAGCCCCATGGCGCCGAGGGATTCGCCGTGATCCGACAGATAGACCAGCCCCACGTTGTACTGGCTCTCCAGGCTCTTGAGCTTGTCGATGAGCTGGGCCAGCACCTTGTCGGTGTAGCGGATGGTGTTGTCATAGGTGTTCACCAGCTCTTCGTTGCTGCAGTTCTCGATGTCGCTGCGCGGGCAGTCCGGCAGGAAGACACGATCGGCGGCCGGGTAGCGGCGATAGTAGGTCGGACCGTGGCTGCCCATCAGGTGGAAGGCCACCAGCTTGCTGCCCTGCTTGCCCTGCATGTCGGCGATCTGCTGATCCAGCCCCTGCAACAGCACCTCGTCATGACAGGCATTGCCGGAGCAGTATGCGGGGAATGCCTTGGGCTCAATCTCGATGGTGGGGACGTTTTTGCACACCCCCTTGCAGCCGCCGTCGTTCTCCTTCCAGAGCACCGAGATCCCGGCATGTTGCAGCACGTCCAGCAAGCCATCCTGGGACTGGGCCCTGGCCTCGTCATAGCCGCGCCGGGTCATGTTCGAGAACATGCAGGGCACGGAGAGCGCTGTGGCGGTGCCGCAGGAGCGCACGTTCCTGAACGAGACCACATTGGCCTCCTTCTCGGTGAAGCCGTTGGTCTCCTTCTTGTAGCCGTTGAGGGAGTAGTTCTGGCTGCGGGCCGTCTCCCCCACCACCAGGAACATCAGGGTCGGCTTCTCATGCTGGCCGATCACCCTGGCATCGGTGCCGATCTGCTGGTAGGGAATGGGAGTGGCGAAGACCACATCCCTGGCGTACTTGTAGAGCCCGTGCACATAGTTGGCGGGCACTATCTCCTTGCCGAGGGACTTGTTGTTGCGCCCGACCGAGGCGTAATCCTGGTAATAGAGGGCGGCAGCCCCCATCAGAAACAGCAAGGAGAGGGCGATGGAACCGAGGCGCAGACCCAACCCCTTGTACCAGGGACGAAGATACTCAATCTTCACCCACAGCAGGACCAGCACCGGCAACAGGCCGGTCAGCAGGAACCAGAGCACCACGGAACCATTGAGGTAGGAGCCCGCCTCCCCGCTGTTGGTCTCGATGATGTTCTGCATCATGCCCATGTCGAAGATCACCCCGTACTTGAGCATGGCGTAGCTGACCAGGGAGCCGGTCAGGATGAGCAAGGCGAAAAAGGGCTTGAGCAGATAACGGAAGGTAAAGGGCAGGAACACCGCGTTGAGGGCCGCCACCAGTACCAGGGGAATGGAGAGGACAAACCCCGCCTTGACGTGTTCAAGGGCGCTGAGAATGCGATAAAAGTGCAGGAAAATGGGCCAGTTGAAGACCAGTGCAAACAGCAGCACCAGCAACAGATTGACCTTCATCACTCCCAGAGTGAGACGCATAGAGAGACTCCGACAAACCAGTGGAACTAACAACCTGCCAGCAGGCTTCGTGGTGACCATCCCGACACTCGGCCCTGAAAAACAGGACAAGAGCCAGGGAGGTCCAGATACGGGGTCATCCTAGGACGGCAAACTTAAGCGAACATTAAGAGAGGAAATCGAACCACAAGGGGAGGTGCGCGGTCTGGCACATAAAAAAACGGCAGCCCGGGCTGCCGTTTTTGCGAAGGTGAACAAGGTGTCGCACCTGTGTGTTCGCGAACCTGAACAGGGTCGCGGCAATCTCGTCGGAGCCGGAGGAGAGGACCGTTGTGGTCGCCCTCCCCCCTGCCCTGGGTCTCACAGCGTTCCCGAGAGGCAATTACAGGGTCGCGGCAATCTCGTCGGAGCCGGGGAAGAGGACCGTTGTGGTCGCCCTCCCCTTGCCCTGGGGGATCACAGGGTCGCGGCGATCTCGTCGGAGCCGGGGGAGAGGACCGTTGTGGTCGCCCTCCCCTTGCCCTGGGGGATCACAGCGCTCCCGAGAGGCAATTACAGGGTCGCGGCGATCTCGTCGGAGATGGAGCCGTTGTGGTACACCTCCTGCACGTCGTCCAGATCTTCCAGCATGTCGATGAGGCGCATCAGCTTGGGCGCGGTCTCGGCATCCAGTTCCGCCTCGGTGGAGGGGATCATGGTCACTTCGGCGCTCTCGGGCTTGAAGCCGGCGGCTTCCAGACCGTCCAGCACGGTGCCGAAGTCGTTCGGGGTGGTGTAGACCTCGATGGTGCCATCTTCTTCGGTCACCACGTCGTCGGCACCGGCTTCCAGCGCGGCGTCCATCAGAGCGTCTTCATCGGCGCCCACGAAGGTCAGCACCCCCTTCTTGGTGAACAGATAGGCCACGGAGCCGTCGGTCCCCAGGTTGCCGCCGCACTTGCTGAAGGCGTGACGCACTTCGGCCACGGTACGGTTGCGGTTGTCGGTCAGGCACTCCACCATGACGGCGGAACCGGCCGGGCCGTACCCTTCGTACACGATGGTCTCGAGCTGCTCGCCGTCACCGCCGCCGGCCCCACGGGCGATGGCGCGGTTGATGGTGTCGCGGGTCATGTTGCTGGTCAGGGCTGCCGCCACCGCCGCACGCAGGCGGGGGTTGTTGGCAGGATCGGCATCACCCAGACGCGCGGAGGTGGTGATTTCGCGGATCAGCTTGGTGAAGATCTTGCCGCGCTTGGCGTCTTGCGCCGCCTTGCGGTGTTTGATGTTGGCCCATTTACTGTGACCTGCCATAGGGACTCTCCGTTATAGTTGGAAATTTCAGTAACACTGGTTGCGCCCAGAGGGAAACGGGAAAGGCCGCATCGCTGCGGCCTTTGTTGCCGATAACGGCTTATTCGTCACCCTTGACGGTGGTCGCAATCGCCAGCTCGCCCAGTTGGGCCGGGTTGGCAAAGCTCGGGGCGTCTGTCATCAGACAGGCGGCCGCCGTGGTTTTCGGGAAGGCGATGACATCCCGGATGTTGTCGGTGCCGGTCAGCAGCATGCTGAGGCGGTCCAGACCGAAGGCCAGGCCGGCGTGGGGCGGGGTGCCGTATTTCAGGGCATCCAGCAGGAAGCCGAACTTCAGGCGCTGCTCGTCCGGGGTGATCCCCAGGATGTCGAACACGGTGGACTGCATCTCGCTGTTGTGGATACGCACAGAGCCGCCACCCACTTCGTAACCGTTGATCACCATGTCGTAGGCGTTGGCGTAAGCGCCCACCGGGTTGGCTTTCAGCTGCTCCGGGGTCAGGCCGCTCGGCGCGGTGAAGGGGTGGTGCATGGCCGCCAGGCCGCCTTCGCCATCTTCTTCGAACATGGGGAAGTCGATGACCCACAGGGGCTTCCAGACGTTCTCCACCAGGCCCAGATCGCGGCCCACCTTCAGGCGCAGGGCGCCCATGGCATCGCACACCACTTTCTTGGAGTCGGCGCCGAAGAAGATGATGTCGCCATCCATCGCGCCGGTGCGGGCCAGGATCTCGCGCACGATGGCGTCAGAGAGGAACTTGGCCACCGGGGACTGCACCCCTTCGAGGCCGCTCCCGGCTTCGTTGACCTTCATCCAGGCCAGGCCCTTGGCACCGTAGATGCCGACGAACTTGGTGTACTCGTCGATCTGCTTGCGAGACAGTTCCGCGCCGCCCGGTACCTTCAGGGCCGCCACACGGCCTTTCGGATCCTTGGCGGGGCCGGCGAACACGGCGAACTCCACCTCGGTCAAGAGATCTGCCACATCGACCAGCTCCATGGGCAGGCGCAGGTCCGGCTTGTCGGAGCCGAAGCGGCGCATGGCTTCGTCGAAGGTCATGATGGGGAAGTCACCCAGGTCCACGTTCAGGATGTGCAGCCAGAGCTTGCGGATCATCTCTTCCATGATTTCACGCACCTGGGGTGCGGTCATGAAGGAGGTCTCGACGTCGATCTGGGTGAATTCCGGCTGGCGGTCGGCACGCAGGTCTTCGTCGCGGAAGCACTTGACGATCTGGTAGTAGCGGTCGAAGCCGGACATCATCAGCAACTGCTTGAACAGCTGGGGGGACTGCGGCAGGGCGTAGAACTTGCCCTTGTGCACGCGGCTCGGCACCAGGTAGTCACGGGCCCCTTCCGGGGTCGCCTTGGTCAGCATCGGGGTCTCGATGTCGAGGAAGCCGTGCTCGTCCATGAAGCGGCGCACGAAGGCACTGGCCTTGGCACGGGTCTTCAGATACTTGGCCATCTCGGGGCGACGCAGATCCAGGTAGCGGTACTTGAGGCTCACCTCTTCGCTGTTGACCTGGTTGAAGTCAAGGGGCAGCGGCTCGGCACGGTTGATGATGGTCAGCTCGTGGGCGAACACCTCGATGGCACCGGTGGCCATGTCGCTGTTGCGCTGGGAGTCGGGGCGGGTACGCACCACACCGGTCACCTGGATGCAGAACTCGCCGCGCAGCTCGGAGGCCAGGGCAAAGGCGTCCGGCTTGTCCGGATCGAAGAACACCTGCACGATGCCCTCGCGGTCGCGCATGTCGATAAAGATGAGGCCGCCGAGATCACGACGACGATGGACCCAACCGCACAATGTAATGGTCTGCCCGGCATGGGCCTCATTGACCTGTCCGCAATAGATAGAGCGCATGGACTTCTTCCTTCGAAATGGTAGAGAGACGGTTCATCCTGGGTCGCCGGGCACGACTGGCAAGCACCGTCTGTCTCACAGCTGGCCAGATCCTGCTTCTTGCCCGGTTTGAAATCTGTCTCGGGTCATCCGGCTCCCCGAGCCGGATTCTTGCCGCCGCCCCAGGCAGGCCCCCGCTCCCGACCGGGATGACGAGTGGGCGCCGGGGTATCGGCTGGCGTCGTTGTCTGGCCACTGCCGGGCCGCGATCATCGTCACCCGGGGGCTCGGTCGCGCGCATTACGACAATGTGGCAAACAAAAGGGTTGGCATTATAGAGGAAAACCTCCATTTGGGTAAAATGGCCCGCAGCCCCCTTTACCCTGTTTTTTGTTGTTCTGGCGCAAAAAGGAGGGCAAAAGTGCGCCAACCTGCCGACAGGAACCATCATGAGCCTCTATTTGGGCCTGCCCCAGTGGTCACACCCGGCCTGGCCCGGCCAGTTGCTGGGGATGAATGCCAGGCCCGCCGAGCACCTCGCCGACTATGCCCGGGTGTTCAACTCCGTGGAGGGCAACACCACCTTCTACGCCTCGCCGACCCCGGAGACGGTGCAGCGCTGGGCCGATGCGGTCCCCGACCACTTTCGCTTCAGCTTCAAGTTTCCCAAGGAGATCAGCCACCAGAGCGATCTGGTGAGCGCGGACAAACAGGTGACGGCCTTCATCCGCCTGCTGGCCCCCCTGCATGACAAGCTGGGGCTGCTCAAGCTGCAACTGCCCGCCCGCTTCGGGCCAGAGGGGCTGGCCCGTCTGGATGCCTTCTTCGCGCGGCTGCCCCAGGATTTTACCTATGCCCTCGAGGTGCGCCACCCCGATTTCTTCGCCAAGGGGGAGGCGGAACGGGCCCTCAACCGGATGCTGATGGCGCGGGGCATCAATCGCATCATGCTCGACAGCCGCCCGCTCTTCTCGGTGCCCGCCACCACGGCCGCCATGATCGATGCCCAAGGCAAGAAACCCAGGTTGCCGGTCCATCTGCTGGCCACGGGGGGTGCCCCGGTGGTGCGCCTGATTGGTTTGCCTCAAATCGAGGACAATCACCCATTTTTGCCACCATGGTTGCCACATTGGAAACAATGGCTCCAGGAGGGCAAGGATCTCTACCTCTTTGTTCACACCGCCGACAATGCCCGGGCCCCCGAACTCGCACGGCAGATCAGCCGCCTGCTCGGCCAGGAGATGGCCCCCTGGCCGGGAGAAAACGATCGCGCCCGCCAGGGGGTGCTGCCCTTTTGAGCGGCCCCCTCCCCGCCCCTTCTCCGTCCCCAAAAAAAGCCGCTTTTTTTGTGGTCCCACCGGGGTTGGCGTCAAGACAAACGCCCGCCTTTCCTCTACACTAGCGCCCCAAGTAAGGTCCCGGGCCTGGGTGCATGGCAATGCGTTGCCCACCCCAGCCCGGCACCCTGAGGGCCCGGACCATGGCCCGTTGCGAACAGGGGCAGCCCGAAGGATCCCGGAGCAAGCCACCCCGTTCGTCAACCGGTGACGACGCCATTTCGATGCCCGTCCACCCAAGATTCAATTGAATAAAACAGCCGCCCACCACACCGGCTGTCAGGTTGCGTCAGCATGCACGATCAGATTTTTGCCGCCCCCATCGCCCGTCTGGGAGACTTCTGCTTTGACGAGCAGGTCGTCGACGTCTTCCCCGACATGATCCAGCGCTCGGTGCCCGGTTACAGCAACATCATCTCCGCCATCGGCATGATGGCCGCCCGCTACGCCCAGCCCCAGAGCCGCCTCTACGATCTCGGCTGCTCCCTCGGCGCCGCGACCCAGGCCATGCGCCGCCACGTCACCCAGCCCGGCTGCCAGATCACGGCGGTGGATCTCTCCCACCCCATGATCGAGCGGGCCCGCGCCCACCTCTCGGGCTTCAAGTCCGAGGTACCGGTGGCGCTCATCGAGGCGGACATCTGCGACATCCCCATCGAGAACGCCTCCGTGGTGGTGCTCAACTTCACCCTGCAGTTCGTCGCCCCCGAGAAGCGGGCCGCCCTCATCGCGCGCATCTTTGACGGCCTGCGCCCCGGCGGCATCCTCATCCTGAGCGAGAAGTTCCGCTTCGATGACGAGCAGGTCAACGAGCTGCTCATCGACTTGCACCTCGACTTCAAGCGGGCCAACGGCTACAGCGAGCTGGAAATCAGCCAGAAGCGCACCGCCCTTGAGAACGTGATGCGCACCGACACCCTGGCGGTCCATCAGGCACGCCTGCGGGACGCCGGCTTCACCCACCTGGACCTCTGGTTCCAGTGCTTCAACTTCGGCTCCATGATTGCCATCAAAGCCAGCGACACCAACTAAGCCATGATCGATTTCGCCCATTTTTATCAACTGATCGCCAAGAACCGGTTGAGCCACTGGCTGCACACCCTGCCCGCCCAGCTGCACGCCTGGCAGCACGACAACCTGCACGGGGATCTGCCGCGCTGGAACCGCGCCCTCGCCAAGCTGCCCGTCGTGGCCCCCGGCCGGATCGAGCTCAAAGAGCGGGTCGCCATCGGCGGCCCCGATAGCCTGGGAGAGGGTGAGCGCAAGAAGACCGAGAGCCTGCTGCGCCAGCTCATGCCCTGGCGCAAGGGCCCCTTCCATGTGCACGGCATCCACATCGACACCGAGTGGCGCTCCGACTGGAAGTGGGATCGGGTGCTGCCCCACATCAGCCCGCTCCAGGGCCGCTACGTGCTGGACGTGGGCTGCGGCAGCGGCTACCACCTCTGGCGCATGGTGGGGGAAGGGGCGAAACTGGCGGTCGGCATCGACCCGAGCCCGCTGTTCCTCTGCCAGTTCGAAGCCATTCGCCACTTCGCAGGCAACGACCAGCGCGCCCACCTGCTGCCGCTCGGTATCCAGGAGCTGCCGGATCTGCGGGCCTTTGACACCGTCTTCTCCATGGGAGTGCTCTATCATCGCAAGTCCCCCATCGAGCACATCGAGCAGTTGCGCAACCAGCTCAAAGACGATGGGGAGCTGGTGCTCGAGACCCTGGTGGTGGACGGCGACGAAAACCAGGTGCTGATGCCCTCCGATCGCTACGGCAAGATGCGCAACGTCTGGTTCCTCCCCTCGAGCGCGGCCCTCACACGCTGGGTCGAGCGCTGCGGGTTCACCGATGTGCGCATCGTTGACGAGAATATGACCAGCACCGACGAACAGCGTCGTACCGACTGGATGATTAACGAGTCCCTGAGTGACTATCTGGATCCACACAATCCTGCACTCACGGTCGAAGGATACCCGGCACCCAAACGTGCCGTACTGATCGCCAGAAAGGCCAAAGACTAGCCGATGGCGGCTGTGGAAGTTACACTGACCCAATTCCAGGAAGCACAGTTAAATGAATGACATGAAAAGCAAATTAAAAGGAATGACCCTGCTCTCCCTGCTCAGTCTCGGCGGGTGTGTCAGTATGGAAAAAGCCCCCCCGGCCCCGACCCTGACGCTGGCCGAGCTGCGCAACGAGATCTCGTTGAGCGAGCAACGTCTGCAAACATCCATGGAACAGCAACAGAAGCAGTATGTGCAGCAACAGCACCTGCTGGTTCAGCTCAACACCGATGTCACCAACATGAAAGAGTCCGTGAAGAAAGTCGACAGCAAGCTGGCTACCCTGCCTCCCGAGCCGCCCAAGGCCATGCCCATTCCCACCGAGAAGTGCCCGGCGCCGAGCCAGGGCCACACCGTCGATGGCAAGCTGCTGGTGGGTGAAGCGGAGTGGATCTGGGTTGACGCCGCCAACGACGCCTTCCAGGCCCGGGTCGACACCGGCGCCACCACCTCCTCCATCAGCGCCCAGGAGATCACCATCTTCGAGCGCAACGGCAAGAACTGGGTGCGCTTCTTCCTGAGCCACCAGGAGATGGACGACAAGATCCAGATTGAAGCGCCCCTGGTGCGTCACGTGCGGGTCCGTCAGGCTTCCGCCGACGATCTCGACCGTCGCCCCGTGGTTCGCCTCGCCGTGCGCATCGGCGACATGACCGAGAAGGCCGAATTTACCCTGAAGGACCGCAGCGACATGACCTTCCCCGTGCTGCTGGGCCGTGAATTCCTCAAAGACATCGCCGTGGTCGACGTGGCCCGCGAATATATCCAACCCAAACCCAAGCTCAAGGATGTGAAATAATCCATGGTTTCCCGTAAGCCGTTCTATCTGCTGGTCGCCCTGCTCTACATCGTCGGCCTGGGGATGACCTTCTATCATCACATCGCGCTGGACGTCCCGCTCACGCCGGGTGAAAAGCGCCAGATCTGGTCCATCGAAGCCAAGCTCGAATTCGAGGCCACCGGCGAGCCGGTGATCGCCTCCCTGGCCATTCCGGGCACCCAGCCCGGCTTCACCCTGATGAACGAGAACGCCGCGAGCCCGGGCTATGGCCTGTCGTTCGTGGAAAAAGACGGGGATGCCCGCGCCGAGTGGTCCATCCGCACCGCCTCCGGCCGTCAGGAGCTCTACTACCGGGTCGACATGATGGCCGATGCCCATGCCAAGCCCGCCGCCAACCCGCAGCCGCCCGCCATCGAGAAGCAGATCGAGAGCGAGCCCTACGCCACGGCCATGAAGCAAATCCTGGAGCGCGCCCAGGAGCGCTCCGCCGACGGCTACACCCTGACCCGCGAGATCATCAAGGAGATCGAGAAGCAGGAACAGAACGCCGAGCTGCTCAAGTCCCACAAGAGCCGCGCCAATCTGATTGCCGAGCTGCTCAACAACGCGGACGTCCCGGCCCGGGTGGTTCACGCCCTCAGTCTGGAAGATGGCCGCCGCCGTCAGGAGCTGGTGGATTACCTGCAGGTCTTCAACAGCCCGACCGACTACAAGCTGTTCAACCCGCAAAGCGGTGAACAGGGTCAACCGGCCAACCTGCTGCTGTGGGAGTACAACTCCGGCGCCCTCCTGGACGTCACCGGCGGTCACAACTCCCGCGTCACCTTCTCGATGATCGAACAGGAGCAACCGGTCAACGTGGCCCTGGCCCAGAAGTTCGAAAAATCCGAGATGATGAACTTCTCCATCCACAGCCTGCCCCTGGAAGAGCAAGCCCTGTTCAAGGGTCTGCTGCTCATCCCCATCGGCGTGCTCATGGTGGTGTTCCTGCGGGTCATCGTGGGGATCAAGACCTCCGGCACCTTCATGCCGGTGCTGATCGCGGTCGCCTTCATCCAGACCTCGCTGGTCACCGGCCTCATCGGCTTCCTGCTGATCGTCGGCACCGGCCTGGTGATCCGCTCCTACCTCTCGAGGCTGAACCTGCTGCTGGTCGCCCGAATATCGGCGATCATCATCATGGTGATCTCGATGATCGGCATCTTCTCTGCGTTCGCCTTCAAGCTGGGGCTGACCGACGGCATGAAGATCACCTTCTTCCCGATGATCATCCTCTCCTGGACCATCGAGCGCATGTCCATCCTGTGGGAAGAAGAGGGTCCCAAAGAGGTGTTCCGCCAGGGCGGCGGCTCCCTGCTGGTGGCGGTCATCGCCTACCTGGCCATGGACAACGAGCTCATTCGTCACCTCACCTTCAACTTCCTCGGCCTGCAGCTGGTGCTGATGGCGACCGTGCTGTTGATGGGTAACTACACCGGCTACAAGTTGAGCGAGCTCAAGCGCTTCAAGCCGCTGGTGGACGAGATGAAGTCTGGTGCCACCCCGGGTAAGGACAAGTAACAGATGTGGTTCTGGCAGAAATACACCAGTCCGTGGAGCCTGTCCCAGGCAGGCATCCTCGGCATGAACAAGCGCAACCACTCCTACATCAGCCGCTACAACCCGCGCCGCCTCTATCCGCTGGTGGATGACAAGCTCAAGACCAAGCGCATCGCGCTGGATGCGGGGGTGACGGTGCCTGAACTCATCGGCACCATCCGCGAGCAGCACGACGTGACTCGCATCACCGAGCTGGTGAAAGACTGGCCGGGCTTCTGCATCAAGCCGGCCCGCGGCTCCGGCGGCAAGGGGATCCTGGTGATCCTGCGCCAGGAGGACGGCCTCTTCTACAAGCCCAACGGCAGCGCCGCCAACGGCCAGGATCTGGAGCGCCATGTCTCCAACATCCTGGCGGGGCTCTATTCCCTCGGCGGCAAGCCCGACGTGGCGCTGGTGGAAGGGCTCATCAACTTCGACGACGTGTTCGACGGCTACTCCTTCGAAGGGGTCCCCGATGCCCGGGTGATCATCTTCAAGGGGTTCCCGGTGATGGCCATGATGCGCCTCTCCACCTCGGCTTCCGATGGCAAGGCGAACCTGCACCAGGGCGCCGTGGGGGTGGGCCTGTGCCTGCGCACCGGCCGCGCCCTGCGGGCGGTGCAGTTTGGCAACCCGCTGCGCCACCACCCGGACACCGGCCTGGATCTCTACGATCTGAAGGTGCCTCACTGGGACACCCTGCTCAACCTGGCGGCCTCCTGCTACGAGATGTCCGGTCTTGGCTACATCGGGACTGACATGGTGCTGGACAAGTTCCGCGGCCCCATGCTGCTGGAGCTCAACGCCCGTCCGGGCCTTGCCATCCAGATCGCCAACGGTCGTGGCCTGGTGCCCAACCTCAAGACCATCGAGAAGCTGGGTCAGGTCAAGATGAACGTGGAGCAGCGGGTCAACTTCGCCAAGGATCACTTCGGTATCTTCGACGAATAGTCCGCCCCCCTTCTGCAAAAACGCGCCCACCGGCGCGTTTTTTTATGGCCGCTCCTGCGCGCAGGGCGCCCCGCCCGAAGGCCGATCCCCGTCACATCCCATGGCGGCCCCCCTTCAATGACGCGGTACAAGGGGATAAGCTCCTGACCGATGAGGGGTGGCCTGCCCATCGGAGCAGGCCACCCCATGTGCGTGAGGCAGTGCGCCTGCCAGGGGGCACCGATTTGTCGGCGACAACGGGGCTTCTCGATGGTAGATTAATCAAATCAAATAGATAGCATCGATCGGGTTTCTCCTATGCAACGTTGGCCCAGCCTGAAGCAGCTCCAGTATCTGGTCGCTCTGGACGAGCACAAGAATTTCAACCGCGCCGCCAAGGCCTGCCATGTCAGCCAGTCGACCCTGAGTACCGGGATCCAGACCCTGGAGGACATGATGAACCTGCAACTGGTGGAGCGGGATCACAAGAGCTTCATCATGACGCCGGTCGGCATGGAAATCGTGGCGCGGGCGCGCAACCTGCTCTCCGACGCCCGGGACCTGATGGAGCTGGGACAGCAGCAGGGGGGCGTCATGCACGGCACGGTGCGCCTGGGCTGCATCCCCACCATCGCCCCCTTCCTGCTGAGCAAGCTGCTGCAGGTGTGCGGCAAGGCCTATCCGGATCTGGAGCTGCTGCTGCGGGAAGACACCACCACCAATCTGCTCAAGCAGCTGGAGCAGGGGCAGCTCGATCTGCTGATCCTGGCGCTGCCGGTGGAGATCGGCGGCTTCCACAGCAAGACCGTCGGCCAGGATCCCTTCCACATGGTGATGCCCTCCCACATGGCGGCGGGCCTGCACATGCCGTTCGACTACAAGGAGCTGCCCAACCAGAGCATCTTCCTGCTGGAGCGGGAGCACTGCCTGACGGAGCACGCGGTGAGCGCCTGCCGGCTGCGGGACAAGAGCAAGATCAACCCGTTCGCCGCCACCAGTCTGCACACCCTGGTGCAGATGGTGGGGGCCGGTCTTGGCACCACCTTCCTGCCCCAGATGGCCATAGATGCGGGTATCCTCGACAACACGGACCTGGTGGCCATTCCCCTGCCCGGTGAGAAACCCTATCGGGAGATAGGCCTGGTGTGGCGCCCCAGCACCACCCGGGTGCAGACCTTCTACAAGATTGCCGAGCTGCTGACGCCGCTCATTACCCCCAAACCGGCGGGGTGATCCGGTGGCTGCCCCCACAGGCGGCCACTCCTCAATGCCGTTGTCATTCAGGTTCCAGGCAGGATCATCGTCTATGATGAACCCCGTGCCCTATCAAGGAGTTGAGATGTTTCGCACCTTGCTGCTGCCCCTGCTGGCCCTGCTTCTCGCCGCCTGCTCCAGCACGCCGGAGCCTCCCCCTCCCGTGCGCCAGAGCGGCGCATTCGACAACTTTTATCAGCAGTGGCGCGGCGTGCCCTATCGCATGGGCGGTACCAGCCGCGCCGGTCTCGACTGCTCCGCCTTCACCCAGCTCGCCTACAGCCAGGTGCTGGGCTTCACCCTGCCCCGCACCACGGAATCCCAGGCGAGCCTCGGCCGCCCGGTGGACAGATACCGTCTCCAGCACGGGGATCTGGTCTTCTTCAAGACCGGCTGGCAGCAGTACCACGTCGGGGTCTACACCGGGGCAGGTGAGTTCATCCACGCCTCCACCAGCAAGGGCGTGATCCGCTCGCGCCTCGACAACGTCTACTGGAACAGCCGCTACTGGCAGGCCCGCAGGCTGGTCCAGTAGGTGCGACCCCAAACATGAAAAGGCCCCGAGGGGCCTTTTCATGTTGTTGCCGGGTCAGTGCTTGCGGTGCCAGCGGGGCGAGGTGGCGCGCTCTCCCCAGGGGGTCATGCAGGGCAGCAGGGCCCCCTCGATGACGCCCTCATGGCTCGCCAGCGCCAGGGCAATCTTCTCGTGGAGCAGGCGCAGCAGGTTCTTCTCCTGGCCCGCCAGGGAGTGGCCCGCGGCGAAATACTCCTGCTGATGTTGCAGCGCCAGCTTCTGGGCAAACTCATAGGTATTGAAACTGTCCGGCATGCGCGCGATCACGTCATCCAGCCGGGCCAGCAGGCTATGCAATTCCCTGGTCATGTGCGGTTCTCCCTCCGAGTTGGTGACCCACAATTACCCCTTATTAGATAGAAGACCAATCCGGATGCCTCAAAAATGGGAGCCCGGACACAGTTCCGGACAACGCTGCCCACTGGCAGCCACCCTCTGCCCTCGCCCGGTTTACAAGTCGGCAACGAATCGCTAGATTTGGACCGACTAATCAGTCGGTCACTTTTCGTGCGGAGCATGCCATGGACACCACCGTCACCCCCGCCTCACCGGACAAGTTCTCCCTCCCCGAGCAACTGCATCGGCTCAGGCAGGCCAGCCAGGCCACCCCCATGCCGGATCTGGCGTCCCGCCTCGCCAGACTTGATGCCCTCAAGCAGGGGCTGCTGCGCCACAAGCAGGCACTGTGTCAGGCCCTGGCCCGGGACTACGGCCAGCGCAGCGATTACGACAGCCTGATCGCCGATGTGCTCCCCTGCGTCATGCAGATCAACTACACCCTGAAACGGCTCAAGGGGTGGATGAAACCGGAGCGCCGTCATTCCGGCCTGCTGCTGGCCCCCGCCAGGGTCGAGGTGCACTATCAGCCCCTCGGCGTCGTCGGCATCATGGTGCCCTGGAATTTCCCGGTGATGCTGAGCCTCGGGCCCCTCATCGGCGCCCTCGCCGCCGGCAACCGCGCCATGATCAAGCTCTCCGAGTTCACCCCTCACACCAACGCCGTGCTGCGCTCCCTGCTTGATGAGGCCCTCGGCGGTGACGAGGCGGTGGTCATCGAGGGGGATGCGGAGATCGCGGCCGCCTTCAGCGCCCTCCCCTTCGACCATCTCATCTTCACCGGCTCCACGGCGGTGGGTCGGCTGGTGATGGCCGCGGCCGCCCCCCAGCTCACCCCCCTCACTCTGGAGCTCGGCGGCAAGAGCCCCTGTCTCATCGCCCCCGACATGCCCCTGGCACTGGCGGTGGAGCGGATGATCTTCGGCAAGAGCCTCAACGCCGGCCAGATCTGCGTGGCCCCCGACTACGTGCTGCTGCCGAGGGGGCAGGAGCAGGCCTTCATCGAGGCCTATCAGGCCCATTTTCGCCGCCTCTACCCCCAGGGGCTCGAGAGCCCGGATTATGGCGCCATCATCAACGCCCCCCAGTACGAGCGGCTCACCGCCTGGCTGGAGGAGGCGAGGCAGGCCGGCGCCCAGCTCCACCCCTGCGTCACGCCCGCCCGGGATGACGCCACCCGCAAGCTGGTGCCCCACCTGCTGACCGAGGTGCCCGGCCACTGCCAGGTGATGCAGCAGGAGATCTTCGGCCCCCTGCTGCCCCTGGTGCCCTATGACGACATCGAGGAGGCCCTGGCCTATGTAGCGGCCCGGCCGCGCCCCCTGGCGCTCTATCTGATGAGCCTGGACGAGACGCTGCAGCGCCGCCTCATCCGGGAGACCCACGCCGGGGGCATGGCCATCAACGAGAGTCTGTTCCAGGTGGCGGCGGACGATGCCCCCTTCGGCGGCATCGGTCCCTCCGGCATGGGCCACTATCACGGCCGCGAGGGGTTTCTCACCTTCTCCAAAGCGAAAACCGTGCTGCGCCGCGGGCGCTTCAGCACAGGCTCCCTCATTCACCCCCCCTATCGGCGCTGGTACCAGCGGCTGATGATGGCCCTGTTCCTGCGCTAGGAGGCGAGATGCGAGAAACCATGACCGACAAACGCCGCCAGATCCTGGATGCCGCCCTGGCCCTGTGCGCGGAGGATGGCCTGCAGGGCGCCGCCACCGCCCGCATCGCCAAGGCGGCCGGGGTGGCCAATGGCACCCTGTTTCATCACTTTCCCAGCAAGGAGGTGCTGATCAAAAGCCTCTACCAGGACATCAAGCTGCGCCTTGGCGCCGCCATCACCGAGGCCGATGCCGCCCTGCCGCTCCAGGAGCAGGCCCGCCACTACTGGCACCAGGCCATGGGCTGGATGCAGGCCCACCCCCGTGAGCTCAGGTTCGTGCTGGGCTTTTTCCACTCCCCCCTGCTGGCCCGCCCCCTGCGCAGCCAGATCCTGGCGGAGACCTTGCATTTTCTGCCGAGCCTGCTCGCCCGGGGCCAGGCCAGTGGCGAGCTGATGTCGGCCCCGCCGGCCCTGATGCTGGAGGTGTGCCAGGGCCAGTTTCTGGCCTGCGCCTCCCTCTTTGTCGATCAGCCTGAACTGGGAGAAGACCCCCACTGGCAGGAGAGCGCCTTCACCCTCTTCTGGTCCGCCATCAGCGGAGGTTCCCATGCGCCCTGACGCCCTGCTTGCCACCGGCCGGCGCCTCTGGATTGGCAGCCTGCTCTGGATCATCGGCCGCACTCTGTGCCGCGCCGCCCGGGTCGACGAGGCGGTGCGCCGCGAGCTTGCCCCCCTGCCGGACGGCCTCACCATCAGGCTGGAGGTAAACGGCATGACCCGGGGGCTGAGTCTCTACAAGTTCGCGGGGCGCTGGCACTGCGGTGAGGAGGCTGGCAGGGCGCACTCGACCTGTGCCCATGACGGCCCCCACCCCCTGCGGGTGCGCTTCAAGCACCCCGCCGTCGCCTTTCGCGCCCTCAGTTTTCGCCTCGGCATCAACCAGGCCTTTTGCGAAAACCGGCTGCTGGTGGAGGGGGATCTCGACGCGGCCATGCACCTGGTGCGGGCGCTTGAGCAGTTGCAGAGCCTGATCCTGCCCGCCTTCATCGCACGGCCCCTGCTTCGCCACTACCCGGACCCGCAGCGCAAGCTCGCGCGGGCCTGCCACATCTATCTGGGTCTTCTGACCGGTTGAACACGAGGAGAACGGGATGAGCCGTTATTACGATTTTTTCTGCCCGGTCAAGCTGATGGCGGGGGAGCAGGCACTGGAACAGTTGCCGGATGCCTTGAGGGGATTGGGGGCTGGCCGCCCGCTGCTGCTCACCGACAAGGGGGTCAGCGGCAGCGGGCTCGCCACCCTGCTGGCCGATGTGATGGCCGAAGGGGCCTTGCCGGTCGCCGCCATCTGGGACGAGATCCCGGCAGACTCCTCCACCGCCGTGGTGGAGCGGATCGCCCGCCACTACCGGGAGCTGGGCTGTGACAGCCTGCTCGCCCTTGGCGGCGGCTCCGTCATCGACACCGCCAAGGCGGTGAACATACTGGCGACCCTGGGGGGCGAGCGGCTGCTCGACTATGCCGGAGCGGATTGTCTGACCCGTCCCCTCAACCCCCTGGCGGTGGTCCCCACCACGGCGGGGACCGGCTCCGAAGTGACGCTGGTGGCAGTGATCAAGGATGAAGGGAGCGGGCGCAAGGTGCCCTTCACCTCCCCCTTCCTGCTGCCCCGGCTGGCGGTGCTGGATCCCCGCTTCACCCTGGGGCTGCCGCTGCCCATCACCGCCGCCACCGCCATGGATGCCATGACCCACGCCATCGAGGCCTTCATCGGCAACGGCAAGAACCCGGTCAGTGACGCCCTGGCCCTGATGGCGGTGGAGAAGATTGCCACCGCCCTGCCCAGGGTGCTGGCCCACCCGACGGACAAGGGCCTGCGGCTGCAACTGGCGGAGGGCTCCACCTTGGCGGGCATGGCGTTTTCCAACTCCATGGTGGGGCTGGTGCACGCCCTCGGCCACAGTCTGGGGGCGCGCTGCCACCTGCCCCATGGCCTCTGTATGAACCTCTTCCTGCCCACCGTGCTCGACTACAACCGGCCCGGCATCGACCCCGAGCTCGCCCGCCTGCTGCTGCCCCTGGTGGGGCCGGAGCGCTTTGCCGCGACCCCGGCCGAGGGGAGACCCCAGGCCACCATCGAGGCATTGCAGGCACTGCGCGATACCCTGTGGCAGACGGTCAAGCTGCCCCGCACCCTGCGGGAGGCGGGCCTCACCGACAAGGCGCTGCTGCCCGGGATCCGGGATCTCGCCATCAACGACGGCGCCCTGCTCTACAACCGCAAGGATGCGGACAGGGAACAGTTGCTGGCCCTGCTGGAGCGGGCCTGGGAGTAGCGGGCCCCTTGCCCGTCAGGCATCGGGGGTAAAGACCCCGGTGGAGAGATAGCGATCCCCCCGATCGCAGATGATCGCCACCACCACCCCCTGCCCGATCTCCGCCGCCACCCGCAAGGCCCCGGCCACCGCGCCACCCGAGCTGACACCGCAGCAGATCCCCTCCTCCCGCGCCAGGCGGCGCATCATGACGAGGGACTCTTCCAGTGTCACATCCAGCACCCCATCGACCCGTGCAGGCTCGAAGATGGCGGGCCGGTAGGCCTCGGGCCAGCGGCGAATGCCGGGGATCTGGCTCCCCTCGGCCGGTTGCAGGCCGATCACCGCCACCGCCGGGTTCTGCTCCTTGAGGTAGCGGGAGACCCCCATGATGGTGCCAGTGGTGCCCATGGCCGAGACGAAGTGAGTGACCGCCCCGCCGCTCTGGCGCCAGATCTCGGGGCCGGTGGAGCGGTAGTGGGCATCCGGGTTGGCGGGGTTGTTGAACTGATCGAGCACCAGCCCCTCCCCCCGCGCCTGCATGGCCAGGGCGAGGTCTCGCGCCGCTTCCATGCCCTCTTCCACCAGCACCAGCTCGGCGCCGTAGGCCTGCATGGCGTCGCGCCGCTCCTGACTCATGTTGCTCGGCATGATGAGTCGCATCCGGTAACCCCGGGACGCCGCCACCATGGCCAGCGCGATGCCGGTATTGCCGGAGGTGGCCTCGATGAGCCGGGCTCCTGGCGCTAAGTGACCACTCGCCTCTGCCTGCCTGATGAGGTTCAGCGCCGCCCTGTCCTTGACGGAGCCGGCGGGGTTGTTGCCCTCCAGCTTCACCAGCAGGGTGACGCCGGGGTACGGATTGATGCGGCGCAGCGCCAGCAGCGGGGTGTTGCCTATCAGCTCGTCCAGGGTGGCGAAGGCCATGACGGATCCATCCTCTCTCAATGTTCTATACCTTGCCTTGCGACCATTCGCAGGCCGGCCAGTGTAAGCGAGCCCGACATGGGCGCAAAGAATGGCGTTGGCAAACCCTGTCCGCCATGTTCTGATCTTCCCATTCACCCAGAGAGGACCCCCGATGAGCGACATCCTTCACCAGGCCGATCAGCAGCAATTTGTCTGCACCGTGGACGGCAAGATCTCCCGCCTTGCCTATCGCCGGCTGGACGCCACCACGGTGGACGCCTACAGCACCCAGGTTCCCCCCGAGCTGCGCGGACAGGGGATTGCCGACAAGCTGGCCCGCCGCTTCTACGACTGGACCCTCTCTGAGGGGCTCACCATAGTGCCGAGCTGCAGCTACATCGACGTCTGGTTGCGCCGCAATGCCGGTTGAAGCCGGGGCGCTGCGGGAGGCGCACTTGCGGGCCTGCACCGAGGCCCTGCTGCGGGCTGATCACCCGCGCATGGATTGCCTCCGGGCTGCGCGGGAGCTGGCCCTGCCCGACTGGGCCCTGGGGGCGGGGTTTGTGCGCAACCTCATCTGGGATCACCTCCATGACAAGGCCGAACCCACCCCGCTCAACGACATCGATCTTATCTATCTGGACAGCGCTGATCCGACTGGATTGAAGGAGGCCGATCACGAAGCCTGGCTCGCCGCCAGGATGCCGGGCCAGTTGTGGGAGGTGCGCAACCAGGCCCGCATGCATCTGCGCCAGCAGGTGCCTCCTTTTGCCAGCTCGCTCTCGGCCCTCAGCCACTGGGTGGAGATACCCACCTGCATCGGGGTCCGCCTGTTGGCAGACGATGCGTTCGAGTGGCTGGCCCCCTACGGCTTTGCCCCCAACTGGTCCCTGGTGGTGAGCCCCAATCCGCGCTGTCGCCAGGAGAGCCGTATCTTTAGCGAACGGGTCAGGGCCAAGGGGTGGCAACGCATCTGGCCTGACCTTGTGGTGAACTGGCCATGAGCGGATTGCAAAGGGCTGACAACCTTGGGCACACTAAGAAAAAGATGTTTGTAACTCAATGGGTTAAATAATGCGCGACTTCTTCTCTCTCGAGCGCTGGCTGCCGGGGCTCGCCGCCTTGCTGCAATACCAGCGGGCCTGGCTGATGCCGGATCTTCGCGCTGGCCTCTCGGTCGCGGCCGTGGCCCTGCCCGTGGCCATCGCCTATTCGGAGCTCGCCGGGGTAAGCGCCATCGTCGGCCTCTACTCCTGCATCCTGCCCATGGTGGTGTACGCCCTCTTTGGCACCTCCCGTCAGCTCATCGTCGGTCCGGATGCCGCCACCTGCGCGGTGATCGCCGCCGTGGTAACGCCGCTCGCCGCCGGGGATCCCACCCGTCACTGGCAACTGGTGATGACCATGACCGCCATGACCGGCTTCTGGTGCCTCATCGCCAGCCGCTTCAAACTGGGGGTGCTGGCAGACTTTCTCTCCCGCCCCATCCTGATGGGGCTGCTCAACGGGGTGGCCATCACCATCATGGTGGGCCAGCTCTCCAAGATCTTCGGCTTCACCTTCAGCGAGCGCTACCTGATAGAGCGGATCCTGAACGGCACCAGCTACATTACCCAGACCCATCTGCCCACCCTGGCCATGAGCCTGACCGCTCTGCTCACCCTGCTGCTGGCCAAGCGCTACAGACCGGCCTGGCCCTCCTCCATGGTGGCCATGGTGGTGACGGCAGCACTGGTGTGGCTGTTCAATCTCGGCCGTGTCGACATCGCCACCCTGGGGACCATCGGCTCGGGGCTGCCCGCCTTCCAGATGCCGGACTTTCCCCCCGGGCTTATCCGTGAGCTGGTGCTGCCCGCCCTCAACCTTGCCATGGTGAGCTTCGTCTCCATGATGCTCACCGCCCGCAGCTTCGCCGCCAAGAACGGCTACGAGATTGATGCGGACAAGGAGTTTAGGGCGCTGGGCATGGCGAACCTGGCCGCCGCCGCCTCCCAGGGGTTTGCCATCAGCGGGGCGGATTCGCGCACCGCGGTCAACGACGCCAACGGCGGCAAGAGCCAGCTGGTCTCCATCATCGCCGCCGCCGTCATCGCCCTGGTCACCTTCTACCTGACGGCGCCGCTGCAATACATTCCCACCGCCGCCCTCGGGGTGGTGCTGGTGATGGCCTCCCTGTCGCTGACAGATTTTCGCGGCCTCTGGGCTCTGCGCGACTCGGACCGCGCCGCCTTCTGGCTCGCCCTGGTGACCTTTGTCAGCGTGCTCACCATGGGGGTCAT
The DNA here is from genome assembly GCF_050252055.1 of Aeromonas sp. Taxonomy (NCBI): domain Bacteria; kingdom Pseudomonadati; phylum Pseudomonadota; class Gammaproteobacteria; order Aeromonadales; family Aeromonadaceae; genus Aeromonas; species Aeromonas sp. The sequence goes on along the minus strand of NZ_JBFWLQ010000005.1, from coordinate 44,045 downwards.
TCCGGGCATCACCCTCGCGGTCCTGCTGGGGCTGTTCCAGTTCCTGCGCAACGTGATGCGCCCCACCGACCAGCTGCTCGGCATGGACGACGAGGGCGTGGTGCGCACCCTGGGAGACAACGAGCAGGCCAAGGCGATTCCCGGCATCCTGGTCTACCGCTTCAACTCCCCGCTCACCTACTTCAACGCCCCCTACTTCAAGCGGCGGGTGCTGGCGCTCCTGGTGCAGGATCCCCACAATCCCAGGTGCCTGGTGGTGGATGCGGTGGCCTGCTTCACCCATCAGGACATCAGCGTCATGAGCATGGTGGGAGAGCTGCACAAGGAGCTCAAGCGGCGCGGCATCCACATGGTGATGGCCGGTCGTCACGGCCAGATGAGCCAGTGGTTCAAACAGGCGGGGATCCGGGTCGGCGAGGATGGCATCATCCTCTGCCCCGACATGTACCAGGCCCTGCGCATGACCCGCTGCTACCGGGAGCCGGTGTTCCGGGACGACGAGGGGGTGGAGAGCACCACGGATGCCCTGCTCACCCGCTGGCCGCACGATGACGACCTGCCCGACTCGGCGCGCCTCACCCGCCCCAGCGAGCAGGAGGCCGGCGCCACGCCGGTCTGAGACACATCCCCTGGTCGCAGGCCCCCTCCTCCTGCGACCAGGATTGCACCCCGCCCCCGCTTGGTGTTAAATGCCCCTCCAGTTGGCCCTGACGAGGGCCATCGCCAGCACCTGGATATCCCATGCAGACTCAATCCCACGCGGGCCCGGGCTCCCTCTTCGCCCTGACCTGGCCACTGTTCATCGATCTGGCCCTTCACTTTCTGACCGGGGCCCTCAACACCTTCATGGTGGGCCACGTCTCCTATCAGGGGGTGGCGGCCCTCGCGGTGGGCAACCAGGTCTTCGATCTCGCCATCACCCTGTTCAGCTTCGTCAGCATCGGCACCAGCGTGGTGATCACCCAGTATCTGGGGGCGGGAGACAAGGAAAAAGCCCGCGTCGTCATCCACACCGCCATCGGTTTCAACCTGCTGGTGGGATTGGTGGCCGCGGTCGGCGTCATGGCGGGGGCCGGCACCATGCTGGCGCTGATGAACCTGCCTGCCCACCTGATGAGCGACGGCAGCCTCTACCTGCAGATCATCGGGCTTTGCCTGCTGCCGGAGGCGGCGGCCCTCTGTCTGGCCGCCACCCTGCGTGCCCACGGCCACACCCGCCAGGCCATGTACGTGACCCTCATCGTCAACCTCATCACCTTCGTCGGCAACCTGCTGCTGCTCTACGGCTGGTTCGGCCTGCCCCAGCTCGGGGTCGCCGGGGTCGCCATCAGCACGGTGGCGGGGCGCATCGTCGGGGTGGTGCTGCTGGTGTGGCTGGTGGCGCGCAAGACCGGCATCCGGCTGCGTCTGCCCGAGATCGTCCGCCCAAGCCGCGCCATGCTGGACAAGGTACTGCACATCGGTCTGCCGGCGGCGGGGGAGAACCTCTCCTGGATGCTGCAGTTCATGGTGGTGACCGCCTTCGTCGGCCTGCTCGGCGACAAGGCGCTGGCGACCCAGTCCTACTTCTTCCAGATCTGCCTGTTCATCCTGCTGTTCGGCCTCTCCATCGGCCTTGGCAACGAGATCATCATCGGCCACCTGGCGGGAGCCCGACGCTTCGATCAAGCCTATCGCCAACTGATGAAGAGCCTGAAACTCGGCCTCATCGTCACCGCCGCCATCGCCATCGCCGCCGCCCTCAACGGCCGCGCCATCATCAGCCTGTTCACCGACGACGCCGACATCATCACCCAGGTGGCGCAGCTCTTCCTCATCAGCCTCATCCTCGAACCCGGTCGCACCTTCAATCTGGTGGTGATCAACGCCCTGCGCGCCACCGGGGATGCCCGTTTCCCGCTCTACATGGCGCTCGTCTCCATGTGGGGCATTGCCGTTCCCCTGGCCTATTTCCTTGGTATCATGCAGGGCTATGGCCTGGTAGGCATCTGGCTGGCCCTCGCCTGCGACGAGTGGGTGCGCGGTCTGGCCATGTTCTGGCGCTGGCGCAGTCGTCGCTGGCAAAACAAAATTCTTGTCGAAACATAAGCGGAATCACCATGAAGAAAATCGGACTCTTGTTGACGGCCATCCTGCTCAGCCCGCTCGCCATGGCGCAAACCGCCCCGGCGACCCCCAAGGCGCAGGCTCCCCAGACCTGGTATGTGGCCCCCATCGTCATCGACGAGACCAGCGAAGCCCAGAAGGCCCTGACCAAGGAGTTCACGGCCCAGATGATCAAGACCATCAAGATCAACGAGTACCAGACCGGCAAGGCGGTGGGCAAGACCAAATCGCCCAAGTGGCTGATCCGCACCAAGCTGATGCCCGCAAGCCAAGAGCCCCTGGTCGGCAAGAAGCACCCGCAGGGCCTCACCTATGGCAAGGGCATCCCCACCCAGGAGATCGTCGGCGAGCTCATCATGAACGGCACCCTGGTGGCCCACATCGGTCAGGGCTGGCGCGAACCCATCGTGCCGGGCACACCGGTGGCGGAGAAGATCTCCATCGCCAACTACCAGTACGCCATCGGCAACGAGGCCAAGGCGCCGGATCTGGAAGAGCTGGCGGCGCAGATCGGTTTCGAGGCGGGCAAGGTGATTGCCAGAGACGGCAAGCCCCTGCCCGAGAAGAAAAAGAAAAAAGAGTAAACGGCTCACCCGTTTCCAGTCAGGGGCCTCGCGCCCCTTTCTGTTGCCCGCCCCGTTGCAGACCCCCTCTCCCGAATGTGAAGCGGATCCCGCTTCTTTCCTCTACTGCCCCTGGGTCAGTAGGCAATCATCATGTAATTCAAACAGTTAAAAATCACCCTTCCCATGCAGCAATTCCGTGGCCCCGAATTGGATCGGGATCACGTTTCTTCCCGGCAGTAAGGGGTACTTTGGTCTTGCAGGCACAATCAAACGACAACAAGGAGGCTTCATTACATGTTTCCGGAGTACAGAGATCTCATCTCGAAACTGAAAAGCAGTGATGTCCATTTCCAGAAGAAGTTTGACTTGCACAACGACCTGGATGCGGAGATCAGAAAGCTGGAGAAACACCACGCCAGCGACTACAGCTCCGAGGTGAAGGATCTGAAAAAACAGAAACTTAAACTGAAAGAGGAGATATACGACATCCTCAAACAACATCCACACTAGACGCCTCGACGAATACCTGGATAAGCAACTTATCCTGCCAGCCCGGCCCGACGCCGGGCTTTTTGTTGGCTGCTCACGAGGCGCGGCAACGGCCACTTCCCTTGGCACCGGAAAACGAAGCGGGCCAATGGCCCGCTTTGTCATACCTGTTTCACCCCATCCTCACACCGGCGGATGGAAATGGCTGGCCTCGCGGGTGGCCATCTCCTCGTAGGTGGCCCACTTCTGCCACGCCACTTGTTGCGCCACCTGCATCAGCCGCTGTGCCTCTTCCGGGTGGCTCTGGGCCAGCACCCGATAACGGGTCTCCTGCTGCCGGTATTCGGCGAGGGGGATGGAGGGGCGCAGGCTGTCGAGGCTGAAGGGGTTCTGCCCCGCACTGCGCAATACCGGGTTGTAGCGCATCAGCGGCCAGTGGCCCGAATCGACCGCACGCTTCTGTTGGGCCAATCCCTGCTCCATGTCGATGCCGTGGGCGATACAGTGGCTGTAGGCAATGATCAGCGACGGGCCCGGATAGGCCTCGGCCTCACGCAAGGCTTGCAGCGCCTGCTGCGGGTTGGCCCCAAAGGCGATGCGGGCCACATAGACGTTGCCGTAGGAGATGGCCTGCAGCGCCACATCCTTCTTGGCCAGGGTCTTGCCCCCCGCCGCAAACTTGGCGACGGCACCGAGCGGCGTCGATTTCGACATCTGGCCGCCGGTGTTGGAGTAGACCTCGGTATCCATCACCAGCACGTTCACATCACGGCCGGAGGCGAGCACATGATCGAGCCCCGCCGAGCCGATGTCATAGGCCCAGCCATCGCCGCCCACTATCCAGACCGAACGCCGCACCAGCTGATCAATCAAGGAGAGCAGCTCGCGGGCCTTGCCGGATTTCACCTCTTCCAGCCGCTCCCGCACTTGCGCGACCCGGGTTCGCTGGGCGCGGATCTCAGACTCCAACCGCTGCGGGGCGTTGATAAGCGACTCGACCAATGCCTCACCCAGTTCCCCCTTCATCGCTTCGAGAGCCGCTACCGCCTGCCCGTGATGCTGATCGGCGGTGAGACGAAAACCAAAGCCAAACTCGGCGTTGTCCTCAAACAATGAGTTCGACCAGGCCGGCCCCTTCCCTTCCCCGTTCTTGGCCCACGGCGTGGTCGGCAGGTTGCCGCCGTAGATGGAGGAGCAGCCGGTGGCGTTGGCCACCAGCATGCGATCCCCAAACAGCTGGGTCAGCAGCTTGAGGTACGGGGTCTCGCCACAACCGGCGCAGGCACCGGAGAACTCGAACAGGGGTTCGAGGAACTGGGTGCCGCGCACAGTGGAGAAGTCCACCCGCTCGCGAGCAGGCCAAGGCAAACTCTCGAACCAGCGCAGCGCCTGTTTCTGGCCAGCAAGGTGCGGCGCCTTGTCCATCATGGCGATGGCGCGCTCGCCCTCGTGTTCCTCATCAGCCCCGGCCCTTACCGGACAAGCCTGCACACACTGGCCACAACCGGTGCAATCCTCCGGATAGAGTTGCAAGGTGTAGCGGCTGTCGGGGAAACCCCTGGCGGTGACGGGCACCGACTGAGCGGCCTCGGGGGCGGTCGCCAGCCAGTCCTGATGGTAGAACTTGGCCCGCAGCGCCGCGTGGGGGCAGACAAAGACACAGTTGCCACACTGGATGCAGATATCCGAATGCCAAATCGGGATCTCGCGGGCGATATCCCGCTTCTCGAAGCGGCTGGTGGCAGTGGGGTAAGTACCATCCACCGGCAGCATGGAGACAGGGATCAAATCGCCGCGCCCCGCCAGCATCTCGCCAGTGACCCGTTGGACAAACTCGCAGCCACCCGGTGCCAGCGGCAGCGGATAGTCGCTGATCTGCTCCTCACCGGCCGGGATGGCCACCTGATGGAGGTGGGCCAGGGTGTCGTCCACCGCCGCGAAGTTGCGCTCGACCACTTCGGGCCCCTTGCGGGCATAGCTCTTCTCGATGCTCTCCTTGATCAGCGCAATCGCCTCATCCCGCGGCAAGATGCCAGCCAGCGCGAAGAAACAGGTCTGCATGATGGTGTTGATGCGATTGCCCATGCCGTTGCGCTCGGCCACCCGATCCCCGTCGATGCAGTAGAGCTGGATATTTAGGGCGCGGATGCGGGCGCGCAGCCGCTCGGGCAGCTCGGCCCAGACCCGGTCGGGCTCATGGGGGGCATTGAGCAGCAGGGTCGCCCCTTCCGCGGCGTGCTCCAGCAGATCGACCGATTCGGCGAAGCCCCACTGGTGGCAACCGATAAAGCTCGCCTGCTCGATAAGCCAGGGGGCGTCGATGGGCTCGGGGCCAAAGCGCAGGTGGGAGACGGTGCGCGAGCCCGACTTCTTGGAGTCGTAGACGAAGTAGCCCTGGGCGTGGAACCCCTCCAGCTCGCCGATGATCTTGATGCTGTTCTTGTTGGCGCCCACCGTGCCGTCGGCGCCAAGGCCGAAGAAGAGCGCCCGCACCCGGCTAGGGGGTTCGAGATCGCCGATGAGGTGCCAGGCCAGACTGAGGCCCGACACATCATCCACTATCCCCACGGTAAAGCGCGGGCGCGGTGCGTCGGATGCCAGTTCCTCGAACACCGCCGCGCACATGGCGGGGGTGAACTCTTTGGAAGAGAGGCCGTAGCGACCGCCACTGAGCCAGGGCAGCCGCTTGATAAGGCCTCGCTGCAAACCGTCGATCAGCGCGCTCTGCACATCCAGCAGCAGCGGCTCGCCCCCCGCCCCCGGCTCCTTGGTGCGATCCAGCACCGCCATGCGCCGCACGCTGGCGGGTAGCGCATCAAGCAGCGCCTGTACCGGGAAGGGACGATAGAGGCGAATGACCAGCACCCCGGTCTTGCGATCCTGCCGGTTGAGCCAATCCACGGTGGTGCGGGCGGTGGCGGCCCCCGAGCCCATCAGCACGATGACATCGGTGGCATCGGGCGCGCCGTGGTACTCCACCAGCCGGTAGTGGCGACCGGTCAGCTCGCCGAGGCTCTCCATGCACTGCTGCACCCGGGCCGGTACTGCTTCGTAGAAGGGGTTGACGCTCTCGCGGGACTGGAAATAGGTATCCGGGTTCTGGGCGGTGCCACGCATCACCGGATGATCCGGGTTGAGGGCCCGCGCACGGTGGGCGCGCACCCAGTCGTTGTCGACAAGGGCGCGAATTTCATCCCGATGCAGGGCGACTATCTTGTTCACCTCGTGGGAGGTGCGAAAGCCGTCGAAGAAGTGGATAAAGGGCACCCGGCATTGCAAGGTGACACTGTGGGCGACCAAGGCCAGGTCCTGCGCCTCCTGCACCGAGCCGGAGGCGAGCATGGCAAAGCCGGTGCTGCGCGCCGCCATCACGTCCTGATGGTCGCCAAAAATCGACAGCCCCTGCGCCGCCAAGGATCGGGCCGCCACATGGAACACCGCCGAGGTCAATTCGCCTGCGATCTTGTACATGTTGGGCAGCATCAGCATCAGCCCCTGACTGGCGGTGAAGGTGGTGGCGAGCGCCCCCGCCTGCAGGGCGCCGTGTACCGTACCGGCCGCTCCTCCTTCGCTCTGCATCTCTACCACGGTGGGGATGTTGCCCCACAGGTTGGTCTGCCCCTCTGCCGCCCAGGCGTCAGCCAGTTCGGCCATGGTCGAGCTCGGGGTGATGGGATAGATGGCACACACTTCGCTCAGCTGGTACGCCACCCGGGCCGCGGCTTCGTTGCCGTCAACCATGATCAGTTCATGTTTCATTGGGACTCCTCCGGTTGGCGAAGCTCGATGGCGTGGCAGGGACACTGGTCATGGCAGGCACCGCAGCCGGTGCAGCGCTCGGCATCCACCTGATACCCCAGACCCGGCCCCAGCTTGGCGATGGCCTGCTCGGGGCAGCTGCCATAGCAGCCGTCGCACTCAAAGCAGTTGCCGCAGGAGTAGCAGCGCGCCGCCTCGTAGCGGGCGGCCACCTCATCCAGCCCGCCGATGATCTCGCCAAAGTCGTCCCGCGCCCACACCGGTTTGACCGGCTGACTGCTGGCCGGGGCGTGGGTCTGGAACCAGAGTTGCAACTGCTCCGGCCCCACCAATGAATAGGAAAGCGGTTTGTGGTAGAGGCGACCGCGCAGCCAGGCATCCATATGGCGTGCAGCCTTCTTGCCGTGGCCGGTGGCGATGGTGACAGTGCGCTCGGAGGGCACCATGTCGCCGCCGGCAAAGAGGCCCGGCACATCCGTCATCAGGTTCTCGCCAACCTGTACTACTCCCTCCTTGTTGACCCGCACGCCGGGGATGCTCTCAAGCACGCTCAAGTCAACTTCCTGACCGAGCGCCAGAATGAGGGAGTCCGCTTCCAGGGTTTCAAACTTGCCGGTGGGCACCGGCTTGCCCTCAGCATCCAGCGCCATCACCTCCACCTCGATGTTGGTACTGTCGAGCTGGCGGATAGTGCGCAGCCAGTTGATCTTGATCCCCTCCTCCTCGGCATCAAAGGCTTCAAAGGCGTGGGCTGGCATATGGTCCCGGTCGCGGCGGTAGATGATCATCGCCTCTTCAACGCCCAAACGGCGGGCGGTGCGGGCCGCATCCATGGCGGTATTGCCGCCACCGTAGATGGCCACCCGCCGTCCCAGTTTGGGCGGTGGCAATCCTTTCTCTTCGGCCAGACTGGCCTGCTCGAGGAAACTCACCGCATCGAGGATCTTGCCCGCCTCCCGGGCCGGAATGTCGACCCGCTTGGCCAGATGGGCGCCGATGGCCATGAAGACGGCATCAAAGCTCCCCTCGTCACGCGCCTTGAGCACATCCTCCACCTTGTGGTTGAGGGTCAGCGTCACCCCGGCGGCGACGATGCGGGCCACCTCCCGATCCAGCATCTCGCGGGGCAGACGGTAGGCGGGAATGCCGAAGCGCAGCATGCCGCCGGCGAGCGGGCCAGCCTCGCGGATCTCCACCTGATGGCCAAGCCGGTTGAGGTGCCAGGCGCAGGAGAGGCCGGAGGGGCCGGCACCGATCACCAGCACCTTCTTGCCGCTGGCGGGCGCGGGGGGCGCAGGCTGCCAGCCGCGGGCCAGCGCCTCGTCGCCGAGGAAGCGCTCGATGGCGTGAATGGAGACGGCATCATCCACCTGGGCACGGTTGCAGGCGCTTTCGCAGGGGTGATAACAGACCCGCCCGTGGACCGCAGGCAGGGGATTTTCTTCGATCAATCGTTGCCAGGCCGCCTCAAAGCGGCCCGCTTCGGCCAAGGCGAGCCAGGCCTGGATGTTCTCGCCAGCCGGGCAGGCATGGTTGCAAGGTGGCAGGGCCGGCCGCCAGACGGGCAGCCGGGTGCGGACCGGGCCTGTTCCCGTTTTCTGGGAGAGATCCGGCTGTGGGGTCATATCCAGTTGTTTGCTCATACATTGCTTTCTTCTTTTTGTGTGACAGGCCCCATCCGAATGCGCTTGATACCGTGTTGCCTGGGCAGACGGTGGCCGGAGAGGGAAGAAGCGAAAGCGTCAGAAACTGGAAGCTGGCTCGATGATGGGCCGTTTTTTGTACGACATGGTGGATCAGGATCAATAAATGTTGCGCTTTATGGGTCGCCCCCTTCACAACCGGATCCCCGTCACACCCCGCAGCCATTCGGGCCTGTCGCCCGAGCCCCCTCGCCGCCCTCGACATGGGCAGCAGGAGAAGATTGCCGCCCGGGACAGGAATCGTTATCTTCCCCTCTTCACAGGAATCGCCACAGCACAAGGACCAGGACATGCCGACCCTCGCCAGCATACATCTCTACCCCATCAAATCGACGGCAGGCATGCCGCTGGAGCGCGCCCAGGTGACCCAGGAGGGACTTGCCGGGGATCGCCGCTACATGGTGGTCAAACCGGATGGCACCTTTATCACCGCCCGCACCCATCCCCAGTTGCAGCAGGTGGTGGCCACCCCCGTCCAGGGGGGGCTGCAACTGCGCTATCCAGGTCTGCCCCCCCTTGCCCTCATGGAGGCGGCGTTCAGTCGCGCCCCTCAGCACACCGGTGTCTGGGGGGATCGCTTTACCGCCCTGCACACCGGGCCCGAAGCCGATGAGTGGCTGAGCCGGGTGGCGAGGGAGCCGGTGCGCCTGCTCTGGCTCGGGGAGGCATCCGATCGTTTTCGGGAGAAGACCGGCACCCGGGTGAGCTTTGCGGACGGCTACCCCTTGCTGCTCATCAGCCAGGCTTCCCTTGAGGATCTCAACCTGAGATCCGATGCCTTGCACCAGATGAGCCAGTTTCGTACCAACCTGGTGGCGAGCGGCACCCGCCCCTTCGAGGAGGATGGCTGGAAGCGGATCCGCATCGGCGAGGTGGAGTTTCGGGTGGACAAGCCGTGCAGCCGCTGCATCATGACCACGGTGGAGGCAGGCACGGAGCGCTTCAATGCCCTGAAAGAGCCGCTGGCTACCCTCACCCGCTACCGCCGTGGCGAAGATGGTGAGGTCTACTTCGGCCAGAATCTGGTGGCCCTGAACGAGGGGTGGATTGACGCGGGCAGCGAGATCGAGGTGCTGGAGCGGGCCCGGGCGCCGGTCTACCCCAACGCGGCCCCGAAAAAACGGGAGCTGGTGTGCGTCGCCCGGGAACCCCTGGCCCGGGATCTGGAAACCTTCTGGTTCGAGGCCGCCGACGGCGAGCCCCTGCCCGACTACCTGCCTGGACAGCACCTGCCCATCAGCCTCGATATCAAAAACACACGGGTTCAACGCCGCTACACCCTGAGCTCCACGCCGGAGCGGCCCGAGCGTTACAGCATCAGCGTCAAGAAGCTGGCCGATGGCCGCCTCTCCCCCTGGCTACACCATGAGCTGCGCGTGGGCGATCACCTGCTGGCCGCCCCCCCGGCCGGCGAGTTTCACTTAGGGTCCGAGCGCAGGCTGCTCCTGCTCTCGGCGGGATCCGGTGTCACCCCCATGCTCTCCATTGCCCGCACTCTGGCACTACGGGGGGAGCTCGGTGACGTCCACTTTATGCACCTGTGTCGCAGCGAGGCAGACATCCCTGCCGCCAGCGAGCTGCACGCCATGGCGCAGCAGGGAATGACCCTCACCCTGATCCTGAGCCAGCCTGACAAACACTGGCAGGGACTCAGCGGCCGTCTGAATGACGATCATCTGGGCCGGATCCGGGGTTTGCAGGAGCGGGAGGTGTTCATCTGCGGCCCTCACGGCTTCATGGCCGATGCAGCCAACCGGCTGACCGCTCTCGGCGTACCGGCCGGGCGCATCCGCCAGGAGAGCTTTGGCGGGGCCCTGCTCTCGGTAGCCCGCCCCCATCAGGCGGTGCAACTGCGTATCGGCGAGCGGGAGTTTGCGGGCAACAACCAGGGCACCGTGCTGGATCAGGCCAACAAGCAGGGGGTAGAGCTGCCCTGGAGCTGCCGTGCCGGCATCTGCGGCAGTTGCAAGCAGACCCTGGTCTCGGGCGAGGTGGATCACCCCGATGCCCCCGCCATCAGCGCCGCCGAGCGGGCCGAGGGCAAGATCCTCACCTGCTGCGCCGTGCCCCTGACGGATCTGGTGATCAAATAGGGTGATCGGGGGACAAAACCCCGTCCCCGGAATGCGAAACGGCTGCCCGAGGGCAGCCGTTTTATTTAGATGACTGGCTATCAGCCACGCAGGGCGGCGATGCGCTGCTCGATGGGCGGGTGGCTCATGAACAGCTCGCTCATGGAGCGCTTGCCGTTGATGCCGAACGCCATCATGGAACCCTCCATCTGCGGCTCGGCACCGCGGGCGAGACGCTGGAGCGCGGCAATCATCTTGTCGCGGCCGGCCAGCTTGGCGGCACCGGCGTCGGCACGGAACTCGCGCTGACGGCTGAACCACATGACGATGATGGAGGCGAGCACGCCGAACACCATCTCCAGCACGAACACGGTGATCATGTAGGCGAAACCGCCGGTGCTGCTGCTCTCTTCCTCGTTGTTGGAGCTGAAGAAGTTGCTGATGACGCCGGCCACGATGCGGGCGAAGAACATCACGAAGGTGTTCACCACCCCCTGGATCAGGGTCAGGGTCACCATGTCGCCGTTGGCCACGTGGCTCACCTCGTGGGCCAGCACGGCTTCCGCCTCGTCGCGGCTCATGCTGTAGAGCAGACCGGAGGAGACGGCGACGAGGGAGTCGTCACGGCGGGCGCCGGTGGCAAAGGCGTTCATCTCGGGGGAGTCGTAGATCCCCACTTCCGGCATCTTGATGCCAGCCTCACGGGCCTGACGGGCAACAGTGCTCACCAGCCAGTGCTCGGTCTCGTTGCGGGGCTGCTCGATGACCTGGACGCCATAGCTGCGCTTGGCCATCCACTTGGACATCAGCAAGGAGATAAAGGAACCCCCAAAACCGAACACGGCGCAGAACACCAACAGACCGGAAATGCTGGACTTGTTGATCCCCAGAACCGAGAACAGGATATTGAGTACCACCCCCAGCACCAGCATGACGGCCAGGTTGGTCACCAGGAATAGCATAATTCGCTTCATATTGACTCCTTGTGAGATATGGATGCATGGTTCGGGGCGCCCCAAGGGCGACCGATGCCACACTTGCCCCAGATAATAGACAGACTCGATGAATGTTTGCTGAATGTCTGGCCTCAGAGCAAGGGCGACACATCGAGACAGTGGTGCAAATCCACCTCATTCACCGCGTCCACGAAGGGGAGTTCCCCCAGAAATGGGGCCGGCAACATGGCTTTCAAGGTGTCCAGGTTCTCCTCGTAGCGGCTCATGTGCGGATCCACCCGGTTGATGACCCAGCCCGCCAGGGTCAACCCCTGCTGACGAATGGCGCTGACGGTGAGCAGGGCATGGTTGAGGCAGCCCAGCCTGGCCCCCACCACCAGGATCACCGGCAGCCGCTCCTGGGCGACCCACTCTGAGAGCAGACGCTGATGATCCAGCGGCAGGAACCAGCCCCCCGCCCCTTCGACAATGACGAGATCGGCCCCAGCTCCCTCAATCTCCCGCAAGCCGGCGGACAGCCCCTCGAAGGGGATGCTCGCCCCCCGCTCACGGGCGGCGATATGGGGGGCGATGGGTGGCTCGAAGGCATAGGGATTGACCTGCTCGTAGGGCAGCGCAACCGTGGCCGCCTGCTGCAACAGCAAGGCATCCAGATTGCGAAGCCCCTCCGGGGTGCGGGTGCAGCCCGCCGACACCGGTTTGTACCCGGCGCAGCGAATGCCTCTGGCGGCAAGCGCCAGCAACAGGGTGCGGGCCACCAGGGTCTTGCCCACGTCAGTGTCCGTGCCCGTGATGAAATAGGATGTCCCCATGATGATTCCTCGATGCAGTGCAGGGGCGCAGAGGCGCCCCGATATCCATGGTGAAAGGCAGGCGCGCGTCCTGCCGCTGAAGGGGTGGGTGCGCCGGGTCTTTTTGTGTCAGCGCCGCACCAGGCGCCCGAGGCAGACCTCGTAGCTGGCGGCCAGCAGGCCGTCCGGTTGACGGTGGCGCTCGTAGGCCTCCCCCAGTCGCACCAGGCGCTGGCGATGACCCAGGCCCGCAGACCGCTCGTCGTTGACCTGGCTCGCACCTATCCCTTTGAGGTCGCGCAGCAGTCCGCTGAGCGCCGGGTAGGCGAGGGACCAGGTCAGCGGGCAGAGCGCCGGTGCCTCGAAGCCCCCGTCACGGGCCGCCTGCTGCAACTGGGGCAACGTCAGGAAACGATTGACATGGTCACGACCATCCACGGCCCGCCAGGCCTCCCGCAGTTGCCACAGTGACCCCGAAAGCAGGGTCGAGAAGAAGACCTGGCCACCGGGTTTGAGCACCCGGTTGAGCTCGGCAAAGGCCTGGGCCGGCCGCTCACACCACTGCAGGGCCAGGCTGGAGAAAACCCAGTCCAGGCTCTGGTCGGCAAAGGGCAGCCCCTCCGCGTCGCCGCACACCAGGCGGGCTCCGCTGCCGCGAAGGGCCGCCTGGGCCAGCATGCCGGGTGCGAGATCCAGCCCGGTCAGCGTCTCGCAGCGCGGCGCCAGGGCAGGCAGAAAGAAACCGGTGCCGCAGCCCAGATCCAGCCCGGCCCCTGAGCGCACCTCTTTCACGCCCCCCTCGTCCATGCGCGCCAGCAGCGACTGCCCCACCTCCTGCTGGAAGCGGGCGTGGGCGTCGTAGTGGCGGGCCGCCGCCCCGAAACGGCGGGCGAGCTGCGCCTTGTCCACCGACTGGAAACGCTCATGCACCATGGGCGCCCCCTCTCTCGTCAGTGGATGGGCGGGGCCCCAGGGCCTCGAGCAGGCGATCCACGTCATCTTCGCCATGGGCAGCGCACAGGGTGATGCGAAGGCGCGCCGTGCCGACCGGCACCGTGGGCGGGCGGATGGCGCCGGCCCAGACACCGCACTCCCGCAGGCGCTCGGCCAGTTGCAGGGCAGCGACGCTCTCCCCCACCAGCAACGGCTGGATGGGGGTATCACTTGCCCCAAGCCGCCAGCCGAGCGCCTGCGCCCCCTGCCGGAACCGGGCGACAAGGCGAGCCAGGTGGGCACGGGCCTCGTCGGCTACGCGTACCAGCTCGATGCTCTGGCGCACGGCGCACGCCTGGGCGGGGGGCATATGGGTGCTGTAGACATAGTGGCGGGCAAAATTGACCAGGTACTCCACCAGCTCGCGACTGCCACCCACAAAGGCGCCGGCCACCCCGAGCGCCTTGCCGAAGGTCCCCATCTGGATGTGCACGCTGGCCGGAGCAACCCCCTGGGCCGCCAGGGTGCCGCGCCCCTCGGCACCCAGCACGCCGAGGCCGTGGGCATCGTCAATCATCAGCCAGTTGCCGCTTCGGGATGCGAGTGTTGCCAGCTCAACCCAGGGGGCCTGATCCCCGTCCATGCTGAAGACCCCTTCCGAGACGATCAGGCCCCGGTTTGGCTCAAGCAGCCGCTCAAGGGCCGCCATGTCGTTGTGGCCGAAGCGCTTCATTTTGCAGGGGAGCTGGCTCCCCATCTCCTGCAGGGAGGCGTGGTTGAGCCTGTCCTGCCACAGCAGGTGATCCTTGCCGAGCAGGGCCTTGAGCACCGCCTGATTGGCGGAGAAGCCACAGTTGAACAGCAGCACCGCCTCCACGCCGAGCCAGTCGGCAAGCGTCTCTTCCAGCTGCTGGTGAGCGCGGCTGTAACCCGTTACCAGGGGCGAGGCGCCTGCCCCCGCGCCATATTGCGCCACCCCCGCCGTGAAGGCGGCCTTGATGGCGGGGTGACCCGCAAGGCCCAGGTAGTCGTTGCCAGAGACGTTGAGGTAATCGCGCCCCCCGACCCGGATCCGCCCACCGCTCGCCACATCCACCGGGGTGCGTCGGCGCAGCAGGGTGGCCTGTTCACGCTCGGCCAGCGCCTCCCCCAGGGCAAAGGGGCCGGTAACAACGGGCGTCATCATGGACGGAGGACATCTGCGCGGGAACGGGTGGCATCGTAGAAGAGTTCGCTCGGCTCGCTCTGGCGGTTCACCTCGGCCAGCAGCTCCTCCTCTTGAACCTGATCCGGCTTCTGGGCCCGCTGGGCGGGGCGAATGCCAAGGCGCTTGAAGAGCTGCATGTCGCTGTTCTCGTCCGGATTGGGGGTGGTCAGCAGCTTGCAGCCGTAGAAGATGGAGTTGGCCCCGGCCATAAAGCACATGGCCTGCATCTGCTCGTTCATCTTCTCCCGCCCGGCGGAGAGGCGCACGTGGGAGGCCGGCATCATGATGCGCGCCACGGCGATGGTGCGGATAAATTCGAACGGGTCCAGGTTCTCCTGGTTCTCCAGGGGCGTCCCCTTCACCTTGACCAGCATGTTGATGGGCACGCTCTCCGGGTGGCGCGGCAGATTGGCGAGCGCCATCAGGAGGCCCGCACGGTCTTTCGCCTGCTCCCCCATGCCGACGATGCCGCCGGAGCAGACCTTCATGCCGGCGCCGCGCACATGCTCCAGGGTGTCGAGCCTGTCCTGATAGGTGCGGGTGGTGATGATGTCGCCGTAGAACTCCGGCGAGGTGTCGAGGTTGTGGTTGTAGTAATCGAGCCCCGCAGCCCCGAGACGCGCCGCCTGATCGGCGGTCAGCATCCCCAGCGTCATACAGGTCTCCATGCCGAGCCCGCGCACCTCTTCAATCATGCGCAGGATATAGGGCATGTCCTTCTCTTTCGGGTTGCGCCAGGCCGCCCCCATGCAGAAGCGGGACGAGCCGTTGGCCTTGGCCTCCCGGGCCCGCTCCAGCACTTTTTCCACCTCCATCAGCCGCTCGGTCTCGAGCCCGGTGTGGTAGCGAGCGCTCTGGGGACAATATTTGCAATCTTCCGGGCAGGCCCCGGTCTTGATGGAGAGCAGGGTGCTTACCTGCACCTCGTTCGGGTCGAAATGGGCGCGGTGTACCGTCTGGGCCTGGAACAGCAGATCGTTAAATGGCAGGGCAAAGAGATCCTGAACCTCGGACAGGGTCCAGTCGTGACGAAGGGCGTGGGCACCCGCGGTGAGAGCATTCATACATGGCTTCCGGTTGTTATTGGTGGGATCCTGCGCCGCGCTGCAAGAGAGCGTTCGCCGCAAGACCCGCCAGCTGGACAGCGCGACGCCAGGGCGTTCGCGAAGCCAAGTGGCTGAAATTGTTGGCTAGTGTAGAGAGCACGCGTAGACTGTCAACACCGACCAGATCAAATCAATTGACAACAGAACACAAAATGACCAATAAAGAATTCGACCTGCACCACGTCTGGCACCCCTATACCTCCCTTACCCATCCCCTGCCCTGCTATGAAGTGGCCAGCGCCAAAGGGGTGACCCTCACCCTGACGGACGGGCGCGAGCTGGTGGATGGCATGAGCTCCTGGTGGGCCTGCGTTCACGGCTATCAGGTGCCGGAACTGGACGCGGCCGCCACCGCCCAGCTCGGCAAGATGTCCCACGTGATGTTTGGCGGCCTGACCCATGCCCCGGCGGTCGAGCTCTGCCGCAAACTGGTGGAGATCACCCCGAAGGGGCTGGATCGGGTCTTTCTGGCGGATTCCGGCTCGGTGGCGGTGGAGGTGGCCCTCAAGATGGCCCAGCAGTACTGGCATGCCAAAGGGACGCCCCGCGCCAAATTCGTTGCCCTTCGGGGCGGCTATCACGGCGACACCTTCGGCGCCATGAGCGTGTGCGACCCGGATGGCGGCATGCACGAGCTCTACCAGGGCTTCCTGCCCGAACACCATTTCGTCGAAGCGCCCAGCTGCCGCTTCCACGCCCAGTGGGACGAGCAGAGCGTGGTGGAGCTGGCCACCCTGGTGGCGGATCATCACGAGGAAATTGCCGCCATCGTGCTCGAACCCATCGTCCAGGGGGCGGGCGGCATGCGCTTCTACCACCCCCGCTACCTGCAGTGGGTGCGCGCCCTGTGCGACGAGTTCGGCATGCTGCTCATAGCAGATGAAATCGCCACCGGCTTTGGCCGCACCGGCCAGCTGTTTGCCTGTGACTGGGCCGGCATCAGCCCCGACATCATGTGTCTGGGCAAGGCGCTCACCGGCGGCTACCTGACGCTGTCGGCCACGCTCACAACCGAGCATGTGGCTCGCACCGTGTGTGACGGCAAAGCAGGCGTCTTCATGCACGGCCCCACCTTCATGGGCAACCCGCTCGCCTGCGCGGTGGCCAACGCCTCCATCGATCTGCTGCTCGCCTCGCCTTGGCAGGCGCGGGTGCAAGCCATCGAACACCAACTCAAAACCGAACTGGTGGAACTGACCCTGCACCCGGCGGTGGCGGATGTACGTGTGCTCGGCGCCATCGGGGTGGCGGAGATGAAGGAGCAGGTGGACGTGGCGCGCATCCAGCGCAAGTTCGTGGAGCTGGGCGCCTGGATCCGTCCCTTTGGCAAGCTCATCTACCTGATGCCCCCCTTCGTCATCACCCCTGAAGAGCTGCGGGTATTGACCGGCGCCATCCACGAGGCCATCACCAGCGGCGAATATTGAGTCCGGTTGAACGGGCCCTGCATGAGAACGCAGGGCCTTTTGGCGCTTTTTCATCAGAATGTGAGCAAGACACCAAAACCCGTCCGGCGAGGAGAGTAGACTGCGCGGGTTTTACCCAACAGATGTACCAGTCCCATGCGCCTCTCCATTGCTGCCAAGATCAACTTCTTCCTGCTCTTCATCTTCTCCATGGTGTTGGTGTTTTCTGCGGCCTATCAGGCGGTGCGCGAGCGTGACCTCATCCTGACCCTCATCAAGGAGCAGAGCCGCGAGCAGACCGAGGCCTACTTCGACGGCCTCAACATGCTGATGCTGACCGACAAGATGGACGCCCGCGACACCCTGCGCGCCAAGTTTCTCCATCACGCCCACGTGGAAGATGCCCGCATCGTGCGCGGGGCGGCGGTCAACAAGCAGTACGGGCCGGGCCGTGACGTCGAGGCCCCGAAGGACAGGTTTGATGCCCTGGCGCTGGCGGGCAAGGGGAGCCTGGAGGTAGAGCATGAGGGCATGCACAGCCGGCTGGTGGTGACCCGCCCGCTGCTGGCCAGAAAGGATTTTCGCGGTACCGACTGCACCAGCTGCCACCAGGTGCCGGAAAACACCGTGCTGGGGGCGGTGCGTTTTGACTACTCCCTCGACACCCTGTTTACCCGGGTGGAGCAGAACATCCTCACCTCGGCCCTGAGCCTCACCCTCATCTTCGGGCTGGGACTCCTGCTCACCCTCTGGGTCATCCGCACCTGGATAGTCCGCCCCCTCAACCAGCTGACCCGCTCCATGGAGGAGGCCACCGATCGCAACGACTTCGGCCACAGGCTGGAGGGGGATGAAGGGGACGAGATTGGCCGGGTGGCGCTCGCCTACAACCAGATGCTCGACAGCGTGGAGCGCCAGATAGGCAAGCGCCCCGCCTCTCAGGGGCTGGATGACGGCGACGGCCCTCAGCCCCGGTAGTAAAGCAGCAGGCAGGCCACCAGGATCAGCAGCAGGATGAAGAGATTGACGTGGCGGGCATCTTCCTGCCGGCGGCTGCGGCCACGGGCCAGCACCAGCACCACCAGGGTCAGCAGGCAGCAACCCCAGAGCCCGCGCTCCAGCCAGGGGGTAAGCAGGGGGTCCCAGCTCTGGCGCACCTTGACGCCCCCATAGACCAGAAAGCCGTAAGCCACCTCTGGCCGGGCGAAGTGATAGAGGGAGAGCAGGGCGACAAAGCCGCCCCAGCAGAGGATCACCAGCCCCTGCAACACCCGTATCCAGCCATCCGGCCCCCGCCTGCGCTCCTTCACCCTCACCCCCGTCCAGCCGCCATGATCCATGCACGATGCATGGGGAAATCCCCGCAAGGGTCCGACATTTTTGCTTGTTTATCAAACCTGCGCGGGTAAGATGAACGGCTTAGTCTGCCATGGTGGGCCAACTGCGCCCGGGCCAGACCCCTAGTGTTGCAAATAGCGCTGCAAGAACAAGCTGGAGACAATATTTCGATGACGCACGCATCCGTAGTTGATGTGCTGGCCGGTAAGTATTCGGTCGGCACCACCCTGACTGTGAAAGGGTGGATCCGGACCCGCCGCGATTCCAAGGCGGGGATCTCATTTTTGGCCGTTTCCGATGGCTCCTGCTTCCATCCGGTGCAGGCCGTCGCCCCCAATACCCTGGCCAATTACGAGAATGAAGTGCAACGTCTGACCACAGCTTGCTCCGTCGAAGTGACCGGCACCGTGGTCGAGTCCCAGGGCAGCGGCCAGGCGTTCGAACTGCAGGCCACCGAGGTCAAGGTAGTGGGCTGGGTCGAAGATCCGGACACCTACCCCATGTCTGCCAAGCGCCACAGCATCGAGTACCTGCGCGAGCAGGGCCACCTGCGTGCCCGCACCAACATCGTCGGTGCCGTGACCCGGGTGCGCAACTGCCTCTCCCAGGCCATTCACCGCTTCTTCCACGAACAGGGCTACCTCTGGATCGCGGCGCCCCTCATCACCGCCTCCGACACCGAAGGGGCCGGCGAGATGTTCCGCGTCTCCACCCTGGACATGGAAAACCTGCCGCGCACCCCCGAAGGCAAGGTGGACTACGACAAGGACTTCTTCGGCAAGGAGACCTTCCTGACCGTGTCCGGCCAGCTGAACGTCGAAACCTACGCCTGCGCCCTGTCCAAGGTCTACACCTTCGGCCCGACCTTCCGCGCCGAAAACTCCAACACCAGCCGCCACCTGGCCGAGTTCTGGATGGTGGAGCCGGAAGTGGCCTTCGCCGATCTGGAAGACAACGCAGCCCTGGCCGAAGCCATGCTGAAGTACGTCTTCAACGCCGTGCTGACCGAGCGCCGCGACGATCTGGAGTTCTTCGCCCAGCACGTGGACAAGGACGCCATCGGCCGTCTGGAGCGCTTCGTCGCCTCCGACTTCGCCCAGATTGACTACACCGACGCCATCGACGTGCTGCAAAACTGCGGCAAGAGCTTCGAGTTCCCGGTCTCCTGGGGCATCGACCTCTCCTCCGAGCACGAGCGCTACCTGGCCGAGGAGCACTTCAAATCCCCGGTGGTGGTGAAGAACTACCCGAAGGACATCAAGGCCTTCTACATGCGCCTCAACGACGACGGCAAGACCGTTGCCGCCATGGACGTACTGGCCCCGGGGATCGGCGAGATCATCGGCGGCTCCCAGCGTGAAGAGCGTCTCGAGGTGCTGGATGCCCGTCTGGCCGAGATGGGTCTGAACAAGGAAGACTACTGGTGGTACCGCGATCTGCGTCGCTACGGCACCGTGCCCCACTCCGGCTTCGGTCTGGGCTTCGAACGCCTGGTGGTCTACGTGACCGGCATGGGCAACGTGCGCGACGTGATCCCCTTCCCCCGTACTCCCCGCACCGCCGAGTTCTAAGGCTACCCGCCCACTCGCACCGTGCAAAAGCCGACCCCCGGGGTCGGCTTTTTTTATGCCCGCCTCGCTCTTCCCGCACGTGTCATTCCCGCCTTTTGCATTCCAAACCCTGTGATCTCCCCCATCTTTCCCGTCATTTATCTGGTGTGCGCCAGGAAGCGGTCCCCTGTTCAAGGGCTGAACCGTAGTTTTTATGCACTTAAATCGGAAAAAAGCCGGTTGTTGAAGCAACGCAATTTTTTACCCCTTTAGGGGTGACAAAATATCCATTAACCCTTCAGGGGTAATTGATGACAGCGGATCCCGGGCAGCTGGCCGATGGGGACATGGATAAAACACACGAGGTAATGGAATGATCTTGATGGAATTTTTGGTGGTACTCGGCTGCTTGCTGCTGGGTACCCGCTTCGGGGGCATGGGGCTGGGTCTTATCAGCGGCATTGGTCTGTTCCTGCTGACCTTCGTCTTCGGCCTGGTGCCGGGCGAGCCGCCGGTGCAGGTGATGCTGACCATACTGGCGGTCATTGGCTGCGCCGCCACCCTGCAGACCGCCGGCGGTCTCAACCTGATGATGCAGGTGGCCGAGCGTCTGCTGCGCCGCCACCCCCAGTACATCACCCTGCTGGCGCCGCTCACTACCTGGACCCTCACCTTCCTGTGCGGCACCGGCCACGTGGTCTACACCATGTTCCCCATCATCGCCGACATCGCGCTGCAGAAGAACATCCGTCCGGAGCGCCCCATGGCAGTGGCGTCCGTTGCCTCCCAGATGGCCATCTGCGCCTCGCCGGTCTCGGTGGCCGTGGTCTCCATGGTCTCCATCCTGGCAGCGGCTCACGGCGTGGGTCAGGCCTACGGTCTGCTCGACATCCTGATGGTCGCCATCCCCTCCTCGCTCATGGGTGTCATGATGGCGGCCCTGTGGAGCCTGCGCCGCGGCAAGGATCTGGACAAGGACGAGGAGTTCCAGGCCAAGATCAAGGACCCTGCCCAGCGCGACTTCATCTACGGCGGTGGTGAAACCCTGCTCAACACCAAGTTCCCGAAAGAGGCCTACTGGTCCACCTGGATCTTCTTCGCCGCCATCGCTGCCGTGGTGCTGCTGGGGGCCGATGAGGCGCTGCGCCCCGTCTTCACCATCAAGGAGAAGACGGGCCCCCTCTCCATGAACCTGGTGATCCAGATGATGATGCTGATCGCCGGCGCCATCATCCTGATGCGCTGCAAGGTCAAGCCGGGGGAGATCGCCAACGGCGCCGTCTTCAAGGCGGGCATGGTCGCCATCTTCTCCGTGTTCGGGGTCGCCTGGATGAGTGAAACCTTCTTCCAGGCCCACATGCCGCTGCTCAAGGAGACCCTGGCCCACGTGGTACAGGCCCAGCCCTGGACCTACGCCCTGGTGCTCTTCCTCATCTCCAAGCTGGTGAACAGCCAGGCCGCGGCGCTCACCGCCATCGCCCCCATGGGGCTGGCGCTGGGGGTCGAACCCAAGCTGCTCATCGCCTTCCTGCCGGCGAGCTACGGCTACTTCGTGCTGCCGACCTACCCGAGCGATCTCGCCTGCATCGGCTTCGACCGCTCCGGCACCACCCGCATCGGCAAGTTCATCATCAACCACAGCTTCATCATTCCGGGCCTCATCGGGGTGGTGACCTCCTGTACCCTGGGCTTCATCCTGACCAGCATCCTGCTGTAACAGGCATCCAGTGCGAGCGGCTCCCCCGTGGGAGCCGCTTTTTTATCCCCGCATCCCCGGCCCCCGCTTTGCCATCGCCCCCCACTCTGGGTAGCATGAGCCCTCTTTTATTCAGCGGAAATCCCCCATGTCTCGCGTCATCCTGCTCTGGAGCGGCGGCAAAGATGCCATGCAGGCCCTCTGCTACGCCCGGGAAGCGGGCCATCAGGTGGTGGCCCTGGTCACCTTTGCCCCGCCAGCGCCCCGCTTTCTCGCCCATCCCCTGTCACAGGTTCGCCGTCAGGCGGCGGCCCTCGCGCTGCCCCATCGGCTGGTCACCATCGAGGCGCCGTTCGATCTCGGTTACGAGCGGGCCCTGGCGGCATTGAAAGAGGAGTGGCAACTCGATGGGGTCGTCACCGGCGACATCGACAGCGTGGGGGGCGCGCCGAACTGGATCCGCGAGCGCTGTCGCCCCCTGGGGCTCACCGTCCACACCCCGCTCTGGCAGCAACCCCGCGAGGCGTTGCTGGCGGACATGCTGACCTGCGGCATCGTCGCCCACCTCTCCTGCGTCGATACCCGGGTACTGGCCCCCGAGTGGGTGGGGCGCAGGCTCGATGCGGCCACCCTGGCCGAATTGCAGCAACTGGCGGCAACCCGGGGCTTCGATGCCTGCGGCGAGCAGGGGGAGTACCACACCATGGTGACCGACGGCCCCGGGTTTGCGGCGCCGCTGACACTCGGCCACTGGCAGGTGGCGCGCCAGGAGCACCTCGCCTATCTGCAGGAGGACGAGGAATGACCTCTCTCGAGGGCGACACATAAAAAACGGGAGGCGATGGCCTCCCGTTTTGCTTGTCCTTAACGTTGACCTAGTTGGCCAGCTTGCCCAGCACCCGCTTAAGCAGGCGGATGCGCGGCTCGATGCTGTCCAGCAGCAGGAACTCCGCCTCCGAGTGAAAGCCACCCCCCATGGGGCCGAAGCCATCGAGGGACGGCACCCCGGCCGCCGCGGTGAAATTGGCATCGGAGCCGCCACCGGCCTCCAGCCAGGTGAAGGGGACTCCCTCCTCCCTGCCTGCCGCCTCCACCAGTGCCATCAGGGCCTCGGTGTCGCCGCTCGGGCGCATCGCGGGCTTGAAGCTCTGGCGCGCCACCTCGACCCGGCAACCGGCGAGGAAGGGGTTGTTGGCCATGAAGGTGAGCCGGTCGTGCACCGCCTGTGCCTCTTCGTTGCACCAGAAGCGCAGATCCACGATCGCCTCGGCAAAGTCGGGCACCACGTTGACGCCGGTCCCCCCCTGCACCACCCCCACGTTCATGGTGGTGCCGGTCTCCATGTTGACCTGCTGGTTGATGGCGAGCACCCAGTGGGCCAGCTCCGTGATGGCGGAGATCCCTTGTGCCAGGGCCGAGCCCGCATGGGAGGCCTTGCCGTGGAAGGTGATGCGGTACTTGGCATTGCCCTTGCGGGCGCTGATGAGATCCCCGCTCGGGCGCGCCGCTTCGGCCACCAACACGCAGCCGCTCTGTCTGGCCCGCTTCACCAGCCAATCTTTGGACCAGGGAGAGCCAATCTCCTCGTCGCAGTTGCAGCAGACCAGCACCTTGAGCCTGGCCAGCACGGCCGGGTCCAGCTCTTTCAAGGCATACCAGGTAGAGAGCAGGCCGCTCTTCATGTCCGAGACGCCGGGGCCAAAAGCCTGATTGCCTTCGATTTTCAGCGGTCGCTTGGCTGCCGTCCCCTCGGGGAAGACGGTGTCCATGTGGCCCACCAGCATGACGTCGTAGTGATCGGCCCCCGGGGCATTGGTTGCCTCGAGGCAGGGGCCGCACTCGGCGGCGAACTGGTGGCGGGTCACCTGCCAGCCGATGGCCTCATATTTCTCGGTCATGATGTCGGCCACTTTGGCCACCCCGGCCGGGGTGCGGGTACCGCAGTCGAGGTTGATGAGCGGGGCCAGCTCCGCCAGATAGGTATCGAGGGAGAACGGGCGCTTGAGGTCGTTCATTGTCTTCTCCATGGAACAATCTGCGTAAAACACAGACTGTTTTTGCAACGATAAGAGTGGGCGGGCACGCGGCGCCGCCTCGTCAACGGCGGCCGGCCAGCGTGGATCAACTGGCCGCCACCTCTACACCAGAGCCTTTACATGAACAGCAGATAGTTGAGGAGCAGCGCCGTCACCAGGGCCCCCGCCATGGGCACGCTGGTGCGCTTGACCACCACGAAGGGAGAGACCTTGGCGATGCCCGCACAGGCGATGAGCACCGCCGCGATGGGGGAGACGGTGCGGCCGATACTGGAAGCGAGCTGCATCGGCAGCAGCATGGTCACCGCCGGCACGCCAAACTTGGCCGCCACCGCGGGGGCCAGGGAGGAGAAACTGAGGAAGGCCGCGTTGCCCGAGCCCATGATGACCGCCGCCACCATGATGAGCCCCACCATCACCAGAGTCATCAGGCCGCTGCCGATGCCGGCATTGCTGGCAGAGTGCAGCAGGGTGTCGATGGCGCCGATGGCCTTGAGGGATTCGGCGAAGAGCTCGGCACAGACGATGAGCGCCACCACGGGGCCGAACACCTTGCCCATGCCGTCGAGGAAGCTCGACAGCCCCGCGAAGGCGGTGCGCACCGAGCGGGTGCGCAGCAGCTCGCACAGCATGCCGATAAAGACCGACAGCAGCATGGCCACCTCCACGCTGACGCTGATGCTGGTCACCAGGAGCTTGGAGAAGGTCATCATCAGCACGAAGGGGATGATGGGCAGCAGGCCGTACCAGGTTGGCGCGGCCACCTCGTCTGCCCCTTTTTCGTCAAGCTCCGCGTGTTCGCCGCGATGCAGGGCCGGATCCCAGCCCTCCTGGCGGTCACAGTGCCGCTGCCAGAAGAAGTGCAGCACCATGGTCACCAGCAGCATGGGGGCCACCAGCCAGATCTGGTAGTCGACGAAATAGCTGGTGGGATCCATGCCGGATTGACCGGCGGAGAAGATGGCGTTGGTCTGGGTCGGGCCGATTTCGAACGCCTGGGAGGTGGCGATGACGCCGCAGGCGGAGGCCGGACTGATGCCGAGGTTGCGCATCACCGGATACATGGTGACCATCAACAGCAGGCCGAGGCCGGTGGCGGAGGTGACGAACAGGGAGACGAAGACCGCCACCAGGTAGCAGATGGCCAGCATCAGGTAGCTGGACTGGATGCCCGCCACCGGTTTGACCGCCACCCGCACCAGGGCCTGGGAGGCGCCGATATGGGACATGTAGGTGGCAAAGCCCGCCACCGCCATGATGGTGAGGCCGAGCCCCGCCGCACGGTAGGAGAAGATCCCCTTGAACACCTCGAACAGGTCGAACAGGGCGAAGCCGGTGCTCTTGTCGGCGGGCAGAATGGGGTGCAGTCCCAGCCAGTAGGCGACGGTGAAGAGGGCCATGCCCGCCAGCGCCAGCACCGCCTGCGGGTTGTAATCCTTGACGATGCCGTAGACCACGGCGATCAGCACGAGCAAGACGAAGACGAGTTCCAAGGTGCACTCCTGACAAGATTATCGAGAAGCGCAATCTAGTGATGGATCTCCCCTTTCCTCTTGATCACCATCAATAAAGATGGAAAAAGCAAACGGTTGTAGATTTTTATTCCGAAAATAAAACTAAAAACGACATTTAACATCACGAAACTGGATCTAGAATGCTCCCTAGGGTATCCCTGACCGACAACCGCCACTTTGTTTGCGTTGGATCAACATCCCGCCGGGGTGAACTGGCCAAGATGCCCGTCGACACAGAGCGACCATTTCGCACCGGAGAGAGCTATGACAAACCAAGCCACCGCAGGCACCCCGACCTGCGACTGCAAGCTGTGGGACATCCTCGTCGAGTCTGCAAAGGAACGCACCACCATTCGTTACTCCAAACTGGCCAGGCAGGCCGGGCTGGAGCAGTGCCAGGATGAACTGCGCACCCTGCTGCAACGCATCCGCATGTATTGCACCGAAAATCACCTGCCCATTCTCTCCGCCATCGTGATGGATGACGTGGGCAAGTACGCCGGCCTCTCCTCCAGCCTGCCGGATGCCCCCTGGGAGCGGGCACGGGTCTTCGATCACGAGTGGACCACCCTGCACTGAGTGCCGCCCCCTGAATCCGGAACGCGCCCAGACCAGCAGGCGCGTTCTGGTTTTTGGCCCCCACCGTTTCTTCCCAGGCCCCAGCGGCCCATCCGGCCAGACATGCTTCCCTGTGAGGCGCCCTGTCCCCTGTCGTCCTATCCGGCCAGGTGTGCAGCATAAGGGCCTCCCCCCCGGTCTCCCCCTTTGATACCGCAGCGCATCCCGTCCCAGACCAGCGTGTGCTGGCGCGCGGCCCCTCCCTTCTCCACTCGGCCTGACTGGTAAAACCAGCCCATCCGGCCATGAGCGTTGCCATGGGGGGGCCACAATGCCAGAATCGGGCCCTTGCACGATTTCAGGGCCGCCGGCCCGCAGACAAAGGATCCCCCATGGCCACCACCCTCTATGGCATCAAGAACTGCGACACCATCAAGAAGGCCCGCAAGTGGCTGGAGGAGGCGGGTATCGATTACCGCTTTCACGATCACCGCGCCGACGGTCTGAGCCCGGAACAGCTCGATCTCTGGCTCGCCAAGCTGGGCTGGGAAGCCCTGCTCAACACCCGTGGCACCACCTTCCGCGCCCTGCCGGAAGCAGAAAAACAGGGGCTCGACACCGCCAAGGTCCGTGACCTGCTGCTGGCCCACCCGGCCATGATCAAGCGCCCGCTGCTGGACCAGGACGGTACCCTGACCCTGGGCTTCAAGGCAGACCTCTATCAATCCCTCTTCTCCCGTTAACTTTTTCTGTTAAGGAACACCGATGTCGGACGTCATCACACTGGCCAAGGATCTGATCAGCCGCCCCTCCGTGACCCCCCTGGATGAAGGGTGCCAGACCCTGATGGCGGAGCGCCTCGCACGCCTGGGGTTCGTCATCGAACCCATGGTCTTTGAGGACACCACCAACCTCTGGGCACGCCGTGGCAGCGAGGGTCCCCTCTTCTGCTTCGCCGGCCACACCGACGTGGTACCCGCCGGCCCCCTGGAGAAGTGGGACACCCCGCCATTCGAGCCGACCATCAAGGACGGCATGCTCCATGGCCGGGGCGCCGCCGACATGAAGGGGTCTCTGGCCGCCATGGTGGTGGCGACCGAGCGCTTCGTGGCCGAGCACCCGGACCACAAGGGCTCCATCGCGTTTCTCATCACCTCGGATGAAGAGGGGCCCTTCATCAACGGCACGGTACGCGTCATCGACACCCTGGAGGCACGCAACGAGAAGATCCGCTGGTGCATCGTCGGCGAGCCCTCCTCCACCGCCCAGGTCGGGGACGTGGTGAAGAACGGCCGTCGCGGCTCCATCACCGGCGATCTGCTGGTGCGCGGGGTGCAGGGCCACGTCGCCTACCCCCATCTGGCGGACAACCCCATCCACAAGGCGGCCCCGGCGCTGGCGGAGCTCGCCGCCATCGAGTGGGACAAGGGCAACGCCTACTTCCCCCCCACCAGCTTCCAGATCGCCAACATCCAGGGCGGCACCGGCGCCTCCAACGTCATCCCGGGGGAGTTGCAGGTCCAGTTCAACTTCCGCTTCAGCACCGAGCTCACCGATGCGGCTATCCGCGAGCGGGTCGAGGCGCTGCTGACCCGTCACGGCCTGGACTTCGAGCTGAAGTGGACCCTCTCCGGCCAGCCCTTCCTGACGGACACCGGCGCCCTGCTGGAAGCCACCGTCGCCGCCGTGGCGGCAGTGAACGGCCAGCAGCCGGCCCTGCTCACCACGGGGGGCACGTCCGATGGGCGCTTCATCGCTCCCACCGGGGCGGAAGTCATCGAGCTCGGCCCGGTCAACGCCACCATCCACAAGGTGAACGAGTGCGTGAAGGCGGACGATCTGGATCTGCTGGCGGACATGTACCAAGGGGTGCTGGCACGACTGCTGGCATGAGCGGTGCTCCGGACAAGAGAGACCAGACCATGAATCAGGATCAACTGCTTGGGCTGGATGAGAGCCACCTCATCCTGGTGGGGCGCGGCCCCCATCGTCTGACCGCCGCCACCGCGGCGGCCTTCAACGACATGCAGGTGGCTGCCGCCCATGCCGGTTTCAACCTGCAGGCGGCCTCCAGCTGGCGCGGCTTCGAGCGCCAGCTCGCCATCTGGAACGGCAAGTGGCGCGGGGAGCGCCCTCTGCTGGATGCGCACAACCAGCCCCTCGATGCCCTGCAACTGGGCGAGACCGAGCGACTGCACGCCATCCTGCACTGGAGCGCCCTGCCCGGTACCAGCCGCCATCACTGGGGCACGGATCTCGACATCTACGATCCGGACTGCCTCCCCGCCGGCACCCGGCTCGCGCTGGAACCCTGGGAGTACGAGGCGGGCGGCTGGTTTGCCGATTTGCGCGAATGGCTGGACGATCACATGAACGACTTCGGCTTCTTCCTGCCCTATGCAAAAGGGGAGCAACCGGATCAGGGGGTGGCCTACGAGCCCTGGCACCTGAGCTTCGCGCCCGAATCCGACGGGCTGGCCCTGGATTCGGCGGCGCTGGCGCTTTGTCTGGAACGGGCGGATATTGAAGGCAAGGAGTGCATCCTGGCTCATCTCGACGAGATCCTGGCCCGCTATGTCACCCCGGCACACCACGAAAGGAGATTCTGATGAGCTTGTGGTTATGGATAGGCTTGCCGCTGCTGTTTCTGCTCGGCCTGTTTCTCAACGCCATCAAGGACATGAAGCAGCTCGAGAAACAGCTGCCCAAGTACAAGGACAAGATCCGGGAGGTCAAGGACGACGAGGACGACTGACCCCCTCGCAGGAGCCCGTCGGCGCTCCTGCCCCCTTCCCGTCCACGGCATTTTTCCGCCCTCTGCCGCCCCCTGAGCCGGCCCTGAAAGCCCCATCCATTGCCCCCTTTCCCTGCGCTTTCCCGCGCGGGCACTCCGCCCTCGCCCTGCTTGAAAACTGCGCAACAAACGTAAAAAACTGCAAAACAATGCACAATTAAGCCACACAAAGGGGGTCAATCTGCATATAATGTGCCTGTTTTGCAGCCCGCCATAAGGAGTTCGCCATTGGATGCCACCACCGTCAACAGTTTCTTCTTCATCGGTGCCCTGTTGGTGGGTGCCAGTGTCCTGTTGAGCGCACTCTCCTCCAGAGTCGGCATCCCCATCCTGGTCATCTTCCTCGCCGTCGGCATGCTGGCGGGTGAGGATGGTCCCGGCGGCATCCACTTCGCCGACTACTCGGTCGCCTATCTGGTGGGCAACCTGGCACTGGCCATCATTCTGCTGGACGGCGGCATGCGCACCCGGGTCTCCTCCTTTCGGGTCGCGCTCTGGCCCGCGCTCTCGCTGGCCACGGTCGGGGTGGCCATCACCACAGGCCTCACGGGCCTCGCCGCCGCCTGGCTGTTCGACCTCAACCTGATGCAGGGGATGCTCATCGGTGCCATCGTCGGCTCCACCGATGCGGCGGCGGTCTTCTCCCTGCTCGGCGGGCGCAGCCTCAACGAGCGGGTCAGCGCCACCCTGGAGATTGAATCGGGCAGCAACGATCCCATGGCGGTCTTTCTCACCGTCACCCTGATCGAGGTGCTGGCCACCGCCCAGCAGGGGCTGGATGCCGGCTTCCTGCTGTTGCAACTCGTCAAGCAGTTCGGGCTGGGCGCTGGCATCGGCCTTGCGGGGGGCTGGCTGCTGTGGAAGCTCATCAACAGTGCCAAACTCGCCCCCGGTCTCTATCCCCTGCTCACCGTGAGCGGCGGCCTGCTCATCTTCGCCCTCACCACGGCGGTGGGGGGCAGCGGCATCCTCGCCATCTACCTCACCGGCCTGCTGCTTGGCAATCTCTCCCTGCGCAGCCGCAGCACCACCCTCTCCGTGCTGGACGGCCTGACCTGGCTCAGCCAGATCGGCATGTTCCTGGTGCTGGGGCTGCTCGCCTCGCCCCACAAGCTGCTGCCCATCGCCCTGCCGGCGCTGGCCCTGGCCATGTGGATGATCCTGTTTGCCCGTCCGGTGTCGGTCTGGATTGGACTGTTGCCGTTCAAGAACTTCGCGCCGCGCGAGCGCTGGTTCATCTCCTGGGTGGGGCTGCGCGGCGCCGTGCCCATCATACTGGCGGTCTTCCCCATGATGGCGGGGCTGCCCAATGCCCAGCTCTACTTCAATGTCGCCTTCTTCGTGGTGCTGGTTTCGCTCATCCTGCAGGGCAGCTCGCTGCCGCTGGCATCAAAGCTGGCGCGAGTGGAGGTGCCCGCACCGCCCTCTCCCATCAACCGCTCTGGGCTGGAAATCGATCTCGACAGCCAGTGGGAGACCTTCGTCTATCGCCTGAGCGCCGAGAAGTGGTGCATCGGTTCGCCCTTGCGGGAGCTGCGCATGCCCCAGGGCACCCGCATCTGCGCCCTGTTCCGCGGCCAGGAGCTGCTCCACCCCTCGGGCAGTACCTGCCTGCAATCCGATGACATCCTGTGCGTCATCGGCCACGAGCACGACCTACCCGCCCTCGGTCAGCTCTTCAGCCAGGCGCCGGAGCAGGATCTGGGCCCGCGCTTCTTCGGTGACTTCCTGCTGGAGGCCAACGCCAGGCTGGTGGATCTCGCCCCGCTCTACGGGCTGGATGTGAGCGAGATGGCGGATCAGAGCCTCGGCGATTTTATTGCCCATCAGTTGGGCGATAATCTGGTGGTCGGTGACCATGTCGCCTGGCAGGGACTGCTCTGGACGGTGGCGGAAATGGAAGAAGGTGAACCCCGCAAGATAGGGGTGCGCTTCCTGGAAGAAGACCCCGTCTAGGCGCCGGCCATCGTAGCCCGCATTTGTGTGAGAAGGGAGTGAACCATGCCTTATCAAACCCTGTTGTCCGGTCTGTATCCTCCCTCGCCCAAGCTGGGCCTCATCGAGGGTTTCTTTGGCAAGGGCTGGAGCTGGGAAGCCCGTGCCCGCTACGCCCAGTGGCTGCCCCGCCACGGCTATGGCTTCTACCTCTACGCCCCCAAGGAAGACGGCTACCTGCGCAAGCACTGGGCCACACCCTGGCCCGCCGACCAGCTTGAAGCCCTGTGCCAGCTCGCCCGCCAGTGCCGGGAGAACGGTCTGGCCTTCGGGGTGGGCCTGAGCCCCATGGGGGCCCATCACGACTATGCCCGCCAGCGACCCGCCCTGCTGGAGAAGGTGAGGCTCATCGAGGAGGCGCTCAAGCCCGATATCCTGGCGATCCTGTTTGACGACATGAAGGGGGACACCCCGGATCTCGCCCACTGGCAGCTCACCATCGCCCACGACATCGCGGCCCACACCGGCGCAGGCCGCCTGCTGTTCTGCCCCAGCTACTACAGCACGGATCCCGTGCTGGAGAAGGTGTTCGGTGCCATGCCCCCCCACTATCTGCAGGATCTGGGTCAGGGGCTCGACAAGCGCATCGATGTCTTCTGGACCGGCCCCAAAGTCTGCTCCACCGAGTATCCGGCTGCCCACCTCAAACAGGCCGCCGACTGGCTCCATCGCAAGCCCTTCCTGTGGGACAACTATCCGGTCAATGACGGCAGCAAGGCGAGCAGCTTCCTGCACCTGCGCGCCTTCGAAAACCGTCCGGCAGAGCTGGCGGATCTCGTGAGCGGCCATGCGGTCAACCCCATGAAGCAGGCGGCCCTCTCGGCCCTGCCGCTCGCCACCCTGCCCATGAGCTACAAGCTCGGCAAGCAGTACGATCCTGACAAGGCGCTGCACGCCTCCCTCAACGCCACCTGCGGGCCGCAGATCTCCGCCATGATCCAGGCCGACCTGCCGCTCTTCCAGGACATCGGTCTGGCCCAGCTCACCCCCGAGCAGGTCATCCATCTCAAGAGCCGCTACCAGCCGTTCCAGGATCAGGCCTGCGTGAACGAGATCCTGCGCTGGCTGGCCGGGGAGTACGTGTTCGATCCGGACTGCCTGACCGACTGACCTCATGAGTCCATGAAAAGTGGGTTCATAAAAAAACGGGCCCATGTAAAAGGCCACCTCCCGGGCAGGGAGGTGGCCTTTTTGCATGATCTCTCTTCAGGTGCCCCATGGCGTCACATAGGGCGGCAGATTGAGCGGGTGTTTAACCGAAGGCCAGCCAGACCCCGACAAACAGCATGAGAGAGCCCGCGATCCGGTTCATCAGAGTGACATTGCCGCTCTTGGCGAGGAAATGGCGCAAGGTGCGGCCACCGCTGGCATAGAGCATCAGGCAGGAGAACTCGATGACCAGGATGAGCGCGACCAGGGCCCCTATCTGGGGTGCCATCGGCTTGGCCGCATTGATGAAGGGGGGCAGCAGGGAGACCATGAAGGCCCACCCCTTGGGGTTGGCGATGGCGGTCACGAAACCCTGCACGGCCAGTCCCATGGGGCTGGTCTGCTGGCCCGCCGAG
Organism: Aeromonas sp.; assembly: GCF_050252055.1. Lineage (NCBI taxonomy): Bacteria > Pseudomonadati > Pseudomonadota > Gammaproteobacteria > Aeromonadales > Aeromonadaceae > Aeromonas > Aeromonas sp. Next base: position 11,905 of record NZ_JBFWLQ010000005.1, on the reverse strand, counting down.
AGATCCGCCGGGATGGCCATCTTGCCCTTGGCCTGCCACATCTGGATGCCAAGCCAGACCAGGTAGGCGCCACCTACATATTTGAATGCAGAGAACAGGGCCGGGTAGTTGAGCATGACTGCCGCCACCCCGACCACCGACAGCACGGAGACCAGGCCGACGCCGACAAGCTCCCCCCACATCATGTGCAGGGTACGGCGCACCCCCAGACTCATGCCCAGGGTCATCGCCAGGGTCATGCACATACCGGGGGTTACTGAGACAAAAAAGAACGTGGGAATAAAGAGCGCCAAGATGGCGGGATCAATCCAGTCGGACACACTACACCTCCAGGGTAACAAGCAGACGATCTTGCATATCACACTCTTTTAACACAAGAAAAACCTTTTCATTCAGCAAGAATTCAGCATTAAAAACCCTGTGACAAGGATTGTCGCGCCTGTGTAAGATGCCGCCTCACTCCTCTTTCGGGTTAGGATCTTTCATGTCATTGAATAATCTGTCCATTCGTCTTCAAGTGCTTATCCCTCTCCTGCTCGCCAGCCTGTTGATGCTGCTGATGGCCGTGATCAGCAAACAGGAAATCGACGGTGCCATTCAGGACATGAATGAAACCACCGCCAGCGTCACCCGCCACAAGGACGACATTGCGGCCCTGATCCACGCCACCTACCGGCTGCGCACCAACGCCATCTACGGCCTCTACGATGAGGCCCTCTTCGCCCAGTTGCCGGCCCAGCTCTCCGCCGCCGAACAGGAGATTGGCGCCATCCTGACCAGACTGGTTGTCACCGGTGCCGAGCAGGACAACCGTCAGGTCGCGGCCGCCCTGCAGGCCTACCTCGGCCATACCCGCAGCAGCATGCTGCCCCTGCTGACCGCCAAGTACCAAGGCAGTGGCGATCCCGCCGCCTATGAGCAGGCCCGCCTGCACTTTCGCGATCTGGGGGAGGCGCTCATCAAGCAGATCGATGCCATGTCCGTCCACATCAATCAGCTGACCCAGGCTGAGATTGCCGAGGAGCAGGCCCACTACCGCGCGACCCTGCTGCGCACCCTGCTGCTGATGGGGGGCACCCTGATCGCGGCCCTGCTGGGCGGCTGGTGGATCTCCGGGCGCATCGTGCAGCCCATCGGCCAGTTGCAGGAGGTGATGCACGCCGTCGCCCTCGGCCGCTTCAACGTGCGTGCCAATGCCGAAGGCAACAACGAGCTGGGCCAGCTCGCCAGGGATATCAACCGGACCCTGAGCCAGCTTGCCAACACCATCCAGACCCTGACCGGCATCAGTGGCAATGTGGCCTCCGCCGCCACCGAGCTTGCCGCTGTGATGACCCAGGCAGAGGTCAACGCCCAGCAGCAGCGCGGTGAGACCGAACAGGTGGCCTCCGCCGTCACCGAGCTGGCCAGCACCGCCGACAACGTCAACCACAACGCCGCCCTGGCCGACGAGCTGGCCCGGGATGCCAACAGTCGGGTCGAGCAGGGGCTGGCCCTGTTTGCCGAAAGCATCGAGGCCAACGGCCGCATGGCGGGCAGTCTGGAGAACGCCGCGACTGTGGTGGCCAGGCTCAAGTCCCAGTCCGAGCAGATCGGCAAGGTGATCGAAGTCATTCAGAGCATTTCGGAGCAGACCAACCTGCTGGCCCTCAACGCCGCCATCGAGGCGGCCCGCGCCGGTGAAAGCGGCCGCGGCTTTGCGGTGGTGGCCGACGAAGTGCGCCTGCTGGCCGCCCGAACCCAGGACTCCACCAAGGAGATCCAGGCCATCATCGAACAGTTGCAGAGCCAGTCCCTCTCCGCCAACAGCGGCGTGCAGCAGACCCTGGAGATCCTCGGCCACAACCAGCAGCTCTCCGCCGAGGTACAGGCCTTGCTGGGGGGCATCACGGACGCGGTCAACCAGATCAACGGTGCCAACGCCCAGGTGGCGACCGCGGCAGAACAACAATCCTGCGTCACCGCCGACATCAGCCGCAACCTCACCAACATCCACGAGATCGTGAACCAGAACGCTGCCGGCATCAGCCAGAGTGCCGCCGCCAGTCACGAACTGTCACAGCTCGCCGAGCAGCAGCGCAGGCAGCTCGCCCAGTTCCAGCTCTGATCCCGAGAGGGTCTCTTCGATACCGCGGGGCCCGGCGCAGGCCCCGCACTTGCCCCTCCCCCTTCACGCCTCCTGTTTAAAACGGGTTTTTGCCATCAAGGTGTCATTAGGGGCTGGGCTGCATTCGCAAATGTGGGTATGGTAGAGGCACGTCACTCCCCCTCATCGAGAGATCATCATGAGCCTGAAGTTCAAGAAACCCGCTTTTATCATGCTCGGCCTCATCGCCCTGCTCTCCGCACTCTGGCTCGATTTCTATCTGCCGGAACACACCATCGCCACCATCACCGGGGTGGAGGTGAAGCGCACCGACAAGGATGGCCCCATCAGCCAGAAGAACCCGGCTGACGGCCCCACCACCGACGTCTATTACATCTACACCGAGCGCCCCGGCGAGAAGATCCGGGTGTTTCGCAATGAAGACACCGAATGGGGCTGGCCCTTCTACTTCAAGTTCAACGCCGCCGACGTCCAGGCCAAGGCCAAGTCCATGGAGTTCGAAAAACGCCTGGCCATCATCACCTCCTACGGCTGGCGCGTGAACATGTTCTCCATGTTCCCCAACGTCACCAAGATCGCGAGCACCGAGCCCGATGCCTCCACCTGGAGCTTCTTCCGCTGGTTCTGGTTCGGTGTCTGGGCCCTGGTGATGGGCAAGGCGGCCATCGCCACCTGGCGCTACTTCGATCGCCTCGAGGACGAGATATGAGCGAGCCGAGCAAGACCCGCACCAGCTTCTATCGCCGGCTCTACGTGGCTCACCTCATCAGTCAGGGCACGGACACCGTGCCCGCCATCATGGAGGCGACCGGCATGCCGCGCCGCACCGCCCAGGACACCCTCAGCGCCCTGGCGGAGCTCGACATCCAGTGCGCCTTCGAGCAGACCGAGGGGGCTCGCCATCTGCAGGGGCACTACCGCATCAGCGACTGGGGGCCCATCAATCCGGCCTGGATTGCTGCGCAGCTTCCCGTCATCAGGCAGACCCTGGGGTATCCCTGACACCCCGGACCCGGGTCTGCTCCCATAGAGAAGGGGCCAGCCTTGCGGCTGGCCCCTTTCTTGTCTGGCCTGATATCCCGTTGCCCTCCCCCGGGCTCACTCCCCTTCGCCGAAAGACGCTTCCGGCAGCGGCTCCGCCGACTCACCCCGGGTGCAGTCGATGATGGAGCGCTTGGGATTGTTGGGGTCGCGCAGCAACAGGGGGGCCATCCCCTCGTCATGCAGCCTCTCGTCGGAAAATTCGCTGCCATAGGCGTTATGGGTCAGCCTGCGGGCATTGGCGATGGGGGTATCCACGAAGAGGGCATGTACCTCGAAGGTGGAGGCCGGCACCAGGAAACCGACGATGGGCAGGCCGTGCAACTCCTGATGGACCTTGTACCAGGCAAAGCCCTCGCTCACCTTGTCAGGGGTATACATGGCGAGCTGCGGATTGGCCGGGCGCCCGGTCTCGATGTCGAGATGAAGGGTGTCCAGCTCGCAGGTCGCCAGCCCCTGCCACATCTTCTCGAACGGGGTCGCGCAACCCGTCAGTTGCATGCATGTCAGCAGCGCCAACGTCCCTTTCCACATTCCCAACCCCTTATCCGATGTCCAGGATGTCAACCAAATGAGCGCAGTCGCTGCACCAGCAACTCGATGAAACCGACTCTGTCGAGCCCCAGCAGCACCAGGGCATTGGCCGGTTTGCCGGTCAGGTCGTAGCGATCCACCACCGTCATGCCCAGGGTATGGGTTCCGCCGGTTTCGATATCGACCCGGCACTCCACCCCGTGAAACAGGGAGGGCGCCAGCAGCCAGGCGATGGTACAGGGGTCATGGAGCGGCGCGCCAGCAAATCCCCACTTGGGATCCCGATGATAGATCATGAAAAAGTCGAGCAGCTGTGCCACGCACTGCGCCACCGGGTTGGGAATGGCGCGTACCCGCTCGATATCCTCGTCCATCACCTGGGCCTCGTGGGTCACGTCCAGCCCGCACATGGTGATGGGCAGCCCCGACTTGAAGACCATATCGGCCGCTTCGGGATCCACATAAATATTGAATTCCGCCGCGGGGGTCCAGTTGCCCGCACCGGCGGCGCCCCCCATCAGCACAATGCGGGCGATCTTCTGCTTGAGCTCGGGGTGGGCCGCCAGCAAGAGGGCAATGTTGGTGAGCGGCCCGGTCGGCACCAGGGTGACCGGCTCCGGGCTCTCGCGCAGACACCTTGCCATCAATTCAAGGGCGCTCATCGCCCGGGGAGCAAAGGCGGGATCCGGCAGTTCTGGGCCGTCCAGCCCCGATTCGCCGTGGACGTTGTCGGCGATGATGAGCTCACGGGCCAGGGGCTTGGCTGCCCCCGCCGCCACCGGGATGTCGTCGCGGCCGAGCAGGGTCAGGATGCGCAGGGCATTGTTGAGAGTCTTGTCCGGGGTCTGGTTGCCCGCGCTGGTGGTGACCGCCAGCACCTTCAGCTCGGGGCTCGCCAGCGCCAGAATGAGGGCGATGGCATCATCGTGGCCGGGATCGCAATCGAGAATAACGGGCAACGCCATGGACAGACTCCTTACAACATGACAGGGAGCCATACCTTAGCAAGAGATGGCCAGATGAACTCAGGAGGGAGTCACAAAACGCCTCAACCAACGAGATCAAGTACTTGGCGACAGGCCTTGGGAGCGGACATCCAGATTCGCCGCGCCGCCATCGTTCGGGTATGATCCCTCCCCCTTCATCGTCCGGCTGCCCCATGTCCGTCATCGTCGACACCTTCATCGCCCCGCCCTGCGCCGCCACCATCGAGATCCTGTTTGAGGATGCGCATCTGCTGCTCATCAACAAGCCGAGCGGCCTGCTGAGCCTCTCGGGCAAGAACCCGCAGAACCTCGATTCGGTCCATTACCGGCTGGTACAGGATTACCCCGGCTGCACCCTGGTGCACCGCCTCGACTTTGGCACCTCGGGCGTCATGGTGGTGGCCAGAAACAAGAGCATCAACGCCCTGCTCTGCCACCAGTTCAGCCAGCGCACCGTGAGCAAGGCTTACGAGGCACTGCTCTGCGGCCATCTGGCGGTGGATGAGGGCGTCATCGACGCATCCATCGCCAAGGATCCGGCGCTGTTCCCGCTGATGAGCATCTGCGCCGCCAGCGGCAAACCCGCCCGCTCACGCTATCGGGTGATGGAGCGGCTCACCCTGGAGGGGGCAGGCCAGCCGGTGCCATTGACCCGGGTCAGGCTGGTACCGGAAACCGGGCGCACCCACCAGCTGCGCATCCACAGCCAGTGGCTGGGCCATCCCATCCTGGGATGCGATCTCTATGGCGGCCTGCTCCCGCCCGGCTGCGAACGGGCCCCCAGACTGATGCTGCACGCCAGTGAACTCGGTTTTGTGCACCCGGTGAGCGGCGAAGCGGTACAGATCCGCTGTGAAGCGCCCTTTGCGCAGGCACTGGCGGCCATGACGGTGCAACAGGGGTAACGAAGAAGGGGGAAAGCAGGGTCAGGAAGGCAAAAGGGGCAAACGGCGGAAAAAGATAGGGGCCGCGCTTTCGCAACGGCCCCCACCCCCCACTCGGTACTCTTTGTTACAAAGAGGGCTATCAGATCAGCTTGCGGGCGGCGCCCAGCACGATCTTGATGGCATCAGATTCGGTTTTCGCCATGGTTTCGGCGTTCGGGATTTCCTGCTGGGTACGGTTCACGATGACACCGGCCACCATGCCCGCACGCAGGCCCTGGCTGGTACACATGGTCAGCAGGGTCGCGGACTCCATCTCGTAGTTCAGCACGCCCATGGCTTGCCACTCTTTCATGGAACCCTGGAAACGTTGTACCACGCGACCGGATACGGTGTCGTAACGCTCCTGACCCGGGTAGAAGGTGTCAGAAGAAGCAGTGACGCCCACATGCAGCTTGGAGCCCAGCTCCTTGGCAGTGTTCACCAGGGCGGTGGTGCAGTCGAAGTCGGCCACGGCCGGGAACTCCATCGGCGCGAAGTGCAGGCTGGCACCGTCGAGGCGCACGGAGCCGGTGGTGACGATCACGTCGCCCACGTTCAGGTGCGGCTGGATGGCGCCGGTGGTGCCGATGCGCAGGAAGGTACGGATACCCAGCTGGGCCAGCTCTTCCACCGCGATGGAGGTGGACGGGCCACCAATACCGGTGGAGCAGATGATCACGGCCTTGCCGTCCATCTCGCCGCGCCAGGTGGTGAATTCACGATGGCTGGCCAGGTGCACCGGGTTGTCCAACAGTTCTGCGATGCGCTTCACGCGCTCGGGGTCACCGGGGACGATCGCCAGGGTGGCGCCTTGCAGATCCGCTTTTTTCAAACCCAAGTGAAATACATCAGACATAGTGGACTCCTGGTTGCGCCCCGCCGCATGGCAGCCGAGTGCAGTTAAGGTGATTCTTTACGGTACTTTCAAGCCGGTATCCCCTCATCCGGGGAGGCGCCAACTATGGTCGAAAGCGCTTTCCAATTCCTTGATGCGCCTCACACTTCTGCGCTTCAAAGCTGACAAAAATGGCGCGAAACGTTTGCTAAGATGATGAATTTCTTGAAAAACGTTTTTACGTTCCTTTTGCTCTCCCGTCCCTTGTCAAGCCTTGATCAGCCGTCCATTTAAAGAGCGCGATCGAGTCCACAAAGTTGCAAACGAGATACCATTGACCCCTTCTCATCCCCTCCGACGCTGTTATGTTGGCGCCCGCATACCACTTAATGGCTAATCATACGGAGTCCATCATGGCGACATTCAAGTTCTACATTCCCGCAATCAACCTGATGGGGGCGGGCTGTCTGCAGGAGGCGGCAGCGGATATCCAGGGACATGGCTATCGCAAGGCGCTGATCGTCACCGACAAGATCCTGGGCCAGATTGGCGTGGTGGGCCGGCTTGCCGCCCTCCTGGCCGAGCACTGCATCGGTGCCGTGGTGTTCGACGAGACCAGACCCAATCCCACCGTGGCCAACGTCGAGGCGGGTCTTGCGATGATCCGGGCCCACGGCTGCGACTGCGTCATTTCGCTCGGCGGCGGCTCACCCCACGACTGCGCCAAGGGCATCGCCCTGGTGGCCGCCAATGGGGGCAGCATCAAGGATTACGAGGGGGTGGATCGCTCCGCCAAGCCGCAGTTGCCGCTCATCGCCATCAATACCACCGCCGGCACCGCCTCCGAGATGACCCGTTTTTGCATCATTACCGACGAATCCCGTCAGGTGAAAATGGCCATCATCGACAAACACGTCACGCCGCTGATGTCGGTCAACGACCCGGAACTGATGCTGGCCAAGCCCGCCGGCCTGACCGCCGCCACCGGCATGGATGCCCTCACCCACGCCATCGAGGCCTATGTCTCCACCGCCGCTACCCCGGTCACCGATGCCAGCGCCGTGATGGCCATCGCACTGATTGCCGAACACCTTCGCACCGCCGTGCATCAGGGGGAGGATCTCCATGCCCGTGAGCAGATGGCCTATGCCCAGTTCCTGGCCGGCATGGCCTTCAACAACGCAAGCCTGGGCTATGTGCACGCCATGGCTCACCAGCTCGGCGGCTTCTACGACCTGCCCCACGGGGTGTGCAATGCGGTGCTGCTGCCCCATGTCCAGGCCTACAACACCCGGGTGTGCGCCGGCCGGCTCAAGGATGTGGCCCGTCATATGGGGGTGGATGTGAGCGCCATGAGCGATGAGCAGGGTGCGGCGGCAGCCATTGACGCCATCCGGCAACTGGCTCGCGACGTCAAGATCCCCACCGGTCTGGAGCAGCTCGGGGTCAGGGCCGACGACCTCGACGTGCTGGCCAACAATGCGCTCAAGGATGCCTGTGGTCTCACCAACCCCAGGCAGGCGACTCACGCGGAGATCGTCGCCATCTTCCGCGCCGCCATGTAAGGGGGCAAGATCTGCCAGGGCCGCCACGCGGCCCTTTTTATTGGCTGATGGATCAATGGCTTTTTACTTCCGCACGGGGAGTGGGTATGATTTGCCGAGCTAAAAAGACTGTATGGATGATCTGAACCCGATATGCGGATGAAACACCTGATTGCCGCGGCCCTGACCGCCCTCACCCTGTCCGGTTGCAGCCTGGTCTATCGCATCGATATTCCCCAGGGCAACTATGTGGAACAAAAGCAGGTCGACAAGCTGCGCCAGGGCATGACCCGCGAACAGGTCGAGTTCGTGCTTGGTTCTCCCATGTTGCGCGACAGCTTTGATCCCAACACCTGGTACTACCTCTATGAGTTCCAGCCCGGTCGGGGCGACAAGGAGCGCAAGGAGCTGACCCTCAACTTCGTGGGTGACAGACTGGCCACCGTGACCGGTGATTTCCCTCTCCCTGCCGCCTTCACCACACCGCTCTAGATGACATGACAAAACCGGCTTCTGCCGGTTTTGTTCTCTCTGGCCCCGGTGATGTCGCCGGGCCACACTCTGGATGCCTCATTGCCCCGAGGAGATCATCATGAGTCGATTCCTGATTGCCGGCGCCACCGGTCTGATTGGCAAAGCCTTGCTGCGCGAGCTGGGGACGGAGCACGACCTCCTCCTGCTCTGCCGCAAACCGGGCGATCCCGCTCCGGGACGCACCTGGCTGCCCACCTCGTTCGACGCGCTGGACAGATTGACGCTGCCCTCCCCTGTGGACATTGCCTTCTGCTGCCTTGGCACCACCCGCAAGGATGCCGGCTCGGCCGAGGCCTTTCGCCGGGTCGATTTCGACTATGTGCTGGCCTTTGCCGCGCTCGCCCGTCGCCACAGCTGCCGCCGCCTGCTGGTGGTCTCCAGTCTGGGCGCCAACCCGGGTTCCCCTGCCCTCTATCCCCGCACCAAGGGCGAGATGGAGCAGGCCCTGCTGGCCCAGGAGTGGCAGCGGCTCGTCATCCTGCGCCCGGCCATGCTGCTCGGCCATCGCGAACCTGCGCGCCGTTCGGAGCAGATCATCCAGGCCATCTATCCGCTGGTCAAGCCCCTGCTGCGCGGGTCGCTGCGCCGCTGGCGTGCCATCGAGGCCAGTCAGGTGGCGCACGCCATGGCGCGCCTTGCCATCCAGGAGAGCGGGATAGAGACGGTGGAAAACGAGCGCCTGCTCACCCTGTGATGCCCCGTGTCGGGCGAGACGATCACAAAGGGGCGCCACGGCGCCCCTTTGTCACAACCCATCACCCGTCAGGTGCCGGCATCGTCTCGCTTGCGGTGCACATCGGGTCGCCCGCCGGTGACCACATCGGCGCGCCCCTCTTCCTTGGCTTTCTCCGCCCGCTTCTTGCGCATCTCCTTGGGGTCGGCGATGAGAGGGCGGTAGATCTCGATGCGATCCCCCTCCTGCACCGACTCTGTGCCCTTCACCGGACGGCTGTAGATACCGAACTTGTTGACCGACAGGTCGATCTCCGGGTGCTTTTGCAGGATGCCGGACTGTTCGATGGCCGCCAGCACGCTGGTCTCGGGCGCGACCCGGATGCACAGCACCGTCTGCCGCTCGGGCAGGGCATAGGCCACTTCGATATTGAGGAGCTCAGACACCGTAAACCACCTTGGCACGATTGGAGAAGGCAAGCACCATGGAACTCACCAGCTCGCGGAAGATCTGGCCAAAGGCCAGCTCAATGAGCTTGGAGGTGAACTCGAAGTCGAGATCGAACTCCACCTTGCAGGCATCCACGTCCAGGGGTGTGAAGGTCCACCATCCCGCCAGCTTGCTGAAAGGCCCCTCCACCAGCTCCATCTTGATGGTGCGATTGGCATCGAGCTGGTTGCGCGTGGTAAAGGTCTTGGCGATACCTGCCTTGGCCACATCGACCGAGGCCATCATGTAGTCTTCACCCGACTCGTGAACACGGCTGCCGACACAGCCGGGCAGGAACTCAGGATAGGCATCAACATCATTGACCAGCCGGAACATCTGTTCCGCGCTGAACATCACCAGGGCACTGCGAGTAATACGGGGCATGGGTTTTCCTCATCCAATCGGCCCGATTTTATCACCTTGTCAGCCAAAATCACCGCCGAAACTGTTCGCGGGTCACCAAGCAGGGCAATCGCACACTTTCCGGCCAGTGTGGTCCGCTCTCGCCCCGCCCTTCCCTCAAAATCGTCATCGAACTGCTCACAAAGCCGCCACTCGGAGCGCTGTGCGTTTTACAGCCGCCGCCACCCACGTATAATGCGCCTTCCTAAACATTGCCTAAGGCCCCCGTCATGAGCAAAAAGAACAGTAAAAACAAAGCCGGGTCCAGCACCATTGCACTCAACAGAACCGCCCGTCACGAGTACTTCATCGAAGAGCGCGTGGAAGCCGGTCTGTCCCTGCAAGGGTGGGAAGTGAAGTCCCTGCGGGCGGGCAAGGCCAACATCAGCGAAGCCTATGTCATCTTCATGCAGGGGGAAGCCTTCCTGTTCGGCTCCAGCTTCCTGCCGCTGAACGCCGCCTCCAGCCACGTGGTATGCGATCCGACCCGCACCCGCAAATTGCTGCTCAGTCGCCGTGAACTCGACAAGCTCGAGAGCCTGACCGCTCGTCAGGGCTACACCATAGTGCCGCTGGCCCTCTACTGGAAAGCGTGCTGGGTCAAGGTCGAGATCGGCCTGGTGAAAGGCAAGAAAGAGCACGACAAGCGGGAAGACACCAAGGCACGGGAATGGGACCGTGAGAAGGCCCGCATCATGAAGAACAAGCACCGCGGTTGATTGTGCGCCGCCGGCCCCCATGCGGCGACCAATAAACCAGCAATCGACCGGCCAAGGCCGGTCGATTGCCATCAACGCCTTGCCATGACAGGATTTTTGCGTACAATCCCTTTTGACAACTTGGGGCTGATTCTGGATTCGACAAGATTCACGAAACCCAAGGTGCATGCCGAGGTGCGGTAGGCCTCGTTAATAAACCGCAAAAAAATAGTCGCAAACGACGAAAACTACGCACTCGCAGCTTAATAACCTGCGCTGAGCCCTTCTCCCCTAGCTTGCCTGTGTCCTAGGGAAATGGAAGGTCATCCTTCACAGGATCGTGTGGAAGTCCTGCTCGGGGCGGAAGCATTAAAACCAATCGAGCTAGTCAATGCGTGGCGTGTCTCTCCGCAGCGTGTTGGCGAATGTAAAGAGTGACTAAGCATGTAGTACCGAGGATGTAGTAATTTTGGACGGGGGTTCAAATCCCCCCAGCTCCACCACCTTCTAAAGCCCTGATTCGTCAGGGCTTTTTCTTTATGGCTGGTCAGGGAGTGACACACTGAGGTGTCACATATGCTCTATCCCGGTCTCATCAAAAACCGCTGTGGTGTCTACTGCTACCGCCTGATCTTCCCCCCGTCCCTCCGCCAATACGGCGCTCCTCGTGAGACCCGTTTCTCACTCGGCACAAAAAGTCGCGCTAAAACGGGAGAATTGTGGATCCATGCTTTCCAACTTGGCAGGCTCCTGCTCGACGAATTATTGGCATTAGTTCAGGAAGTCGATCAGGAAGTAGACATGGCTGAAATCTCAGAAATCATGAAGGCGAAGATCGCCGCGAAAAGAGAACAAATCCGGCTCGGGGAACAACTGGCCGCACTGCAAGACCAGATTAACGAGCAGCGTCTTGAAGCACTGCGCTCTCGTAAGGAGCTGGCGACAGCTCAGGCTGTGACTAAGAAGACGAAGGCGCTGGCCCGTAAAGCGGTTGGCATTGCCCAACGGACTGTATGGAGATGGTATTCACCTGACAGTTGCCCACAAAAGGGAGTGGTCATACGGCTTCAAACCGGATAACAAAACGGTACCCCTACCGTGTTATCCGGAGTCACCGTATGACCACCAACGAGAAA
>NZ_JBFWLQ010000004.1:0-396979 GCF_050252055.1 Aeromonas sp. | reverse complement strand
CAGAAGTGAAACGCTGTAGCGCCGATGGTAGTGTGGCATTCGCCATGCGAGAGTAGGACACTGCCAGGCACCCAATACAAGAAACCCCGCTCACTCGAGCGGGGTTTTTTATTGCCTGAAATTCAGCACTCACTGGAGGGCAAACGGGCACTATGGTGCTGTTCGTCGTTCACTTGTTGCCTGTACCGGAAAAAGTTGCGGCTGCTCTGGCCGCATTGAACCCACATGTTGGCTCTCTCCGTTTTCATCATTTTTCGCGTAATAACCCAGTCGGATCCGTTCTGTCTAAACCCGCCGCCCGCGCTGCGATTGGGGTTGTATCTGAATCATAACTCGGTAGAGTAAGGGGCATTCCGGGTTTGCCCGTGCCATGGTTTCGGTTTCTTTTTCTGGTATGGGACTCTCCGCCTGTTTTTATTCACCTTCACTCAGTGGTACCGATATGGAACAAGTAAACAAGTCAACCTTCAACGATGTGCTGGAATATGTGCGTATGTCCCGTCGTCAGAACAAGCTCAAGCGTGAAATCGCGGACAACGAGAAAAAGATCCGTGACAACCAGAAGCGGGTACTGTTGCTCGACAACCTGAGTGACTATATCAAACCCGGTATGAGCATTGACGAGGTTCAGGCCATCATCGCCAACATGCGGACCGATTATGAAGAGCGCGTAGATGACCATATCATTAAAAATGCCGAGCTTTCCAAGGAGCGCAAGGAGCTGAGTACCAAGCTGAAGAGTATGAGCACCAGCAAATAATACCGCCCCGCTCTCGTCAACACCGGCCTCTGGCCGGTGTTTCATTTTCATGCCGCAGCTCGGATCTCTTGCCGCGTTGCAACAATCGGCTCCCATTTTCACAATCGCCCTGTTAACATCGCTGCAAAGCGGTCAATAGATTTCAAGCCCTTGACTTGAAACGACTAAGCTTGATTGAAAGACAATAAATTGCGCAACCATGGTGGGGCTGATATGGGCGCATCAAAACAGACGGATTCAAATAAAGTGGCATCTCAGGATTCATCCGTACCTAATACGGACGGGCAACAGCAGCGTAAACGCCGACCCTGGTGGCGCTGGTTGTTCTGTTTTATCTTCTTGCTTTGCCTGGCTGCCGTGGTCGCCCTGGTGGGTTATGAAATGAAGACCTCCCGACTGCAGTCACAGGAGATCTCCCGCTATGCGGCCACCCTGACCTATCAGCTCGAACCCGGCCCCAGCAAGCAGATTGCCTTCCCCGACGACGGCCCGTTCGACAAGCGACTCGGTTATGTGCTGATGCCCATGATCCAGGAACGTCTCGTTCAGCGTGGCTACCAGGTGAGCGAACAGGTCCGTTTTTCCGATGCGCTCTACAACTACGCCAGCCACGGTTTCTTCGTGCCTTATACCGAGAAGGTCCAGGCAGGATTGACACTCTATGACTGCCGTGCCGAGCCTTTCTACCAGTACAAGTATCCGACTCATTACTATCCGGATTTCAATGCCATACCGCCCCTGGTCATCCAGTCTCTGCTGTTTATCGAGAACCGTGAACTCCTGAGCAACAAGGAACCGCTGGCCAACCCGGCCGTAGACTGGCCGCGCTTTGCCAAGGCGGCGCTGTCTCAGGTGGGCAAGGCGCTGGATATGCAGGATCAATCTGCTGGCGGCAGTACCCTTGCGACCCAGGTGGAAAAGTATCGTCATTCTCCCGATGGACTGACCGTTTCGCCGACCGAGAAGATCCGCCAGATGGTCTCGGCCAGCGTTCGTGCCTATCGGCTGGGGCCCGAGACCCTGGAGGCCCGCAAGCTGGTTGCCTGGGCCTACCTCAACTCGGTCCCGCTCTCTGCGGCGCCCGGTTATGGCGAGGTGCACGGTCTCGGTGATGGCCTCTGGGTCTGGTTTGGCGCCAATGTCGATGAGGTGAATCGACTGCTGGATCCCGCTCGCAACCAGGATTCTACCCTGGCCGAGCAGGGCCTTGCCTTGCGCCAGGTTGTCTCCCTGATGATCGCCCACCGCCGTCCTTCCTATTACCTGGCGCAGGGTAGAGAAGCACTGTCTACCCTGACAGACAGCTATCTGCGACTCTTCGTGCAGGAGGGAATGATCACGCCCCCCCTGATGGAGTCGGCTCTCAAGGCCAAGCTGGTCTTCCGCGATTTCCTGCAGGCACCTGCCATCACTCGAGTCAACAACAACAAGGGACTGCAGGTGGCTCGCACTCGTCTCAGTCGTCAGCTCGGGGTGCAGCTTTATGATCTGGACCGCATGGATCTGACGGCCAACACCACCCTCAATATGCCGCTGCAGAACGAGGTGTCACGGTATCTGCAGCAACTGGCAGACCCTGCATTCGCAGCCCAGGTGGGCCTGTTTGGTGAGCGCCTGCTCTCGCCGGAGAAGACGGGTGATGTGAAGTACAGCTTTACCCTGTTCGAGAAGACGCCGGAAGGGGTCAAGGTGAGGGTGCAGACCGACAACACGGACCAGCCGTTCGACATCAACGAGGGCAGCAAGCTTGAACTGGGATCCACCGCCAAGTTGCGGGTGCTGACGACCTATCTCGAGATTGTCACCGAGTTGCATGACAGCTACGGCAACATGCCGGTGGAGAGCCTGCGAAAGATCGAAGTGTCCGATCAGGACAACATCAGCCGCTGGGCCATCGCCTATCTGATGAGTGCCAAGGACAGAAGCCTGCCGGTGATGCTGGAGGCCGCACTGGACCGCAAGTATTCCGCGAGTCCCTATGAAGGCTTCTTTACCGGCGGTGGCATGCACACCTTCAACAACTTCCGCAAGGAAGACAACGGTCGCATCCCGCCCATTCGCGATGCGCTGCGGGAATCCATCAACCTGCCCTTCGTGCGCTTGATGCGGGACATCGTCCGCTACAGCCTCTACAAGGAGGGAAATCGTGCCCAGTTGTTGAAAGATGACAGGGATCCTCGCCGTACCGAGTATCTCGCCAAGTTTGCCGACAAGGAGGGGCAGACCTATCTGCTGAGGTTCTGGCGCAAATATCGCGGCAAGAGTGCAGAAGAGCAGCTCGATACCTTCCTCGATGGTCTCAAACCCAGCGCGGTGCGTCTCGCCGCGGTGCATCGCTATCTGATGCCGGAAGCCTCCCAGGCCGACTTTGCCGCTTTCCTGGCCAAGCGCCTGCCGCGGGAGAAATTGACCGAGAAGCGCATAGAGCAGCTCTATACCAATTACGGCCCCGGCAAATATTCTCTGCCGGATCAAGGTTATATCGCACGGGTGCATCCACTTGAGCTGTGGTTGCTTGCCTATCTCAAGGAGTTTGACAAGGCCACCTTTACCGATGCGGTAACCGCCAGCCGTGACGAGCGTCAGGAGGTCTACAGCTGGCTGTTCAAGACCCGTCATCGCAGTGCCCGGGATAGCCGGATCCGCACCATGCTGGAGGTTGAGGCCTTCCTCGACATCCATCAGCGCTGGGCTCGCCTGGGCTACCCGTTCGATCACCTGGTTCCGTCCCTGGCGACCGCACTGGGCAGCTCGGGCGATCGTCCTGCTGCATTGGCCGAGCTGATGGGGATCATCCAGAACGGTGGCGTGCGCGCCCCCACCCTGCGCATCGAACACCTCTCCTTTGCCAAGGGGACTCCCTTCGCCACCGTCTTTGAGCCGGCGAACACCCAGGGGGAACGGGTGATGCCTGCCGAGGTGGCCAACGCCTTGCGCAATGCACTCTCCAAGGTGGTGGAAGGGGGGACGGCGCGGCGCATCGCCGGGGCCTTCGCCTTGCAGGATGGTACTGTCCTGGCCCTGGGGGGCAAGACGGGGACCGGGGACAACCGGATCGAGACGGTGGGTCGCTACGGCAATGTGACCAGTTCACTGGCTCGCAACCGGACTGCGACTTTCGTCTTCTACATCGGGGATGATCACTTCGGCACGCTGACGGCCTATGTACCAGGCAGCCAGTCCGACAAGTTCCGCTTCACGTCGGCGCTGCCTGTACAGGTGCTCAAGGGGATGGCCCCCCTGTTGGTGCCCTATCTGCAACCCGCTACTCACACCCAGTGCATGGCGGGCAGCTGAGCGGACATCGCATGAAAAAACGGGGCCATTTCGGCCCCGTTTGATTATGTACTGCATGCCGCCATGAGGTGGACGTGAGTCATCACTTACAACAGATCTTCAATTTCACCGCGCAGGTACTGGTACATCTCGCGATAGGCTACCGGCGGCTTGTTCAGCTCCCGTTCCTTGTTGGCGGTGCGGATCAGCTGACGCAGCTTCTGGCGATCCAGCTCGTGGAACTGGGACATCAGCTCGTTGAGGGCGCTGTCGCCTTCGGTGATCAGCCGCTCGCGCCACTGTTCGAGGCGGTGCAGGCGGGCGTTCACGGTGGAGTGACGCATCTTGATGATGGAGAGAGCCTCTTCAATGGGGGCCACATCGCGGCTACGCATCAGACGGCCGATGAACTGGAGATGGCGACGGAAGGACTCATCCTTCTTCGGCTTGAGCTTGCGACCCAGCTCGACCGCTTCGGCAAGCTCTTCATCCAGGGGAATCTTCTCCAGCTCGCTGTGACTCAGGGAGACGATCTCTTCCCCCATCTTCTGCAATGCCTCGGCATCACGCTTGAGCTGGCTCTTGCTGGGGCCCCAGTCTTCCCACTCGTTGTCGTCTTGATATTGACTCATCGGTCTCTGTATTCCTGTCATTCACGTTTGGCGGATATGTTACCAGCTTCTCCCGCTGGGCGCAGGGGTCTGATATGCTTAGCCCCTTTCCTTCCCTTCATACAGATGTGAGTTATGGACCAGCAAGATCAAATCCGCCAGGATCAATCCCATCTCGAGGCCGTGGTCGCCGAGGCTCTTGAGATAGCGAAAGGGCTGGGCGCCGGGCTTGCCGAAGTCTCCATCAGCAAACAGACCGGCCTCTCGGTGAACACCCGGGGCTGCGAGCTGGAAAGCATCGAATTCAACAAGGATGGCGCACTCGGCATCGCCGTCTATCGCGACGGTTGCAAGGGGTCCTCCTCCACCACGGATCTGACCAAGCCGGCCATTCGCGCCGCTGTGGAAGCGGCCATGGAGATCGCCCGCCACACCTCTCCCGATGACTGCGCCGGTCTTGCGGATGCGGATCTGCTGGCCTGGGATGCCCCGGACCTGCAACTGTGCCACCAAATCGAGCTGGATCCCCTGCGTGGCATCGCGCTGGCCATCGAGTGCGAGCGGCTGGCCCTGGGGCGGGATGCCCGCATCAAGCACTCTGACGGAGCCAGTTTCTCCAGCCACCTGGGCGTCAAGGTCTATGGCAACAGCCACGGCTTCGTCAAAGGCTATGCTGCATCGCGCAACTCCCTGAGCTGCGTACTGATCGGCGAGCAGGATGGCGACATGCAGCGCGACTACGGCTACTCCTCCAGCCGCTCCCTGAACGGGCTGTGGAGCCCCCAGCGCATCGCTGACGAGGCGGTGGAGCGTACTGTTTCCCGCCTGGGGGCTCGCAAGATCAGTACCCGCCATGCCCCTGTGCTGTTCCACCCCGATACCGCTGCCGGTCTGTGGGGCCATCTGGTGATGGCCATCAGTGGGGGGAACCTCTATCGCAAGTCGAGCTTCCTGCTGGACAAACTGGGCAAGCAGATCCTGCCCGAGTGGCTCACCATCCAGGAGTTCCCCCACTTGCCGGGAGGACTTGCCAGCACCCCGTTCGACGGGGAAGGGGTTCGCACCCGCGACATGGACATCGTCCGCAGCGGCGAGCTGATGAGCTGGCTGCTCACCTCCTACTCCGCCCGCAAACTGGGCCTGACCACCACGGGCCACGCCGGGGGCATCCATAACTGGCAGGTCTCCAATACCGGCCAGGACTTCCAGGGCATGCTCAAAGAGATGGGCACCGGGCTGCTGGTGACCGAGCTGATGGGGCAGGGGGTCAACATCGTCAATGGTGATTACTCCCGCGGCGCAGCCGGTTTCTGGGTTGAAAATGGCGAGATCCTCTATCCGGTGGAGGAGATCACCATTGCAGGCAATCTGGCCGACATGTTCAGCCATATCGTGGCGGTGGGCAGTGATGAGGATGAGCGTTCCAGTCTCAAGACCGGCTCCGTACTGGTCGAGCAGATGAAACTGGCGGGGCACTGATCCCCCTCCGTCCGATCTGGTACACGGCCATGAAAAAGGCCCCCTCGCTTTGCGAGGGGGCCTTTTTATCGTCGGCTCATGGTGAAGCCAGCTTATTCCTTGATGCGCTCGATGCGACCACCCAGGCCTTGCAGCTTGTGCTCGATGTCTTCGTAGCCACGGTCGATGTGATAGATGCGATCGACGATGGTGGCCCCTTCGGCCACGAAGCCGGCCAGCACCAGGCTGGCGGAGGCGCGCAGATCGGTCGCCATCACCTGGGCACCCTTGAGCTGCTGGGTGTCGCGGCAGATGGCCACATTGCCTTGCAGTTCGATGTCGGCACCCATCCGAACCAGCTCGGGCACGTGCATGAAGCGGTTCTCGAAGATGGTCTCGGTGACCATGCCGGTGCCCTGGGCGACCGCGTTCAGCACGGTGAACTGTGCCTGCATGTCGGTCGGGAACGCCGGGTAGGGGGCGGTCTTGATGGTGACAGGTTTCAGGGTGCGACCTGTCATGTCGAGGGTTATCCAGTCGTCACCCTTTTCAATCAGGGCGCCAGCCTCTTCCAGTTTGACCAGTACGGCTTCCAGCAGGCTGGGGTCGGTGTTGCGGCAGGTGATCTTGCCACCGGTCACGGCGGCGCCCACCAGGAAGGTGCCGGTCTCGATGCGATCGGGCTGCACGCTGTAGCTGCCACCGTGCAGACGTTCTACGCCGTCGATGGTCAGGGTATCGGTGCCGGCGCCCTGAATGTTAGCTCCGAGCGCGTTGAGGAAGTTGGCCAGATCGACCACCTCCGGCTCACGGGCGGCGTTTTCGATCACGGTGCGACCGTCAGCCAGGGTGGCGGCCATCATCAGGTTCTCGGTACCGGTCACGGAAACCATGTCCATCAGGATGTGGGCACCTTTCAGGCGGCCGTCGACGCGGGCTTTGATGTAGCCCTCTTCGATGACGATCTTCGCACCCATCAGCTCCAGGCCGTGGACATGCAGGTTGACCGGGCGGGCACCGATGGCGCAGCCGCCGGGCAGGGAGACGTCTGCTGCACCGAAGCGGGCTGCCAGCGGGCCCAGGGCCAGGATGGAGGCACGCATGGTCTTCACCAGCTCGTAGGGGGCGACATGATTGTTTACCGCGCCGGTCAGCACGGTCACGTTGCCGTTGACCTTGGTGGTGGCGCCCAGCATCTCCAGCAGCTTGAGGGTGGTACCCACGTCTTTCAGGCGCGGTACGTTGGAGAGTTGAACCTCTTCGTCACACAGCAGGGTGGCAAACAGGATGGGCAGGGCGGCATTCTTGGCGCCGGAGATGGTCACTTCACCGGAGAGGGTGCAGGGGCCGGTGATCTTGAATTTGTCCATGGTTTACTTCTTTACCAAATCAGGAGGGCAGCTGGAATTTACGCTCGCGTTTCCACTCGGCGTCGGTATAGGCCTTGATGGAGAGAGCGTGGATCTCGTTGGTGGCGATCTTGTCCATCAGCGGGGCATAGATGGCCTGTTGTTTCTTGACCCGGCTCATGCCGTCAAACATGTCGCCGACGGCGATCACCTGGTAGTGACTGCCGTCCCCTTTGACATGGACTTCGGACAATGGCAAAGCCTCGAGGAGTATCGCTTCAATTTCAGAGACTTGCATTATGAGTCCTCAGTTGTGAGCGGGGTTGAATGAAAGAGGCTGGCCACCCCGTAGAGGTTGGCCAGTGTATGGAAATCGTTAGAGGCACCCACCAGTGTCGGAGTGGCACCCCGTGCCAGTGCCGCCTTGGCCCACTTGACCAGCAGGGCAAGGCCGGCGGAATCCAGGGTAGTGACGGCACCGAGTTCGAGCCGATCGTCCTGCCACCAGTCGGCGCGGCGTTGCCACAGATCGTTGACCTGCGGGGCCTGCAAGTCACCGCTCAGGATCATGACTTGATCACCAGCGGCTTGGCGTTGTGTTCACGCAGCTGGGCGATCACCGCATCGATGCCGTTCTGGCGAATGAGGCCGCCCAGCTCGTTCTGCTTGGCAGAGAGCAGGCTGATCCCTTCGGCAACCATGTCGAAGGCTTTCCACTCGCCGGTCTTGTTGTTCTTGCGCAGCTTGAACTCGAGGAAGATGTCCGGCTTGCCAGCCTCTTTCACGCTGACGTTGACGGCGGTGATGTTGCTCTCGGCGGCTTTGCCGGGCTGGACCTTGACGGTCTGCTTGTCAAAGTGTGCCAGGGCGTCGGCGTAGGAGCTCACCATGTACTCGGTGAAGACGTCCACAAAGGCGTCACGCTGGGCAGGGGTCGTCTGTTTGATCTGGTTGCCGAGCACCTTGTAGGCGGCGAAGCGGTTGTCCACGTAGGGCAGCAGCTCCTCGCGGATGATAACGCGCAGGTGATCGGGGTTGCTCTTCACCTGGGCCTGATCGGCTTTCAGGCGGGCAAAGGTCTGCTGGGCGGCCTGATCCACGAGGGCATAGGGGTCCGAAGTGTTGACATCCGCACGGGCGACGAGGGAGAACAGCATGCTGGTCATCAGACCCAGCATCAGGGCGATCTTCTTGAACATGGTTACTCCTTGGTTGCGGGTGTGTTGGCCGGGGAGGACTGGCTGTAGAGGAACTTGCCAATCAGATCTTCCAGCACGATGGCGGACTTGGTGTCTTCGATCATGTCGCCATCCTTGAGCATGCTGGTGCCCATCTCCTCATCGCTGAACCCCGGTGCCAGACCGATGTACTGCTCACCGAGCAGGCCAGAGGTCAGGATGGAGAGGGTGCTGGTCTCGGAGAACTCGCCGGCACTCTTCTGCATCTGCAGGGAAACGATGGGGACCTGGCTCTTGGGATCCAGGGTGATGTCGCTGACACGACCGACGACGACGCCGCCGACCTTGACCGGCGAGCGCACTTTCAGGCCGCCGATATTATCGAAATGGGCGCGCAGGGTATAGGTTTCTCCTTCCGGTTTGAAACTCAATCCCGCCACTTGCAGTGCCAATGCCAGAATGGCCGCGATGCCAGCCAGCATGAAGGCGCCAACCAGAAATTCTACTTTGCTGAACTTCATCTTTCCCTTATCCAAACATGACTGCGGTGAGTATAAAATCCAGACCGAGCACGGCCAGGGATGAGTGAACCACGGTACGGGTGGTCGCCTGACTGATCCCGGCCGAGGTCGGTTTGGCATCATAGCCGTTGAAGAGCGCTATCCAGGTCACCACCAGGGCGAAGATCAGGCTCTTGATGGCGCCCTGCATGATGTCGTCCTGCCAGTCGACGGAGGCCTGCATGGCGGACCAGAAACTGCCTTCGTCCACCCCCAGCCAGTCGACACCAACCAGCTTGCCGCCAAAGATGCCGATCAGGCTGAACATGAAGGCCAGCAGCGGCATGCTGATAACCCCGGCCCAGAAGCGGGGCGCCACGACCCGACGCAGCGGATCGACCGCCATCATCTCCAGGCTAGAGAGCTGCTCGGTGGCCTTCATCAGGCCGATCTCGGCGGTGAGGGCGGAGCCCGCACGACCGGCGAACAGCAGGGCGGTGACCACAGGGCCCAGCTCACGGAGCAGGGAGAGGGAAACCAGAGGCCCCAGGCTCTGCTCTGCGCCGAAATCCTTCAATACGTTGTAACCCTGCAGGGAGAGCACCATGCCGATGAAGAGGCCGGACACCAGTATGATGGCGACGGATTGCACTCCCACCACATACAGTTGCTGCACCAGCAGCGGGAAGTGCTTGCGTGGCTGGGGTCGTCCTGCCAGTGCATGAAACAGCATGATGGTTGCCCGGCCGACGGCGTTGATGAAACGCACACCGCTGCGGCCCAGCTTGCTTATCTGACTTGTCAACATCACAGATCCTGTAGCAGGTCGCCTGCCGGAAAATGAAACGGAACAGGACCGTCGGGCAATCCCTTGAGGAACTGCTCGACTTCGGGATTGTGCTCCTCGCGCAGCTGCTCCGGTGTGCCGTGTGCCACTACCTTGCGGTTGGCGATGATGTAGGCGTAGTCGGCGATGCTCAGCACCTCCTTCACGTCGTGGGTGACGATGACGGAGGTGATGCCGAGGGCATCGTTGAGCTCCTTGATGAGCTTCACCAGCACCGCCATGGTGATGGGGTCCTGCCCCACGAAGGGCTCGTCATACATGATGAGATCCGGATCCAGCGCGATGGATCTCGCCAGGGCCGCGCGACGCGCCATGCCACCGGAGAGCTCGGACGGCATCAGCTTGGCCGCCCCGCGCAGACCGACAGCCTGCAGTTTCATCATGACGATGGTGCGGATCAGCTCTTCCGGCAGGCCGGAGTGCTCCCGCAGCGGGAAGGCCACGTTGTCGAATACGGTCATGCCGGTGAACAATGCGCCACTCTGGAACAGCATGCTCATCCGTTTCCGCACTTCATACAGGCGTGAACGGGAGAGCGTGGGAACGTCTTCCCCGTCAAACAGGATGTGACCGGACTCAGGCTTGAGCTGGCCCCCGATCAGGCGCAGCAAGGTGGTCTTGCCGATCCCGCTCGGACCCATGACGGCGGTGACCTTGCCACGGGGAATGGTCAGGTTGATCCTGTCGTACAGCAGCCGATCCCCGTGACTGAAGGTCAGGTCGGAGATGGTGATCAGGTCATCGTTCAAACAATTGTCCATCCGGTATAAATGAAGAGCGAATTTTATGGGCTAGTCTAGGTCTAAGCAACAGCGAGGAACAACTATTGAGCGGGTTTCCCCCCAAGTACGCGACAGTTTTATGTAACAACCTGCGTCAATGACCGCCCATTCCGCATCCGATTCGCTTATCTCGGCAGACTTTTTTATAATCCCGCAGCAAATTTCGGCCCGGAGCTGTGCCTTTATGTCTGTAAAGCCTGAAAAAGTGTCTGAATTGTTCGATTTCCGTCGCAGCGCCCGAGCGGTGCTGGACATAGAAAAACAAGCCATTGATGGACTCTACCAGTACCTTGACGAGGCGTTCGAGCGCGCCTGCGAGATGGTGCTGCGCTGTGGCGGCAAGATAGTGGTGACCGGCATGGGCAAGTCGGGTCATATCGGCAACAAGATTGCCGCGACCCTGGCCAGCACGGGAACGCCCGCCTTCTTCCTGCACCCGGGCGAGGCCAGCCACGGGGATCTCGGCATGATCTCAGCCGGGGATCTCATCATCGCCATTTCCAACTCCGGCGAGAGCGACGAGATCCTGGCCCTGCTGCCGGTGCTCAAGCGCCGCGGTATTCCACTCATCTGCATGACAGGCAATCCTGCTTCCACCATGGCGAAAGAGGCCAACGTGCACCTGTGCATCAAGGTGGAGAAAGAGGCCTGCCCCCTCGGTCTGGCCCCGACATCCAGCACTACCGCCACCCTGGTGATGGGGGACGCGCTGGCCGTGGCCCTGCTGGAGGCCCGTGGTTTCACCGCCGATGACTTTGCGCTGTCGCATCCGGGCGGGTCCCTCGGCAAGCGGTTGCTGTTGCGAGTGGGCGATCTGATGCACAGCGGCGAGCTGTTGCCCAAGGTGGGGATAGATGCCACCATCAGCCAGGCGCTGCTGGAAGTGAGCCGCAAGGGGCTCGGCATGACGGCGGTGGTGGACGATCAAGGGCTGCTTGCCGGTCTGTTCACCGATGGTGACCTGCGCCGCATTCTGGACCTGCAGGTGGATATTCATCACACCCCCATCAGCCGCGTCATGACGGTGAACTGTGTTACCGTAGGGCCTGAGATGATGGCGGCCGAGGCCGTCAAGCTGATGGAAACCAGGAAAATCAACGGGTTGTTGGTTGTGGATGGAGAGAGACACCCGCTGGGTGCCTTCAACATGCATGACCTGCTGAAAGCCGGAGTAATTTGATGCAAGACGTACCGACCCTCTATGGTCCGGTGACGCGCAGCCAGTACGAGAAGGCGGCGCAGATCCGCCTGCTGGTGTGCGATGTGGATGGGGTGCTCTCCAACGGCTTCATCTATATGGGCAATAACGGCGAAGAGCTGAAGACTTTCTGCACCCGTGACGGTGCCGGCATGCGTGCCCTGCTCAATGCGGGCATCGAGATTGCCATCATCACGGGGCGAAACTCCCGCATCGTCAGCGATCGCATGAAGAGTCTAGGAGTCCAGCACCTGGTGCAGGGGGCAGACAAAAAGCTGCCCCACTTCGAGGCCTTGCTGACCAAGCTCGGGCTGGATGCATCGCAAGCCGCCTATATGGGAGATGACACCATCGATCTGCCGGTGATGCAGGCTTGTGGCCTGGGTATCGCCGTTGCCGACGCCCATCCGCTTGTGCTGGCGAAGGCGGAGCTGGTGACGCGGCTTGGCGGTGGCGTCGGGGCCGTGCGCGAGGTGTGCGACCTTATCTTGCAGGCCCAGGGATTGGCTGACTATCAACCCGAGGCGTCGCGATGAACAAACAGACTGTGCTGTTCGGCCTGCTGTTTCTGGCTGCGCTGGCGGCCTGGCAGCTGGGGGAGATCGAGCTGGTCCCCGAGCCGACCACCAAGACGGAAAATTTTCAACCGGACTTCACCGCCAGAGAGTTGGTGACGACCCGCTTCAATGAGCAGGGCAAGCGCACCGAGCGGCTGGAATCCGAATATGCGGAGTACTACCAGGTGCTCGAGCAGGCCACTTTCACCAAGCCGGTGGTCTACATGTTCGATGACAAGGGCGCGGCCGAATGGAAGCTGACGGCCGAAACCGGGGTGCTCAACACCGATGACAATGTGATCCTCCGTGACAAGGTGCATCTGGACGGTCTGCTTCCCGCCTCCTTCATCTCCACACTGGATACCTCCTATCTGGAGCTGGATCTGGTGACGCAGGGGATGAGAAGCAACCAGCACATCAGCATTGTGGGCCAGGAGTTCCAGACCGAGGGCGTTGGCCTCAAGGGTCACCTGGAACGTAAATATTTCGAGTTACTGGATAAAGGCCATGCCACTTATTTCAATGAAAAACGTTAATCTGGCCCTCACGGCCCTGTTGCTGTGCGGTTCCCTGAATGCCAAAGAGTCCGACTTTGCCGAGAAGGTCTATGTGGATGCGGTCAAGCAGGTGGCCGAGATGCAGGACAACCGCATCACCTTCAGCGAGGATGTCATCATCACCCAGGGCACCATCAAGATTAAGGCCGACAAGGTGGTGGTGATCCGCTCCGGCGACAAGGGCGCCGAGGTGATGACCGCGTATGGCAACCCAGCCACCTTCTTCCAGGTGCTGGACAACGGCAAACCGGTCAATGCCCATGGCAACAGCATCCGCTACGAGCTCAAGAACCGACTGGTGACCATCACCGGCAACGGCCAGCTCAAGCAGGAAGACAGCCAGGTGACCGGCGATCTGATTCGCTACGACATCGTCAAGCAGAAGATGATTGCCGAGAGCAAGGGGCCCACCCAGCGCGTCAAGACGGTGTTCCTGCCGGATCAGGTGGAGAACTTTGACAAACCCGCCGATCAGAAGAAGTAGGAAACAACAGCCATGGCAGTGTTAAAAGCAACGGGTCTGCAAAAGAGCTACAAGCGCCGCATGGTGGTCAGCGATGTGAGCCTGGAGGTGGGAACGGGCCAGATCGTGGGCCTGCTCGGCCCGAACGGTGCGGGCAAGACGACCTCCTTCTACATGATCGTGGGCCTGGTGCAGCGGGATGCTGGCCTCATCACCATCGACGAGCAGGACATCAGCCTGCAGCCCATGCATATCCGTGCCCGCAATGGCATCGGCTATCTGCCTCAGGAGGCCTCCATCTTCCGGCGCCTGTCGGTGTTCGACAACTTGATGGGGGTCATGCAGACCCGCAAGGGGTTGAGCCGCGAAGAGCGGGAGGATAAGGTCGAACAGTTGCTGGAAGAGTTCAATATCACCCATATCCGCGACAGCCTGGGCCAGAGCCTCTCGGGTGGGGAGCGGCGCCGGGTGGAAATCGCCCGGGCGCTGGCGGCAGAGCCGAGATTCATTCTGCTCGATGAGCCTTTCGCAGGTGTTGATCCTATTTCAGTCATCGATATCAAAAAGATCATCCAGCATCTGAAAGAACGCGGGTTGGGTGTGCTGATAACGGACCACAACGTCAGAGAGACGCTGGATGTGTGCGAGAAGGCCTACATCGTCAGCCACGGCAAGATGATTGCCGAGGGTGCGCCGGCCGATATCCTCGCCGATGAGCAGGTCAAGCGCGTCTATTTGGGCGATCAATTCAGTCTATAGTAAGGGGGCACCCCTCATTTTTGTTAGGTGACTGCCTCGCTGAACATAAGGATATCCCGACGTAGATGAAGCCGACATTACAGTTGCGTCTCGGTCAGTCCCTGACCATGACGCCACAATTACAACAAGCGATTCGTCTGCTCCAGCTCTCCACCCTGGAACTCCAGCAGGAAATTCAGCAAGCGCTCGACAACAACCCCTTGCTGGAGCAAGAGGAGAACGAGGCGCAGGAAACCAGTCAGGCAGAGACACAGGACGCCAGTCAACTCGACTCCAGCGATGCCATGGCCCAGGAGAGCATGCCGGATGAACTGCCGGTGGACACCACCTGGGACGAGGTCTACTCGGCCGGTACGGCCCAGAGTGCAGGCCCCATCCATGACGGGGAAGACAGCGTCTATCAGGGGGAGACCACCGAGAACCTGCAGGACTACCTGCTGTGGCAGATGCGGCTCACCCCGTTCAGTGATGTGGATGCGGCCATCGCCCTTGCCATCATCGATGCCATCGACGAATCCGGGTATCTGACTGCCACCCTCGAGGATATTCAGGCTGCAGTCAGCAGCGAGGAGGTAGAAGTCGAACTGGATGAGATCGAAGCCGTGCTCAAGCGGGTGCAGCATTTCGATCCGGTCGGCATCGCCGCCCGTTCGGTGCAAGAGTGTCTGCTGATCCAGCTCGGCCAGTATTCGCCGGACCTGCCCTGGCTCGACGAAGCCAGAGAGGTGATCCGCGAACACATGGACCTGCTCGGCAATCGCGACTACCGCACCCTGGCTCGCAAGACCCGCCTCAAGGAGAGCGATCTCAAGGAGGTGCTGGATCTCATCCAGCAACTGGAGCCCAGACCCGGCAACGGCATCATCCAGAGTGAATCCCAGTACGTGATCCCGGATGTGTCCGTGGTCAAGAAGGGCAGCAAGTGGGTGGTTGAACTCAATCCGGATTCTGCTCCGCGCATCCGTGTCAACGAGGCCTATGCGGCCATGGCGCGCAATGCCCGCAGCAGCACGGATACCCAGTTCATCCGTTCTCATTTGCAGGAGGCCAAGTGGTTCATCAAGAGCCTGGAGAGTCGTAACGACACCCTGCTCAAGGTGGCCAGCTGCATCGTCGAGCAGCAGCAGGGCTTTTTCGAGTACGGCGAAGAGGCCATGAAACCCATGGTACTCAACGATATCGCGGAAGCGGTGGAGATGCATGAGTCGACCATTTCACGGGTCACGACCCAGAAGTACATGCATACGCCCCGCGGCATTTTTGAACTGAAGTTTTTTTTCTCCAGTCACGTCAATACGGAGGGAGGAGGAGAGTGCTCATCGACCGCTATTCGCGCCCTGATCAAGAAGCTGGTGACGGCGGAAAACCCCGCCAAGCCGCTTAGTGATAGCAAGATCGCGGATTTGCTGGCCGAACAGGGTATTATGGTGGCGAGACGCACGATCGCAAAGTACCGTGAATCCTTGTTGATCCCGCCATCCAATCAGCGCAAACGCCTGGTTTAGGCAAACAAAAGGAAGACGTTATGCAAATTAACCTGACCGGACACCATGTCGAGATTACCGAAGCTCTGCGTGATTATGTGAACAACAAATTTGCCAAACTCGAGCGTCACTTTGACCATATCAACAACGTACACGTGGTGTTGAGCGTCGAAAAACTGAACCAGATCGCCGAAGCCAAGCTGCATGTCAGCGGGGGAGAGGTGTTCGCCAATTCGCAGCATGCCGACATGTATGCGGCGATTGATACCCTGCTGGATAAACTGGATCGGCAGATCATCAAGCACAAAGATAAGTTAAATCAAAAATAACTATGCAACTTGAACACATACTGAGTCGGGACTGCACCAAGAGTGCGGTCCCTTGTACCAGCAAGAAACGCGCGCTCGAGATCATCAGTGAACTGGCCGCAGAGCGCCTCGGCGCTTCCCGCCAGGTCCTGTTTGAAAGCCTGCTGGCGCGAGAAAAGATGGGCAGTACCGGGATCGGAGCCGGTATCGCCATCCCCCACGGCCGGATTGACGACGCCTTCGCGCCGACCGCCGTGTTGATGACCTTCTCCGAGCCCATCCCTTTCGATTCTATCGACAATCAACCGGTTGACCTGCTCTTTGCATTGCTGGTGCCGGAAAGCGAGTGCAAGCAGCACCTCAAGACTCTTTCCCTGATGGCATCCAAACTGGGTGACAAGGCCGTCTGCCGCCAGCTGCGCCAGGCGACCAGCGACGAAGAACTCTATCAGATCATGACGTCGGCCTGAGGCCGGGTCTGACACAGCCACGTTGGCGTGAGGGGACAAGATGCAGTTAATAGTAGTAAGCGGTCGTTCGGGCTCCGGCAAGACGGTGGCCCTGAGGGTGCTCGAGGATCTCGGGTACTACTGCGTGGACAACCTGCCGGTCAACCTGCTGCCCCAGTTGATCGTGTCGGTGGAGAGCCAGTATGACAAGCTGGCTGTCAGCATCGACGTGCGCAACCTGCCTGCCCAGGCAGACAGGCTGGAGAACCTGCTGAGCCAGGTGCGCAACGAGGGGCGAGTCAAGTTTTCGAGCTTCTTCTTCGATGCGGACAACGCGACCCTGCTCAAACGCTACGGTGAGAGCCGCCGTCTGCACCCTCTGTCCCGCAACAAGCTTTCGCTGGACGAGGCGATCCGGGAAGAGACCCACCTGCTGGCACCGCTCTCCTCGACCGCCGACCTGCGCATCGACACCACCAACCTCAGCATTCACGATCTCAGCGAGCTCATCAAAACCCGGGTGCTTGGCAAGAAAGAGAACGAGCTGGTGCTGGTGTTCGAGTCATTCGGTTTCAAGTACGGCATTCCCAAGGATGCGGACTTCGTGTTCGACGCCCGTTTCCTGCCCAACCCGCACTGGATCCCGGAGCTCAAGCCCTTCACCGGCAAGGATGAGCCCGTGGCCAACTACCTCTCCAGCCAGCCGGATGTCATGCTGTTCATCCAGCAGATCGAGAACATGCTGGGGACCTGGTTGCCCCACCTGGAGCGCAACAATCGCAGCTATGTGACCGTCGGGATCGGCTGTACCGGCGGACAACACCGCTCGGTGTTCATCGCCGAGCGGCTGGCCAGCGCATTCCGGTTGCTTGGCAAGAACGTGCAGATCCGCCATCGCACGTTGGACAAGCGTTCAAACCCCGCCTGACAGATCCACAGGATGCTCAGATGACCGTTTCCGCCTCGGTAGAAGTCAAAAACAAGTTAGGCATTCACGCGCGACCGGCCATGATGCTGTTCGAGCTGGTGCAGGGGTTCGATGCCCACGTGTTGCTGCGCAACGAGGAGGGGGTCGAGGCCGACGCGGACAGCGTGATCGGCCTGCTGATGCTGGACTCCGCCCAGGGCAAACAGGTGGAGGTGCAGGTGGAGGGCCCCGAAGAGGTGGAGGCCCTGGCCGCCGTGGTGGCGCTGTTCACCTCGGGCTTCAATGAGGAGTAATACGCCTCGGCGTGCTCAAGGTGCGCTGCGAGCCAGCGCCTTGAAAGCGGCAAAATCCCGACAAGCCAGCAGACTTCTGCTGGCTTTTTCGTTCATCAGTGCCAGAAACAGATCATAAAGTCCCATGGCTTCCTCATAATCCGCCTTGGCGATGGCCAGCACGAAGATGAGGGTAGCGCTCTCGCCGTTGCCCCAATCGATCCCTTGGGGGGCCAGCACGGTATAGACCAGGGTGCGGCGCGCCAGCAGGCCGAGGGAGTGGGGCAGAGCGATGCCGTCCCCCAGCATGGTTGAGACGATCCGCTCCCGCTCCTGCAAGGATCCCCGGAATCCGCTCTGCACCAGATCCTCCGCCTCAAGCTGGCTGCAGATGCGATCAAACAACGCCCCCTGGCTGATGGGTTCATCAAGCACCATGAAGTGGTCGGCATCGAAATACTTGTCGAGCAGATAGGGACGGGTGCGATCGACGAGCACCAGCTTGCCGAGCTGCTCCAGCTGGTACTGGGTCGGGAAGGGGGAGACCTGCACCACGGGAGCATTCTTCTCGCTCACCTTGAGGGTGCTGATGACGAAATCCTGCTCGACTCGTACCAGTCCCTCATAGTCCCGCACCGACTCCAGCGTGGTCAGCTGCAGTTGGGGGTATTCCCGCCGGATGCGTGCTTCCAGCACCCGGAAGGTGGCGTTGCCCGCATCGCACAGCAGCAGCGCCTGGGGGCGCCGGGTGTAACCGATGTCGTAGTGGCGCTCCAGGCCGACCCCGATGTGGATCACCAGGTAGCCGATCTCGTGGTGGGTCAACCGGTAGGGGGTCTGCCTGATCCACTCAGAGATGGCCGCCAGGGTGATGTCGTAGGCGAGGGGGTAATACTGCTTGATGTGGTCCGCCAGGGGATTGTGGCTGCCAATCTGGTATTTGACCCGCAGCAGCATGGCGCCGATATGGGTCTGCAGGTCGGCTCGCAATTGCGGGTCGCCGCGCAGGTCATAGGGGTAGTGGTGGTGGATGTAACCCAGCAGGTGCGTAGTCAGCTGCTCGCTCTCGGCCGCCATGGCCGGGCTGAGCAGGGGCGTCTCTGCAGTGAGGCGAGCCTGGATCTGGATGGCGAGACAGGCGATCTCTTCCTGCCCCGGTGAAGTCAGGGTTGGCAGCTCGGCATAGATGTCGCGGGCCACCACTACCAGGGGCGGGGTGATGTCGTCGCTGGCAAACTGGCGCAACTCGTGGCCAGACGCCTGGCGAAGCAGGGCGACGGCACAGTAGACGGTGACTTGCTGCAGGCTCTCGTCGGCCAGGCGCAGCTGATGGCGACCGAGTTGCTCGTGAATGTGGTTGCCCACTACCTCCAGCGTCTTGCTGGGGCAGAGGGTGGGCAACAGGCTCTGGAGCGGATGCTGGTGCAGCAGCTCCTGGCAGAGCAGTTGGGTGAGGCAGGCGCGGATCGCCATCTCGCTTCCCGCAATGCGCATCCCCACTCTGGGTTTGCTGTCGATGGTGAGCCCGAAGTGGGCGAGCCGCTCCCGCACCTCCGTCATGTCCCCTTGCAAAGCCGCCCGGCTCAGATACCAGGTGTCCGCCAGCTCGTCGAGCTTGATCCCCTGTTCCGCCGTCAGCAGCAAGACCTGGAGGTGCAGCACCCGCTCGCGGCTGGTGCGAGGCAGAGGGCTCTCCTGCCCCTGGGCGGCCAGCAGCGCATCGAACAGTCCCTGATTGTAGATCTTGAGCTGGTAACCGCTGCCCCGCTGATGGATCAGGTGGGCGCCCCGGGTGGCAATGAGCTCGTTCAGGGTCGCCACGTCGGTACGCACCGTGCGGGTGGAAACATTGAGACGGCGGGCCAGCTCCTCCTGTGGCAGAGGCTCGGCGTGAAGCAGGGCGAGCAGTTGCTGGAGTCTGGGGTGGGGCAGCTTGGTCATGAGGGGGTGAGGACTCCTGTCGCGCATGGTGGGTCGATGTTAACAAGGGGGTCATTAACAAGCCAGGCACCGCCCAGTGATCGGACCGGTGCCTGTGGGATTGTTATGCCAGCAGTGCCTTCACCATGGCGAGGAGGGTACGCACATCCTCGGGGCGGGTCTGGCCACTGACACTGTCGATGATGGAGCTGTAGACGTGGGGGATCACCTTCTCGACTCCTGCCTCCAGCGCGATCCGCACTATCTCCTCGAAGTTCTCAAGATCGATGCCGCCGGTGGGCTCCAGCCAGAAGCCGTGGCGGGCACAGGCCTCGGCCACTGCCTGATATTCGGCGCGGCAGGCGAGTCCCCCCATGGGGAAGAACTTGACCGAGCTGCCGCCCATGTCCTTGAGCAGGGCAATGGCGGTGTCGATGGGGACGATGCCGTCAGTCTGCTGTGCGCTGAGGGGGCCAGTGGAGATCTTCACCATGCCGGGGATGCCGGTGGGGGAGACAAGGCCATTGACGAGGGTGTCAGCTTGACCGAGCAGCG
Organism: Aeromonas sp.; assembly: GCF_050252055.1. Classification (NCBI taxonomy): domain Bacteria; kingdom Pseudomonadati; phylum Pseudomonadota; class Gammaproteobacteria; order Aeromonadales; family Aeromonadaceae; genus Aeromonas; species Aeromonas sp. The sequence continues at coordinate 376,768 of NZ_JBFWLQ010000004.1, read as the reverse complement.
CCCGGCTGGCCCCGACCCCGGTGAACACCTGATTGACATGCTGAGGCTGCAACTGGCGGGCCAGCTCGGCCACCATGGCGGACTGGCGCGGATCACCTGCTCCCAGCCCGATGGAGAGGGCGTTGTCGATAAGTTTGGCGTAGGCCTGCATGTCGGCGACGGCAGAGGGGATGTCCGGGTAGTTCTTGGAGAGCACACCGACCAGGACGTGGCCCTCGGCGGCCTCATAAATGTCGACGGCATTCTCTTTGGAACCTGCCAGCACGTTGAGGCAGACCCGATCGCGGTAGTAATTGGGGGTAAGAGACATCAGTTGTTCTCCTGAACGAGGTGGGCAATGGCGGAGTGGATCTGGTCGAGCTGGGGCAGGGTGACGCTGCGCACGTCTATCTCGATGTGCCCCTCGTTGGCCTTGTAGCCGCGGCAGTAGATGGCGGGGGTACCCTGTTGCAGACGGGAGACCACTTCCACCGTGGTCATGCCGATCTGCTGGTGGTCGAAGGCGATGTCGGTGCGGGCGATGTCGCGCCCCGCGCTGTCCCACACCACCTTGGCGCTGACGCCGGGCAGCTGGTTGAGGCGCTCGATGAAGGGGGTCATCTTGGCGACCATGGCGGTGCCGCTTTCCTTCTCTTTGGCCAGGTAGCGCTCGATGGCGTGGGTCAGGCCGAGGATCCCCTCCTTGCCCACCTTCATGGCACGGCCTATGCCGCCAGCCTGCTGCTTGACCCACCCCACATACTGACGCCTGCCGAGCACCAGGCCGCTGGTGGGCCCTTCGATGGCCTTGGCGCCGCTGTAGATGACCAGATCTGCACCCTGGTTGTAGTAGAGACGCAGATCCTCTTCGGCAGCTGCATCGACGATGAGCGGGATCCCGTGTGCCTTGGCCACCTCGGCCGCCTCGGCCACCGACAGAATGCTCTTCTGCACGCAGTGGTGGGACTTGATGTAGAGGATGGCGGCGGTATTGGCATGGATGGCGGCGGCCAGCTGGGCGGGTGAGCACTCGTTGGCGTAGCCTGCCTCCACCACCCTGCCGCCCCCCAGGTTGACCATGGTGCCGACGGGGGCACCAAAGTTCACGTTGTGGCCCTTGGGCAGCACGATGTCGCTCGGCACGTCGTGGGCATGAGCATGCAACTGCTCGAGGCGATAGGGGTCGCCGCGCACGATCACGGCGGCCACCGACTGGGCGATGCCGGCGCTGGCGCAGGAGACCACTACCGCATCTTCAACGCCCAGCAGATCGGCCAGATAGGCGCCGGTCTTGTTGACCAGATCCTTCACCTCGAAGTAGTGGCCGAGGCCGAAGTTGACCGCGTTGATCACCTCCTGCTCGGGGGTGGATACGCCGAGGATGGTCATGCGCCCGGAGGCGTTGATCACCGGTTTGAGCCGGTATTTCTCATACACAGAAGGCATGGTGTGATTTCCCGTAGTGAGTCAGAACCAGTTCGCCGCCCACCAGGGCGGCGAGAGGGAGCAGTTGCCGGTCACCGTTGCGGGTGCCGGCCTCGGTATCGGTAAAGAGAGTGGGGCCGCAGCTCACCTCGAACAGGGTGATGTCTGCATCGGCGCCCACCTCGAGTCGCCCCTTGCCGGGCAGGCGCAGGGCATCGGCGGCATGGTGAGTGACGCAGGCGAGTACCTGCTCCAGGGTCATGCCGATGGCGAAGAACTTCGACATCACGTGGGCAAGGCTGTAGACGGGCCCCTTGATGCGGTTCTTGCAGTAGATGTCTGAACTGATGGTGTGGGGCAGGATGCCCTGGGCAATGGCCAGCTCCGCCACTTCGAAGCTGAAGCTGGCGCCACCGTGGCCGATGTCGAGCAAGAGTCCCCGCCGCATCGCCTCGCGCACCGCCTGGCGCAGTTCACCCGCAGGGGTCAGGATGCGGTTGGGCTTGCCGTTGAAGCAGTGGGTCAGCAGATCGCCCTCCCCCAGCAGGGCGACGATCTCGTCCAGATCCGGCGGCGTGTTGCCCACGTGCACCATCAGTGGCAGGTTGCCATTGGCCTGCTGGATCTGCTTGGCCATGCGCAGGGGTTGCAGACCGCTTTCACCCACCACGCTGCCGCTCATGCGCGCCTTGATGCCGACGATGAAGCCGGGATGGCGCCGGATGGCCGCCTGGGCGAGGACGGGATCGATGTCTGCCGGATCCGCCAGCTCGTTCTGACGCAGCAGACCGATGCGGGAGATGTTGAGCAGGGCATGCACCCGGGTCTTGCAGGTGGCGGCTATGCGCTGGAAGTCGTCCACATCGTCGGCTCCGGTGCTGCCGGCGTCGATGACGGTGGTGACGCCGGATTCCACGCCCACCTTGTCCGGCTCATCGTGATAGATGGGAGAGGCGGGGTAGCAGTGGGTGTGGCCGTCGATCCAGCCGGCGCTCACATGGACCTGCCCGCCCAGAGTGAGGGTTTGCTTCGCCTCCGTGCTCTCTGGCAGCGAACCCAGCGCCGCTATCTTGCCATGCTTGATGGCGACGTCGACAAGCTGCCCGTTTCCCAGGCGTCCCGCCCTGATGATCATGTCGTACATGCTGATATCCCTCTTGGAACCTGCTTGTGCTCTTACTGCGAGGCCGCTTCCAAGGCTCATGTGTTGCTCTTCACCTTGCTGACGACCTTTCGCGACAGAGCGCAAACAGGTTCTTGAATGCCGCCCAAGAGACGGCCTTGGATTAAGCCAGGGCGATGGGGAAGACGGTCCCGAACAGCATGGCCCCCAGAATGGCGCCGCCCGTGATGGGCTTCTCCCAGATGTAAAACAGCAGGGCACCCAGCAGGGAGCCTATCCCGATGGGAATGGAGGCGCCCATGGCGGAGAGGATGATGAGGGGACCGAGGAAGCGGCCGGAGCTGTTGCCAGCCCCCATCATGACGTCCGCCCCGTAGGTGGAGTTGCTCTGGTTGATGGTGAACTTGCGCGCCAGGATGATCACGTAGCCGATGGCCATCCCAATCCCCATGCCGGTGATCAGGGAAGCGGTGAAGTTTTCCACCGGATAGATGATGCCGGCCCCCAGCAGCAGGGCGGGCACCCCGAGGCCGACTCCGGTCTGGATGGCGCCGCCGATGTCGAGGATGCCCACCAGGGAGCCCTCGATGATGCGGGCGAACAGGAAGCTGGCACCGAAGGCGGCGACTGCACCATAGGCCCCCGTGTCCATACCGGCCTTGAGCATGGCAACGAAGGCCACTTCGTTGAAGGCGCCGACCCCGTAGAGGTAGAACATGTGGGTACCGGCGAAGACGCCGGAAGAGAGCAGACCGACAAAGATGGGGAAGGACCAGTCGGCATACCAGAAGTTGTTTCTCAGTTTCTCATCCATGGTGTGCTTCCTTATTTTCCGCTCATGAGGTTGTGGACGTTTTCCAGCCACAGGGGAACGCCCAGGTGGAAGGATTCAATGAGTTTCATGTCAAAGCCGCGGAAGAAGCCGCTCAGCACGAACAGCAGGACGATGGCACTCATCATCACCTTGGTGACGTGGTTCCAGCCGCTCTCTTCCACCCCCTTGCCGATCAGGATGCCAAGCACCAGGCCTGGTACCGCGTTGCCCATGATGAGCTGGGCCAGACCGCCGAAGATGGTGGCCCAGAAGCCGGACTTCTTGCCTGCCTCGATGGCGGCCAGCCAGAAGATCACCGGCATGACGGTGTTGACCAGCAGGTTGGCGGCGGGCACCAGCACCTTGACCGCGGTCACCTGCAGGGCGGCAGGTACGGCGGCGGCCGTGCTGTTGAGGAAGGCGACCACGATGGCACCAATGATGCCGCAGGCGATGGCCATCTTTTTGGGATCATGGAGGGTGGTGGCGAGATCCCGGTTCTTGATCATCAGGGCCGCTGCACCCCAGTTCGGCAGGATGCGGTGATCCACGTCCTGAGTGAAGGCGCCGGCCGCGACCGTGGAGGCCCAGGCGTTGAAGAAGAAGCCCAGACCGAACGAGAAGTGGGATGCGGGGTCCCCTTCGCAGGAGTTGAGCTCGCCCAGGGTACGGAACGCGCCCATCCCCTGCACGGTCGGGGCGTGGAACATCCGCGCCGCGCCAGCCCCCACCCCGACGCCTACCAGGCCGCCGATGATGAGTGACTTCATCAAAATGATTAGAAACATCCAACTTGTCCTTTTGGTTGTGGGGTCAGGCCCGGGTGAAATCCACCTTGTCGACATCCAGGCTGGTGACCTTGACGGTGATCGCCAGCCGGACCCGGAACTCATGGCGCTGGCGTGGAAGGAAGAAGAACAGGAACTTCTCCACCCGTACCGACTCCTCGGCCTCGAGCACCTCGACTTCGAGGGGTTCGATGCGCAGCATCACCTTGGGGCTCTCCTTGAGCAGGCTGGGTTGCACCTGGCTGAGGGCTGCTGCGAACGCCTGCTGGCGAGTCGCCCCCTTGCCGTTGACCGTGATCCGGGTGGTGAAGTGCTCTTTCATCAGGCGCGTCCGTGTTTCTTGGCGAAGGCTTCGATCAGCTTCTGGCCCAGCTCTTCCTTGTCCATGAAGCCGAAGCCCAGTACCACGCACCCCTCGTTGATGGCGGTGACACCCTCTTCGATGGATCGCATGCCGTAGCGGCACTTGTAGCCGTACTTGGTCTGGGCCGTGATGGCGCCCGCGCCACCGCTGCCGCAGAAGGAGATGCCAAGGTCGGCCTGCTCCTTGTTCATCACATCACCGAGCTTCATGTCGGCGGCCATGCCGGGGATGACGGTCACGGTGGCGCCGGCGGCTTCTGCGCCTGCCCCCACTTTCTGACCCTTGCCGAGACGATCTCCAATCACGAGTTTGATGGCAGTCATTTAGCTTTCTCCTTTTACTGAGCTGAGTTCGTTTTCTTTGGCCACTTCAAAATGGACGGACAAGAGGTGCGCCTCCTCGTAGGCGAGGCGGTCGAGCCAGGCGACGACCTGTTCGGCCAGGCGCAGGGAGAGGGGGGAGATCTCCTCGAACAGGCTGAGGTCGACCTCCGGCAGGGATTCCCCGCTGTAGGAACGCCACACCATGGCCTTAACGTGGGAGGCCAGCATCTGTTGCTGCACGTCGTTGGGGCGTATGCCCTGATCCGCCAGCAGGTTGTGAATGCGGGCCAGGGTCAGGTCGGTCTTGCGCAGCAGTGCCGGGCTGTCCGGGGTCAGTGGGGCGTCATGGGTGTCGGTATTCAAGGTCTGCTCTCCAGGCTGGCAGAAAGGATGGGATCACCATAAAGCGGAGGAGAATGCGGGAGGAGGCAGGTTTTTTCCGATTCGAAGTGGAAATCCGGAGGGAAAGGCATCAAAAGAAGCCCTTTTGGCGATCAAGAAGAGGAAAGGAGCGGACTGGCGGCAAGGGAGTGTGATCGGTGGCGGGTTTTGACGGCACCTTCGCCCGATCGTTTATTGGCGCAATATGTGAGCTGTCTCACGCACAGGTGGGAGCTGGAGGAAAGCGGGCACAAAAAAGGGCCCTGTCGGGCCCTGCGAGGATCCGCCTCTCAGGTGGCGGGTGCCGCACTGCTGGTCGGCAGGGTCTGATTCTGGTAGCGCAGGTCCTCTTCGATGATGACATCGACGTCCAGCGGCTTGCCGTTGCGGATCACCGAGATGGTGAGCTTGGTGCCGGGGCGGCTCTCTACGATCTTGTCCATGACGGGACGCACGCCGGTGATGGCCTCTCCGTTGATCTTGAGCAGTACATCCCCACGTTTGAGACCGGCCTTGGTGGCTGGGCCATTGGGATCCAGGCTCTCCACCACCAACCCCTGCAAGTCACCCAGGTTCAGCATGCGCGCGACGATGGGATTGATCTCGACGCTGGAGATGCCGAGGTAGCCGCGGATGACCCGACCGTTGGCGATCAGCTCGTCCATGATGCGCTTGGCCAGCTTGTAGGGGATGGCAAAACTGATGCCATAGCTCTCCTGATTGCCGTTGAGGTGGTAGGCGGCGGTATTGATACCCACCAGATCGCCACGGCCATTGACCAGGGCGCCTCCGGAGTTGCCCTCGTTGATGGCGGCATCGGTTTGCAGCAGATCCTGTCTGCCATTGCTGTCCGGCCCCATGCTGGAGAGGCCGATACGCCCGGTGGCGCTGATGATGCCTTGGGTGATGGTCTGGCCGACGTTGTAGGGGTTGCCGATGGCGAGCACCACGTCTCCCACGTCCGGCAGACGATCCGGGTCCTGCGGGATCACCGGCAGGTTGTCCGATTCGATGTAGAGCACGGCCAGATCGGTCAGTTTGTCGGTGCCGACCAGCTCTGCACTGAATACCCGACCATCTTGCAGGGCGACGATGATCTGGTCCGCATCGGCGATGACGTGATAGTTGGTGAGCACGTGGCCGCGCTGGTTCATGATGACGCCGGACCCCAGCCCCTGGGGTCTGAGTTCGGCTTTTTCACCGCGATTGCCGGCGAAGCTGCGGGTGTAGATGTTGACGACGGCAGGGCCGGCGCGATGGGCCGCGTAGGAGAAGCTCAGCTCGCGGGCGTTGGTGATGAGGCCCGGCAGGGGAGTGCCTCCGCGAAAATCGGGGAACACCAGCAACAAAAGCGCAGCCATGGCGAGGCCAAAGCCGACGGACTTGCCCAAGTAGCTGATCAGTGGTGGGATTTTCATGTCATTCTCGTCCGTACAGGCTGCGGGCAGAGAATAACATTATCGATGGATAAAAATCACCCGCGGCGGTTGCCGCGGGTGTGAGGGGCTTAACGGATCACCAAATAGAGCGAGGAGTCGCCGCGCTGGATGTTCAGCGCCAGGACTTCCGGCTTGTTTTTCAACACCTTGGTCAGTTCACCCATGGAGTTGATGCGCTGGCGGTTGACTCCGATGATGATGTCACCCTTCTGCAGGCCGGAGGCGGCTGCCGGTGAGCGGGGATCGATGTCGGAGACGGCCACGCCGGACACGGGGTCCGTGATGGTGCTCAGCTTGGCCCCTTCCAGGGCCGGATGCAGGGCGCTGGCCAGGATCTCGCTGTCATCCGCTTTCTTCAGGGTGACCTTGACGGTCTGCTCCTTGCCGTCACGAATGAGGCCGAGCGAGACCTGCTTGTCGGCCCCCATGGTGGCGATTTTGGCACGCAGCTCGCCGAAGGAGCGGATGGGCTTGCCATCGATGCTGATGATGATGTCGCCTGCCTTGATGCCTGCCTTGGCGGCAGCGGAGTCAGGCATGACCTGGTTGACGAAGGCACCGTCCTTCTTGTTGTAGCCGAAGGTCTTGGCGATTTCGCTGGTGAGCTCGGTGCCGGTAATCCCCAGCTGGCCACGGCGCACTTCGCCGTATTTCACGATCTGCTCGGAGAGATCGCGCACCATGTTGGACGGGATGGCAAAGCCGATGCCGATGTTGCCGCCGTTGGGGCCCAGGATGGCGGTGTTGATGCCGATCAGCTCCCCGCGCAGGTTGAGCAGGGCGCCGCCCGAGTTGCCGGAGTTGATGGCCGCATCGGTCTGGATGAAGTTCTCCAGATTTTCGATGTTGAGGCCGCTGCGACCCAGGGCGCTGACAATGCCGGAGGTGACGGTCTGGCCCAGGCCGAACGGGTTGCCGATGGCCAGCGCGTAGTCACCGACTCTCAGCTCGTCGGAGTCGGCGAACTTGATCTGCACCAGATCCTCGGCCTTGATTTGCAGCAGGGCGATATCCGACTGTTTGTCTTCCCCTATTTTCTTGGCTGCATACTCACGGCCATCCTTCAGGTTGACCTTGATTTCGTCCGCCTCGTGGACCACGTGGGCGTTGGTGATCACGTAGCCTTTCTTGGCATCGATGATGACGCCGGAACCAAGCGCCTGGAAGGGCTGCTCGCTCACCTGCTCGTCAGGCATGTTGGGGCCGAAGAAGAAGCGGAATTGTTCCGGCAGGCGCTGGCGGGTGATCTTCTTGCCAGAGACGGAGATGTTGACCACGGCAGGGGTCACCTGCTCGAGGACGGGGGCCAGGCTCGGCATCTCCTGGTTGTTCGCCATCAGGGGCAGTGCGGCCTGCGCCGGTGCTGAGGACATGGCGATACCGACACTGAGGGCTAAGACACTGAATACAGAAAGAGATTTACGCATATGAGAAACAGCTCCCAGAAAAAGTTGCAGTGCAATCGTCAAGGTCTGACCACGATAAAGCGTAATTAGTTCAACCGACGATCAGCCCGGCTGCTTGAGCAGGCCGGACGCACCGGCGTAATCGCGGGGAGGAAGGCCCGGCTCCTCGCTGTTGGCGGCATCGCCTGTTTCTTCCACTTCGGGTTCGCGGAACAGTGGTTCCTGTACCTTGGCCAGGAACTTGCTCTGTTCCGCCATATGGCGATAAAGGGTCTGGTACTGTTCGGCCAGTTGCTCCATCAGGGCTGCGCTGTCGGCGAAGTGGGTGGTGATCTGCCCCTGGTAGCTTTCCAGCTCCTTGTGGGCTTTTTTCAGCTCCTGTTCCAGGCGTCCGGCATCCCGGCTACGGACAGAGAAGCGGCCGATCAGCACGCCGATGATCAGGGCGGCGATCGCCAGCAGGATCCCGTTAAACAGAGTCATAGAAGCTCCTTGTTACAGCTAACACGATGAATTTGAAGCGGTCGGATGGACCGCAACGCCTCGTTGGCACTATACCGTGCCCCCCGAGAGCGTGATACCATTTTGTCCCTCATTCAGGGACTTGGAGGCGGTTTACAGGATGACCCCGCAGCAAAAATATCAGCAGGATTTGCAGCGCCCCGGCTTTGTGGCCGATCCGGCCCAGGCCATGGCAGTCGCCCGCCTGGAGCGACTCTATCAGGATCTGTGCGCAAGCCCGACTCCGACCAGATCCCGTGGCCTGCTGGGTTGGCTGCAAAAGCCGAAAACCCGTGACCCCGTCCAAGGGTTATATATGTGGGGCGGTGTGGGCAGAGGCAAGACCTGGCTGATGGATACTTTTTTTGAGAGCCTGCCGGGGGAGCGCAAACTGCGCATCCACTTCCACCGTTTCATGCACCGTGTGCACGACGAGCTCAGAGGGCTGACCGGTCAGTCCGATCCGCTCAAGCTGATCGCCCGCAAGCTGACCGACGAGACCGACGTCATCTGTTTCGACGAGTTTTTCGTCTCGGATATCACGGATGCCATGCTGCTCGGCACTCTGTTCCAGGAACTCTTTGGCCATGGCGTAGTGCTGGTGGCCACATCCAACATCCCCCCTCAGGATCTCTACCGCAACGGGTTGCAGCGTGCTCGCTTCCTGCCTGCTATCGCGCTTATCGAGCGTCACTGCGAGGTGATCAATGTCGATGGCGGTGTCGATTACCGGCTGCGAACCCTGGAACAGGCAGAGATCTATCACTTCCCGCTGGATGAGCAGGCCAGGAGCAACCTGGATCGTTATTTCAGCCAGTTGACCGGGACTGGGCAGGTGACTGCCGCCGCACTGGAAGTCAATCATCGCCAACTGAGTGCACTGGGCGTGGGGGAAGGGGTGCTTTATATGGAGTTTGAACAGCTGTGCTGTACTCCACGGTCCCAGGGCGACTACATCGAACTGGCCCGTGAGTTCCACACCGTCCTGCTGGCCAATGTGCAACCCATGGGCAGCGGCACGGATGACGCGGCCCGCCGCTTCATCGCCATGGTGGACGAGTTTTATGAGCGGCATGTCAAGCTCATCATATCGGCGGCGGTCCCCATGACCGGGCTCTATGGCGAAGGCTTGCTGAATTTCGAATTCAAGCGTTGCCTTTCACGGCTTCAGGAGATGCAATCGCACGAATACCTTGCCAGAGTGCACCTTCCTTAGTCACAATACCGCGCCTGCCAGTCGGATGGGCATCTGCGGCAGGTAGGGCCGGGCGACATTTGCTAGCTTCATGGCAGTGAAATTAGCAGGTGATATTTAAGGCAACTTCACTTATAATCGCCCGGCCCACGTTACAGCTGTCGATAAGACAGCAACACTTTAAGCTTTACTTGTATTCGAAGGGGTACAGGTAGGCCATCGTTTGTTGTTTGTGGGAGAGCCCCCATAAGCAATTGGGTCTGTAACAGGTAATTGGGTTTAACTTAATGAAAACTTTCGTTGCCAAGCCAGAAACCGTAAAACGTGACTGGTACATTGTGGACGCAGAAGGTAAAACTCTGGGTCGTATCGCAACCGAGATCGCTGCTCGTCTGCGTGGTAAGCACAAAGCCGAGTACACTCCGCACGTTGACACCGGTGACTACATCATCGTTGTAAACGCTGAGAAGGTACACGTAACCGGTAAGAAATTTACCGACAAAATGTACCACGCTCACTCCGGTTTCCCGGGTGGTATCAAGTCCATCAGCTTCGACAAGCTGATTCAGCGTAAGCCGGAAATGGTAATCGAAGCTGCCGTAAAGGGCATGCTGCCGAAGGGTCCGCTGGGCCGTGCCATGTTCCGTAAGCTGAAAGTTTACGCAGGCGCAGAGCACGCTCATGCTGCTCAGCAACCTCAAGTACTGGATATCTAACGGGAACTGGCAACATGGCAGAAAATCAATACTACGGTACCGGCCGTCGCAAAAGCTCCACTGCTCGCGTATTCATCAAAGCGGGTAGCGGTAAAATCGTAATCAACCAGCGCTCCCTGGAGCAATACTTCGGCCGTCCGACTGCCCGCATGGTAGTTCGTCAGCCGCTGGAACTGGTCGAGATGACCGAGAAACTGGATCTGTACATTACCGTTAACGGTGGTGGCATCTCCGGTCAAGCTGGTGCGATCCGCCACGGTATCACTCGTGCTCTGATGCAGTACGACGAGACCCTGCGTTCCGAACTGCGTAAAGCTGGCTTTGTTACTCGTGATGCCCGTAAGGTTGAGCGTAAGAAAGTCGGTCTGCACAAAGCGCGTAAGCGTCCGCAGTACTCCAAGCGTTAATTCGCTTTTGGTACGCACTCTCAGGAGTGTCAAAAAAGCCTGGCAATTTGCCAGGCTTTTTTTTATTGGTAATGTTACATGTGACAATGCTAAGCATACGTCACAAAAGACAAAAAATTGTGTATTTATTGTTTTTGCCCATCGACTCCCTTTCTTGTCAAATTGTTATCTTTTCTTTAAAATTTCCATGGTCTTTCTGTGTCAATTGCCACTCCGCTTCCATTGCAGTTGTCAGAGGGAGAGGAGAAGTAAACAGGGACACTATAAGAATGAGCGGAGTCCACATGGGAGAGTTTTTGGATGAGCAATGCGCCAGTTGATACCGGTCGCCGCAGATTTCTTACCTGGTCAACGGTTGCCGTTGGCGGTGTAGGAGCTGCTTTTACCGCAGTGCCGTTTATTAAGTCATGGAATCCGAGTGCCAAAGCCAAGGCGGCAGGCGCCCCGGTTGAAGTGGATATCAGCAAGCTGGAGCCGGGTCAGCTAATCCGCGTCGAGTGGCGTGGTAAACCGGTCTGGGTGGTGAAGCGTACCAAGCAGACGCTGGATGCTCTGGCTGCACACGATGACAAGCTGCGGGATCCTGCGTCAGACGAGCCACAGCAACCGGACTATGCCCACAATGGCTACAGATCCATCAAACCGGAAATCTTCGTGGCCGTTGGCATCTGCACTCATCTGGGATGCTCCCCCTCCTATCTGCCCGACAGCTTCGGCGAGCAGGTTCAAGGGGTAACTTCCGGCTTCTTCTGCCCCTGCCATGGCTCCAAATTCGACATGGCTGGTCGAGTGTTCCAGGGCGTCCCCGCACCGCTGAACCTGGTCATTCCGCCATACCAATTTCTTAGCGACACCACCATTCTGGTCGGTGCCGATGGCAAGGAGGCCTGACCATGTTTGCCAAACTCATGGGCTGGATCGATGATCGTTTCCCGCTCACGGCCATGTACAACGACCATATGGCCAAGTATCCGGCGCCCAAGAACCTGAACTTCTGGTACTTCTTCGGCTCTCTTGCCATGTTGGTGCTGGTCAACCAGATCATCACCGGCATCTGGCTGACCATGAACTACAACCCTTCGGCGGAAGGTGCCTTCGCTTCCGTGGAATACATCATGCGGGATGTGGATTACGGCTGGCTGCTTCGCTACATGCACTCCACCGGGGCATCCGCCTTCTTCATCGTGGTCTACCTGCACATGTTCCGCGGCATGATCTACGGCTCTTACCAGAAGCCACGGGAACTGCTTTGGATCTTCGGCATGCTGATCTTCCTGGTGCTGATGGCCGAGGCCTTCATGGGTTACCTGCTGCCCTGGGGGCAGATGTCGTTCTGGGGGGCCCAGGTCATCATCTCGCTGTTCGGTGCCATCCCCGTTATCGGTGACGATCTGACCCTGTGGATCCGGGGGGACTATGTCATCTCGGGTGCGACCCTGAACCGCTTCTTTGCGCTGCACGTCATCGCTCTGCCGCTGGTACTGGTGATGCTGGTGGCCATGCATATCCTGGCGCTGCACGAGGTGGGCTCCAACAACCCCGATGGCATCGACATCAAGAAGCACAAGGACGAGAACGGCTGGCCACTGGATGCGGTCGCGTTCCACCCCTACTTCACCGTGAAGGACATGATCGGGGTAGCCGGTTTCCTGTTCTTCTTCTGTGCCATCATCTTCTTCAAGCCGGACATGTGGGGCTATTTCCTCGAGAAACCGAACTTTGAGGTGGCCAACGGCCTGAAGACACCGGCGCATATCGCTCCGGTCTGGTACTTCACCCCCTTCTACGCCATCCTGCGTGCGGTGCCTGACAAGCTGCTGGGGGTCATCATGATGGGCCTCTCCATCGTGGTGCTGTTCCTGTTGCCTTGGCTGGATCGCTGCAAGGTGCGCTCGGTGCGTTACCGCAGCACCCTGCACAAGCTGAACATCGCCCAGTTCGTGGTCTGCTTCATTATCCTGGGGGTGCTGGGCGTGCTGCCATCAACCCCGACCCTGACGCTGATTGCACAACTCTGTACTCTGGGTTATTTCGGATTCTTCGTCCTGTTGTTCTTCTACAGCAAGAATGAGAACACCAAGCCGCTGCCGGAGAGGGTGACATTCAAATGAAAAGAATAATTTTTGCAGTGTTGGCCCTGCTGCCTGGTCTGGTGTTGGCCTCTGGCGGTGGCTTCCCCCTCGACAAGGCGGAGTACGATCTGAGTGACAAGGCATCTCTGCAACGGGGGGCCGCCACCTTCATGAACTACTGTGCCGGCTGTCACTCCACCCAGTACCAGCGTTATAACCGGGTGGCGGCCGACATTGGCATTCCGGACGATCTGATGAAGGAGAACCTGGTCTTCACCGGCGCCAAGATCGGCGACCTGATGAAGAGCGCCATGTCCGAGAAGGATGCTGCTCGCTGGTTCGGCGCGCCGCCCCCCGACCTGACCCTGGTTGCCCGGGTGCGTGGTGCAGACTGGATCTACACCTATCTGCGTTCCTTCTACGTGGACGAAACCCGTCCATTCGGGGTGAACAACGCCGTCTTCCCGTCCGTGGGTATGCCCCATGTGCTGGAGCCGTTGCAGGGGACGCCCCGCGCCGAGTTCGAGACGCACACCCTGGATGGCGTGGAGATGCAGCAAGTCGTCAGCATCAAATCTGACGGCAACGGTGAAATGAACAACGAAGAATATGATCAGACGGTACTGGATCTGGTAAACTTCTTGGTCTACTCGGCTGAGCCGGTGCAGCAGGAGCGCGAACGCATGGGCTTCTGGGTACTCGGATTCATCGCTATCTTCTTCATCTTCACTGTGCTGTTGAAGAAGGAATTCTGGCGCGACGTTCACTAAGCGACCAGATCGGAGTAATATGACGCACGGCAATGAAGACAGACATGCTTCATTGCCGTTTCTGCTTTTTAATGACGGGAGGGTTCAATGGCTGTAGCTGCCAATAAGCGTTCGGTAATGACGCTGTTTTCCGGTGCCAACGATATGTTCAGCCATCAGGTGCGTATTGTCCTGGCGGAGAAGGGTGTTAGCGTGGATATCTGCCAGGTTGATCCTGCCAACCTGCCGGATGAGCTGGCCGAGCTGAACCCGTACAACACTGTACCGACTCTGGTGGATCGCGAGCTGGCGTTGTACACCTCGCGCATCATCATGGAGTATCTGGACGAGCGTTTCCCGCATCCGCCCCTGATGCCGGTTTATCCGGTCGCGCGCGGCAACAGCCGTCTGATGATGCACCGCATCGAGCTGGACTGGTACTCTCTGGCCGACAAGATCATGGCGGGCACCGATACCGAAGCCGCCCGTGCCGAGTTGCGCGACAACCTGCTGGCCATCGCCCCCATCTTCGGCGAGATGCCCTATTTCATGAGCGAAGAGTTCGGTCTGGTCGACTGCTACATGGCGCCGTTGCTGTGGCGTCTACCGAGCCTGGGCATCGATTTCACCGGCCGTGGCGCCAAAGAGCTGAAGGCTTACATGGTTCGCCTGTTCGAGCGTGAATCCTTCCAGGCTTCCCTGACCGAGGCCGAGCGCGAGATCCGTGCCGGCGTATGAGCATGGAACCGACAATGACACCCAGTCGCCCGTATCTGCTGCGGGCGTTTTTTGACTGGTTGCTGGATAACGATCTGACTCCCCATCTGGTGGTCAATGCCAACATTCCCCATGTGATGGTACCGATGCAGTTCGTGCAGGATGGCCAGATTGTTCTGAACATCGCCCCCCGGGCCGTGGGCCAGTTCCACATGGACAATGACGCTGTCAGCTTCAGCGCCCGTTTCGGTGGCGTATCGCAGCAGGTCTATATCCCCATGGCGGCCGTACTGGCCATCCATGCCAGGGAGAACGGAGTGGGGACCCTGTTCCCGCCTGAGCCCGGGTATGACCTCTGGCTGGAACAGGCACAGACACCCACGTCGGTTGACCCCGAGCCGGAACCACCGCGCCCGAGCGGTCGCCCGACTCTGAAAGTCATCAAATAAAAAACGCAGCCTGAAGGCTGCGTTTTTTCATCCTGCCAGATGGTCAATTCTGGGCAAACTCGAAGGCTTTGATCACCTGCTTAACGCCGCTGACGTGGCGGGCGATTTCCACGGCTTGATCCCCTTCCTGGCGGGTGACCAACCCAATGAGGAACACCTCGCCATTCTCGGTGACAACCTTCACCTTGGCGCTATCGAAGTTCTTGGTGCCCAGCATGTCGGCCCGCACCTTGGAGGTGATCCAGGTGTCATTGCTGCGCACGCCGATACTGACTGGTTTGCCAAGGCGCAGCTCGTTGTAGACATGGCGAACCCCTTCAATCCGGCTCACGATTCTGCCCGCTTCCTGTTTGTAAGCGTCAGAGGGTGTCTGACCCACCAGCAGCACACGGCCGTTGTTGCTGTAGACACTGATCTTGCTGGCGGCGCTCAGGGGCTTGTTGTCGGCCAACAGGTTGGCGGCTTTCAGCTCTATGGTCTGATCGTCCCACTGGGCACCCAGGGTGCGGCGATCGCCGCTCGCTTTGGCGGTGCCAGCCGCGCCACCGACCACCACGGCAGCACAGCCTTGCAGCAGCAGGACGCCGGTCAGCAGGGCAAGAGCGAGAATAGGCTTCTTCATGGTTTCAGTCTTCCTGTTGCGGGAAAAGTGTCTGGTCGATGAGATCACAGAGACAGTGCAGGGTCAACAGGTTCACTTCCAGAATACGAGGACGGCGAGCGGAAGGAACGCGGATCTCCACGTCATTGGGGCCCAGCAGACCGGCGATCTCTCCCCCGTCTCCGCCACCGAGCACAATGATGGTCATGTCGCGGGAGAGGGCGGCCTCCGCAGCCTTGATGAGGCTGCGGCTGTTGCCTGTCGTGGTGATGACCACCAGAATGTCGCCTGGTTGTCCCAGAGCACGTATCTGTTTGGCATAGACCTCTTCGAAACCGTGATCCGTGGCGATGGCGCTGATGGTCGCCATGTCGGGCGTCAGGGCGAGACCGGGCAGGGAGGGGCGAGGAGTTTCATAGCAGTTCACCAGTTCGGAAATGAACAGCTGTGCCAATGCCGAGGAGGGACCATTGCCACATGCCATCACCTTGTGGCCATTGAGCAGGCAGATGGTCAGCATCTGGGCTGCCGTATGGATGGCATCCGGCAGTGCTTCGGCGGCAGCTATCTTGGTCTGGATGCTTTCGGTGTAATTCTCTTTGATGGGATCAGTCATGGGGTCCTCTTAAAACGCGTTCTGGATCCAGTCCGGCTGGTCGCCCTCGAACGCGATCACATCGAATCGACAGGCCTGGTTGGCCTCATTGATGGCATGTTGCTTGAAATAGTGGCGCGCGGCCAGCACGATCTTGTGCTGCTTGCGCCGGGTGACCGAGCTGGCTGCACCGCCATGGGTGGCGTGGGCACGATATCTCACTTCAACGAACACCAGGGTCTCCCCCTGGCGCATGATGAGATCGATCTCGCCGCCACGACAGCGGTAGTTGCGGGTCACGGGTTGCAGGCCGCGGGCCTGCAACCAGCGCTCCGCTATTTGTTCAAAGTGTTGTCCCTTGCTCGTCGCTGCCGACGGCAACAGGTTCAACCACTGCTGGTGAAGTTGTGTCAGTAGCCTCTTCATGAGTCGCATCCTCCAGCTGGGGGGCGGCGCTGTCGCTGACCAGCTTGCCATTCTGGTAGGTGGCCCAGTCCAGCATGCGCACTATGTTGCCCTGGGGATCCACGCTCAGCTGGCCACTCATGCCGGGTTGCTGCATGGCATTGACCTTGCGCATTTGCGGCAGGTTGCCTGCCAGGCTGACGGCATCGTAGCCGAGGGCGAACAAGCGCAGCAGGTCGCCCTGGGTCTGGGGCCAGAGCAGGGCAATCTGTTCACGCTGCGTCTCGAAGCCACCCAGCAGCAGTGGCATGTCGGAGATATGCATGCCGTTGAGCTCGGATGCCACCTCGGTCGTCCCGCCGTCGTATCCCCGAGAGCTGCTGTAGATGGGCAGGCTGCCCATGGGGTTGACCGAGATGTCCACATAGGGCTTGATCATCCGGGTCTCCAGGCTGTTGGCCACCACATAGACGGCGTCGATGCTGCGCGGCGTGGCATCGGACAGCTGGACAATCTCCCCGGCTCGTGCGGTGGAACGGCCGCTCAGAGCGTTCTTGACCATGCCCTGCACTTCGTTGCGTGCCCCGAAGGTGGCAACCACGGGCTTCTCCTGGCTGACGCCGGCCCAGGCCTGCTCAAACGCCTTGATACTGCTGTAGCCAATCCGGCCTTGTGCCGCGATCAGCAGCGGCTTGCGATAGCCCTGACCATAGAGGTACTGGGCCGCCTGGCTCGCATCGGCAGCGGCGGAGAGCGAGAAATAGAAGGTGTTGTCGTTGACGATCGGCTTGTCCAGCTCGTTGAGCGCCAGCACCGGCACGGTCGGATTCGACTTGAGCAGCTCCTCCACCTGATCCTTGAGCAGGGGGCCGATGATCATGTTGGCCCCTTCCTGAATCGCCTGCTTGTAGAGATCCCCCATCGCCTTGCCCTGGGTATCGTAGAAGTTCAGGGTGAACTGGCTCTGATTTTCCTTGTAGGACATCAGCATGCCGTTGCGGATGGCGGCCCCCTGGGCTTCCAGGTTGCCGGAGAGCGGCAGGAAGACGGCGATCTGCTGCAGCGAACCGTTGTCCGTGATAGCGAGATCCCCAAGGCCGGCCGGCATGTCGCTCTGGGCAGGGTGGTTAGGGAAGCTCTGCTTCCAGCCGGCAAGCTGGCGGGCCAGCTGGCTCGGCTGTGCCCCGAACTCGTTCACCAGCGCCGCCAGTCGCAGCCAGCCGGTGGTGACATCGGGAGCTGGCTCCTCTTCGAGCGCCTGCAGGGTGGAGGGGGTCATGCTTTTCAGCAGTGACCAGATCTGCTGGTGATTGGTGGCCAGCTCATTCTTGGCCAGATAAGGTTCCAGCAGGATCAGCGACTTGGCCGCACCAAACTTGTTGTTGATGTCGAGCTGCAGCACCACGCGCTGGCGGTACCAGTCCTTCTGGGTATCGGCATCCAGCACCACATCCGGCTTGCCTTCCAGCAGGATCAGCGCCTGGTTGGCGTTGCCCTGGGCGAGCAGCAGGTGTGCCTGCAGCAGTTGCAACTGCGCCTGCTGCACCGGGCTCTTCGCCTGCTTCTGCAACTGCTGATACAGAGCGGCAGCCGGTTTGGCCTGGCCGAGCGCCAGATAGCTGCGCGCCGCCATCATCTGCCACACGAAGGCCTCTGCCGGTTTGGCGGGATCCACCTGCTCCAGATACCACTGGGCATTCTTGGTCAGATCCGAGAAGGCTGACGGCATGCCGGGTTGTCCGGAAGATTGATTGGGCTCCGACGCACAGGCGGCGAGCAGGACTGCCGCGAGTAGGATGCCGAAGAGTCGTGATACACTTAGCTGCTTTATAACCCGGTTCAAGTTCATTCCCCGACCAGTGTTGAAATTCTCCATAGTGTAAACGGGCCAATATGGCGACACAATTGTCGGGACACTCGGAGCTCCCATGAGTGACATCCCAACCCTGTATATAGTCCCCACTCCGATCGGCAATCTGGCCGACATCACCCAGCGAGCACTGGACGTGCTGCGCAGCGTCGATCTGGTGGCCGCCGAGGATACCCGGCATACCGGGATCCTGCTCAACCACTACCAGATCTCGGTACCGACCTTTGCCCTGCACGATCACAACGAGCAGCAAAAAGCGGATGTGCTGATCGCCCGCATCAAGGAGGGCAAGAGCGTGGCCCTGGTCTCCGATGCGGGGACGCCGCTCATCAGCGACCCCGGTTATCACCTGGTCACCCGTTGTCGCGAAGCCGGGGTCAAGGTGGTGCCGCTGCCCGGTCCCTGCGCTGCCATCACGGCGCTGTCCGCCGCCGGGCTGCCCACCGACCGCTTCGCCTTCGAGGGTTTCCTGCCGGCCAAGGCCAAGGGGCGGGATGATCGCCTGCAAGCCGTCATCGAAGACACCCGCTCTCTGGTGTTCTACGAATCGCCGCGCCGGGTGCAGGAGACGGTGGAAGCCATTGCTCGCATCCTTGGCGAGCGCCAGGTGGTGGTGTGCCGCGAGCTGACCAAGACCTTCGAGTCCATCCACGGTCTGCCCGCCTCCGAGATGCTGGCCTGGCTCGGAGAGGACGATAACCGTTGCCGCGGGGAGATAGTGCTGGTGGTCGCCGGTGCCAGCAAGGTGGATGACGAGTTGCCTGCGGAGGCGATCCGCACCCTGGGCCTGCTGGTCGGCGAGCTGCCCCTCAAGAAGGCTGCGGCCCTCACCGCCGAGATCCACGGGGTGAAGAAGAACGCCCTCTACAAATACGGTCTCGAGCACTATTAATTGCCGTAAACCGGAATTGACGGTTTACCCCGTCTGTCTCGCGAGGCTATAATCCGCGCCTCGGAGTTGGCTGGGCAATCGCTGCTTCGTCGTTGTGTCCCTCGGGACAGACGGGCGGAGGGGAGGAAAGTCCGGGCTTCACAGGGCAGGGTGCCAGGTAACGCCTGGGGGGCGCGAGCCTACGACCAGTGCAACAGAGAGCAGACCGCCGATGGCCCGCAAGGGATCAGGTAAGGGTGAAAGGGTGCGGTAAGAGCGCACCGCGCGACTGGCAACAGTTCGTGGCACGGTAAACTCCACCCGAAGCAAGACCAAATAGGCCCCTATTGGCGCGGCCCGCGTTGGGGGCGGGTAGGTTGCTTGAGCCAGCGAGCGATTGCTGGCCTAGAGGAATGATTGCTACCCGGGGCAACCCGGTACAGAACCCGGCTTACAGGCCGACTCCGACCTCTTTCTGGTAAGTGATTACCTCGAAATCCCGGCACCTTTTGGTGCCGGGATTTTTATTTTCGGCTGGTCACGCGGTCGCGTGGCGCCTTTTGGGGTTTTGTAATAAAGTTCTCGCCCCTTTCGGTCGCTCTGTGTCGTCTGGGCTATCGGTATCGATCATGGAGCCGGCATGTCTCCATGCAGCAGGACGAGATGAAAATGGCAAAGGTGGATTTGTAATGTCATCAAGCGGCGTAATGCACACCCCTTCCCGGTTGATCTGTGCCGAGCGGGGCAGAGCCCTGCCTCAATATGACTTGCTGGGGGTCGAGAGGGCCAATCAGGCCCGTCTCAGGCAACTCAACACCCAACTGAGCATCTTTTCCCAGCAGGCGTCGGGCTGCATGGCCCAGTTGTTCAATGCGGCGGATTGCGATCTGGGTTACCAGGACTTTTCTTCTGCGTTGCCGCAAGAGGAGGATAATCATCAGGTCTGGGTCGAAGCCCGTACTCCTCTGGATGCCCAGCGTGTCGCCTTTTTCTCCATCTCTCCTGCGGTCATCTATCGGCTTGCCGTGCTGTTTTTCGGCGGCACTCTGCAACACAAGGGGGCCACGGCACCCCATGGCAGGGGATTGACCGACACCGAACAGCGACTGCTGCTACGGCTGTGCCAGTATCAGGTGGAAATCTGGTCGACCTGTCAGGGGCAGGGAGACCTCTCCTGGCAGCTGAATCTGATCTCCCGGGAGGCCCTGCCCGCAGGCCCGCTCTGGAAGGCGCAGGCCAGTATGCTGGCCGGTGGCAGCCAGCACGATTGGCAGTTCTGGCTGGCGCCCCCCGAAGAGGCGCCCGGTATCGCTGAAGGTCAGCGTGTGCAGGTGGCGCAACTGGAAGAGGCGCTGATCCAGGTGCCGGTGCGGCTGCGGGTAGTCATGGGGCAGATGTCCATGACGCTGGCGGATCTCGAATGCCTCAAGGTGGGAGACGTGCTCTCGCTGGATTTACCCGAGGTGGTGCCGGCCCTGATCGGCCAGCGCCCCTGTTTCAATGGACGCATTGCCGAACATAAAGGCAGCCTGGTGTACCAGGTCGCAACAGTGGTAGAGGAGTAGTCGAATCGTGAACGAGCACAACATGAATGACCCGCTGGATCTGGATGGCCTGGATCAGCTGTTTGGGGACGACATCAGCATGCCGAGTGCGGCCGACTACATGGCGCCGACCAGCAGTACCAAGCAGCGGGATCTCTCCTTCTTTCACCACATTCCGGTCAAGGTGACGCTGGAAGTGGCCAGCACCGAGGTGGCGCTGGGCGAGCTGATGAAGGTGGAAGAGGGGGCCGTCATCGAGCTGGACAAGCTGGCGGGCGAGCCGCTGGATGTCCGCGTCAACGGGCGCCTGCTGGCCAGGGGCGAGGTGGTGGTGGTCAACGGCAAATACGGGCTGCGGCTGGTGGACGTCGTAGACACCAAATTGCTGGGCGGCATGAACGACTGATGCGTTACCTGCTGGTTGCCCTGCTCCTGCTGGCGTTGCCGAGCTGGGGCGCGGACATGACGCTGTTCTCGGTATCGCCGAGCGAAGCTGGGGGAGAGGACTACAGCGTCAAGCTGCAGATCCTCTTCTTCATGACCCTGCTGGGTCTGCTGCCGACCCTGCTGCTGATGATGACCAGTTTTACCCGGATCATCATAGTGCTGGCCATCCTGCGTCAGGCCCTGGGATTGCAGCAAAGCCCACCCAACCGGGTGCTGATCGGCATCAGCCTGATCCTGACCCTGGTGATCATGAGGCCGGTCTGGACCGAGATGTACCAGAACGCCTTCGTGCCATACGACCAGAACGAAATCACGTTGACGGAGGGGCTGGCCCGCGCCGAAAAACCGCTGCGCCAATTCATGCTGGCCCAGACCCGGGAGCCGGATCTCGAGCAGATGCTGCGCATCTCCGGAGAGCCGACCACCCTCGCCAAGAGCGAGGTGCCGTTCGGCGTGCTGTTGCCGGCCTTCGTGCTGAGCGAGCTGAACACCGCCTTCCAGATAGGTTTCATGCTGTTCATCCCCTTTCTGGTCATCGATCTGGTGGTCGCCAGCGTGTTGATGGCCATGGGGATGATGATGCTCTCCCCTCTCATCATCTCGCTGCCATTCAAGTTGATGGTCTTCGTGCTGGTGGATGGCTGGTCCATGACGGTCGGTACCCTGGCGGCCAGTTTCGGCGGGGGAGGCTGACGTGACCCCCGAGCAGAGTGTGGCCCTGGTGGGCGGGGCCGTGAACCTGGTGGTCATCATGGTCTCGGTGCTGATCGTGCCCGGTCTCATCGTCGGGCTGGTGGTCAGCATCTTCCAGGCGGCGACCCAGATCCAGGAACAGACACTGAGCTTCCTGCCCCGTTTCATCGTGACCCTGCTGACCCTCATCTTCACGGGAAACTGGCTGCTGTCGCAGATCACCACCCTGTTCGCCGACCTGTTCCAGAAGATCCCCGGGCTTATCGGATGAACTCCCTGCTGTCGTTCAGTGCGGCCGAGCTGACCGCCTGGCTGGGACAGTGGTGGTGGCCCTTCATTCGCATCGCGGCCGCCTTCTGGGTGATGCCGGTATTCGGTGACGGCCGGGTGCCTGCACAGGTTCGCATCCTGCTGGCCTTCGTCATCAGTCTGCTGATCGCCCCCATGATGAAAGGCATGCCGGCGCTGGATCCCCTCAGTGCCGGCATGATGGTGCTGACCCTGGAGCAGTTGCTGTTCGGTCTGCTGTTCGGGCTCTGCATACAGATGCTGTTCATGGTGATGACCATGGCGGGGCAGATCCTCTCCATGCAGATGGGGTTGGGGATGGCGGTGATGAACGATCCTTCCAACGGAGACACGGCGCCCATCGTCAGCCAGATCATGCTGGTCTTCTGCTCCCTGTTGTTCCTCGGTCTGAACGGCCATCTGGTGACTTTGGATGTCCTGGTGCAGAGCCTGCGCACCTGGCCGCCGGGAACCTCGCTCTACGTCCTCGATCTGAAGGGGGTCATCGGCCTGTTTGGCTGGAGCATCGGAGCTGCCCTCATCCTGACCCTGCCTGCCGTGGTGGCCATGCTGATGGTGAACCTCACCTTCGGGGTGCTCAATCGTACGGCCCCTTCCCTGAACATCTTCTCTCTGGGCTTCCCCATGACGTTGCTGCTGGGGCTGCTCACCATGGCCATCTCCATCAGCGGCGTCCCGGCCCGCTATCTGGATCTGGTCGGTTACGTGCTGACCCAGCTCAGGGCATTGACGCCGACATGAGCCAGCACAGCGCCCAGGACAAAACCGAAGAGGCCTCCTCCCAGAAACGGCGCAAGGCGCGGGAAGAGGGCCAGATTGCACGCTCCAGGGAGTTGAGCTCGGCCGGCCTGCTGCTCGTCGGCGGTCTGGTCATGCAGTGGATGGTGCCGAGTTTCGGGCTCTTCTTTGCCGAGCTGATGAAGCAGCCCCAGCGTTTCAACTGGCAGGGGGCACGGGATCCCCAGATGATGATCCAGTGGACCGCGGACGCCCTGATCGGGATGCTGTGGGTGCTGCTGCCTCTGTTTGGCGTGCTGGCCCTGCTGCTGGTGCTGCTCAGTAGCGTGCCTGGCGGCATGGTGCTGGTCTGGAAGAAGCTGATGCCAAGCGGGGAGAAGCTCAACCCGCTCAAGGGGCTCAAGCGGATGTTCTCCACCCACAGTCTGATGGAACTCCTGAAATCCCTGCTCAAGGTGCTGCTGATCGGCGGCACCCTGGCCATGATGCTCCAGCACCAGTGGCCCACCCTGATGATGATGAACCGTATGCCGCCCCAGGCGGCCATGGAACAGGCGCTGCGGATCCTCTCCCAGGCATTCATCTTGCTAGGCAGTGTGCAGATGCTCATCGCGGTGCTGGATGTGCCCTACCAGCGCTGGTCCTTGAACAAGCAGTTGAAGATGACCAAGCAGGAGGTCAAGGACGAGCACAAGAACAGCGAGGGGCGTCCGGAAATCAAGGCGAGGATCCGCCAGGTGCAGGGGATGCTGGCCAGGGCCCGCATCGAACAGCGTGTGCCCCAGGCCGATGTCATCATAGTGAACCCGACCCATTATGCGGTGGCCATCAAGTACGATCCCGAGCGGGCCAACGCCCCCTATGTGATTGCCAAAGGGGTGGACGGCATGGCGGAGCGGATCCGCGAGGTGGCCAAAGCCCATGACAAGCGGGTGATGAGCCTGCCCGAGCTGACCCGGGCCATCTACTACTCCACCCGGGTGGATCAGGAAGTGCCGGCGGGTCTGTACACCGCGGTCGCCTATGTATTGAACCATGTATTGCAGCTACGGGCCTATGAGGCTGGCAAGGGCAGGAAACCCAATCCCCTTGCCCCCCTGCACGTACCGCCCGAATTACGTCAACCTGAGAGGTAAGTTGTGAACTGGCGTGTCTTTACCCAATCCTATACAGCCATCCCCATGATGCTGCTGGCCATCCTGGCGATGATGATACTGCCTCTGCCAGGCTGGCTGCTGGATGCCCTGTTCACCTTCAACATCGTGCTGGCGGTGCTGGTGCTGCTGGTCTCCGTCTCGGCCCGCCGGCCCCTCGACTTCTCCGTCTTCCCGACCGTGCTGCTGGTGGCCACCCTGATGCGCCTCTCCCTCAACGTCGCCTCCACCCGGGTGGTGCTGCTGCACGGCCATGAGGGCAACGAAGCGGCCGGCAAGGTGATCCAGGCCTTCGGCGAAGTGGTCATCGGTGGCAACTACGTGGTGGGTCTGGTGGTCTTCGTCATTCTGATGATCATCAACTTCGTGGTGATCACCAAGGGGGGCGAGCGGATCTCGGAAGTGTCCGCCCGCTTCACCCTGGACGCCATGCCGGGCAAGCAGATGGCCATCGACGCCGACCTCAATGCGGGGACCCTGGATCAGCACCAGGCCCGGGCAAGACGGGAGGAGATCGCCAGGGAAGCGGACTTCTACGGGGCCATGGACGGGGCCTCCAAGTTCGTGCGTGGTGATGCCATCGCCGGTCTGCTGGTGCTCATCATCAACCTGGTAGGGGGCCTGGCCATCGGCATCTTCCAGCACTCGCTGCCGGTTTCCGATGCCTTCCGCATCTATGCCCTGCTCACCATAGGTGACGGTCTGGTCGCCCAGATCCCCTCCCTGCTGATGTCCACGGCGGCAGCCATCATCGTCACCCGCGTGAGTGACGAAGGGGAGATGTCGGATCAGGTTGGCCAGCAGATCCTGGCCTCTCCTCGGGTGATCTACACGGCGGCGACCGTCATGCTGATCCTGGGGCTGGTTCCCGGCATGCCCATGCTGGCCTTCCTCAGCTTTGCGGCCGTGCTGGCCTGGACCGGCTGGAGCGTCAGCAAGCGCCGGGTGCAGGATCCCGCGCTGGATGCGGCCGAGGCGCTGACGCGCCAGATGGTGCAGCCGGAGCCCCAGGGACTGGAGTGGCAGGATCTGCCCCCGGTGGATGCGGTCGCCATCGAACTGGGTTATCGCCTGGTACCACTGGCGGAGGCGGACAAGGGGGCCGAGCTGCTGGCCCGGGTGCGCGGTATTCGCAAGACACTCTCCGAGCAGTACGGCTTCCTGCTGCCCGAGATCCGGGTGAGGGACAACCTGCAATTGCAGCCGGACCAGTACCGCATCAAGCTCTCCGGCATCCCTTTGGCCTCGGGCAATGTGGATTGCCAGCGGTTGATGGCCATCAGCAGCGGTGAGACCTATGGCGCCCTGGATGGCGAGCTGACACAGGATCCTGCCTATGGCATGAGTGCGGTCTGGATTTCGCCGGACAACAAGGCCAAGGCCCTCAATCTGGGCTACTCGGTGGTGGATTCCGCCACCGTCATCGCGACTCACGCCAGCAAGCTGCTCAGGGAGCAGCTCGACGGCCTGTTTGGTCATGACGAGGTGGGCAAGCTGGGTCAGCATCTGGCGACCCAGTCTCCCCGTCTTGCGGAAGAGCTCAATCTGGCCCTGACCCAGATGCAGCAGCTGCGGGTCTTCCGCCAGTTGCTCAAGGAGCAGATCAGCCTCACCGACATCCGCACCATCGCCACCACCTTGCTGGATGCGAGCGAGCTGACCAAGGATCCCGTCCTGTTGGCGTCCGATGTGCGCTGCGCACTGAAGCGCCAGATCGTCAGACAGGCGATAGGGTCCCGCGACGTGCTGGCGGCCTTCACCCTGGATGACCGGCTGGAGCAGACCCTGCTGACGGCCATGAGCCAGTCACAGCAGCAGGGCAAGATCCAGCTGGACAGCTTCCCGGTGGATCCCCAGTTGCTGGCGCAGTTGCAGCAGAACATGCCGCTGGTGAAGGAGCAACTGCAGCAACAGGGATATGCGCCCGTGCTGGTGGTGATGCCCCAGCTCAGACCGCTGATAGCCCGTTATGCCCGTTCCTTCTCGAAAGGCCTCAAGGTGCTCTCCTATAACGAGATACCGGAAGATTTGCGAGTCGAAGTCATCGGGACTCTGGGCTGAAGTGGAATTGCCTTGGCGTCACAGGGACAGGAAGCGCCTATTCCGCATATCTGCTTGAATTGTCATATAAAGCCGCTATCATGTGACGACTTTTGACGCGATACATACTGACAGCAAAGAAAAAATAGAAATAGTCGGATGTATCACATGGCTTCAGGGACAACGTAGCCATGCCATCCAAATACGGGTCGTCGCATGATAAAGGCAAACTGAACTGAAAAGTCAGGACGCAAAGCCTCCGGTCTAACAGCATTGATGCTAATGATAGCGGGGTTACCAAGGCCATGATTTCCCGCCTTGTTTTTATACCGATACAGACCATTCACTCAATAACGGGTGCGGTCTCTATTTGTGTGTCTTTATTTTTCACGCATCAGTTCTGTTGATTGATTCATGTGCAATCACAGGTTCGGGATATATGTTTTCTGATTTATCTAGCAAGGAAAATTCAATACCGACCGGTATTGAAACGCATGCTCATTTATTATTAGTTTCCGCTTCGTTATCAAATGGAAACGATGTTGATCGTATATTGCTCAGTGCCGGTTATCGTGTTTCCTGTGTCGATTCCGTGTCGCTGGCCAAGCAATTTCTCTCGAACAATGCGGTCGATCTCATTCTGCTCGACATGGCGGTCATGACCGAGGCCGGGCCCGCCATGGTGCAGACGCTGGCAGGGACCGACTGCGTCATTCTGGTCAACGAGCATCAGGCCTACCTGGCGGCGGAAGCCATGCGGGCCGGCGCCATCGACTACATCATCAAGCCCTTCAGCCAGCGCCAGATCCTCGATGTGGTGAGAGGGGCCCTGCGCCTGCGCCAGGCCATTCCCAATCTGATCGCCACGTCTCCCCAGAGCCTGCAGGTGTTGCAGCTTGCCCGGCGGGCAGCCAAGACATCGGCCACCATCCTCATCGGTGGCGAATCCGGGACAGGCAAGGAGCGACTGGCTCGCTACATCCACGAGATGTCCAGCCGGGCCGGCAAGCCTTTCGTGGCCATCAACTGTGCGGCCATCCCGGAAGCCATGCTCGAATCCATCCTGTTCGGACACAGCAAGGGGGCCTTCACCGGGGCAACCGCCAACCAGCAGGGAAAATTCGAGCTGGCCCAGGGCGGTACTCTGCTACTCGACGAGATCTCCGAACTGCCGCTGGCGCTGCAGGCCAAGTTGCTGCGGGTGTTGCAGGAGAAAGAGGTGGAACGCCTCGGCAGTCATCAGGTGATCGCGCTGGATGTGCGGATCATCGCCGCCAGCAACCGGGACCTGAGGGAGCTGGTGCTGCAGGGCGCGTTTCGCGAGGACCTTTTCTACCGGCTCGACGTGCTTCCCATGAGCTGGCCGGCACTGCGGGAGAGACGGGATGACATCCTGCCTCTGGCGGAATACTTCATCGAACGCTACGCCGCACAGCAGGGGTATCGCCTCGGCGAGAGTGCCCGTCAGCAACTGCTCTCCTATGACTGGCCTGGCAATGTGCGTGAACTGGACAACGTGATTCAGCGAGCGCTAATTATGGCTCGCGGCTTGCATATTCAGGCCGTCGATCTGATGTTGCCCCATTACGCCGCCGAAGCCGACACCCCGCAACCGCAGGCGCTTGCGGCCCCCGAGGGGCTCAGCGAGACCAAGCGGCATGCTGAATTTCAATTCGTCCTTGAGACGTTGCGCCGTTTCCGTGGTCACCGGACACGCACGGCCGAAGCCCTCGGAATGACGACCCGGGCACTTAGATACAAGCTGGCTGCCATGCGCGAGCAGGGCATCGATGTCGAGCAGCAGATACAAAACTAAGGGATAACCGAGTGAAGATTGAGATCATGTCATCACAGGTGACGCTCCTGCAGCAGATGCAGGAAATGCAGCGAGTCGCCAGTCAAGCCCCTTCCATCGAACCGAACGAGGCGTCAGGCGTCTCGTTCAGCGACGCCATGCGCGACGTCGTCGGCCGCGTCAACGAGCAGCAGAACATCGCCTCCCGATTGATGACCGCCGTCGATGCGGGTCAGAGCGACGATCTGGTGGGGGCCATGGTGGCCAGCCAGAAGGCCGGTCTCAGTTTTTCCGCCCTGATGCAGGTGCGCAACAAACTGATGACGGGCTTTGATGACATCATGCGCATGCCGCTCTGAGGTTGATCATGACTGAACTGGTATCCTCCGCACCGGGGGCGTCGGGCTCCCTGCTGGCCCGGGTGCAGGACGGGGTGCGCAACTGGCGTACCCTGTCTCGCGACAACAAATCCATTCTGACCATCGCGCTGCTGGCCGCCGTGGTTGCCGCCACCATAGTGGTCATCCTCTGGACCTCCAGCAAGAATTACGTGCCCCTCTACGGCAAGCAGGAGCTTTACGACACCGCCAACATCATGGAGATGCTGGAGAAGGAGCAGGTACCCTTCCGGCTGGAGAAAAGCTCCGGCCAGATCCTGGTACCTGAAAGCCAGTTGGCCCACATCCGCATGGCGCTGGCCGCGCGGGGCGTGAGGGCGGCCATGCCGTCCGGCCTGGAGGGGCTCGACAATGTCACCGGCCTTGGCACCAGCGAGTTCATGGAAGGGGCGCGCTACCGCCATGCCCTGGAAGGGGAGCTGGCCAGAACCATCATCTCCCTGGATGCAGTGCGCAGTGCCCGGGTACATCTGGCCATTCCGAAGCGGACCCTGTTCGTGGGGCGCGACGAGGAAAAACCCAGCGCGTCCGTGATGCTGGATCTGCAACCGGGCCAGACCATGGAGCCGGGCCAGGTCGAGGCGATTGCCAACCTGGTGGCGGGCAGTATCTCCGGCATGAAGCCCGGGGCCGTCACCGTGGTGGATCAAAGCGGCCAGCTGCTGAGTGCCGAGCTCGGCGACAAGGCCGGTTTCGGCAAGCAGAGCGTCCAGCAGATGGAATATGTGCGCAAGCTGGAGCAGTACATTCGCCAGCGTGCCAGCGACATGCTCTCCCCCATGCTGGGCACGGGCAACTTCCGGGTGCAGATCGCCGCGGACGTCAATTTCAATGCGGTGGAAGAGACCCAGCAACAGCTCGATCCCAATGCCGTGGTGACCAGGGAGTCCAACAAATCGGACAAGACCATTGATGCCCTGGCCCTCGGTATCCCCGGTGCGCTCTCCAATCGACCGCCCGAAACCGCTCCCAAGACCGATCAGGCCGCCACCGAGGGGAATGCTGCCCAGGAGCCTGCCAAGAACGATACCCGCACCGAGCGGCAGGAAGTCAGCAGGCAGTATGAAAGCAGCCGCACCATAGTGCATACCCGCTATCAGCAGGGACGACTGGAGAAAATGAATGTCTCCATCCTGCTCAATCAGCAGAGCGCTCCCAAGGAGGGGTGGAGCCCGGAACAGCTCGAGCAGATCCGCCAGATGGTGGAGCGTTCGGTGGGCTTTGACGGCTCCCGTGGCGACCAGATCAGCCTGCAGGTCTTCGATTTCACCGGTGCGGTGCCGGTGGAGCCGCCAGCGTCGAGCTGGCTGGAAACCCCTTACTGGCAAGACTCCCTGCGTTACCTGGTGGGTGGTTTGCTGGGGCTGACCCTGGTGTTCTTCGGCATCCGTCCTCTGGTGAAGCACCTGGTGCGTACCCAGCAATATCCCGACACTGATGCCGCACAGGAGCCGGACGAGGAGCAGGAGCCAACCATGGGCCTCTCCATGCGCCGGGAAGGGGATGGGGAACTGGAAGAGTCTGCGACGGGCAAGAGCCTGTCCCAGTCTCAGTCCGAGTTCCGGCTCGAGCCCCAGTTCTCCTCCCTGGATCTGGAGGCGCTGCCCGAACCGGGTTCCGAGCTGGAAGTCCAGCTCAAGCACCTGCAACTGCTGGTAGACAAGGACACGGCCCGGGTGGCGGAAGTGGTCAGACAATGGGTGAGTGGCAATGAGCAACGTTAATCTGAATCAGAACGCGGTCGACATCGACATCGACAATCTGGAAAAAGCCGCGATCCTGCTGCTGAGCATGGGCACCGAGGCGGCGGCCAAGGTGATGCAGAAGTTGTCCCGCGACGAAGTGCAGCGCCTCATCTCCAAGATGGCCAGCCTCTCCGGCGTGAGTTCGATAGAAGCCAAGTGGACGTTGCAGCAGTTCTTCAACCAGTATCGCGAGCAGAGCGGCATCGGCAGCGCCTCCCGGGAATATCTGGAACAGACCCTGGATCTGGCGCTGGGCCAGCGGCTTTCCCGCAGCCTGCTCGACAGCCTCTATGGCGATGCGATGAGCCAGGACATCCAGCGTCTGCAATGGGTGCCGGCGGATGTGCTGGCCCGCTTCTTCCGCAATGAGCATCCCCAGATGCAGGCTGTCTTGCTCGCCTTCCTGCCACCCCAGACCGCCTCTGCCGTGCTCGATGCCCTGCCGGGGTCGGTGCACGACGATCTGCTGGTGCGGGTCGCGAGCCTCAGCTCGGTCAGCGAACACGTGCTGGGTGAGCTGCGGCTCACCCTGGATCGCTGCCTCGCCTATGTGGCCGATCAGTCCGGCGCCAAGGTCAACGGGGTGCGCCAGGTGGCCGATATCCTCAATCGCTATCAGGGGAACAAGGAGCAGATGCTCACCCTGCTGCGGGAGCACGATGGTGAGCTGGCCCTCGAAATCGAGAAGAACATGTTCGACTTCATGGCCCTGCGTCGCCAGAGCGACGATACCCTGCAACGTCTGGTGCAGGAGCTGCCGGCGGATCTGCTGGCCCTGGCCCTGAAGAACACCGATGCCGGTTTCCGCAAGGTGGTGCTTGGCGCCATGCCCAAACGGATGGCACAGGCACTGGAGGCCCAGATCCAGGATCAGGGCAGCGTCTCCCTGCGCAAGGTGGAGCAGGCCCGGGAAGAGGCCATGAAGCTGGTGCGCGAGCTGGTGGAGCAGGGCGAGATCGAGTTCCAGCTGTTCGAAGAGCCCACCGTCAGTTAACAGGAGACAGGCATGAGTCAGCATGTGCGCAAACTGGCGGCAGGTGCCACCCGTCTCTACCGCTTCCCGGCGCTGGGCCAGAGCGGGGAAGAGGCCAGAAGCCAGCAGGAAGAGTTCGAATACGGCTACCAGCAGGGGCTGGAGCAGGGACAGGCGGAAGGGTATCAGGCCGGTTACCAGCAGGGGCTGGCCAGTGGCCTGTTCGAGGGGGAGGCCAAGGGGCTGCAACAGGGACAGGTGCGCGGTCTGGCCCAGGGGCTGGCCGAGGGACGTGCAGCCTTCGATGAGGCCATGGTGCCCTTTGCAACGTTGCAGCAGCAGTGGGAATCCCTGACCCGGGCCCGGATGCTGGAACAGAAGGCCCTGGTCGCCCAGCTGGTGGCCCAGGTGGCCAAGCGCGTGATCCAGGCCGAGTTCACCCTCAATCCCCAGCAGGTGCTCCAGCAGGTGGAGCAGGCCATGGCCAGTCTGCCGAGCGAGTCGGAAGAGCTGGTGATCTACCTCAACGAAGGAGATCGGCAGCGCCTGGCCGAGCAGGGGGTGACCCGCTGCGAGAAGTGGCCGTTGCAGGTGGACCCGGCACTGGCCGTGGGGGACGCCCGCATCGAGACACGGGCCGCGGTGGTCGAGATCAACACGGGGGAGCGCCTCGGCCGCTGCATAGAACAACTCAACCAGACCCTGGAACTCTCTTCGGATGCATGATGCGCTGCAACAGGCGCTGACCTGTGCCCTCGATAGCCTGGAGGAGGTGCCCGGCTATCGTCGTTATGGCAGGTTGGTGCGCGTGACCGGCCTGACTCTGGAAGTCGTGGGGTGCCAGCTCATCATGGGGCAGCGCTGCGAGGTGGAGACCGCCACCGGCGCCGCCCTGCTGGCGGAAGTGGTCGGCTTCAACCGGGACATTTCCTACCTGATGCCGCTCCAGCCCATGAGCGGTCTCTATGCCGGCGCCCGGGTGCTGCCCGTCGACGGAGAGGAGACCATCCGGGTCGGCGAGCATCTGCTTGGCCGGGTCGTGGATGGCCTGCTGCAACCGCTGGACGGCCGTCCCCTGAAAGAGGAAGGGGAACGGGTTCCCCTGTTTTCCTCCCCTCCCAATCCCCTGTTGCGCACCCCGGTGCGCGAGCCGCTCGACGTGGGCATCCGGGCAATCAATGGCCTGCTGACGGTGGGCAAGGGTCAGCGTCTGGGACTGTTTGCCGGTTCCGGTGTGGGCAAGAGCATGCTGCTCGGCATGATGACCCGCAATACCAGCGCCCGCATCGTGGTGGTGGGGCTCATCGGCGAGCGTGGCCGGGAGGTGCGGGAGTTCATCGAACACAGCCTGGGCAGCGAGGGGCTTGCCCGCGCCGTGGTGATCGCGGCACCGGCGGATCAATCCCCCCTGATGCGGCTGCGCGCCGCCCAGCTGTGCCACCGCATCGCCGAATATTTCCGCGAACAGGGTCAGGATGTGTTGCTGCTGATGGACTCCCTGACCCGCTACGCCCAGGCCCAGCGGGAAATCGCGCTGGCCATCGGCGAACCCCCTGCGACCCGCGGCTATCCGCCCTCGGTGTTCAGCCTGCTCACCCAGCTGGTGGAGCGGGCGGGCAACGGCACGCACCCCGAGGGCAGCCTGAGCGCCTTCTATACCGTGCTGGCGGAAGGGGATGACCAGCAGGATCCCGTGGTGGATTCCGCCAGGGCCATTCTCGATGGTCACATCGTGCTGACCCGCCGCCTGGCGGAGGAGGGGCACTATCCCGCCATCGACATCGGTGCCTCGGTGAGCCGGGTGATGCCTCAGGTGGTCTCTCCCGAATGGCAGGGGCTGGCGGTGAATCTGCGCCAGCTCTGGGGCCGTTACCAGCAGGTGCGTGAGTTGCTGCCCCTGGGGGGTTATCAGCCCGGGGCGGATCCCCAGATGGACGAGGCGGTCCAGCGCTATCCTGCCATCGCCAGCTTCCTGCAGCAGGGCATTCAGGAAGAGACGCCCATCACCCAGGTGCTGGGCGGTCTCAAGCATGTGCTCGGCAGGGCGTAAGGAGGCGGCGTGCTGAAATCCTATCTCGGTCTGCAGCAGGATGCCCTGGAGGCCATGGGCAAGGAGCGGCAGCGTCTGCGCGAGGTGGCGATGAAGGAGGAGCACCGAGCCCTCAGGCTGCAGGAGGTCATCGAGACGATGCACCCGGGCTCGTCGAGCTTTCATCCCCTGCTGTGGCAGAACAAGCAGCAGATGCAGGGGCAGCTTCGCCACCTGCTGACCCACCAGTTGCAGCAGTGTGCGCTCGCCAGCCAGGATCTGGCTCATCACGAGGGGCAGCTCGTCAGGCAGTTCGGTCGGGTCAAGGGGCTGGAGCTGTTGCTGGACAAGCGGGCCCTGGCGGCCCGTCAGCGTCAGGAGTCAGGTGAGCAGCGGCAGCTCGACGAACTCGCCGCACTGGGTCATCGTGCCCGGCAGGGAACGTAAAGGGTCAGTCGGGGAAGTGCTCCTGCCTGCCATAGGATGACTCCTGGCCCAGCAGGGTGTGGATGGTCTCTATCTGGCCTGCCAGCAGGCGGCCGTTCTGCTCGTTCTGGCGGCGGCACTGTAGCAGCAACTGCTCCAGCCGCTGCCACTGCTCGTCCACTTGCTGGCGCAGCGGGGAGGGGAGCTTGCCGATGAGGATGGCCATGCCCCGTTCGTCAGGTTTGAGCCCCAGTGCCTGGAGATGTTCGCAGCGCAGCCTGACCTGGTGCTGGATCTCGCCCATGAGCCGGGTCTGTTGCCGGTTGTGTTCCGTCAGCCCGGCCACGTCGTGGCTTGCCAGCAGACGGTACTGATTGAGCAGCAACTGCAGCAGGTCGGCGTAGCGGCCACAATCCTGCCGGATGCCGATGATCAACTGCTGGATCCGTTGTTTGGGAGGCAGACTCATCGGCGATGCATGTCCAGAATGGCCTGGCTCAGGGCATCCATGTCCAGTTCGAGCCGACCCTCGCTGATGGCCTGGCGGATCTGGTTGACCTTCTCCATGTCCACATCAGAGGTGGAGGCCAGCTCGACCCTCGCCTGATTGATGGTCTGGGCGGTGGCGCTGATCCTGGCTTCTCCCTGGTTGGCCTGGGGCTGGGGTGCCGGTGTGGCTCCCGCCTTGCGCTGAGACTGGGGTTGAACGTAGACAGGGTCGGTGCGTGTGATTTTCATAACGTGAATTCCTGGTGGTCTCTCTTGTGACAGGCGACCCTGAGGTGGCCGAACTTGAATCAAACTCGCCATTTCTGCGCTAAAAGCGGGTTTCGACTTCCCCCTTGTCAACCACCCAAGCCTGGATCTCTTTGCCGGAGCCGAGATTCCTGACCCTCACCCCTTCACCGATGGCACCATTTGACAAGGCCGTTCCACGGGTCGTGGCGGAAAAGCCCGGTTGCCCGGCCCGGATCAGCACCCCTTCCCCTGCCCGGACGGCCCAGGCCTGTTGCAGATCGAGTTCACCGACCAGTTGCCCCATCCTCAGATGGCGAAGGCTCTTGCTGCCTGCCAGGGGCTGCGAGCTGTGGGTGAAGCCCCGCTGCAACCGGCTGGCATCGAGGGATTTCTCCAGCAGATCCTCCGGGGCGATGACATGTCCCTTGGGGATGTCCCGTGCAGCCGCCCAGACCGGCAACATCAGGGTGACCTCCACCCGGGCCCGCAACTGCCAGGCGGGCTCGGTACATTCCACCAGATAGGGGCGCCGCCCCCAGGGCTGGCGATACTGCCCGCCAGCCTGGAAGCGAACCGCCTGACGACATGCCGGCAGGTGGGCCACGGCGGGGGAGAGCCAGACCTGATAGTCGGCCCGGGTCTCTGGCCAGCCTTGCTGGCGCTGATACTCCCCCAGTGCCGTTTCGGCATCCGCCCTCAGACCGTCGGTCAACTGCTGCGACAGCGACGAAGTGGCCGCCCACGAGGGGAGTGCCAGGAGCAGCAGGGCAAGGAGACCTGCTCGCTTCCCTATGGGAAACAATGCTTCCCCTTTTGTCACTCTTGTCAGCCAGGGGTGATGGCCTGACCAGCGGAAACAACGGTTTTTCATGATTGGCATGAGTCTTGATAAAGGATGCACCGGTCTGACTGGTTCACAAGAAGGATGAAGCATGAGTATCTCATTTGACAGTGCGCTTGGCGTACACCCCTATGCCCTCGATGTGCGGGCAGACAGGGCTCGTATTCTGGCAGGGAACTTGGCCAATGTGGATACCCCGGGCTATCTGGCACGGGATGTGGATTACAAGGCCATCCTCGGCCGGGTCGCCCGGCAGGTGGAGGCAGGAGAGCCGGGCAGCACCATCAGCGAGGGCACCATCGGCAATGACATGCAACATCCCCTCTACCGCATACCCTATCAGGTCTCCATGGATGGCAACACCGCAGAGCTCAGCGTGGAGCAGAGCAAGTTTGCCAGCAATGCCACCGACTTCCAGACCAGTCTCACCTTCCTGAATATGAAAATCACCGGGATCGCCAAGGCGATCGAGGGCCGTTAATCATGTCGTTCAATCGCATCTATGACATCGCCGGCAGCGCCATGCGGGCGCAGACCGTCCGCCTTGACACAGTGGCTTCCAACCTCGCCAACGTCGACAGCGCCGCCGGCAGCGAAGAGGCCGCCTTCCGCGCCATCAAGCCCGTCTTCTCCACCCTCTATCAGCGGGTGCAGGAGGCCGAGGGGCTGGGGGCCGCCCAGGTGCAGATCGCCGGTATCGTCCAGTCTGACCGCCAAGTGGAGAAACGTCTGGAGCCGACCAATCCCCTGGCCGACGGGGATGGCTTCGTTTACTACTCCAACGTCAACGCGGTGGAAGAGATGGCGGACATGATGAGCGCCTCCCGGGGATTCGAGACCTCGGTCGAGGTGATCAACCGCATCAACAGCATGCAGCAAGGGCTGCTGCGTCTTGGTCAGGGGGTGTAAATGAGCCTGCCTCAAGTCAGCAGCCTGGATACCGCCCGCAGCGCCAGCCAGCGCGCCGCCACCCCTGAGATCGCCGCCAACGGTACTTCCGAGGGGCAGGGGGTCCAGCTTCGCAACGAATTCCTGCAGATGATGGTGGCCCAGATCCAGAACCAGGATCCCACCAACCCCCTGGATGGTGCCCAGTACGTTACCCAGCTAGCCCAGTTCAGCATGGTGGAAGGGGTCGAGAGCCTGAAAGTGCTGCAGCAGAAGTCCATCAACATGATGGACACCCAGCAGGTGCTCCAGAGCACGGATCTCATCGACAAGGAAGTGATGGTGCCGAGCCAGACCCTTGGCCAGGAGCAGGAGAAAGCGATCCGCGGTCAGGTGGAGCTGGGCGGCGCGGCCGACACGGTCGAGCTCAAGGTCTATGACAAGCACGGCACCCTGGTCGCCACCAAGAACTGGGGCGAGAGCAAGGCGGGGGCGCTGGATTACGAATTGCCGGTACTGCCCGTTGGCGAATACAGCTTCGAGGTGAAGGCTTCCCTGGGGGGAGTCGCCACCACCACCCGCAATTATGTAGCCAGCCAGGTGGAGCGCGTCAGCTTGCCGGGCACGGGCGAGATCATGCTGCAAGTGGCAGGCGTGGGGGAGGTTCCCCTGTTCAGCGCCGTCCAGTTTGGCAAGTCGGCGTAACCAGATAGGAGCGAAACATGTCTTTTAATATCGGACTGAGTGGCCTGCGCGCCGTCAACCAGGAATTGAGCGTCATCAGCAACAACGTGGCCAACGCCAGCACCGCCGGTTTCAAGTCCAGCCGTGCCGAGTTTGCCGCCATCTACGGTGGCGGCCAGGCCGGCGGCGTGGAGATGAGCAACGTCTCCCAGAACTTCGATCGCAACGGGGATGTGACCCGTACCGGGCGGGGCCTGGATCTGGCCATCTCCGGCAACGGCTTCTTCGTGCTCAAGGATGACAACGGTCAGACCTCCTATACCCGGGCCGGCCTGTTCCAGCGTGATGCCAGCAACTACCTGATCACCGCCAGCGGCAACCGTCTGCAGGGTTATGTGACCAATGATGCGGGTGAGCTGCAATCCGGCGTGGTGGGTGACATTCAGGTCAAGGCGGGCAGCCTGGCGGCCAAGCCGTCCGACACCCTGGAGTTCGTGGCGAACCTCAAGGCGGACGCCAGCGTCATCGACCAGGGGCTGCACCCCTTCGATCCCGCCAAGGCGGACAGCTTCAGCTACTCCCAGTCCAGCAAGGTGTATGACTCTCTCGGGGTCGAGCACACCGTCACCCAGTATTTCGTGAAGACCGGCGAGAACACCTGGCAGGTCAACTATGCCTTCAACGGGACCCAGACCGGTGCGCCGGTGACCATGGAGTTCAACACCAACGGCACCCTGAAGTCGCCGACCACGGCCCCCGTGCTGAACCTGGCCCCCGCCGGTGCCGAGCCCATCACCCTCACCGCCGATCTGGCCCGGGTCAGCCAGTACGCCTCCGATTTCAACGCAACGCGCAACCAGTCCAACGGCTATACCGCCGGGGATCTGACCGGGGTCAGGGTGGATGCGGACGGTGGCGTCTACGCCACCTTCACCAACGGCCAGAGCCTGCTCCAGGGTCAGGTGGTGATGGCGAACTTCGCCAATCCCCAGGGCCTGCTGCAAGCCAACAACACCACCTGGCAGCAGTCGTTCAGCTCGGGCCAGCCCGTGCTGGGGGCACCGGGCAGCGGGACCCTGGGCGGCCTGACGGCGGGAGCCTACGAGGCATCCAACGTCGACTTGACCGGGGAACTGGTCAGCCTGATGACCTCCCAGCGCAACTACCAGGCCAACGCCAAGACCATCAGCTCGGCGGACAAGATGACCCAGGTCCTGTTCAACTCCTTCTAAGGCGTGATCCGTGGAAAAGCTTATCTATACCGCCATGTCGGGGGCGCAACACACCCTCATGGCCCAGCAGATCCGGGCCAACAACCTGGCCAACGTGAATACCGCAGGTTTTCGTGCCGACTTCGAGCGGGCGTCCGCCTATGCCCTGACCGGCGATGGCTACCAGAGCCGGGTCATGGCCAGGGAAGAGCAGGCGGGAACCGACTTTCGGGCGGGTGCCCTGATGCAGACCGGCCGCAAGCTGGACGTGGCGATCCGCGGCGACGGTTTTCTCACCGTGCAGACAGCAGACGGCAAGGAGGCCTACACCCGTGCCGGCAACCTGGAGGTGGACGGGGAGGGGTTGCTGACCCTCAACGGCCGTCCCGTGCTCGGGGATGGCGGCGAGATGGTGCTGCCCGCCTATCGGGATCTGAGCTTTGGCAAGGATGGCTCCCTCAGCATCACCCCGCCGGGGGGCGGTGCCCGTCTGGACGTGGGCCGGCTCAAGCTGGTGAACCCGGATCCGGCCGAGCTGGTCAAGGGGGCTGACGGCCTGTTTCGCCAGCGCCAGGGCGGGGATGCGGAGATCAGCGAGCAGGTGGTGCTGGCGTCCGGTTTCCTCGAGGGGGCCAACGTGAACGCGGTGGACGAGCTGATCGGCAGCATGTCCCTGACCCGCAATTTCGAGTTGCAGGTCAAGTTGATGAAGACGGCGGACGAGCAGGCCAGGCAGGGTGCCAGGCTGATCTCTGGCCAGGGCTGACGGTCGGCCATGGCGGCCGGGAATGAATACTGACGGGATGCACCCCGTTCGAACGAATCAGGTGGAGAAACGAAGATGCATGCAGCGCTTTGGGTGAGCAAGACGGGTCTGTCGGCACAGGATGCCAAGATGGCCAGCATTTCCAACAACCTGGCCAACGTCAACACGGTCGGTTTCAAGCGTGATCGGGTGGCGTTCGAGGATCTGTTCTATCAGGTTCAGCGCCAGCCCGGTGCCCAGCAGGATCAGCAGAACCTGTCCCCCATCGGCATCCAGATGGGTAACGGTGTGCGGGTGGTCGGCACCCAGAAGGTATTCACGCCAGGGCAGTTCCAGAACACCAACCAGGAGCTGGACATGGCGGTGGTGGGGGCCGGTTTCTTCAGCGTCGAGCGCCCGGATGGCGAGACGGCCTATACCCGCAACGGTCAATGGCACCGCAATGCGGAAGGGCTGCTGGTCAATGCCGACGGCCTGCCCATGCTGCCGCAGATCCAGATCCCGGACAACGCCACCAAGATCGCGATCGGCACCGACGGCACCGTGAGCGCCACCCTGCCGGGACAGCAGGAGAACGTGGAGCTTGGGCGCATCACCCTGACCAACTTCTCCAACCCGGCCGGTCTGGAAGCCCTGGGGGGCAACCTCTACCGGGCGACCGGTGCCTCCGGTGAAGCCATCGAAGGGGTCCCGGGTGAAGAGGCCATGGGGGCCATCAAGCAGTTCACCCTGGAGAGTTCCAACGTGAACGTGGTGGAAGAGATGGTGGACATGATCACCACCCAGCGCGCCTACGAGATGAATGCCAAGGTGGTCTCCTCCGCCGATCAGATGCTCAAGTTCGTGACCCAGGCGCTGTGATGATGAGGCCGGTGTGGTATTGCGTCGTGCTCGCCCTGCTGCTGGGGGGCTGCTCCACCTATGAGTTGCAGGCCCCCGAGCCCGGTGACGAGAAGTGGGCCCCTTCCCGCTCCGAGCTGACGAAAGCCGGGGTGGGGGAGGATGGCAGCCTCTACCGTAACGACTACATGATGACCCTGTTCCAGGATCGCCGTGCCTACCGGGTCGGCGACATCCTGACCGTCATGCTGGAGGAGCGCACCCAGTCCAGCAAGAAGGCCAACACCAGCATGAACAAGAACAGCAATCTGAGCGTGCCTGTGCCTTCCATCGGCGGTGTTTCCCGACCGGACTGGAGCGCCTCTATCAAGGCGGATCGCGACTTCGACGGCGGGGCGACCTCCAGCCAGCAGAATACCCTGGCGGGGGCCATCACGGTCACCGTGGCCGAAGTGATGCCCAACGGGGTGCTGGGGATCCGGGGGGAGAAGTGGATCCGCCTCAACCAGGGGGATGAGTACATCCGTCTGGGGGGCATGGTGCGGGTCGAGGACATCGACCAGAGCAACCGCATCTCGTCCCAGCGCATCGCCGATGCCCGCATCACCTATGCCGGTCGTGGCGCCCTGGCCGACAGCAACCAGATGGGCTGGCTGTCGCGCTTCTTCAGTTCCGCCTTCTCCCCCTTGTGAGGATTTCGATGAACAGATGGTATATCGCCCTGCTCTGCCTGGCGCTGTCGGGCGTGGCCGGCGCCGCTGCCCCCGCCAAACGGGCCCTGCTGGACATTGCCGACGTGCAGGGGATGAGAGCCAACCAGCTGGTGGGCTATGGCCTGGTGGTCGGCCTCTCCGGCACCGGGGATCGCAGCCAGGTCAAATTCACCGGCCAGTCCATGACCAACATGCTCAAGCAGTTCGGGGTACAACTGCCTGATGACATCGATCCCAAGCTCAAGAACGTGGCAGCCGTCTCCGTGCAGGCGACGCTGCCCGCCCTCGCTGGCAAGGGTCAGCAGATGGACGTGACCGTGACCTCCATCGGCGATGCCAAGAGCCTGAGAGGCGGCTCGCTGCTGCTCACTCCCCTGCGCGGCATCGACGGTGAAGTCTATGCGGTCGCCCAGGGCAACCTGGTGGTGGCCGGTGTCAAGGCGGAGGGGCAATCCGGCTCCTCCGTGACCATCAACGTGCCGACGGCCGGCATCATCCCGAACGGTGCCATCATCGAGCGGGAGGTGGCCAGCAACTTCTCGGACAAGCCGGA
Source organism: Aeromonas sp. (assembly GCF_050252055.1). Classification (NCBI taxonomy): domain Bacteria; kingdom Pseudomonadati; phylum Pseudomonadota; class Gammaproteobacteria; order Aeromonadales; family Aeromonadaceae; genus Aeromonas; species Aeromonas sp. Next base: position 336,053 of record NZ_JBFWLQ010000004.1, on the reverse strand, counting down.
AGTGACGCTCAACCTGCACCAGCCCAACTTCAAGACGGCCCGCAACGTGGAGCGGGAGATCAACCGCCAGCTCGGCCCCGTGGCCAAGGCGGTCAGCGCCGGTCGCATCCAGATTGCGGCCCCCCGCGATGAGAGCCAGCGCATCTCCTTCATGGCCCTGTTGCAGGACATCCAGGTGGACATGGGCAAGGAGCGGCCACGAGTCGTCTTCAACAGCCGTACCGGCACCGTGGTCATGGGGCAGGGGGTCAAGGTGCACAAGGCAGCGGTCAGCCATGGCAGCCTGACGGTCACCATAGGTGAGAGCCAGACGGTGAGCCAGCCCAACGCCTTCTCCAACGGGCGGACCACCACGACGCCCAACTCCCAGATCCAGGTTGACCGGGAGCGCAACAACATGTTTGTCTGGCCAGATGGCACCTCCCTGGAGGTGATCGTCAAGGCGGTGAATTCCCTGGGGGCGACCCCGGATGATGTCATGGCCATCCTGCAAGCCCTCGACGAGGCGGGAGCCCTCGAAGGCGAGCTGGTGGTCATCTAAGGATCTCTATGACCAGAATTACCTCGGAGCCTGGTTTCTATCAGGATCTCAATGAACTGCAGCAGATAAAGAGCAACCCGGATCAGCGCGCGGCCCTGGAGGCGGCGGCCGGCCAGTTCGAGGTGAGCTTCCTGCAGACGGTGCTCAAGCACATGCGTTCGGCGTCCGACGCCATGCAGGATGAAGAGGACAGGCTTATCAAGGGGGAGTCCCTCTACCGCGACATGTACGACAGCCAGCTCGCGATGAGCCTGGTCAAGCGCGGCGGCATGGGGCTCAAGGAGCAGATGGTCAATCAACTGGCCCCCACATTAAAGAATGCCGAGCCGGTGGTCGCTTCAGACTCCCAGACCCTGGCTGCCTTCAGTCAGCCTCTGAATTCGGCAAAAATGAGGAAAGTTGACTGATGTCGCTGCTCAGTATCGGTTTTAGCGGACTCAATGCATCGCAGATCGCATTGAACATCTCTGCCCAGAATATCGCCAACGTCAATACCATCGGGTACAGCCGCCAGGAGGCCATGATGGGCAGCCTGTCGGGCTTTGGCCGGATGGACAACGGCATGGGGGTCGAGGTGACCGGGGTTCGCAGGATCACCGATGACTATCTGGTCTCCCAGCACTGGCGCAGCCGCTCCGCGACCGGCTCCTCCTATGCTTTTCACCAGTACATCAATACGACAGAGCAGTTGCTCGGCAGCGAGTCGATGAACATCACCAAGGGGCTGGACAGTTTCTTTGCGTCCCTGAGCGCCGCCCTCGACAGCCCGGAAACACCGGCGCAGCGCAGCCAGATCGTCAGCTCGGCCGGTGCCCTGGCCAACCGCTTCGGCCAGTTGAACGAGAGCCTGCTGACCCAGGAGAAGCAGATCGACGATCAGCTGGGCAGCACCATTACCCAGGTGAACAGCTATCTCAAGCAGGTGGCGGAGCTCAACACCCAGATCGGCGAGCAGGCTTCCAAGGGGGTCAACACCTCGGCGCTGGAAGACAGCCGCGAGCAGATAGTGCGCGAGCTGTCGACCTTCATGGAGGTGCGGGTCAACCGTCAGAGCGACGGCTCCTTCTCCCTGAGCCTGCCCCAGGGCCAGCCCCTGGTGCTGGCCGGCAGCAGCAGCACCCTCTCTCTGGCCGGTGACACCCTGAGCCTGAGCTTCGGGCCGCAATCCTTCGAGGTCCCCAGGCTTCAGGGCGGCACCCTGGCGGGCGTGCTGGAATATCGCACCACAGTGCTGCGCCCCCTGCGCGACGAGCTGAACCAGATCGCGAAGAAGCTGGCGGATGACTTCAACGCCAAGCAGGCGGGTGGCGTCGATCTGAACGGCGATCCCGGCAAACCCCTGTTCAGCTACGACCCCCTCAATCCCTCCGGCACCCTCAAGGTGGCCGACGGCTTTACCGGGGATCACCTCGCCTTCGCCAAGGCGGGGGGCGGCAACGGCGACAACCGCAACCTGCAGGAGCTGCTGACCATCAAGGATGATCAGTACGATGCCTACAGCGCCCTGCTTGGCAAGATGGCGGTGCAGAGCGGTCAGGCCAAGGCGACCATGGAGGCCGATGCCAACATGGAGAAACAGCTCGCCACCAAGCTCAGCAGCGTGAGCGGCGTCAACCTGGATGAGGAAGGGGTCAAGGTGATGGCCTACACCAAGGCGTATCAGGCCAATGCCAAGGTGATCAGCACGTCGGATCAACTCTTCAATTCCATTCTCAACATGTTCTGACGGAGTCCGCATGCGCATCAGCACCAACCAGATCCAGCTCAGCATGCTCGACAACCTGCAGCGGGGCTTTGGCGACTACGCCCGGCTGGATCGCCAGATCTCCTCCAACAAGCGGATCCTGCAGCCTTCGGACGATCCCGTGGGCAGCGTGCAACTGCTTGGTCTGAAGAAAGAGCAGGTGGCCATGGCCCAGTACCAGAAGAACATCGCCAATGCCAAGAGCCAGCTATCCCAGGGGGAGCTGCAGTTCGAGACCATGACCAACATGCTGAGCCGGTTGCGGGAGCTGACCCAGACGGCAGCCAACGGTTCCCTCTCCGAGGACGATCGCCGGGCGGTGTCCAGCGAGGCGGCCATCATCAAGGAGGGACTGCTGGATCTCGTCAATGCCCGCAACGAGAACGGTTCAAGCCTGTTCAGCGGCAGCCAGGTGGACAAGACCCCCATCGTCCAGGGTCCGGGTGGCGGCTATCTCTATCAGGGGGATGCTCTGGTGCGGGAGGTGGAGATTGCCCGGGGGGTGACGGTGTCCCTCAACCAGACCGCAGACAGCCTGTTCATCCAGAACGGGGATTTCTTCAAGCAGCTGGACGACATGGTGGCGGCCTTCGATGCCGGCGCACCGGATGCGGCGGATCAGGCCAGAGCCATGCTGGATCGCAGCAAGACCCTGCAGGATGACATCAGCCAGATGGTGAGCACCATAGGGGCACGCATCAATCTGCTGGATCAGGTGGACGAGGGTCATGCCGAGAAGAGCACCTATAGCAAGGAAGTGAGCAATCAGATAGAGTCCCTCGACTACGCGGGGGCCGTGACCCAGCAGGCGCATGTGCTGATGGCTCTGCAGGTGCAACAGCAGGCCTTCGCCAAGGTGAATGGCCTGAGCCTGTTCAACTACATGCCCTAAATCTGTCTAAGGAGCCAGGATGCAGATTCAACAAACCCGTCCGGGGAGCGTGGCCGAAACGCCGGCCCAACCCAGGTTGCAAGGTCGTTCGACTGCCCAGGCTACTTCTCCCCAGACTCCTCGCAATGAACGCCAGCCCAATGTCATCCGGCTCGATCGCTGGGCCCTGATCGGCACGGCGCAGCAGCGCATCGCCCATGCCCAGGGGGGCGAACAGGCCCTGAGCCAGGTGTGGGGCGAGCTGAAGCGCCTGGAGCAGCAGCTCGGCCAGCAGAAGGCGGCGAGCGGGGATCTGGTCTCCCGTCTCAAGGTACTGGAAGAGAAGCTGACCCAGCCGCAGGCGCCACTGACGAGCGAGCTCAGGCCACGCTTGCTGGCGTCGGCCACGGACAGCAGGGTGCACTACAGCGCGGAGCGGCTCGATCTGCTGAGCCCAAGGGCGAGTGCCGAGCGTCTCGTCTTCTCCTTCCCTCAGACCAGCAGCGCCGTCGAGGTGCTGCTGCCCGCCGATGCCAGTGAAGCGGAGGCGGCCGCCCGTCTGGATCGCGCGCTGCGCAAGGAGCATATCCAGGCGCGCCTGAACGAGCTGGGCAAGCTGGAGCTGAGCGTACCGGATCAGCACAGGCGCAAGCTGGATGAACCCGTGCTGCTGAGCGGCGAGGGCATCCGCATTCCCGCCGGCAACCCGGTACCCGTGCAGTTCAAGCCAAAGGCGGGGCAGTTGACCCAGCTCGGCGAGGGGCTCGACAAGGGGGAGATCAAACAGGAGCAGCAACGGCTGAAGCGACTGCTCGGGGAGATAGAGCAGTCGGTGCGCGAGCTCAAGCAGTTTCGCCAGCGGATGGTGAAGCAGCTCGATCGGGTGAAGTCACGCAGCCAGAACCTGCAGCAGGAGGAGCTGGTCCAGTTGCAGGGCAAGCTCAGCCTCCAGCTCAAGGAAGGGGGCTTCATGGGGACCATGTCCGGCCTGCTTGCCCAGGCTAACGTCTCGCGCCAGAACGTGGTGGCGCTGCTCACCTAGGGGGCCAGGTCCCGTTCACGACAGAAAACCGCCATGCAGCTCGCTGGCGGTTTTCTGTTTTCAGGGCTTGAGCAGGGCGTACAGGGAGATGTCCGACGCGAAGCCGGAGTCGTTGAGCCCCTGTTCTATGGTCTTGATAAAGCTCGCATTGTGCTGGCGTATGGTGTGGTAGCTGTAGAAGAGGTTGACCACGTCCTGCTCGTCCAGCTCCTTGTCCATGGCCAGCAGGCAGAGGTAGTTGCGCAACAGGAAGTAGTCGACCACCAGCAGTTGATAGGCCTGGCACTTGTCGCCCTGCTGCAGCGGGAAGTTGTGGTGATAGACGTAGTAGAGCAGGTAGTTGTCCAGGATCTGGGGATGGCTGGCCAGGAAGGGGGCGACCCTGTCGTGCCAGACCTGCTGCAGGCGTGCAAGCTTGTCCTCGTCGTAGGTTCCCTCCAGTACCCCGTTGATCTTGTCGAGGCAGACCTGCATGGTCTGCCGCCCCCGTCTCCCCTGGGAATAGGCCAGCAACTGGTGGGTCATGGTTCTGAGGCCCCACCACTGCAGTCTGGGCAGGGCGGGCAACTGCTCGAACATGGTGTTGAGCTCCCCGCGTTCGGCCAGTACCGCCACCTGATCGAGGAAGGCCTCGTGGGAGAGTTGCGCAGGATCCCGATGGATCAGCATGCCGACCAGCCATAGCCGAATCGCCACGGGGATATCCGTGGCGGCCAGCACGTGAATGCTCAGGCTGTGCAACGTCGCCATGGCGTTGGAGGGGGGCGGAGCGAAGGGCAGGGGCTGGGTGAGCTCGGTGACCTCGGTCTGCATCGCCAGGGGGTCAAGCAACAACTGGCGGCACACCTGGGGGCAGGAGAGCATCAGGGACCTCTTGAGCTGGTTGCCGATGCGGGTCTGGGCTCTGGGGTAGGTCTTGCAGGTGTGACTCAGGGCATCCTGACCCGCCTTGCTGTGGATCTGGCACAGGCGGTTTTCATCGAGGAAGGGGCAGGCGCCCTGTTCGTCGAGCTTTATCTCCCCCCAGCGCTCGTTGCTCTGCTTCACCTTGATGATGTGCAGCTTGCTCAGGGACTTGACCGTGGGGTCGGGGTGGCGTTCATAGCTGCGGAAGGTCTGCTTGTCGATGCTGATGGTCCAGCTGTGGCAGCAGTTGTCCTCGCAGCGATCGCCGATGCACTGGAAATGTTGAACGAAATGCGGTGTGTAGAGCGAAGCAGCCATGTCGCCATCCGGTAGTGAGAGAGGACGTTTTAAAAGCAATAAGCATGCCGGATGGGGGAGGCGGCGAGCACCCGGGATACCGGAATGCCCGGGAGGGGGCCAGAAGAAAAATATGCGGAGGGAAGATTACATTTCTGCGCGAAAGGGGTCGTCTCTATCTGATGTCAACCTAACGGGCTGCTGTGCAGCGTTTAACTCGAGGAATACATCATGGGCTTGTCCATCCATACCAACTTCGCCTCCCTGACCACCCAGAACCAGCTGAACAACACCAACAAGATGCTGGGCACCGCCATGCAGCGCCTGGGTACCGGTCTTCGCATCAACTCCGCCGCCGACGACGCGGCCGGTCTGCAGATGGCTACCCGCCTGCAAGCCCAGTCCAACGGCCAGAAGGTCGGTATGCGCAACGCCCAGGATGCCATCTCCATGATGCAGACCGCCGAAGGCGCCCTGGACGAGATGACCAACATCGTTCAGCGCATGAAGGATCTGGCTACCCAGGGTGCCAACGGCACTACCAGCACCGAAGACTACACCGCCCTGAACGCCGAGTTCGGCGAGCTGTCGAAAGAGCTGGCCAACATCACCGACAACACCACCTTCGGTGGCCAGTCCCTGCTGAAGAAAGCCGCTGGCAACTTCGAGAAGGGTGCGGTCAAGTTCCAGATCGGTGGCTCCGCCGCCGAGACCCTGAGCGTGGACATCTCCACCGACCTGAAGAAAGTGACCGGTTCCACCGCTGGCTCCGGCCTGGATGGTACCGCAGTCAAGGGTGGCGGTATCGGTGATCAGACCAAAGCCAATGCCGCCATCACCGAGATGGAAACCTTCCTGAAAGACATTGGCAGCGCCCGTTCCTCCTTCGGTGCCAACATCAACCGTCTGGAGCACACCGTCAACAACCTCTCCAACATGAAAGAGAACACCGACATGGCGAACGGTCGCATCATGGATGCCGACTTCGCTCAAGAGAGCACCAACATGACCAAGAACCAGATGCTGATGCAGGCTGGCATGTCCGTGCTGTCCAACTCCAACCAGATGACCGGCATGGTGACCTCCCTGCTGCGTTGATGTTGGTGGCACCCATCCCCCTGGTGGGTGCCTTTTTTCCGTTTCCCCTCCCAGCTCCTCCTGCGCCCTCTTTTTTCATCATATTTTTCACCCGCAGCTCAAGTCTTGCCTCGCACCTGTCGCTTCTCTCCTTCGTACGGTTATCCGCTGCGGTAGCAGCCTTCTTCGAGGAATAGATCATGGGTTTGTCCATTCATACCAACTTCGCTTCTCTGACCACTCAGAACCAGCTGAACAACACCAACAAGATGCTGGGCACCGCCATGCAGCGCCTGGGTACCGGTCTTCGCATCAACTCCGCCGCCGATGACGCCGCCGGTCTGCAGATGGCCACCCGTCTGCAAGCCCAGTCCAACGGCCAGAAGGTCGGCATGCGCAACGCCCAGGACGCCGTCTCCATGATGCAGACCGCCGAAGGTGCCATGGACGAGATGACCAACATCGTTCAGCGCATGAAAGACCTGGCCACCCAGGGCGCCAACGGCACCGCGAGCGCGGAAGACCGTCTGGCCATGGGCACCGAAATGAAGGAGCTGTCTGCCGAGCTGAAGAACATCAGCGACAACACCAAGTTTGGTGGTCAGGCTCTGATCAGCGATGCGGGCAAGTTCGGCGCTGCAGCAGTGACCTTCCAGATCGGTGGTTCCGCCGCCGAGAAGCTGGATGTGGATGCCAGCGGCAATGTTCAGGCCGTCAACGCAGCCATTGATACCGCGCAAACCGATTTTGCCACCGCCGATGTGGCGGCCACCGCCCTGGCCTCCACTGCCTTCAACGCGCAGATCACCAAGATGGAAGACGCCCTGGATGCCATCGGTACCGCCCGTTCCCAGTTCGGTGCCAACATCAACCGTCTGGAGCACACCGTCAATAACCTCTCCAACATGAAAGAGAACACCGACATGGCGAACGGCCGCATCATGGATGCCGACTTCGCCCAGGAGAGCACCAACATGACCAAGAACCAGATGCTGATGCAGGCTGGCATGTCCGTGCTGTCCAACTCCAACCAGATGACCGGCATGGTGACTTCCCTGCTGCGTTGATGGTTTGCCGGGCCGCCCCGAGAGGGGCGGCTCTTGTTTGACAACCGCTTGCCGGTTGGAAAGGGCCGAGCCGGTCTTTTCCAACGGGCATGCCACCGAATAAGGGGATAAAGATGCAAATAGATCCGGCCAGCACGGCGATGCAACTGGTTGCCGTCGAGCGCCAGAACATGGACAAGCTGCTGAAGAAGCAGCTGGACAGCGTCAAGGCGCAGCAGAGCGCCATCAGCAGCCTCACCACCAAGCTGTCGAGTTTCCAGACCCTGCTCAAGGATCTGAACAAGGCGAGCAGCCTGCAGGCTCAGAAGGCCACCTTGTCCCAGGAAGGACTCATGACGGTGACGAGCAACGGCAAGGCCAGCTCGGGTCAGTACAGCTTCTTTGTGGAGCAGCTTGCCCAGTCCCATCAGGTCGGCTTGCAGCTTGACAGTGACACGGCACCGCTGCCGGCAGACGGCGTCTTCTCCCTGACCGTCAAGGGCAAGACCTTGGACATCGACCTGGCCTCTCTCCCGGCTGGCGCCACCGTCAAGGATCTGGTCTCCCAGATCAACAATGCCAAGGACAACCCGGGTGTGAAGGCGACCCTGGTACGTACCGACGGCAAGGTCAGCATGGTACTGACCAGCAAGGAGAGCGGCGTGGAGAACGCCATCACCCTGGGGTACAGCGGGGATGGCGCCAATGCCCTCGGGGTGGCGATGGCCGGCAAGACGGACATCACCCAGGCGCAGGACGCCAAGCTGCGCATGGGGGGGGACAACCCTCTCACCATCACCTCTGCCAGCAACAAGATAGAGAACGTGGTGGATGGCCTGACGTTCCAGCTGACCAAGGCGCAAAAGGCGGATGATGCTCCGCTGCTGGTCACGGTGGATCAGGACAAGGAGGCGGTTACCGGCTCCCTCAAGAAGTTTGTCGACAGTTACAACGAATTGGTGGATGAGCTGGCCAAGATGACCTCCAGCGATCCCAAGGCGCCGGGAGCCCTCTCCTCCGACAGCGGGGTACGCAGCCTCAAGAGCGTGATTGCCCGCAGCGTGCGGGAGCTGCCCGATGATCTGACTCTGGGGAGCCTGGGGATCAAGACCGACAAGGCGGGCAAGCTCTCCTTCAACGAGACCGACTTCAACAAGGCGCTGGAGAAGGATCCCGAGCTGCTCGGCAAGGCACTCATGGGCGACGATGGTCTGCTCAAGCGGATGAGCAATGCCCTGGACCCCTATACCAAGCGGGACGGTGCACTAAAGGGACGCAAGACAGGTCTTGAAGCGAACGAGAAGCGGGTGAACGAGCGGATGGAGGCGCTGGATCGGCGCATGGATTCCGCGTATAAGCGCTACCTCAATCAGTTCACCACCATGAACCAGATGTTGCAGACCATGGGCGCCCTGTGAGACGGCTAGCCCGTAACACTTTGAATAAGCGAGTTTTTCATGTTTGAACCCCAAGAAGGCTATGACGCCTACCAGTTCGCCGCCACCCAGGCCAAGGCAGCGAGCGCCGATCCGCACCAGCTGGTGCTGATGTTGATGGATGGCCTGCTCGACGAAATAGCCAGGGCCGAGGGCCACATTCTGGCCAGGCAGTACGAGCGCAAGGGGCAGTCCATCAACAAGTGTCTGCAGATCCTGGGAGGGCTCGACAGTGCCCTCGACATGGACAAGGGCGGCGAGCTGGCCAGCAACCTGCACCGTTTGTACGACTACTGCGGCCAGCGGCTGTTCGAGATCAGTGTGGCCAACGATGTCGCGGGCTTTGCAGAGGTGCGTCGCATCCTGCTGGAGCTGAAAGAGGGTTGGGAAGCGATGGCCCGCCATCCCCGTTGATGCGGAAATCCACCTTCCTCATGGGGCAAAGGTCGGAACTAACGTATTGAAATATAATGTTTATATATTTGGCCTGCTCCTTGCTTGCCCGCAAGGTCGTCCTATTTTGAGGCCATCATCATGTCCATGACAGGAGCCGTGCCCCCCGGTGCGGAACGCGAGACACGTCAGCGCCAGCTTCTGGGGCTCGGGCGTCTTATCTTGCAGCAGGCCCGCGCCGGACAGTGGGATGCGGTGCGGCTGGCGGATCAGCGTCTGGCCCAGCTGGTGGCGCATCTGAACAGCCAGCCTGCATTGTGGCAATCCCTGATGCCGGCCCGGGATCAGGTGCGCCACTGGCATCGGGAAGCCTTCGCGCTCTGTGAGCAGGAAACGGCGCTGCGCAAGCAGGAGTGGGACAGCCTCTCCCGCAAGCGGGAAGGATTGCAGGCCTACGACGAGGCGCAGACATGGGCATGATCCCTCTCCCCGTGGCAGAGACACTGCCCGCTTCCCCATCCGGTGGTTTTACCCGCCTCTCCCGCCAGCCTGACGGGCAGGGGGAAGAGTACCAGCCTCTGGATCTTCCGCAGGAGGCGATGCTTCCTCCGTCCACCGCCCCTTCCGCCCCCGTCGACGAGACGGAGCAGGAGGAAAGCGTCGAAGTGGCTGCGGATGTCGCCGAGCAACTCGCCGCCTTCAACCAGATGCCACCACCTTTTGTCCGACAGGAGGAGGGACGCCTTCCTCCTGTCCGTTTGTCATCGAGTGCCGGCCTTGCCCCCGTCGGTGAGATGCAACCCGCCTCCTCGCCTGTGCTGCGCGCCCTCAGCGGGTTCGAGCGAATGGAAGGGGAGCGGATGCCGGTGCCGCCGGTTTCCGTTGGCAAGGAGAGCCTCCCTCAACCTGCTGGGGAGCTGGCCATGCGAATGCTCCAGCCCACTGCCCAGGGCGAGCTGCCTGCGACCCGGAGTGCGGCAGTGGTGGTGCCTCTTCCCGGGGAGCCCGCCCCGGAGCGGGAGGCCAGCGTCACCGAATTCAAGGCAATGGCGGGGTTGTCGCCCACGCTCTCTGCCGCCAGGCCTGCGGAATACCAGTGGGCGCCGGCGCGTCTTGCCGCAAGCGAGGCCCAGTGGGGCCAGCAACTGGTCGATGTGCTCAAAGACAGGGTCGAGCTGCAGGTGAACCATAGCATCAAGCAGGCCCATATTCGCCTCGACCCCCCAGAGCTGGGTCGCCTCGAACTGACCGTGAGGATGGAAGGGGATCGGCTCAACGTGCAGCTCAACGTGACCAACCCGGCGGTGCGTGAAGCCCTGATCCAGTCGATGGAGCGGCTTCGCATGAGTTTGGCTCCCCATCATGCTGGTGGTGTCGAGGTGAACGTGGGCCAGGGGGGAGAGCAGGAGCGGGGGGATCGCTGGCAGCAGGAGAAGATCCTGGCAGGTCGACGACAGTGGCAGGAAGAACAGGACGCATCGGGCAGTGCTGGCCAGGATTGGCTCAACACCCTGGTGTGACATTTCAAGATCTGGCAATAGCGAGAGTGATTTCAAATTATGCGGCGTGTCATGAAGTGGTTGATGGTGATAATGATGGCGCTGTGCCTGCTGGCGGCGCTGGCCTATGGCGCTTATCTCAAGCGGGATACGGTTGCCGTCTGGCTGGGCCTGGCAGAAGCCAAGCCCGAGCTGAGCAAGACGCCGCTGTTCAAACCGATGGAGCGTTTCGTCATCAGCCTGGAGGGAGACAGAGAGCCCCACTATCTGGTGCTGGAGCTGGCGCTGGTCACCCACAATCCCCAGCAGCTGGAGACGCTCAACGAGCTGACCCCCCTGATCCGCAATGCCATGGTGCAATATTTCAGCCATCGCTCCCATGAGGCGGTGAAGCAGGAATTGCAGAACATCTCGGCCCTGCAGACCTCTCTGCTCGGCAAACTGGTGGGAACCCTGGAGGGGTATGGCTACAAGCCCTATCTGGATGAAGTGCTGGTTACCAAGGTCCTGGTGCAGTAGCGAACATGATGGACGCTGGTTGGGATACTCCCTGCGAACTGACCGCCTCCGCTCCCCGCACCGGTGAGCAGGCGATCCTGAGCCGTTATCTGCCTCTGGTGAAGCGGGCAGCCACTCACCTGCGCAGTCAGGTGAGCGCCAGCTTCGATCAGGAGGACATGGAGCAGGTCGGCATGATGGGGCTGCTGGAGGCCTGGCGTCGCTATGGGGGTGAACCGGATGCCCAGTTCGAGAGCTATGCCTTCAAGCGGGTGCGGGGAGCCATGCTGGATGAGCTGCGGCGCCTCGACTGGCGCCCCCGTCAGCTGCGCCAGCAGGTGCACGGTCACAACCAGGTACAGCGGGAGCTGTTCAACCGTCTAGGGCGCAACCCGACCGAGCAGGAGCTGGCACAGGCGCTTTCCTGCACCGTCGAGGAGGTGCGCCAGCTCGCCTATGCGAGCCAGGCCGAGGCGTTGCAGAGTCTGGAGGAGTGGCTGGAGAACGGGGGCAGGGCGCCCGCATCCGAGTCTGACGATCAGGATCTGGCCATGACCCTTGGCAAGGTGCTCGGCACCCTGGACAAGCGTGAACAGCTGCTGCTTTCCCTCTATTACCAGCAGGAATTGAACATGAAGGAGATTGCACTGGTGCTCGGGTTGACCGAGTCGCGGGTGTGCCAGCTCCACAAGCAGTGCGTCCTTCAGCTCAAGCAGCGATTGGTCGACTCCATATAGTTATGCCTCTCCCCGCGGGGGGAGTCTTGTTGATTTCTGCGGGAGCATCCATGCAAAAACAGATTGGTCTTGGTGTCATTTTCGTGTGTGTGATCGGCGGCTTCATGATGGCCGGGGGGCGCCCCATCGCCCTGTGGCAGCCTGCCGAACTCATCATCATCATAGGGGCGGCGGTCGGCTCCATGTTCCTTGGCAATTCCAAGGAGGTGATGCATGAAATGTGGCGCCAGATGAAGCTTTGCTTCAAGTCCAACAAGGACGAGAAGGAGATCTATCGCGAACTGCTGACCCTGATGCACCAACTGCTGGAAGAGACCCGCAACAAGGGGATGAAGGCGCTGGACGAGCACGTGGAGAATCCGCAGCAGAGTTCCGTCTTCCTCATGTATCCCCAGGTATCGGAAGATCCGCAACTGCTGGGCTTCATCATCGACAACCTGCGTCTGCTGGGCATGGGCAAGATCACGCCCCATGAGCTCGACACCATACTGGAGCAGGAGATCATGGCCATCGAGGAGGACATGCTCAAGCCCGCCCACGCGCTGCACAAGACAGGGGAGGCCTGCCCCGGCTTCGGGATCCTGGCGGCGGTGATGGGGATCATCATCACCATGCAGCAGCTCGACGGCCCCCTCAGCAACATAGGCGTGCACGTGGCGGCCGCCCTGGTGGGCACCTTCATCGGCATCTTCCTCTGTTATTGCCTGCTGGAGCCCATCAGCAATGCCATGGAGGAGATGGTCAAGCGCCGCATCGGCATGCTGATGTGCATCAAGTCGATCCTGATCGCCCAGCTGCGGGGCAAGACGCCGCTGCTCTCCGTCGATTCCGGCCGCAAGATGCTGGAGCCTGACGTGAAACCCAGCTTCCTCGAACTGGAAGACTGGGTGACCAACAGGGCCATGTGATGCGCAACCACGAGCAGATCGTCATCAAGCGCCAGCAGCGGCGCAGCAGCGCTCCCAAGGGGGGCGGTGCATGGAAGGTGGCCTTCGCCGACTTCACCCTGGCCATGATGGCCTTCTTCATGGTGCTCTGGATCCTGGCCGTCTCCAGCCAGGAGGAGCGTGATGTGGTGGCCAGCCGTCTACGCGACTACAGCATCATGGACAGCGAGGCCAATCCCTTCGATATCCGCAACAGCCCCTATCCGGTGGATCTTGGCGGCAACCCCTCGGTACTGGAGGAGTTGAGTCCCCAGTTCGTGGAGGAGGGGCAGCGCATGCCCAGACACATGGAGCGGGATCGCAGCATCTTTACCGATGGCGCCAAAGGAGGCTATGAGAGCCTGCTGGTGGGCAAGATTGAGGGAGAGAAGCAGATGGCGCAGTTGGCCGGTTTCATCGGGTCCATGGCGGATCAGATGCAGGCCAGAAACAACCTGGAGCTGCAACTGGTGCCCCAGGGTCTGCGGATCCTGATCCGCGACGATGACGAGCGCGAGATGTACAGCCGTGGCAGCGCCCGCATCAGCCCCTATTTCCGCCATCTGCTGATGGCACTGGCTCCTGTCTTTCAGCGAGTGGAGAACCGGGTCATGATCTCGGGCCACACCGACAGCACCCCCTTTGCCGGTGACAACTACAGCAACTGGGAGCTCTCCTCCGATCGCGCCATGATGGCGAGGCGTGTCCTGCTTGCTGGCGGCATGCCCCCCGAGCGGGTGGGTCAGGTGGTCGCCATGTCGGATACCATGCTGGACAACACCGCCGATCCCAAAGGCAGCCAGAACCGCCGCATCGAGTTGCTGGTGATGACGACCCAGGCGGAAAAGAGCCTGGAGCAGCTGTTCAGTGCCCAAACCCAAGCCGCCACCCGGACAGCCAAGGATGCCGTTGCCCATGGAAACCCCTGACGCCGATCTGCCCCCCGTGACACCGTTCAAGGATCCCAGGCGCAAACTGCCGCGCTGGTATCTCCATGACGGGACCACGCCCCTGGAATCCCAGAGTTGCGGCATCGCGGCCCGGCTCATGGTCTCCGGCCTGCTGTTCGACAAGCGCATCGGACGGGCGGTCATCAAGGATATCGGACCGGGTGGGGTCGGTTTCCTCGCCCCCGCCCGTTTTACCTTGCCCGATAACGTCAGCCTGTCGTTGTCACCGCGGATCGTGCTGGCGTGTCATATCACCCATCGCAGGGCCATAGGCCAGTACCTCAGCTTCTACGGCGCGCGATGGGTCGATCCTGACTCGGTGGATCTCGCGCCTGTTCTGAGCCACTGGCGCCACTGTTTCATGGCGCCAGCAGAGGGCGAGCCTGCTCCAATCCCAGTGGATCCGGCAACCGCTCAAGAGTGAGGCCTCCCCGCCCCATGTCCAGTCCCCGTGCAGGCAGCAACAGCAGGGGATCGTGCAGGCTTTCCAGGGACACGGCCCGCACCAGCTGTGGGCGTGTCTCTTGATGGCGCGGGGCAGGAGGGGCCTTGCCTCCGCCATAAACGATGGGGCAGTCACTCACCTCCCGGGGATCGGGCAATCGCCAGGCGGGATTCCACCGGCTTGCCTCGTTCATGGCAACCCCCCGTTCCATGGCCCACTCCAGCAATGAGCAGCCCCCCGGCTGCCGCCATACCCGGATATTTTCTCCCGCCTGCCAGGGCGGCAGGACAAACCCGTGCTGCGCCGCTCTGTCCAGCAATTGGGAGAGCGCGAGGAAGCGCGCCACATAGAGGCGAGTTTCGGTAGGCAATTGCAACTCCCACACATTGCGTGTCCCGCCGTTGAGCACCGCCTTCAGTACTCTTCCCTCTCCCGCGTTGTAGGCCGCCAGTGCCAGCAACCAGTCCTGCCCGAAGAATTGATGCAGCCACCCGAGGTAGGAGAGCGCCGCCTCCGTCGCCAATGGCAGGGAATAGCGGCCATCGAAGCCGTTCGTCATGGGGACGGAGAAGCGGGCTGCGGTATCCGGCATCAACTGCCAGGGCCCGGCGGCGCCCGCCGAGGAGATCACGTCAAGCCGGTAGCTGCTCTCGATCAGGGGCAGCAGTGCCAGCATGGGTGGGAGTTTTCGCGTCTGAACCTGCTCCGTGACCCAGCGGATCATGGGCTGGGACTCGGCGAGCCTCGTTTGCAGGTGGCTGCGCTGGCGCAGCAGAAAGCGGGTCTGCTCGTTGACCAGTTCGGCACCCGGGCCGACAACGGGGGTAGGAAAACCCGCCTGCCAGTGATAATGATCATAGGAGTAACAAACGGCACTGCTCAGTAGCGAGAGCCCGGGGAGAAGGCGCAGGGATATTTTGGCAACAGCGGACAGAGCCTGGCGGGAAAATGATAAAAACACGATGTATCTCAACAGTTTTTGACAATATCTGTCGACTGTTCATGTGGTATCCAGGACGTGATAAGCATGATAACACGAGTAAAAAAGACCCCAAAGGCGGGCAGGGCGATTCAGAAATTTCTGCTTTATCTGATCCTCGTTAATTTTGGTTTGATGTGGCTCTATATCATGTATGCCGACGAGCTGACATTGGGCGCCAATCTACTGCTGACTTTTCTTCTCATCGTCTATAACCTGCTGCTCTGCCAGCTGGTGGTGCTGCGAGCCCGTCGGGTAGGGGATGGCTATATCATCTATCCCGTGGTGGGCGTCAGCATTATCCTGTGCGCCGTCGTGCTGTTCCGTTTCATCATTTCCCCGTGAAATCGATTAATTACGAGGCACACTTCGCCGGTATGATTTAATTCTCCCATGAATAACTTGTGGAAAATCAATTCATTTAATCGGTAGTCCCATCACGCTGCGTCAATATGTTCCCCATGCCCGAGATCCTTGCTTGAAAAGCCCCCTGCTCGTCCTTAAACTTCATGGTGGAGAAAAGTGGATCAAAGTGGTTTTATTGGGCATCTAGCCCCCATAACTCACCTTCGGGGACTGCAATTTGTTGCGTGGCGCTCACGCCATCAGCCTGGACAGCAAGGGGCGGTTGGCGATTCCGACCAAATTTCGTGATTGGCTGCGCGACGAATGCGACGGCCAGCTGGTCTGCACCATCGACATCGCCCATCCCTGTCTGCTGCTTTATCCCCTGAATGAATGGGAAGAGGTGGAGCGCAAGCTGAAGACCCTTTCCAGCACCAACCCGGCGGAACGCCGCCTGCAGCGTCTGCTGCTCGGCCACGCGGCCGAATGCGAACTGGATGGCAATGGCCGTCTGCTGCTCAGCCAGCCGCTGCGCAGCCATGCCGGGCTGGACAAGAAAGTCATGCTGGTGGGCCAGCTCAACAAATTCGAGCTGTGGGATGAAGCCCGCTGGCAACAACAGATCAACGACGACATCCTGGGCCTGCCCGAGGACGACTGGGCAAGTTCACCACGACTACAGGATTTTTCTTTATAAATGACCCAAGCCGCTGAACACATCACAGTGCTGTTGCACGAAGCCGTCGAAGGGCTGGCCATCAAGCCGGACGGTATCTACGTCGACGGTACCTTTGGCCGGGGTGGTCACTCTCGTCTCATTCTCCAGCATCTGGGCCCGAACGGCCG
Organism: Aeromonas sp.; assembly: GCF_050252055.1. NCBI lineage: Bacteria > Pseudomonadati > Pseudomonadota > Gammaproteobacteria > Aeromonadales > Aeromonadaceae > Aeromonas > Aeromonas sp. The sequence goes on along the minus strand of NZ_JBFWLQ010000004.1, from coordinate 319,475 downwards.
TCTGATCGCCATCGACCGGGATCCCCAGGCCATTGCCGAGGCGGCCAAGATCCAGGATCCCCGTTTCGAGATCGTGCACGGTCCCTTCTCCGGCATCACCCGTTATCTGACCGAGCGCGGCCTGCTGGGCAAGGTCGATGGCTTCCTGCTGGATCTCGGTGTCTCCTCCCCCCAGCTTGACGATGCCGAACGTGGCTTCAGCTTCATGAAGGACGGCCCGCTCGACATGAGGATGGATCCCACCTCCGGTCAGAGCGCCGCCGAGTGGCTGGCCCGTGCCGATGTGGACGACATCGCCTGGGTGCTGAAAACCTTCGGTGAGGAGCGCTTCGCCAAGAAGATTGCTCGCGCCATCGTACACGATCGGGTGACCGAGCCCTATGTGCGCACCCGCCAACTGGCGGAGATGATTGCCCGGGTCAACCCGAGCAAGGAGAAGGGCAAGCACGCGGCGACCCGCAGCTTCCAGGCCATCCGCATCTATATCAACAGCGAGCTGGACGAGATCGAAACCGCCCTCAACGGCGCGCTGGACGTGCTGGCTCCTCACGGCCGTCTCTCCGTCATCAGCTTCCACTCTCTGGAAGATCGGCTGGTGAAACATTTCATTCGCAAGCACGAGAAAGGTCCTGAAGTACCCCACGGCATCCCCCTGACTGAAGCCCAGCTTGCCGGTGGTCGCAAGCTGAAGTCGATCGGCAAGGCGCTCAAGCCTTCCGACCACGAGGTCAATGAAAACACCCGGTCCCGCAGTTCGGTGCTGCGGGTCGCAGAGCGTCTTGCGGAGTAAACGATGAGCGACGTGCGCGTTCACCTCGCCAGGGAGATCGTTGCGGATCTCTGGCGCCACAAGTTGCAGGTCCTGTTGACCGTCGCCGTGCTGGTCACCGCCTTTGCGGTGATCCTGGTGACCAACATGACCCGGGGTCTGACGGCCAAGCAGAACGATCTGATGGCGGAGGAGGACAGGCTCAACATCGAGTGGCGCCACCTCTTGCTGGAACAGGGCACACTGGCTGAGCACTCCCGGGTGGCGAGTCTGGCCATGGACAAGTTGCAGATGGCTCGCCCCCTGGTGACCACTGAAAAGGTAATTACACAACCATGACACGCAAGGCCGCCACCAAGGCTCCGGCAAAGGACAAAGCCAAGGCGAAAGCACCCTCACTCTACCCGTGGCGCTTTCGTACCCTGGTTTTCTTCATCGGCATCGCGTTTGCGGGGCTGATCCTGCGGCTGGCCTGGATCCAGGTGATCGATCCGGACAGACTGCGCCAGGAGGGGGACATGCGCTCCCTGCGCACCACCTCCACCCAGGCGGTGCGCGGCATGATCACGGACCGCAATGGCGAGCAGCTGGCGGTATCCGTACCGGTCGAAGCGGTCTGGGCCGATCCCAAGACGGTGCACGAGTCCGGTGCCATCCACAACGAGCGTGCCTGGCTGGCACTCTCCGCCGTGCTCAAGCTCGACATCAACACCCTCAAGCATCGCATCGCCAACCCGAGCAAGCGCTTCGTCTATCTGCAGCGGCAGGTGACGCCTGCGGTGGCCGAGTACATCAAGGGGTTGAAGCTGGGGGGCATCTATCTGCGCCCCGAGGCGCGCCGTTTCTACCCGACCGGCGAGATAAGCTCCCACCTGGTGGGGGTGACCAACATTGATGGCAGCGGCATCGAGGGGATTGAGCGCAGCTACAACGAGTGGCTGACCGCAACCCCTGGCGAGATGCGAGTGCGCAAGGACAGGCAGGGCCGCGTCATCGAGCGCCTGGGCCTGGTGAAAGAAGGCAAGCACGCCAACGATCTGCAACTGAGCATCGATCAGCGGGTGCAGGCGCTGGCCTATCGCGCCCTCAAACGGGCTACCGACGAGAACAAGGCCACCTCCGGCTCCATGGTGATGCTGGATGTGAAGACCGGCGAGGTGCTCGCCATGGTCAACACCCCCTCCTACAACCCGAACAACCGCGGCCAGTACCAGAGTTTCCGGGTGCGAAACCGGGTGGTGACCGATACCTATGAGCCGGGTTCCACGGTCAAGCCATTGATTTTGCTTAGTGCCTTGCAAGCCGGTGTCACCAGCTGGAAGGACTTCATCCCGGGCGGCCCCCTCTTCATCGGGGCCAAGCAGATCCGTGACGTGAGTATCCACAAGGCGACCAACCTGTACGACATCCTGCGCTACTCCTCCAACATCGGCATGTCGCGCATCGCGCTGCGGATGCCGGCCCAGGAGATGATCAATACCCTGAGCATGGTGGGATTCGGCATGGACACCGGCAGCGGCCTGATGGGGGAGAGCAGCGGCATGCTGCCCCAGCGTCGCCGCTGGTCCGACATCGAGCGAGCTACCCTGTCGTTTGGTTATGGTCTGCGAGTGACCCCGCTGCAGCTGGCCTCCGCCTACGCCACCCTGGCCAACAAGGGCAAGCGGGTACCGCTCTCCATCATCAAGGTGACCAAGCCGCCCAAGGGTGAGCAGGTCATCGATCACAACAACGCCGCTGCCATGTTGCAGGCGCTGGAGTACGTGGTCAGCAATGCCATTCCCAAGGCCCAGATCCCCGGTTATCGGGTCGGTGGCAAGAGTGGTACCGCCAAGGTGGCCGTGGCTGGGGGCTATGGCAAGGACTACATGGCCTGGTTTGCCGGTTTCGCGCCGGCCAGCAATCCCCGTTTCGTCATGGTGGTGGTGATCAACGAACCCAAGGGGGATGCCTACTACGGCGGTGCCGTGGCGACCCCGCCCTTTGCGGAGGCCATGGGAGGCGTGTTGCAGCTCTTCAACATCCGTCCCGATGCGATCCCGCCCGAGGTACCCGCCAAGCTTGCCCGCACGGAGGCCAACAATGGCGCACCGCGTACTTGACGGGCATCCGGTTTTTTCCATCGGCCCCGCTGCTGTCGGGGCGTTTTCCATGGCGTGTACGAGCGCCCGCATTCCCGCATTTTCGGAGGCTTCCCATGCCGCCCCGCACACTTGATCAACTGATGAGCCGCTTCGGCATCGATGCACCGGCGCTTTCCCTCACCGATCTCCAGCTCGACAGCCGGCGGGTCGGTCCCGGCTCGCTCTTCGTGGCGATTCGTGGCCATCAGGTGGATGGCAGGCGCTTCATCGAACAGGCGGTGGCTCAGGGAGCGACCGCCGTGCTGTTTGAGGAGGACGGAGAATTCGTCCCTCCGGCGACCCAGATCCCCTGCATCGGCATGAGGGATCTTCCCGCTCGTCTCTCCGAGCTGGCCGGTCATTTCTACGGTCACCCTGCGCAAAAGCTGCAACTGGTGGGCATCACGGGCACCAACGGCAAGAGCACCACGGCCCTGCTGGTGGCCAACTGGCGCACCCTGCTGGGGGGCAAGGCCGGGGTCATGGGCACCATAGGCAACGGTCTGTTTGGCGAGCTCATCGAAGCAGAGAACACCACGGGCAGCGCGGTCCAGGTGCAGGCCAATCTGGCCGCCTTGCAGCAGCAGGGGGCCGATCTGGTGGCGATGGAGGTCTCCAGCCACGGTCTGGTGCAGCATCGCGTGGCGGCCCTGCCGTTTGCCGCGGCAGTCTTCACCAACCTGAGCCGGGATCATCTGGACTATCACGGCACCATGGAGGCCTATGCCGCCGCCAAGGAGGAGCTGCTGAAGCTGGTGGATGAGCCTTGCGCCGTCATCAACGCCGATGACCATCTGGGACGGCAATGGCTGGCGACCTATCCCGGTGCAGTGGCCTTCGGGGTTCATGGTCCGATTGAAAACCATGCCGGACGACAACTGACGGCGCAGGATCCCCATTTCCACCAACAAGGTTTTGATACGCGCATTAACTCCAGCTGGGGGAATGGTGTATTATCCGCCCCCTTGCTCGGCCGCTTCAACGTCAGCAACGTGCTGGGCGCCATGGGTGCCATGCTGGTGCTCGGCTACGACTTCGATGACCTGCTGGCGACGGCCCCCAGACTGCAACCGGTGACCGGTCGCATGGAGTGCTTCGGCGGTGGCAATGCGCCGCTCGCCGTGGTCGATTACGCCCACACCCCGGATGCGCTGGAGAAGGCCTTGCAGGCCCTGCGGGTGCACTGTGAAGGGCGGCTCTGGTGCTTGGTGGGTTGTGGTGGCGACAGGGATCGCGGCAAGCGTCCCATGATGGCTGCCATGGCGGAGCAGCATGCGGACTGCGTGATCCTGACCGACGACAATCCCCGTACCGAGGAGCCGGCCCGGATCATGGCCGACATGGTGGCGGGTCTTCGCGATCCCGGCGCCGTGCAGATTGAGCACGACAGGACCAAGGCAATCCAGCTGGCACTGAGCCAAGCGAGCAAAGAGGACATCATCCTGGTGGCCGGCAAAGGCCACGAGGATTATCAGATCATTGGAACCGACAAGCGGCACTACAGCGATCGGGAAACCGTCGCAGCCGCCTTGCACACATTAATGGAGTCATTCAAATGATGACCCTCAAGCTTGCCGACCTGGCGCAGGTGCTCGATGCCCGTCTGATCGGGGGCGACCATGAGATCACGGCGGTCAGCACCGACACCCGTACCCTGGGCGCGGGGGCGCTGTTCGTAGCCCTGCGCGGCGAGCGTTTCGACGCCCACGATTTCTGCGACCAGGCGGTTGCCGCCGGCGCCAGTGCCCTGCTGGTAGAGCGCGAATTGCCGCTGGCCATTCCACAACTGGTGGTGGCCGACACCCTCAAGGGGCTTGGGCGTCTGGGCAGGCTGGTGCGCGAGCGCATCAATCCGAAAGTGCTCGCCATCACAGGCAGCTGTGGCAAAACCACGGTGAAGGAGATGGCGACGGCCATCCTGCGCTGTGAAGGGGAGGTGCTGGCCACCGCCGGCAACTTCAACAACGAGGTGGGGGTGCCGCTGACCCTGCTGCGCCTCGAGCCGCAACACCAGTTCGCGGTGATGGAGCTGGGAGCCAACCACCCGGGCGAGATCGCCTGGACCACGTCGCTCGCCAGACCCGACGCCGCCATCATCAACAACGTCGCTGCCGCGCACCTGGAAGGCTTTGGCTCCCTGGAAGGGGTGTTCCATGCCAAGAGCGAAATCTTCGAAGGGTTAGGCGAGGGCGGCACTGCCATCGTCAATGCCGACAACGAGTTCTGGCCGAAGTGGCGTGAAAAGGGCATCCAGTGCGCCTTCTCCCTCCAGGATCAGCGTCAGCCGTTCCACGCCCGCGACATCGTGCTCAACGAGCAGGGTTGTGCCGGGTTCGTGATGGTGACGCCCCAGGGAGAGCTGACCCTGACCCTGGCCATTCCGGGTCGCCACAACGTGGCCAACGCCCTGGCTGCTGCCGCCGGTACCCTGGCCCTGGGCGCATCGCTTGCGTCCGTCAAGGCGGGACTGGAGCAGATGGCGCCGGTCAAGGGCCGTTTCTGCGTGCAACGCTGGGGTGGCCTCACTCTGGTGGATGACACCTATAACGCCAGCGTGGAGTCCGTGCTGGCGGGTATCGATGCCCTGACCGCCATGAACGGCTACAAGGTGCTGGTATTCGGTGACATGAAAGAGTTGGGTGAGGAGTCCGCCGCGCAGCATGCCCGGGTCGGATACCACGCCCGTGAGCAGGGCCTCGATGCCGTGCTGACCGTAGGGGAACAGAGTCGCCACACCGCAGATGCCGCGGCTGGCCGACATTTCGATAACAAGGCGTCGTTGTTTGAAGTGCTTGCGCAAATGATAAAGACACATCAGGAAATTTCGATTCTGGTCAAGGGCGCCCGTGGCTCCCGCATGGAAGATATCGTCGAGATGGTCAAGGGCCATCAGGAGTCAGCCACATGCTAGTCTGGCTGGCGGAACTGCTCACCCCGCACTTCACCTTCTTCAACGTCTTCTCCTACCTGACGTTTCGCGCCATCCTGTCGATCATCACCGGTCTGGTGGTGGCGCTCTGGATGGGGCCGCGCCTCATCCGTCGCCTGCAGATCATGAAGTTCGGCCAGGTGATCCGCAACGACGGTCCCGAATCCCACCTCAGCAAGAAGGGCACCCCGACCATGGGCGGCCTGATGATCATTGCCGCCATCTTCACTTCTGTGCTGCTCTGGTGCCGCCTCGACAACCCCTATGTCTGGCTGGTGCTGTTCGTGCTGGGGGCCTATGGCGCCATCGGTTTTGCCGATGACTATCTCAAGGTGGTGCGCAAGAACACCGACGGCCTCATCGCCCGCTGGAAGTACTTCTGGCAGTCCGCGGTCGCGCTGGGTGTGGCGGTGTTCCTCTACGCCACGGCCACCCACGATGGTCAGACCCAGCTGGTGGTCCCCTTCCTCAAGGATGTGATGCCCCAGCTCGGCCTGATGTTCATCCTGCTGACCTACTTCGTCATCGTCGGTACCTCCAACGCGGTCAACCTGACCGATGGCCTGGATGGCCTCGCCATCATGCCCACCGTGATGGTGGCGGGGGGCTTCGCCCTGATCGCCTGGGCGACCGGCAACGTCAACTTCGCGAACTACCTGCACATTCCCTACGTGCCCTACACCTCCGAGCTGGTGATCGTCTGTACCGCCATCGTGGGCGCGGGCCTGGGTTTCCTCTGGTTCAATACCTACCCGGCCCAGGTCTTCATGGGGGACGTGGGTTCCCTGGCCCTGGGCGGCGCGCTCGGTACCATCGCCGTGCTGGTGCGCCAGGAGTTCCTGCTGGTAATCATGGGGGGCGTCTTCGTGATGGAGACCGTCTCGGTGATCCTGCAGGTCGGATCCTACAAACTGCGCGGCGTGCGGATCTTCCGCATGGCCCCCATCCATCACCACTATGAGAAGAAGGGCTGGCCGGAGCCGCGCGTCATCGTGCGTTTCTGGATCATCACCCTCATGCTGGTGCTGCTTGGCCTCGCCACCCTGAAGGTGAGGTAAGCCATGGTCATCATCATCGGACTCGGCAAAACCGGACTCTCCTGCGTCGATTACTTCCTCGACCGCGGCGTCACGCCGCTGGTGATGGACACCCGTGCCAATCCGCCGGGCAAGGACGAGCTTCCCCCCGAGGTGGAGCTCATCCACGGGTTGGACGCGGAGCGGCTCAAGCAGGCGCACATGATAGTGGCGAGCCCGGGCATCGCCCTGGCGACTCCGGAGTTGAAGGCCGCCGCCGAGTTCGGGGTGCGCATCGTCGGTGACATCGAACTGTTCGTGCGTGAAACCCAGACGCCCGTCATCGCCATCACCGGCTCCAACGGCAAGAGCACGGTCACCACCCTGGTGGGTGAGATGATCGCCGAGGCGGGACTCAAGGTCGGTGTGGGGGGCAATATCGGCACCCCGGCGCTGTCGCTCCTCAAGCAGCCCATGGATCTCTGCGTGCTGGAGCTCTCCAGCTTCCAGCTGGAGACCACCTACAGCCTGCGGGCCGCCGCCTCCGTGGTCTTGAACCTCAGTGAAGATCATATGGATCGCTATGCCGGCATGGCGGATTACCGCGCCGCCAAGATGGAGATCCATCAGCACTCCCAGCACATCCTGATCAATCGCGACGATCCCCAGACCCTGCCCGATGTGGGTCAGGTGTGGCAGAGTTTCGGCCTCGACTGCAACGGCTACGGTCGCTGCGAGCTGGAGGGCCGTCACTGGCTGACTTTGCACGGCGAGCCGTTGCTGGCGGTGGACGAGATGAAGATAGTGGGTGCCCACAACCAGGCCAATGCCCTGGCAGCCATGGCCCTGTGCGATGCGGTGGGCATTCCCCGCGAGGCACAACTTGCCGTGCTGCGCCGCTTTGAAGGGCTGCCTCACCGTGCCCGCTTCGTGCGGGAGGTAAATGGGGTGCGCTGGATCAACGATTCCAAGGCCACCAACGTGGGGGCGACCCTGGCCGCCGTGGCCGGGGTGCGTGAAGCGGTCAAAGGCCGCCTGCTGCTGCTGGCCGGTGGCCAGGGCAAGGGGCAGGACTTCGGCCCGGTGCAGGCGCTGCTCGGCAGCCAGATCGATCACATGTACTGCTTTGGTCAGGATGCCGAGGTGCTGCTGGCCCTGGGCGAACAGACCGAGCGGGTTGCCGATCTTGACGCTGCTGTCGCCAAGGCGGCGACCGATGCCAGGCCCGGTGACTGGGTGCTGCTGGCACCGGCCTGCGCGAGCCTGGACCAGTTCAAATCCTTTGAAGCGCGCGGCGATCGCTTCACCGAACTGGTGCTGGCACTATGAACGCCCTTCGCGCCGTCGCAGGATTCTTGCAGCGCTGGTTGCTACCGGCGCGCCCAGCCGGTCTCTACGATCGGCAGCTGGTGGTGCTGGCCCTCGCACTGATGGGCGTCGGGCTGGTAATAGTGGCGTCCGCTTCCATTCCTGAGGGGATCGCCATCAACAACGATCCCTTCATGTTCGTGAAGCGTCACGGCATGTTCCTGGTGATGGCGCTGGGTATCTCCTGGTTCGTGTTGCAGGTGCCCATGGCACGCTGGCAGCACTACAACGGCCCCATGTTGTTGCTGGCCATCGTGCTGCTGGTGATGGTGTTGCTGGTGGGCCGCAGCGTCAACGGTTCGGTACGCTGGCTGCCGCTGGGCCCCTTCAACCTGCAGCCGGCCGAGTTCGGCAAGCTGGCGCTGTTCGTCTATCTGGCGGGTTATCTGGTGCGCCGTCAAAGCGAGGTGCGTGAACGCTTCATCGGCTTCATGAAACCCATGGCGGTGCTGTTCGTGGTGGCCATCCTGCTGCTGGCCCAGCCGGATCTCGGGTCAGTGGTGGTGATGTTCGTCACCTCCCTCGGCATGCTGTTCCTGGCCGGTGCCCGGCTGGTGCAGTTCATCGGTCTCATCCTGGTGGGGGTGAGCGCCGTGGTGACCCTGATCATCGCGGAGCCCTACCGGATGCGGCGGGTGACCTCCTTCCTCGACCCCTGGGCCGATCCCTTTGGCAGCGGCTATCAGCTGACCCAGTCCCTGATGGCCTTTGGTCGGGGGAGCTGGTTTGGCGAGGGGCTCGGCAACTCCATCCAGAAGATGGAGTACCTGCCGGAGGCCCACACCGACTTCGTGTTCGCCATTCTGGGCGAAGAGCTGGGCTACGTGGGGGTGCTTGGCGCACTCTTCCTGATTTTTGCGCTGGCGGTGAAGGCGCTCAAGCTGGGTCACCAGGCGCTGGTGGCCGAGCGGCTCTATGAAGGTTATCTGGCCATCGGCATCGGCATCTGGTTCAGCTTCCAGACTTTCGTCAACGTCGGTGCCGCCAGCGGCATGATGCCTACCAAGGGGCTGACCCTGCCGCTGGTCAGTTATGGCGGCTCCAGTCTCATCATCATGATGGTGGCGGTGAGCATGTTGATTCGTATCGATTTCGAGTTGCGCCAGGCAAGTGCCCAGGCGCGCGTGCGGGAGGTTGCGTGAGCAAGACGTTACTGGTGATGGCGGGTGGTACCGGGGGCCATGTGTTCCCCGGCCTGGCCGTCGCCGATCGCCTCAAGGCCCAGGGCTGGACCATCCACTGGCTCGGCACTGCCGACCGGATGGAGGCGGAGCTGGTGCCTGCCCATGGTTATCCCATCTCCTTCATTGACATCCAGGGGGTGCGTGGCAACGGCATCAAGCGTCTGCTCGCGGCGCCCTACCGTGTCATCAAATCCGTGCTGCAGGCCCGCCAGGTGCTCAAGACCATCCAGCCCGATGTGGTGCTGGGCATGGGGGGCTTTGCCTCCGGCCCGGGTGGCGTGGCCGCCTGGCTGTCCGGCATTCCGCTGCTGCTGCACGAGCAGAATGCCGCCGCCGGCCTGACCAACAAGCTGCTGGCCCGTATCGCCAGGCGGGTACTGATGGCCTTCCCGGGTGCCTTCGCCCCCAATGCCCGTACCGCCGTGGTGGGTAACCCGGTGCGCCCCGAGGTGGTGGCGCTGCCGGATCCCCAGCTGCGCAGCAGCAGCGATCCTCTGCGCCTGCTTGTGGTCGGTGGCAGCCTGGGGGCCCGGGTCCTCAACGAGCAGGTGCCTCCTGCGGTTGCAGCTGCCGGTGTGCCCATCGAGGTGCGTCACCAGTGCGGCAAGGGCAACGGGGAGGCTGTGGCTGCCTCCTATGCCGGGCTGGGGGTCGAGGCCGAGGTGAGTGAATTTATCAAGGACATGGCGGATGCCTATGCCTGGGCCGACCTGGTGGTGTGCCGCGCCGGCGCATTGACCGTCTCCGAAGTGGCCGCTGCCGGTGTGGCCGCCATCTTCGTACCCCTGCCCCATGCGGTGGACGATCACCAGACCCGCAACGCCTTGACCCTGGTCGACGGCGGTGCGGCCGAGTTCCTGCCCCAGTCCGAGCTGACGCCGGCGGCGCTGGCGTCGCGTCTATCCTGGCTCGCAGGGCGCAGGGAAACCCTGTTGAACATGGCCCAGGCCGCGCGCCGGGTCGCCATCATCGATGCTGCCGAACGGGTTGCCGATGAGTGCAAACGGCTCGCCACCGGCTGAGCCAAACGAGATGGAAGGCCCAGATGTGCCGCCAAGGCCCCGCTTCTGTCTTCGAACTGATGAATGTCGCCGAATGAAAATGGCCTGTGGCCGCGAATTGAGAAAGAACTATGACCAAGGTTGAACTGGCAAAACTGCGTACCGTTATCCCCGAAATGCGCCGCGTGCGTCGCATCCACTTCATCGGCATCGGTGGCGCCGGTATGGGCGGTATTGCGGAAGTGCTTGCCAATGAAGGGTATCAGGTGACCGGCTCGGATCTGGCCCGCAACGGGGTGACCGAACGCCTGGCCTCTTTGGGCGCACACATCTTTGTCGGTCACAATGCCGAGCATGTGGACGGTGCCAGCGTGGTGGTGGTTTCCACCGCCATCAAGCAGGACAACCCCGAGCTGCTGGCTGCCCGCGAGCTGCGTATTCCCGTGGTGCGCCGCGCCGAAATGCTGGCTGAGCTGATGCGCTTCCGTCACGGCATCGCCATTGCCGGGACCCACGGCAAGACCACCACCACCAGTCTGGTGGCGAGCATCTATGCCGAGGCGGATCGCGACCCCACCTTCGTCATCGGCGGTCTGCTCAACAGCGCCGGCACCAATGCCCGCCTGGGCAGCAGCCGTTATCTGATTGCCGAGGCGGACGAGAGCGACGCCTCCTTCCTGCATCTGCAACCCATGGTCTCCATCGTGACCAATATCGAAGCGGATCACATGGACACCTATGGTGGCGATTTCTCCAGGTTGAAGGCCACCTTCATCGATTTCCTGCACAATCTGCCGTTCTACGGCCTGGCCGTGGTGTGCGTGGATGACCCCGTGATCCGCGGCATGCTGCCGGAGATCGCCCGTCCTACCCTCACCTACGGTCTGAGCGATGATGCCGATGTGCAGGTGCTGGACTTCGTGCAGACCAGCAATCGCAGCCGCTTCCGGGTGCGCCGTGCAGGGGCGGGTGAGCTGGAGGTGACCCTGAATCTGCCGGGCATCCACAACGCCCTCAACGCCGCCGCCGCCATCGCGGTGGCAACCGAAGACGGCATCGGCGACGAGGCGATCATCCAGGCACTTTCCAAGTTTGAAGGGGTGGGGCGCCGCTTCCAGCAATATGGCGAGTTTGAAACCGGCCGTGGCAAGGCCATGCTGGTGGATGATTACGGTCATCACCCGAGCGAAGTGAAGGTGACCATCAACGCCGCTCGCGCCGGCTGGCCCGAGAAGCGGCTGGTGATGGTGTTCCAGCCGCACCGCTACAGTCGGACCCGGGATCTCTACGAAGATTTCGCAGACGTGCTTTCCAAGGTGGACGTGCTGGTGATGCTGGAGGTCTATGCCGCCGGTGAGGAGCCCATTCCCGGTGCCGATGGCCGTGCCCTGTGCCGTTCCATCCGCTCCCGCGGCACCCTGGAGCCCATCTTTGTCGCAACGCCGGACGATGTGCCCGCGGTGCTGGCCGACCTGATTGGCGAGGGGGATCTGGTATTGACCCAGGGGGCGGGTAACGTCGGTGCGCTGGCCCGTCGTCTCGGCGAGATGAAATTGAGCGTGGATAGCATGAAATCCGGTGCCTGAGGGCCCAATGAGTATTTTGACCGCCAAGCCGAGGCCTATATAATGGCGAACCGGTCTGCAAGTGGCCGGCATGGCGCGTTTTACGGGGATCGATCGGGTGGAGGCAAGGGCACAAGGGCGCACCAAGGGGGGCTTCATCGCCGGGGTGGCATTTTTCATCCTGGTCATGTGGGGGCTCTACCAGACTGCGCTGGATGTTAAAGACTGGCTGACGGATGCCAGTCGGTTGCCCATGAGCGAGCTGTTGCTGCAGGGGCAACACGAATATTTGAAGGCCGATGAGTTGCGTGCTGCCGTGCTGGATGGTGCCGAACTTCGCAACTTCTTCGAGCTGGATGTGAACGAATTGCAGGCGCGTCTGAACGCTCTGCCCTGGGTGGCCCAGGTCTCGGTACGAAAGAAGTGGCCGAACAAGATCAAGGTCTATCTCACGGAACAGGATGTGGCGGCTCGCTGGAACGGTAACCGCTTCGTCAACACCAAGGGTGAGGTATTCAGTGCCCCGGACAGGGTGAAGAAGCCCCTGATGCAGTTGTCCGGGCCCGATGATCAGGCCGCCAAGGTGCTGGAAGCCAGCCATCAGTACGAAACGCTGCTGGCGGCCAAGGGATACAAGTTGCTGGGGGTGAATCTGACCCCCCGCCATGCCTGGGAACTGACCCTGGATGGCAACATTCAGCTGTTTGTGGGGCGCTCGGATATCGCGCTTCGTCTGCAGCGGTTTATCGATGCCTTTCCGGTCATCGAGCCCCGTGAGCGGGTTGCTTACGTGGATCTTCGATACGACACCGGGATGGCAGTTGGCTGGAAGAAAAGCGAAGAGAAAGTGAATGACCAACACCGCAGATAGAAATTTGATTGTCGGACTGGATATCGGCACGACCAAGGTGGCGGTACTGGTTGGCGAAGTATTGCCCGATGGCGAACTCAATGTCATCGGCATGGGCAGCCACGCTTCTCGCGGGATGGAGAAGGGCGGGGTCAATGACCTCGACTCCGTGGTCAAGTCCCTGCGCCGCGCGGTGGAAGAGGCCGAGATGATGGCAGACTGCCAGATCAGTTCCGTCTATCTGGGGCTGTCCGGCAAGCACATCGATTGCCGCAACGAGACCGGCATGGTGCCCATCTCCGACGAAGAGGTGACCCAGGAGGATGTGGACAACGTCATCCACACCGCCAAGTCGGTGCGGTTGTCTGACGAGCTCCGGGTGCTGCACGTGCTGCCCCAGGAGTTCGCCATCGACTATCAGGAAGGGATCAAGAACCCGGTCGGCCTCTCCGGCGTGCGGATGGCGGCCAAGGTGCACCTGATCACCTGCCACAACGACATGGCGCGCAACATCGAGAAGTGTGTAGAGAAGGTGGGTCTGCGGGTGGATCAGCTGATCTTCTCCGCCCTGGCCTCCAGCTACGCCGTGCTGACCGAAGACGAGAAGGAGCTGGGTGTCTGCGTGGTGGACATCGGTGGCGGCACCATGGACATGTCGCTCTTTACCGGCGGCGCCCTGCGTCACACCAAGGTGATTCCCTATGCCGGCAGTACGGTGACCAGCGACATCGCCTATGCCTTCGGCACGCCGCCGCTGGATGCGGAGGCGATCAAGGTGCGCTATGGCTGCGCCCTCGGCCGCCTGGTCAGCAAGGAAGACAATATCGAAGTGCCCAGTGTCGGCGGTCGCCCGGCGCGCAGCCTGCAACGGCAGACACTGGCGGAAGTGATTGAACCCCGTTACACCGAGTTGCTCTCCATGGTGAATGACGAGCTGGTGCGGGTGCAGAGCGAATTGAAGGCACAGGGGGTCAAGCATCAGCTGGCCGCCGGTGTGGTCTTGACCGGTGGCGCGGCCCAGATCGAAGGCATTGTGGAGTGCGCAGAGCAGATCTTCCAGAGCCAGGTCCGGGTAGGCGAGCCCATGAATATCCGGGGATTGAGTGACTACGTACAGGCACCGGTGTACTCGACTGCGGTCGGGTTGTTGCAGTACGGCCGCACCAACCAATCCACCGGCAGTAACAAGGAATATGCCGCCAAGGCAAGCGTAGGTGGGCTGGTCAAACGGGTCAGCAACTGGTTGCGTGGCGAGTTCTAAAGATTTTGCTGAGTCAGGCAAATAAAGCGGAGAGACAACATGTTTGAATTTATGGATAGCCACACTGACGAAGCCGTCATCAAGGTGATAGGTGTGGGTGGCGGCGGCGGCAACGCAGTCGAGCACATGGTTCGTCAAAACATCGAAGGTGTCGAGTTCATCACCGTGAACACCGACGCCCAGGCACTGCGCAACTCCAGTGCCAATACCACCTTGCAGATCGGCGGTGGCATCACCAAGGGGCTGGGTGCCGGGGCCAACCCGGAAGTGGGTCGTGACGCCGCCATGGAAGACAGGGAAGCGCTGCGCGAGCTGCTGACCGGTTCCGACATGGTGTTCATCGCTGCCGGCATGGGTGGTGGTACTGGTACAGGTGCTGCACCGATCGTGGCCGAAGTGGCCCGCGAGATGGGTATCCTGACCGTTGCCGTCGTGACCAAGCCGTTCTCCTTCGAAGGGAAGAAGCGGATGGGCTTCGCCGCTCACGGCATCGAAGAGCTCTCCAAGAACGTCGACTCCCTGATCACCATCCCCAACGACAAGTTGCTGAAGGTGCTGGGTCGCGGCATCTCCCTGCTGGACGCCTTCAAGGCGGCCAACGACGTGCTGCTGGGGGCAGTACAGGGAATCGCCGAGCTGATCACCCGCCCGGGCCTCATCAACGTCGACTTCGCGGACGTGCGTACCGTGATGCGCGAGATGGGTACCGCCATGATGGGTACCGGCTCCGCCTCCGGTGACGACCGTGCCGAAGAAGCGGCCGAGAAGGCCATCTCCAGCCCGCTGCTGGAAGACGTGGATCTGGCCGGTGCCCGTGGCATCCTGGTCAACATCACGGCCGGCATGGACATGACCATCGAAGAGTTCGAGACCGTGGGTAACGCGGTCAAGGCCTTCGCGTCCGAGAACGCCACCGTGGTGGTGGGTACCGTAATCGATCCGGAAATGCACGACGAACTGCGTGTTACCGTAGTAGCGACCGGTATCGGTGCCGAGCGCAAGCCCGACATCACCCTGGTCAAGAACAACATGGTTCAAGAGCGTCCGGCCCGTCAGCCCCTGATCAGCGAAGCCCTGCAGTCTCGCGTGATGGAAGAGGCCCCGGCCAAGGTGGTGAACGCCGAGCCGCAAGCTCGTCGCGAACCGGATTATCTCGATATTCCTGCGTTCCTGCGCAAGCAGGCAGACTAAGCCTCTGATGGCTCTGGTTTGTTTGTTGCTTAAGGATTGTGCTAAGATGGCCCGGCAACGACCATCTGGTCAGGAATTTGAGCTGTTAAAGCGGATACGCCCATGATTAGACAAAGAACCTTGAAAACGAGTGTCCAGGCCACCGGTGTGGGCCTGCATTCGGGCCGGAAAGTCACTATGACGTTCCGTCCGGCGCCTGTTAACACAGGGATCGTTTACTTGCGTACCGATCTGAATCCTGTGGTCGCGCTGCCAGCCAACGCCGATCAGGTGCGTGATACCGTGCTTTGTACCGCTCTGGTGAACGAAGCCGGTGTTCGCGTGTCGACCATCGAACACCTGTCTGCCGCTCTGGCCGGGATGGGCATCGACAACCTCTATGTCGAGGTTGATGCCCCCGAGATCCCGGTAATGGACGGCAGTGCGCATCCGTTCATCTATCTGCTGCAGGAAGTGGGTATTCGTGAACAGAACGCACCCAAGCAGTTCGTGCGGATCAAGCAGAGCATCCGGGTTGAAGACGGCGACAAGTGGGCGGAATTCCACCCCTACCGCAACGGCTTCAAGATGGATCTCGAGATCGATTTCCAGCATCCGGTGTTTGAAGGCCGCAACCAGCGTTGCGTGCTGGACTTCTCCGGCAGCTCCTTCGTGAAAGAGATCAGCCGTGCCCGTACCTTCGGCTTCATGCGTGACATCGAGTACCTGCGTTCCCAGAACCTGGCACTGGGCGGCAGCCTGGAAAACGCCGTGGTGCTGGATGACTACCGGGTGCTGAACGAAGATGGTCTGCGCTACGAAGACGAGTTCGTGAAGCACAAGATGCTGGATGCCATCGGCGATCTGTACATGTGCAATCGCAGTATCATCGGTGAATTCCGTGCCTACAAGACGGGCCATGCCCTGAACAACAAGCTGCTGCGTGCCCTGCTGGCCCAGCAGGAGGCCTGGGAACTGGTGACCTTCGAGGGTGAGGGCGACAAAGCGCCTATCGCTTACTACGACAACGGTCTGGTTCTGGCCTGATAGCTGTGCAACAGGACGTCGGTCATCTCTCCGCACCGACGTCCTGTCATTTGTTTATTCCATCCTTTAATACCGATTATCTCCCGGTTTTATTGCCCGTGAAGGCCCTTGGCCTCACCTGACCGAGAAGACAGATTTCTATGAGCATTACCCTGATCCTCCACGGTAAGCAGCGCCGCAGGTTGCACTTACCCAAACAACGTCTGGCCTGGGTCGGCGGTATTCTCTTCACTGTATTGGCCTTGGGGGGCGGCTGGCTCTGGCAGAGCTGGCAGCAGAAAATGGAGGCGCTGGAAGTGGCGCTGACCCTGGCGCAGCAGCAAAAATCCACGCAAGGGGCCGATGAAGCCCGCGAACAGCTTGCCATGCTGGCCGCCCAGGTGGGCACCATGCAGGGACAACTTGGTCGCCTCAACGCCCTCGGCGAGCGCCTGACCGAGAAGGCGGACCTCGATCCCGAGGAGTTCAACTTCAAGGAGCTGCCCCCGATGGGCGGCCCTTCCTACGATGCAGACCTGGAAGTCAGCCTGGGTGAACTGCAAGATTCCATGGAACACCTCAGCCGCCAGCTCAGCAGCCGCGAAGAACAGCTGTCGGTACTTGAATCCTTCATCATGAACCACCATATCACCGATGCGGGTTTCATCCCCGGCTCACCGGTCAAGCAGGAGCGTGTCTGGATCTCCTCCGGTTTCGGTGGGCGGGTCGATCCGTTCAACGGTCGCGCCAAGATGCACAAAGGGGTGGATTTCCGCGGCAGGCCCGGCACCCCCATCCTGGCGACAGGCAAGGGGATTGTCAGCTGGGCGGGGCGCCATCCGGAGTTTGGCAACATGGTGGAGATTGACCATGGCAATGGCCTGGTCACCCGCTATGCCCACAATTCCAAGTTACTGGTGGATGTGGGCACCCTGGTCGATGAGGGCCAGAAGATTGCCCTGATGGGGCGAACCGGTCGTGCAACCGGAGTTCATTTGCATTACGAAGTGTTGAAAGATGGTCGTCAGGTCAACCCCGCGCGCTTTCTGAATGCCAGACGGGGTTAGGTTTTTTCTTCAGGTTCCAGTGACGGAACGCTTATATAACCAAAACAGTTGGTACCCATGATTAGCACACTGCTCACCAAGATTATCGGCAGCCGGAACGACAGAACGCTCAAGGCTTTGCGCAAAATTGTAAAACAAATCAATGCGATGGAACCTCAGTTCGAGGCACTGTCCGATCAGGAACTGCAGGCGAAGACCGCCGAGTACCGTCAGCGTCTGGAGCAGGGCGAAACACTGGAGCAGTTGCTGCCGGAAGCGTTCGCCACCGTCCGTGAAGCCTCCCGCCGTGTGTTCGGCATGCGTCACTTCGACGTCCAGCTGATCGGCGGCATGGTGCTGAACTCCAACCGCATCGCCGAAATGAAGACTGGTGAAGGTAAAACCCTGACGGCCACGCTGCCAGCTTACCTGAACGCTCTGACCGGCCGCGGTGTGCACGTCGTGACGGTGAACGACTATCTGGCCAAGCGTGATGCGGAAGCCAATCGCCCGCTGTTCGCCTTCCTTGGCATGACGGTGGACTGCAACGTGCCCGGCATGGATGCGTCCCAGAAGCGCGATGCCTACGCTGCCGACATTACCTACGGTACCAACAACGAATTCGGTTTCGACTACCTGCGCGACAACATGGCATTCTCGCCGGAGCAGCGCGTACAGCGTCCGCTCAACTACGCGCTGGTGGATGAGGTGGACTCGGTGCTCATCGATGAAGCCCGCACTCCGCTCATCATCTCCGGTCCGGCGGAAGACAGTTCAGCCATGTACACCCAGATCAACAAGTTGATCCCCCTGCTGGTCAAGCAGGACAAGGAAGACTCCGAGGAGTACACCGGCGACGGCCACTACACGGTGGACGAGAAGAACCGCCAGGCGCTGCTGACCGAAAACGGCCAGATCTTCGTGGAAGAGCTGCTCAAGAAAGAGGGACTGCTGGCCGAGGATGACTCCCTGTTCTCCGCCACCAATATCAGCCTGCTGCATCACGTCAATGCCGGCCTGCGCGCGCATACCCTGTTCGAGCGCAACGTCGACTACATCGTCCAGAAGGACGAGATCGTCATCGTCGACGAGCACACCGGCCGCACCATGCCGGGTCGTCGCTGGTCAGACGGTCTGCACCAGGCGGTCGAGGCGAAGGAAGGGGTCAAGATCCAGAACGAGAACCAGACCCTGGCCTCCATCACCTTCCAGAACTACTTCCGTCTGTACGACAAGCTGGCGGGCATGACCGGTACTGCGGATACCGAAGCCTTTGAATTCCAGCAGATCTATGGCCTGGATACCGTGGTCATCCCGACCAACAAGCCGATGGTGCGCAAGGATATGGGCGATCTCGTCTACCTGACCGCCCAGGAGAAATACGCGGCCATCGTGCAGGACATCCGCGAGTGCGTGAAACGCGGCCAGCCCGTGCTGGTCGGTACCGTCTCCATCGAGAACTCCGAGCTGCTCTCCGGCATCCTGACCAAGGAAAATATCCCGCACAAGGTACTGAACGCCAAGTTCCATGCCATGGAAGCTGAGATCGTCGCCCAGGCCGGCCAGACCGGCGCCGTCACCATCGCCACCAACATGGCCGGTCGTGGTACCGACATCGTGCTGGGCGGCAACTGGCAGGCGGAGATCGCCCAGCTGGAAAACCCGTCAAGCGAGCAGATTGCCGAGCTGAAAGCGGCCTGGCAGGTGCGTCATGACGAAGTACTGGCGGCCGGTGGCCTGCACATCATTGGTACCGAGCGTCACGAATCCCGCCGTATCGACAACCAGCTGCGCGGCCGTTCCGGTCGTCAGGGTGATCCGGGTTCCTCCCGCTTCTACCTTTCCATGGAAGATACCCTGATGCGGATCTTCGCCTCCGACCGCGTGACCGGCATGATGAAGAAGCTGGGCATGGAAGAGGGCGAGGCCATCGAGCATCCCTGGGTGACCAAGGCCATCGAGAATGCCCAGCGCAAGGTGGAAGGTCGCAACTTCGACATCCGTAAAAACCTGCTCGAGTTCGACGACGTGGCCAACGATCAGCGCAAGGTGGTCTACGAGCAGCGCAACGAACTGCTGGACACCAACGACATCTCCGAGACTATTCACGTCATCCGTGACGACGTCTACGGCGCCATCATCGACGAGTACATCCCGCCCCAGTCCCTGGAAGAGATGTGGGACGTGCCGGGTCTGGAAGCGCGTCTGAAGTCCGATTTCGCTCTGGATCTGCCGCTGCAGCAGTGGCTGGCGGAAGACGACAAGCTGTATGAAGAGAAGCTGCGCGAACGTATCCTGGATGAAGCCACCAAGCTCTATGCCCACAAGGAAGAGCTGGTCGGCAAGGAGGTGCTGCGCAACTTCGAGAAGGCGGTGATGCTGCAAACGCTGGATGGTCTGTGGAAGGAGCACCTGGCGGCCATGGATCACCTGCGCCAGGGCATCCATCTGCGCGGCTACGCCCAGAAGAACCCCAAGCAGGAGTACAAGCGCGAATCCTTCGATCTGTTCACCCAGATGCTGGAGACCCTCAAGCGCGACGTGGTCAGCATCCTGAGCCGGGTACAGGTGCAGGAGCGGGATGTGGAGGCGATGGAAGAGCAGCAGCGCCAGCAGGCCGAAGCAGCTCCCCGTACCTACACCCATGCCACGGCCGAAAACCAGCTGGCTGACGAGGAAACAGGTGGGGCCGAGGGCCATACCACCTTCGTGCGCGACGAGCAGAAGATCGGGCGCAATGATCCCTGCCCCTGTGGTTCGGGTAAAAAATACAAGCACTGTCACGGTCAGCTGACCTGACACCCTGCCATGATGAATACACCGCCTCCGGGCGGTGTATTCATTTTCGGACCAAGGAGGGGACGATGAGCAGATTGCCGGCGGGATGGGATGGGGAGGCACATGGGCACTGGCTGCAGGAGAGACGCCAGGAGGCGATCCGTTGTGTGCTGAGCAGGCTGAACGCAGAGACGAACAAATCTGTTCCCCTGCAACTGCAGTTTGCCTATTACCTCTTTTTGTCCGGCGATCCCGCCTCGGCGGCCCAGGTGCTGACGCTGGCGTACCGGTCCGCACCCGATAACACTGAGGTGCTGCGCAATCTCTGTGTCTGCCTCTCGCGCTCCGATCAGCATGAGCGGGCCGTGACGCACCTGGTCGAACTGGTGCGGCGCGAGCCGGGTGATTATCTGGTCCATGACGGGCTTTGCACTTCCCTTGCCAAGCTAGGACGCCATGAAGAAGCGGCGAAAGCGGGAACCCGTGCCCTGACTCTCAAGGATGAGGCCGTCTCGCAGCCTGTCGCGGGGTGGGTACTGCCGGCAGAGGGGCCGGATGACTGGCTCGCGGAGCAGGGGGAGAAGCAGGCAGTCATCGCCTTCTCCTTGTGGGGAGCACAGCCCCGCTATTTACGGGGAGCGCTCGACAATGTGCTGGCCGCAGCCTACCTCTATCCGGGCTGGCGGGTGCGCTTCTATGTGGATGGCAGTGTCCCCCAGGGGCTTCTGGCCTGCCTGCAGGAACATGGCGCCGAGATAAAGGTGCAGCCCGATAGTCAATCCCAGCGTCAGCGCCTCTGCTGGCGCTTCCAGGTCGCCAATGATCCCGGAGTGGGGCGCTTTCTTGTGCGCGATGCGGACTCCGTGCTGAATCTGCGGGAGCGGCTGGCGGTCGATGACTGGCTTGCATCGGGGCGCTGGTTCCATATCATGCGTGACTGGTGGAGCCACACCGATCTGGTGCTGGCCGGCATGTGGGGCGGTGTGGCCGGTGTGCTGCCTCCCCTTGCGCCGCTGATGGCGAGCTATCAGCCCAGTACCATGGAAACACCGAACATCGACCAGTGGTTCTTGCGAGACTGTTTATGGCGCTATCTGCGCCAGAGCGCGCGGGTACACGATCGTTGTTTCACTCCGCCCGGTGCTGTGCCCTGGCCGCAGGTTGCGCCGCCGGGCAATGAGCATGTCGGGCAGGATCTCTTCAGGGCCCGGGGGGATCAGCAGGCCATTCGGCTTGCCCCCTGGATCGCCCGTTTGCCGTGTTTATGCTGAGGACAATGATGGAACAGAAGAAACGGATCTGGGTGGCGGTGGGCGTCATCGAGAACGAACGGGGCGATATCTTCATCGCCAAACGCTCAGCCGATCGCCATCAGGGGGATCGCTGGGAGTTTCCCGGTGGCAAGGTGGAGTCGGGGGAGGATCTGCTCACCGCGCTGGACAGGGAATTGTGGGAAGAGATCGGGATCCGGGTGCAGGATTGTGCCCCCTTCATGGAGCTGCACCACGACTACCCCGACAAGCAGGTCTTGCTGGATATCTGGAAGGTGACCCGCTTCCACGGCGAGCCCTTTGGCAAGGAGGGGCAGGAGTGCCGCTGGGTGCCACTGGCCTCGCTGCACGAATACCGCTTCCCGGATGCCAACGGCCCCATCGTCGCGCGGTTGCAGGCCTCGCTTGCCTGAAAGGATCGATACCAACGAAAAAGGGCCTGAGGGCCCTTTTGTGATCGTGAAGTGTTCATTGCCAGGGATCGCCCTGTTCCGGGTCGGGCAGCAGATCCGGGTTGATCTCGCCCGGGATGCGCTTCTGTTCATCCGCCCACTCGCCGAGGTCGATCAGCTGGCAGCGCTTGCTGCAGAAGGGGCGAAACGGGCTCTGCGGACCCCATTCGATCTCGCTCTGACAGGTCGGACACTTTACCTTGGTCACCATGGGGCGCTCCTCAACAACAGGCGAGCTGGAAGGAGACGTCGCCTATCTGCTGCTCCGTCGTCGGCAGGAAGCGCAGGGCGAAGCGGTTCTTGTGGCCGCTCAGGGTCGGATAGCAGGGCTGGGTGCCCGCCAGACGGATGCGGATCAGTTCAGCCCCTTCGGCAGTATCCTGGAAGAAGCCGTTGGTGGCCACCTGGTCGCTGAAGTTGCCCGACTCGCGCCACAGGCGCAGCAACAGGGAGATGGCGTTCATCAGCAGGGTGATGTCACTCAGCCATTGCTGCATCTGCTGGTGGCGGGTGACGGCCGGGGTCGCCAGCCAGTGGTGCAGTTGCGGCACATCGAAGGCGCACAGACCACCCGGAATGGAGAAGCGCTGACGAATGGAGCCGAGCAGGCGATCCTCTTTCAGACGGGCGCCGGGGCGCGGGGAGTTCAGCAGGTTGCGGGAGAGCTGGGTACTCTCCTGCTGCATCCGCTGGATCTGCTCGAGATCGACGTCAGGCAGACTGGCCCAGTGGCTCAGGCGTTGGCCGAGGCGCTCCAGATCCTTGATGAGATCGGCACGCAGGTCACCACGCTCCAGCAACTCCTGCAAATCGAACAACCCCTTGAAGAAGGCGATATGTGCCCAGGACTGGTCACTCTCCAGATTGTCGCGGATCTGGGAAAACAGGGACTCCAGACGAAGATAGGTCCGGCTTTTTTCATTGAGGGGAAAATCGTAAATCATGCCTAATCCTGGCCAGCCATAAACCGGCCTAGTGTACTCACAGTTGGTGGGCTTGTTGAGAGGCAAATGCCAGATATGTCTGGTGCAGGGCGAAAATTCGCTGTCCGATGGTCTCACTCGTACCACTCTGGTTGTCCAGGACGTCGTCGGCCATCGCCAGGCGCTCGCTGCGGCTCGCCTGGGACGCCAGTATCGCCTGGGCCTGTTCCCGACTGACGCCATCGCGGTGGCAGGTACGCTCGATTTGCGTCGCTTCGTCCACATCGATCACCAGTACCCTATCGGCGAGGGAAGTGAGCCTGTTTTCCACCAGCAAGGGGACGACCAGCAGGCAGTAGGGGGAGCGGGTTGCCGCACACTGGCGCAGCATCTCGCTGCGGATGAGGGGATGGAGCAGGGCATTGAGCCACTCCTTGGCCTGCGAGTCGGTGAAGATCCGCTCTCGCAGCCGGCGGCGATCGAGCTGGCCATCGGGGGCAACGACATCCGGGCCAAAATGGGCGGAGATGGCAGCCAGAGCAGGGGTGCCGGGCTCCACCACCTCACGGGCGATGATGTCCGCATCCACCACCTCGATACCCAGCTCGGCAAAGCGGTTGGCAACCGTGGTCTTGCCGCTGCCGATTCCCCCAGTGATTGCGACTACATACATGGGTCAGAGATCCTTTTGCTAGAGCACGACATCAAGATACCAGCGGGTGATGCTATCGCCCCACAGCAGCGTTATCCAGCCCGCGATGGCGAGATAAGGGCCAAAGGGAATGGGTTTGCCCTGGTGGTGGTTGCGCAGCAGGATGAGACCGATGCCGATGATGGCGCCCGCCAGCGAGGAGAGCAGCAGCACGATGGGCAAGGCTTGCCAGCCGAGCCAGGCGCCCAGTGCCGCCAGCAGTTTGAAGTCGCCATAGCCCATCCCTTCCTTGCCGGTCAGCAGCTTGAAGGCCCAGTAGAGGCTCCAGAGCACCAGATAGCCCGCCATGGCGCCGACCACCCCATCGGCCAGGGGCACGAAACCGCCCGCCAGATTGAACAGCAGGCCACCCCAGAGCAGGGGCAGGGTGAGCTGATCCGGCAAGAGCATCTTGTCCAGGTCGATGAAGGTCAGTGCGACCAATGTCCAGGTGAGCAACAAAGCGGCAAGGGTGCCCCAGCCGGGGGCAAGCGCGGCTGCTACCGAGACCGACAGCAGGGCGGTGAGCAGCTCGACCAGGGGATAGCGAGCCGAAATGGGGGCGTGGCAGTTGCGGCAGCGCCCCCTGAGCCATAGCCAGCTCAGCAGGGGAATGTTCTCCAGCGCCCCTATGGGGTGGTCGCAGTGGGGGCAGCGGGAGCGAGGTACCATGAGGTTGTATCGTCCGGTTGCAGGAGGAGTCTCTTCACCGTCACCGAAATAGTCGCTGTATTCGGCATGCCAGGCCCGCTCCATCATGATGGGCAGGCGATGGATCACCACGTTCAGGAAGCTGCCCACTATCAGGGAGAAAAGGAAAATCAAGGAGAGATAGAGCCAGGGCAAGCCCTGGGCCAGTTCGATCAAAGGCACCATAGATCAATCGCTTGTGTCGGGAACGGGGATGACAGATGGCCGGGGGAAATGCACCGCCCGGCCCTCTGTCGAGGGGGTCAGTGTATCACAGAGCCCAGCTTGAAAATGGGGAGGTACATGGCTACTACCATGCCGCCGACCAGCACCCCGAGCACCACCATGATGATGGGTTCGAGCAGGCTGGTGAGGCCGTCGACCATGTCGTCCACCTCCTGTTCGAAAATGGCGGCGACCTTGGAGAGCATGTCGTCGATGGCGCCGGATTCCTCACCGATCATCACCATCTGGGTCACCATGTCGGGGAAAAGATCCACGGTGCGCATGGCGACGTTGATCTGCATGCCGGCCACCACCTCGTTGCGAATGGCCATGGTCGCAGTGCGATAGACATAGTTGCCCGATGCTCCGGCCGCCGAGACCAGGGCATCCACCAGTGGGATACCGGCGGAGAAGGTGGTGGAGAGGGTGCGTGCAAAACGGGCCATGGCCGCCTTGTGCAGTATGTTGCCCACCACGGGAATGGTGAGGATGAACTTGTCCGTGTTGTCCCTGACCTTCTGGGATTTTCGCCAGGCCCGCAAATAGAGGAAGACGGCGAGAGCAGCGCCGCCAAAGATGGCGTACCACCACTCCTGCATAAAGCGGGAGATGGTGATGACGAACCGGGTGAAGGCGGGCAGCTCGGCACCGAAGCTCTTGAAGATATCCTCGAACTGGGGAATGACGAAGAGCAGCAGGATGGAGGTGACGACGATGGCTACCAGAATGACCATGGACGGATAGAACATGGCCTTCTTGATCTTGGATTTGAGGGCTTCGTTCTTCTCGCGGTAGATGGCGATACGGTCGTAGATGGTCTCCAGTGCACCGGATTGCTCCCCGGCCTCGACCAGGTCGCAATAGAGGTCGTCGAAGTGGCGGGGATGGCGGCGCAACGCCTCCGAGAGCGGGGTGCCTGTTTCCACATCGGCGGCGATCTGGCCGATGAGCTCGCGCACAGCCGCTTTCTCGTGGCCACGAGCGATGATCTGAAGACTCTGCACCAGAGGCACGCCGGCGGAGAGCATGGTAGTGATCTGGCGGGAGATGACGGCGATGTCCATCGGCTTGATCTTGGCGCCGCCCTTGGAGAAGAGCCCCTGGCTCTGCTTGCTGACCCTGGTGACGTTGACGCCCTGCTTGCGCAGCTCGGCCTTGACGGTGGTGATGCTGTCGGCTTGCAGCTCGCCGGAGACCTTCTGTCCCTTGCGGTTGACGCCGTGCCAGCGGTAGGAGAAGACTTTTTTCGGTGCGTTGCGTTTTTGAGCTAATGTGGCCATCACTGCATCCTGCAATTGGGCGACGGTGGCCGGATGCTGCTGCCTGTCCGGCTCATCTTGGCTTGAAGAAGGTCATCGGGGTGATTACAGCGGCTTCACCCGGCGAGATGACTCGGGCACTGTGAACTCAGTTGGTGGTGATCCTGTTGATTTCGGCCAGGCTGGTGACGCCAAGACGCGCTTTCTCGAGGCCGGATGTACGCAGGGTGCGCATCCCTTCTTTTTGGGCTATCGCGGCAATCTGCAGCGAGTTGGCTCCCTGCATGATGAGTTTGGCGATGTTGTCGGACATCAGCATGATCTCATAGATGCCGACCCGGCCTCTGTAGCCTCCCGAGCACTCCTTGCATCCCACGGGCTTGAACAGCCGCAACCCGGCGGCCAGTTGCTGCTGGGTGAAGCCCAGCTCCAGCAACTCGGCTTCCGGCACCACTTCCGGCGCCTTGCAGTGATCGCAGAGTTTGCGGGCAAGGCGCTGGGCCATGATGAGGGTGACCGAAGAGGCGATGTTGAAGGCTGGCACCCCCATGTTCATCATCCGGGTGAGCGTTTCTGCCGCCGAGTTGGTGTGCAGGGTGGAGAGCACCAGGTGACCGGTCTGGGCGGCCTTGATAGCAATCTCGGCGGTTTCCAAATCCCGTATCTCCCCCACCATGACGATGTCGGGATCCTGGCGCAGGAAGGAGCGCAGGGCGCTGGCGAAGGTGAGCCCCGCCTTGGGATTGATCTGCACCTGGTTGACGCCGGGCAGGTTTATCTCGACCGGATCTTCGGCGGTGGAGATATTGACCTCGCTGGTGTTGAGGATGTTGAGGCCGGTATAGAGTGAGACCGTCTTGCCTGACCCCGTCGGGCCGGTCACCAGGATCATGCCCTGAGGTTTGGAGAGGGCGTGCAGGTATTGCGTCTTCTGCCGGTCGTCAAAGCCGAGTTGATCGATATTGAGCCGGGCGGCCGAGGAGTCCAGCAACCGGATCACGATCTTTTCGCCCCACATGGTGGGCAGGGTGTTGACCCGCATGTCCATGGATCTGTTGCGTGAGATCTTGAGCTTGATCCGGCCATCCTGGGGCAGGCGCCGTTCGGCAATGTCGAGCCGCGCCATCACCTTGAGGCGAGCCGCGAAGCGGTTGGCCAGGTTGACCGGCGGCGTGGCGACTTCGTGCAGTATGCCGTCTACCCGAAAGCGGATTCGGTACTTGGTCTCGTAGGGTTCGAAATGCAGGTCGGAGGCCCCGCGCTTGATGGCATCCATCATGATCTTGTGGATGTATTTGACGATGGGGGCGTCATCGTCCGCGGTGTTGACGCTCTCGTCGAGGCGGGAACTCTCGTCGGAGACCTCGAGTTCGGAGATCTCGGCCTCGTCGATATGATCCATGCCCAGGGTATCCTGCTCGCTCTCCATCAGCTTGCCGATGGCGGCGGTCAGCTTGCTCTCTTCGACCAGCAGGGCTTCCGTGTGCAGGCCGAAGCTGAAGCCAAAATCCTCCAGAGCCGACACATTGGTCGGATCGGACATGGCGATATAGAGAGTATGCCCCTGGGTGTAGATGGGCAGGACATGGTGCTTTTCAATCAGCTTTTGATTGAGGTATTTCTGCGGGATCTCGGCGAGATCAAAGGCCGCCAGATCCAGCAGAGGTACCCCATATTCCAGCTCGCAGAAATCGGCGAGGGCTTTGCTGTCGAGGATGTCGTTTTCAATCAGGAAGGTGACAAAGGGCTTGCGCTGCGCCTTGGCCTGGCTCAGATAGCGCTGTGAGTCCGGCTCACTGAGGAGGGAAGAAGCGGCCAGGCTGGTGGCCAGGCCGCTATTGAGGCTAGAGGTCATGCGTTAGCATTTGCCGTCGGTGACGCAAGAGCCAGAAATGGTCCACAAAACTTGCCGTCCGGCTTGGACTGCTCCAGAAGTGACAAGTTCATAAGTGGAGCCATCCAAGGCTGCGGCGGCAGTACCTGTAACAGTGATAACTCCGGCATCATTAGTCACTGCAGCGCTGGCAAAATTCTGTGTGACAGCACTAGCGCCCGAGAGGGCATTCTGACCTGCAGTTGCACAACTGTTACCGAGGGCAGCAGATGTGCCAGCCCACCCTTGAACGCAGACTTCTACGGCGGTTTTGGCCGGACCTACAGCGGCAATCACCTCAGAGAATTTGGCGCGTTTGGTATAACTCTGATACGCCGGCAAGGCGATGGCGGCGAGGATGGCGACGATCGCAACGACGATCATCAATTCGATTAGCGTAAACCCTGACTGTCTTTTCATGTGAAATATCCTTTTTTCCATGTTTCCTGATAAGCACCGGTGGAATGCTATCCACGCTGGTATCTTATCCGAGCGCTTCGGGTTGGCAACAGAGGCGGAGACCTTGTTAGCCACTTTTATGTCATTTAGTGAAATGTTTAGAAAAATCAATGATTAAATGGCTTCCATTGGCACTTATCATGAGGCGGGAGGGCCCATCTTCACACTCCTTATGTCGTGGGATCCTGCATAAAGAAAAGGCGCCGATGGCGCCTTTTGCAAGTTTCGAGCCCTGTAATATTTTTGGGCACGAGCAACGGATGGGGCTTGCTCAAGCCTCGACAAAGCGCATGGAGAGATCCAGTGCCCGCACATGCTTGGTCAGCGCTCCCACCGAGATGAAGTCGATCCCGGTCGCGGCGTATCCGGCAAGGGTATCGAGGGTGACGTTGCCGGAGACTTCCAGCTTGGCTCTGCCCTGATTGAGGCGAACAGCGTCCTGCATCATGGGGATGTCGAAGTTGTCCAGCATCACGATGTCGGCCCGTGCGGCCAGGGCCTGCTCCAGCTCGGCCAGGGATTCGACCTCGACTTCCACCGGTTTGTCCGGATTGAGACGGCGCGCTTCGCTGATTGCTTCCGCGATGCCACCGCAGGCGAGAATGTGGTTCTCCTTGATGAGGTAGGCATCAAACAGACCGATGCGGTGGTTTTTGCCGCCGCCGCAGGTGACCGCATACTTCTGGGCGCTGCGCAGGCCGGGCAGGGTCTTGCGGGTATCGAGCAGGCGGCAGTCAGTGCCTTCCAGCTCGGCCACATAACGGGCGGTCAGGGTGGCGACCCCGGAAAGGGTCTGCACGAAGTTCAGCGCATTGCGCTCGCCGGTCAGCAGCACGCGGGCGGGGCCATGGAGGCGGAACAGCTCCTGATTGGGGGCAAGGCGTTCACCATCTTGCACTTTCCACTCGACCTTCACTTCGCCACCGAGCTGGGCAAACACCTCGTCGACCCAGGGCTGGCCGCAGAAGACGCCCGCCTCGCGGGTGATGACTCGCGCGGTCGAGATGCGATCGGCCGGGATCAGCTGGGCCGTGATGTCGGCGCTGGCATCCGGTTGATCCAGCGCGGTGAGGGCATCGCCCAAGTCTTCGAGAAGTGCGGCGCGCACGGCGCGGCGGATGTCCTGTTGTAACATGCCTTATTCCTGCAAGGGTCTGAGAAGCAATTGCCTGTCTTTCTGGCGCAATTCCAGCCTGCCCAGGGCATTCATGCCCACCAGGATCTCCTCCCCGTCGGCAGCCGGATTGATAAAGACGGACAAATCGTACAGGGTCAGCGGACCCATCGCCAGACTTTCGATCCGGCCGGTTTCGACCTGGATCTCTCCGGCTGCCGTGTTGACACGGCTGCGGCCCGTGGCGACGAGGCCGAGCCGGGCGGCCACCTGGCTCGGTATGGTCACCCGGGTTGCTCCTGTGTCCAGCAGCAGTTGCACCGGCTGGTCGTTGATGGCACCCTCCAGACGATAATGGCCGCTGGCATCGGCCCTGAGCAGCAGATCGCCGCTGGTGGTCACCGACGGTTGTTCACGACCATGAAAGTAGAGGGTCAGCAGACCCAGCAGCGAGAGCCAGGCGAGCAGCCAGAGACGGCGTGCCATCGGGTGCATAGTGTGTCCCATATCGCGCGAGTGAATGGCTCAGCCTAACATAGCGTTATCCATGAATTCAGAGACTTGTTCCCAGTTTTCCCATCCCGCCAGAGGCACATCGCTTCCATTTTGTGAGTCGAGCAGACGATGACACAACCCACAACCCTGTTTTCCATCGATCGTGAAGGATGGTGCGATCAGGCCCGCAAGGTGCTTTCCCCCCATCACAATGAGAGGCTCAGCCCGGAGGATGTCTCCTTGCTGGTGATACACGGCATCAGCCTGCCCCCCGGGCAGTTTGGTGGCCCCTTTATCGACGATCTGTTTCTGGGGCGGCTCGATCCCGGTGCTCACCCCTATTTCGCCGGTATTCATCAACTGAGGGTCTCGGCCCACTGCCTGATCCGCCGCAATGGGGAACTGGTACAGTACGTGCCTTTTGGCGCCAGGGCATGGCATGCGGGAGTCTCGAGCTGGGAGGGGAGGGAGGCGTGCAACGATTTTTCCATCGGGATCGAACTGGAAGGGACCGACGAGCTTCCCTACAGCGACAAGCAATACGAGGTGCTGTCGGACCTCAGCCGGGCGATTGTTCACCGTTATCCCGCCATCACGGCGGACCGTATTGTCGGCCACTGCGACATCGCGCCGGGCCGCAAGACGGATCCGGGTGACAGTTTCGAATGGCCTCGCTATCGGGAAAAGCTTCACTTTGAGTGAAAAATCTAAAATTTATTTTGTGTTTTTAGAATCAATGGCTTGCCTTGTCTGGCAAGCCATTTTTCATGCTGTTGAATAAATGTTATCGGTGAGCAAGCTCACAAATATTGGTCAGACCATTTTCTATGAGCTATATCATGATTCCGCGTTTTTACCCCCAAAGTGGCAACAGAGCTTCTTGATTCAGATCATCTTTTGGGTGGACTTTTTTCAAGCCCTCTGCTAATTTTCGCCCCAACCATAAAATTGGTAATACCAATTTAACAAAGTAGCCTCATGCCCTATATCAAGATAACTCAGCCCAAGCTGGCCGACGCCATTGTCGCCGAGCTGGAAAGCATGATTCTGGAAGGCAGCCTGCAGCCGGGCCAGAAGTTGCCGCCCGAGCGGGAACTCGCCATCCAGTTTCAGGTGTCGCGCCCTTCCTTGCGCGAAGCCATCCAGCGCCTGGAAGCGAGAGGACTCTTGTATCGTCGTCAGGGCGGTGGCACTTACGTACAAAATGCCCTGAGCAAGGGGATCGCCGACCCCCTGTTCGAACTGCTCAGCACTCACCCGGAAGCCCAGTACGACCTGCTGGAGTTTCGTCACGCGCTGGAAGGCATCTGTGCCTACTATGCTGCGCTGCGGGGCACCGAGGCTGATTTCGAACGGATTCGCCTGGCGCAAGCCGCCATCGAAGAAGCCGGTCAGCAAGGCTCGCTGGTGGTCGAATCGGCCGCCGTGACCCAGTTCTATCTGGCCGTGGCCGAGGCCTCCCACAACGTGGTGCTGCTGCACCTGTTGCGGGCCATGGGCCCCATGCTCGAGCAGAACATTTTACGCAATAACGAAATTTTGAATCGCCGTCCGGGAGTGGTCGCCAAGATCCGTCGCCATCGTGCGAGCCTGATCGAGGCTATCCTGTCGGGGGCTCCGGAGCGGGCCAGGGCTGCTTGTCATGAGCACCTGGCCTTTATCGAGGACACCTTGTTGGATATGCAGAGGGAAGACAGCCGGATCCAGCGATCCATGCGTCGGATCCGTCAGCAGGAAAACTAATCCCACAAGGCTTTCTTAATTGTCGAATGCTTGCGCCCTTCGCCGTGCAATGCCGTGCAATCACAACAACATAGGAACCAGCCATGTCTGATATCCTGAAGAACGATGTGGACCCGATAGAAACGCTGGAGTGGCTTGCCTCTCTGGAATCCCTGCTGCGTGAAGAGGGTCCGCAACGCGCTCAGTTCATCCTTGAACAGTTGGCCGAGAAAGCCCGCGCAAGCGGTGTGGACGTGGCTGCCAAGGCAAACCGCGACTACATCAACACCATCCCGTCCAGCGACGAGCCGGCTTACCCGGGCGACCTGGAAATGGAACGCCGCATTCGCGCCATCATCCGCTGGAACGCCATGATGATCGTGCTGCGCGCCTCCAAGAAAGACCTGGACCTGGGTGGTCACATGTCTTCCTTCGCTTCTTCCGCGACCATCTACGAAGTCTGCTACAACCACTTCTTCCGTGCCCGCAACGAGAAGGACGGTGGCGATCTGGTCTACTTCCAGGGTCACATCTCCCCGGGCATCTACGCCCGTGCATTCGCCGAAGGTCGCCTGACCGAAGAGCAGCTGGACAACTTCCGTCAGGAAGTGGATGGCAAGGGTATCCCTTCCTACCCGCACCCGAAACTGATGCCGGAATTCTGGCAGTTCCCGACCGTTTCCATGGGTCTGGGCCCCATCGCCGCCATCTATCAGGCGCGTTTCCTGAAGTACCTGACCGACCGTGGCATCAAGGATTGCTCCGAGCAGACCGTTTACGCCTTCCTGGGTGACGGCGAGATGGACGAGCCGGAAGCCAAGGGTGCCCTGACTGTTGCCGTGCGTGAAAAGCTCGACAACCTGGTGTTCGTGGTCAACTGCAACCTGCAGCGTCTGGATGGTCCGGTTGTCGGCAACGGCAAGGTCATCAACGAGCTGGAAGGTCTGTTCGCCGGCGCTGGCTGGGACGTGACCAAGGTCATCTGGGGTCGCAAGTGGGATGAGCTGCTGAAGAAAGACACTTCCGGCAAGCTGATCCAGCTGATGAACGAGACCGTGGACGGTGACTACCAGACCATGAAGTCCCGTGACGGTGCCTACGTGCGCGAGCACTTCTTCAACCGTTACCCGGAAACCGCCGCGCTGGTCAAAGACATGACCGACGAGGAGATCTTCGCCCTGAACCGCGGTGGTCACGACCCCCGCAAACTGTTCGCCGCCTTCTCCAAAGCAGCACAGACCAAGGGCAAGCCGACCGTGATCCTGGCCAAGACCATCAAGGGCTATGGCATGGGCGAAGCGGCCGAAGGCAAGAACATCGCTCACCAGGTCAAGAAGATGGATCTGGGCTCCGTGCGTCACCTGCGCGATCGTTTCAACCTGCCGGTCACCGACGAGCAGCTGGAAAACCTGCCGTACCTGAAGATCGAAGAGGGTACCGAAGAGCACAAGTACCTGCACGCCCGCCGTGCCGCACTGAAGGGCTATGTACCGACCCGTCTGCGCGAGAGCACCACCAAGCTGGAAATCCCGGCGCTGGATGCCTTCGGTCCGCTGCTGGGTGAACAGGCGCGCGAAATCTCCACCACCATGGCGTTCGTGCGTTCCCTGAACGTGATGCTGAAAGACAAGTCCATCGGCAAGCGCATCGTCCCGATCCTGGCTGACGAAGCCCGTACCTTCGGTATGGAAGGCCTGTTCCGCCAGATCGGTATCTACAGCCCGCACGGTCAGCAGTACACCCCGCAAGACCGCGACATCGTCTCCTACTACAAGGAAGACAAGCAGGGTCAGGTTCTGCAAGACGGTATCAACGAGCTGGGCGCCATGTCCTCCTGGCTGGCTGCTGCCACCTCTTACAGCACCAACGACTGCCCGATGATCCCGTTCTACATCTACTACTCCATGTTCGGCTTCCAGCGGATCGGCGACATGGCGTGGGCAGCCGGTGACCAGCAAGCCCGTGGCTTCCTGCTGGGCGCGACCTCCGGTCGTACCACTCTTAACGGAGAGGGCTTGCAGCACGAAGATGGTCACAGCCACATCCTGGCCAACACCATCCCGAACTGCATCTCCTACGACCCGTCCTACGCCTATGAAGTGGCGGTGATCGTACAGGACGGCCTGCGCCGCATGTACGGTGAGAACCCGGAAAACGTGTTCTACTACATCACTACCCTGAACGAGAACTATGCCATGCCGGCCATGCCGGAAGGCGCCGAGGAAGGCATCCGCAAGGGTATCTACAAGCTGGAAACCGTGGCCGGCACCAAGGCCAAGGTACAGCTGCTGGGTTGTGGTTCCATCCTGGGTCACGTGCGCACTGCCGCCCAGATCCTGGCCAGCGAGTACGGCGTGGGTTCCGACGTGTTCAGCGTCACCTCCTTCAACGAACTGGCTCGTGACGGTCAGGACGCGGATCGCTGGAACATGCTGCACCCGACCGCCGAAGCGCGTGTGCCCTACATCGCTCAGGTACTGGGTTCCGAAGCCACCATCGCTGCGACCGACTACATGAAGTCCTTCGCCGATCAGGTGCGTGCCTTCGTTCCGACCGAGAACTACCGTGTACTGGGTACCGACGGTTACGGCCGCTCCGACAGCCGTGCCAACCTGCGTCGTCACTTCGAAGTGAACGAGTTCTACGTAGTGGTTGCTGCCCTGACCGAACTGGCCAAGCGCGGCGAGGTAGACAAGCAGGTTGTGGCCGAAGCCATCGCCAAGTACGGCATCGATGCCGACAAGGTCAACCCGCTGTACGCGTAAGAGGATTGAGTGTCGCGCCGGGTATCCGGTGCGACCTTGCCTGGGTTTAAACGGATAACGCGGGATGCGCGTGGTGATGCTCAGGCTGCCACGCGGATGCACGCAAGAGGATAAAGCGCAATGTCCAAACAGATTATGGTGCCGGATATCGGTGCCGATGAAGTTGAAGTCACCGAGATCATGGTGGCCGTGGGTGACAAGGTCGAACTGGACCAGTCCCTGATCGCCGTGGAAGGTGACAAGGCCTCCATGGAAGTCCCGGCCCCCGCCGCCGGTATCGTCAAAGAGATCCTGATCAAGGTGGGCGACAAGGTTGCCACCGGTTCCCAGATCATGGTCTTCGAAGCCGAGGGTGCTGCCGCACCGGCTCCGGTCCAGGCTGCTGCCCCGGTTGCTGCCGCGCCGGCCGCCGCTCCTGCTGCTGCCGCTCGCCAGGACGTCAACGTGCCGGACATCGGTGGGGACGAAGTCGAAGTGACCGAGATCATGGTTGCCGTGGGCGACATGGTTGAAGCCGACCAGTCCATCATCGCTGTGGAAGGTGACAAGGCCTCCATGGAAGTGCCTGCACCGTTCGCCGGTCGCGTGGTCGAGATCAAGGTTGCCGTCGGCGCCAAGGTTTCTACCGGCTCCCTGGTGATGGTCTTCGAAGTGGCGGGCGCTGCCCCGGCCGCTGTTGCCGCGCCGGCTCCTGCTGCTGCCCCCGTGGCTGCCGCTGCTCCGGTTGCCGCCGGTGCCAAGGACGTCAACGTGCCGGACATCGGCGGTGACGAAGTGGAAGTGACCGAAATCATGGTCGCCGTGGGTGACAAGGTTGAAGCCGACCAGTCCCTGATCACCGTGGAAGGCGACAAGGCCTCCATGGAAGTGCCTGCGCCGTTCGCCGGTGTGGTCAAGGAGATCAAGGTGAAGGCGGGTGACAAGGTCTCCACCGGTTCCCTGATCATGGTATTCGAAGTGGCGGGTGCCGCTCCGGCTGCCGTGGCTGCTCCGGCTCCTGCCGCAGCACCTGTTGCTGCCGCTCCGGCTGCCGCCGCTCCTGCGCCGGTTGCCCAGGCTGCTGCCGCCTCCGATTTCGTCGCCAACGACGCATACGTCCACGCCTCCCCGGCTGTACGCCGTCTGGCGCGCGAGTTCGGTGTCAACCTGGCCAAGGTGAAAGCCTCCGGTCGCAAGGGTCGCATCGTCAAAGAAGACGTGCAGGCTTACGTGAAGGATGCGGTCAAGCGCGCCGAGTCCGCTCCGGCTGCCGGCACCGGCACTGGCAACGGCATGAGCGTCGTGGCCTGGCCGAAGGTTGATTTCAGCAAGTTCGGCCCTGTCGAAGAGCTGGAACTGACCCGTATCCAGAAGATCTCCGGTCCTGCCCTGCACCGCAACTGGGCCATGATCCCCCACGTCACCCAGTTCGACGAAGCCGATACCACGGATCTGGAAGCATTCCGCAAAGAGCAGAACATCCTGGCCGAGAAGCAGAAGCTGGACGTGAAGATCACCCCGCTGGTGTTCATCCTGAAGGCGGCCGCCAAGGCCCTGGAAGCCCATCCGCGCTTCTGCAGCGCCCTGTCCGAAGACGGCAGCAAGCTGATCATGAAGAAGTACATCCACATCGGTGTGGCGGTGGATACCCCCAACGGTCTGGTGGTTCCGGTGGTTCGCGACGTCAACAAGAAGGGCATCCACGAGCTGTCCCGCGATCTGGCCGAGATCTCCAAGAAGGCCCGTGCCGGCAAGCTGACCGCTGCCGACATGCAGGGCGGTTGCTTCACCATCTCCAGCCTGGGTGGCATCGGCGGTACCAGCTTTACCCCGATCGTCAACGCGCCGGAAGTGGCCATCCTGGGCGTCTCCAAGTCCGAGATGAAGCCGAAGTGGAACGGTAAAGAGTTCGTGCCGCGCCTGATGCTGCCGCTGGCTCTGAGCTACGACCACCGCGTCATCGATGGCGCCGACGGTGCCCGCTTCATCACCACCCTGAGTGGTGTGTTGTCCGACATTCGTCGACTGGTCCTGTAAGTGAGAGGGCGGGCCCAGAGCCCGCCCTTTTTGCTTCTCATTTCGTTAACAGGATTGTAAACTTGCCCCGTTTTTTTCACGGCTGCAGCGGCCTTGTTTGGCATAAGACTGTGCTGTCCGGGGATATAAGAACGACAAAGAGGTCATGATGAGTAAAGAAATCAAAACCCAGGTCGTAGTACTGGGTGCTGGCCCTGCCGGTTATTCCGCTGCCTTCCGTGCGGCTGACTTGGGTCTGGATACCATTATCGTCGAGCGTTACTCCACCCTGGGTGGCGTCTGCCTGAACGTGGGTTGCATCCCGTCCAAGGCACTGCTGCACGTCGCCAAAGTCATTGAAGAAGCCAAGGCGCTGGCCGAGCACGGCATCGTCTTCGGTGCCCCGCAGACCGACATCGACAAGGTGCGTCTGTGGAAAGAGAAGGTCATCAACCAGCTGACCGGCGGTCTGGCTGGCATGGCCAAGATGCGTAAAGTCCAGGTTGTTAACGGTTTCGGCAAGTTCACCGGCCCGAACACCCTGGAAGTGGAAGGTGCCGACGGCAAGACCACCGTCACTTTCGACAACGCCATCATCGCCGCCGGTTCCCGTCCGGTGAAGCTGCCGTTCATCCCCCATGACGACCCCCGCGTATGGGACTCTACCGATGCGCTGGAGCTGACGACCGTTCCTGGCAAGCTGCTGGTCATCGGTGGCGGCATCATCGGTCTGGAGATGGGTACCGTGTACTCCTCCCTGGGTTCCGAGATCGACGTGGTGGAATTTGCCGACCAGCTGGTACCGGCTGCCGACAAAGACATCGTCAAGATCTACACCAAGCGCGTTGCCAAGAAATTCAACATCATGCTGGAGACCAAGGTCACCGCCGTTGAAGCCCGTGAAGACGGCCTGTACGTCTCCTACGAAGGCAAGCACGCCCCGGCCGAGCCGGTTCGCTACGACAACGTGCTGGTTGCCGTAGGCCGTGTGCCGAACGGCAAGATGCTGGATGCCGAGAAGGCCGGTGTTGCCGTCAACGAGCGCGGTTTCATCGAAGTCGACAAGCAATTGCGTACCAACGTGGCCCACATCCACGCCATCGGCGACATCGTCGGTCAGCCCATGCTGGCCCACAAGGGTGTACACGAAGGCCACGTGGCGGCCGAAGTCATCGCCGGCAAGAAGCACTACTTCGACCCGAAAGTGATTCCGTCCATCGCCTATACCGAGCCTGAGATGGCCTGGGTGGGTCTGACCGAGAAGGAAGCCAAGCAACAGGGTCTGAACTTCGAAGTCGCCACCTTCCCGTGGGCTGCTTCCGGTCGCGCCATCGCGTCCGACTGCTCCGACGGCATGACCAAGCTGATCTTCGACAAGGAGAGCGGCCGCGTCATCGGTGGTGCCATCGTGGGTACCAACGGCGGTGAACTGCTGGGTGAAATCGGTCTGGCCATCGAGATGGGTGCCGACGCCGAAGACATCGCGCTGACCATCCATGCTCACCCGACTCTGCACGAGTCCGTGGGTCTGGCTGCCGAAGTGTTCGAAGGCTCCATCACCGACCTGCCGAACGCCAAGGCCAAGAAGAAAAAATAATCTTCTGCCCGTTTCATAAGAAAAGCCGCTCCATGGAGCGGCTTTTTGTTGTCTGTCTTTCGGCACCCAGCGGTCAGCAGCGCCCCTTCTTGGCCTGTCCCGGTGGGCAGAAGGTACCGTAGCCTCCGCGATCCCCATCACTGACCCGGATCCGGGTATCGTCCACGCTCACATCGGCCCCGTGCACCCGCACGGGCCCGCTGCTGCAGGCACTGAGCAGCCCCCCCAGCACTATCATCACGACCAGCTTGCCCATCATACCTCCTCTCGTTTTCCTGATTATGAGGCATGTGGCAGGGCGGTGGGAGACGGTGTATCCCCCGTGCGTCACGGCTTGCCGTGGTCATGAAGAAGGGCGCCGAAGCGCCCTGGTGCGGGTCAGGAGCTCAGAGGCGGAAGTTGCCGACCAGCTTGTCGAGCTCGCCGGAGAGGTGCTGCAGGTTGCGGCTCGACTCGGTCAGGTGATGGGCGATGTCGGCGGTCTCCATGGTGAGCTGGTTGATGTCCTCCACGTTGCGGTTGAGTTCGCCCACCACGCTCGACTGCTCTTCGGTGGCGGTGGCGACCTGAATGTTCATGTCGCTGATCTGGGTGATGTGCCCGGTGATCTGGTCGAGGGCGCCGTTGGCCTCGTCGGCCTGGGTCACCACCCGCAGGCTCTGGTTGCGCCCCTGGGCCATGGCGCTGACGGCGCGGGCGCTCTGCTCCTGGAGGCTGTTGATCATGCTCTGGATCTCGGCGGTGGAGGCGGCGGAACGGCTGGCGAGGTTGCGCACCTCGTCGGCTACCACGGCGAAGCCACGGCCCTGCTCGCCGGCGCGGGCGGCCTCGATGGCGGCGTTGAGGGCCAGCAGGTTGGTCTGCTCCGAGATGCTGCGGATGGTGTCGAGGATGCTGCCGATGGAGTCGGTCTGGCTCGCCAGGGACTCGATGACCCCGGCGACCTGTTCGATTTCACCGGAGAGGCCGACGATGCCGTGACGGGCCTGGGCGACGACCTGGGCCC
Organism: Aeromonas sp.; assembly: GCF_050252055.1. Lineage (NCBI taxonomy): Bacteria > Pseudomonadati > Pseudomonadota > Gammaproteobacteria > Aeromonadales > Aeromonadaceae > Aeromonas > Aeromonas sp. The sequence goes on along the minus strand of NZ_JBFWLQ010000004.1, from coordinate 280,852 downwards.
CCGCATCGGCCTGCTCGTTGGCCTGCTTGGCGACGTCGGCGGCGAGAGACGCATTCCCTGCGATCTCGGTGACGGTGGCCCCCATCTCGTGGATGGCGGTGGCGACCTGGACGGTGCGATCCCGCTGGGCGGTGCAGTTGTGCTGGGTGAGTTGGGCCTTGGCGGCCACCTCGCTGGCGGTGGCGGCTACCTGGCGCGAGTTGCTCGCCACCTGCACGATGGCCCCGTGGATCCGGGTCACGAACTGGTTGAAGCTGTGGGCAATCTCGGCCAGCTCGTCCTTGCCGGTGAGACTGGCGCGGCTGTCGAGGGCGAGGTGGCGGGCCACCTCGCCAATATGGGATTGCAGGAAGGAGACCCGGCGGCGCAGCCCGATGAGGATGAGGGTCGAGACGAGCAGCGAGATGGCGATGGCGATGACGATGATGGCGATCATCTGGGCACGACCGCTGTCATAGCTGTTTTCGCTCAGGTCGTTGCGATGCTGGGCCTGACCTATCAACCCGTCGAGCAGCTCATTGGCGCCCTTGCGCATGACCCCGTAGCTCTGGCTGTAGCGATCCCGGTAGATGGCGCGTGCCTCGTCCATCTTGTTGTCAGAGAGCGCCTGCAACATGGGGGTCAGCTCCTCCCGCTCCACCCGGGTGAATTGATCGAGCAGGGTCTGGGCCCTGGCCCGGGCGTCGGGATCGACCTGGGCCTTGACGGCCTGCTCCATGGCCTGGCGCATCTCGGGAATGTCTTCCTCGCGGGTCTCCTTGACCCGGGTCAGCACCCCCTTTTCGTCGCGCAGGGAGGTGTCCTGCAGCAGCATCATGTCGATGCCGACGCGCATGCGCGGGATGCGGGAGGCCACTTCCGCCATGGCCCGCATGGGGGTGGCGGTATTCTGGAACAGCTCTTCGGCCTGCTGCCTGATGTTGTCCATGCTGCGCAGACTGGCGGCGCCAACCAGCAGCAGGGCGAGACAGGGCACGGTGACGGCCAGGATCAGTTGGGTTTTGATGGTGAGGTTGCCTGCCAGCATGTTGACTCCTTGGTGTGTTGCTGTGTCGCTACTGTAGCGGCTTGTCATGACGGTTCGCCGTCATGGGGGTCGGTATTCCCTGTCGACCCGGTGAAAAAAGGGCGCCGCAGCGCCCTTTCATCTTATAACCGGAAGTTGCCGACCAGCTTGTCGAGCTCGCCGGAGAGCTGTTGCAGGCTGCGGCTGGACTCGGTCAACTGGTGGGCGATATCGGCGGTCTCCATGGTGAGCTGGTTGATGTCCTCCACGTTGCGGTTGATCTCCCCGACCACGCTGGACTGCTCTTCGGTGGCGGTGGCGACCTGGATGTTCATGTCGCTGATCTGGGTGATGTGCCCGGTGATCTGGTCGAGGGCGCCGTTGGCCTCGTCGGCCTGGGTCACCACCCGCAGGCTCTGGTTGCGCCCCTGGGCCATGGCGCTGACGGCGCGGGCGCTCTGCTCCTGGAGGCTGTTGATCATGCCCTGGATCTCGGCGGTGGAGGCGGCGGAGCGGCTGGCGAGGTTGCGCACCTCGTCGGCCACCACGGCGAAGCCACGGCCCTGCTCGCCAGCGCGGGCAGCCTCGATGGCGGCGTTGAGGGCCAGCAGGTTGGTCTGCTCCGAGATGCTGCGGATAGTGTCGAGGATGCTGCCGATGGAGTCGGTCTGGCTCGCCAGGGACTCGATGACCCCGGCGACCTGTTCGATTTCACCGGAGAGGCCGACGATGCCGTGACGGGCCTGGGCGACCACCTGGGCCCCCGCATCGGCCTGCTCGTTGGCCTGCTTGGCAACGTCGGCTGCCAGGGATGCATTGCCGGCGATCTCGCTGACGGTGGCTCCCATCTCGTGGATGGCGGTAGCGACCTGGACGGTGCGATCCCGCTGGGCGGTGCAGTTGTGCTGGGTGAGCTGGGCCTTGGCGGCCACCTCGTTGGCGGTGGCGGCGAGCTGGCGGGAGTTGCTCGCCACCTGTTCGATGGAGCCGTGGATCTTGGCGACAAAGTTGTTGAAGCCGGTCGCCACCTGGGCCAGTTCGTCACGGCCATCGACCTTGAGGCGATGGGTGAGGTCGCCATCACCGCTGCCGAGTTCGCGGAACAGGCGGGCCAGTTCGTTGAGGGGGCGGCTCACGGAGCCCGCCAGGAGAACGCCGAGCAGCCCCATGCCGACGGCGATGGCCAGGCTGACCAGCACCATGTGCAGGCGCGCTCTGTCCAGTTCGGCATAAATCTCGGCCTCCGGCACCTGGGCCACCAGATACCAGTCGAGCAGGGGGATGTAGCTGCTGGCCAGGATCACGGGCTGGCCGTCGACCTCGGCACGGGTGGCTGCAAAGGGCTGCTTGTTGAGCAGGTTGGTGCTGCTGCCGCTGGCCAGCTGGGTCAGGTTGTCCCGATCGATGCGGGCGGCGTCGGGGTGCAGCTTCACCTTGCCGCTGCCGTCTGTCATGAAGACGAAGCCGCTGTCGCCGATACGGAAGTTGGCGAGCATGCTGACCATGCTGTCGAGGGATTTGGCGAGGCCGGCGAGGCCGCGTCCGTCGAGTTGCTGGAAGTTGACGAACAGTTTCACCTCGCCGTTGCTCTCCCGAAAGATGCTGAGCATCAGATCCTGGCGGCTCTTGGTGTAGTCATAGAACCAGTTGTCCTGATCGTGGTTCAGGATGCGCAGAAAACCGTCCTGGTTGTAGTAGGCGGCACTCTGACGATCGGCGAAGGAGGCGGTTACCAGACCATACTGGCTCGTCATGTCCTTGAGCTGGTTGATGAGGATGGACTCCTGCTCCTTGGGCATGCCGCGCTCGACCCAGTCCAGCACGAAGCGGTCGTTGGCAAGCTGTCTGGCGGCATTGGCGACCGAGGTGAGATCCTTTTCGATCTCCTTGCCGATGCGCTGGGTCAGGTTGGGCAGCTCCTGCTCGAACATGCGGTCCTCGATCAGCTGCTGGGCAGAACGCTGGCTGAAATAGCCCACCAGCAGGCAGGAGAGGGCCACGGCGAGGATGACGGTGGCCAGAATTTTCTGTTTCAGTGTCAGGCTTGCGAACATAAGGGTGACTCGGAAGTGTGAACCAGGGTTGAACTCATAATAGCGGCTGATTTGGCGCGCTCTTGAGGCGGCGGGGGCCTTTATTGTCGATTAACGTTTGCGCTCACACCCGGATTGGGCTGGATTGGCGCCCGATTTTGCCTAGACATCGTCGCAAGCGGGGCGACCCCTCGCCAGCACCCCGGCTTGCGGTTAAAGTGCTTGCACTTATAGTAGGCTGCACCTGACTGGCGGCCTGCCCGCTCGACTCGCACCGGATTTATGGACTCTCATATGCGCATCTTTCATCGGGGATGGACCCACCTGCTCGTGCTCCTGCTGGCGACCCTGCCGTTCATGGCGGCGGCCGGAGCCAATGATCCCGCGCCTTCGGCCAGAAACTCGGGGGCAACCAAGATGGAGCGTCCGAGGATCGCCCTGGTACTGAGCGGCGGCGGTGCCAAGGGGTCGGCCCATATCGGGGTGCTCAAGGTGCTGGAGGCAAAGCACATCCCGGTGGACATCATCGTCGGGACCAGCATGGGCTCCTATGTGGCGGGCATGTATGCCATGGGGCTTAGCGCCGAGGAGGTGGAGCGCACGACGCTGGCCATCGACTGGAACAAGGGCTATCAGGACAAGGTGGGACGCGACGAGCTCTCCCTGCGCAAGAAGCAGCAGACCGAGAAATACCAGCTGCGCACCGACATCGGGGTCAACGGTGACCAGACCCAGTTGCCGGACGGTTTCTTCCAGGGACAGTCCATGGCCAGCCTGCTGCGCCACGCCACCTCCAACCTGCCGGCGCAAAAGAGCTTCGACAACCTGCCTATCCCCTATCGCGCGGTGGCGACCGACATGGAGACGGTGACCCCCTTCGTGCTGGATCACGGCAGCCTCGCCAAGGCGATGCAGGCCTCCATGTCCATTCCCGGTGCCCTCAAGCCGGTGGACTGGGACGGCCGCATCCTGGCCGATGGTGGCACGGTCAACAACATGCCGGTGGACGTGGCCAAGGCCATGGGGGCCGACGTGGTGATCGCGGTGGACATCAGCGCCAAGCTGCGTACCCGGGAGTCCCTCAAGTCGGGATTGGCCATGATCGATCAGCTCACCACCTACATGACCCAGGTGGGGACCGAAAAGCAGAAGGCGCTGCTCGGCCCCAGGGACATCCTGCTGACCCCCGAGTTCGGCAACATGGGGATCGCCGACTTCGCCCTGATGCCGGAGGGGATCAAGATCGGGGAGGCGGTCGCCAACAGTGCAGCGGCCCGGCTCGATGCGCTCTCTCTCTCGCCCGCCGCCTACGCCGACTATCGCAACGGCAAGCTGAGCCGGCGCGCCGAGCGCAGCGGCCAGCCCGCCTACTACATCGACAAGGTGGAGATCATCAACAAGTCGCGCCTCTCCGACGACACGGTGCGGGCCATGCTGAACGTGCGTCCGGACAAGGTGCAGACCTACGAGAGCCTGGAGGCGGGGATCCGTCGCCTCTACGCCCTGGAGTCGTTCGATCGGATCACCTACGAGGTGGAGGAGCGGGACGGGGAGAACGTGCTGGTGGTGGACGCCAGCGAGAAGAACTGGGGGCCGGGTTATCTTAACTTCCAGCTCGGTTTCTCCGATGACTTCGAGAGCAGCTCCAACTACAACGTCGGCATGTCCTACACCCTGACCAACGTGAACGACTGGGGAGGCGAGTGGCTGACCGAGGCGTCCCTCGGGACCGCCAAGCACCTCAAGACCGACTTCTACACCCCGCTGGAGCCCTCCCAGACCTACTTCGGCGAGACGAGCCTGGCCTACGACAAGACCCAGCGACGCGTCTTCTTCCCGGAAGAGAGCAGGTCCTCGTCCGGGGTCAGCTATCTGGACTCCGAGTACAGCTTCACCAGCGTGGATCTCGCCGTCGGCTGGAATCGCCAGCCCTGGAGCCGCTTCTCCCTTGGGCTGGAGGGCAAGATCGGCAGCGTGGAGATCCAGAACCTCACCAACGCGGATGCCGATGCCTCCGCCTGGGGACCCTACATCCGCTTCGAGCACGACACCCTCGACAGCCGCTACTTCCCCTATCAGGGGGTCTACTGGGACATCAAGGGGGGCTACTCCTACGTCGATCTCGACCCCGCGGACGCGCCCTCCGAGCAGGCCGAGGGGGTGAATTACCGGCTGGTGATGATCAAGCCCTGGTCCTGGGACAGGCACAGCCTCAACCTGATGCTGGAAGGGGGCGGCTCAAGCTCCCAGGAGACGGTACCACTGTTCGTGCAGGATCTGGGCGGGCTGTTCCGCATGTCCGGCTTCCAGCATTACCAGTTGAGCGGTCGCTACAGCCTGTTCGGCGGATTGCGCTACATCTACCGGGTGGCGGACAACGACTTCGGTGCCTTCAAGGCGCCCCTGTTCCTCGGGGGCTCCCTCGAGCAAGGGGGGGTCTGGGACAAGGGAGAGGACATCAGCATCGAATCCTCCTATACCTCGGGTTCCCTCTATATGGGGGTGGAGAGTTTCCTCGGTCCCATCTTCCTCGGCTATGGCGTGGCGGAGGGGGGACACGACATGTTCTATCTGCAATTGGGCACTACGTTCCAATAAGGGCAAAATGCTGCCTTTTTGTTAACTCACCTTGGGTGGGCGGCTTGTCACTCTAAAAAAACCTAATGGGTTTATATGGTTATGCTGGTTTGATGAATAACTGCACAGGGTTTGGATTTTAATTAGTCGTTAAAACTTATATAGTGGGGGGCACCCTACGGGTGTCCCGCAAGGACGATCGCCGCGAGCTTGGGCGAACCCCAAAAAAAAGACCAAAGAGGAATTAGTCGTGCTTGAAACATACCGTAAACACGTCGCAGAACGTGCCGCCGAAGGCGTGGTTGCCAAACCTCTGGACGCAGAGCAGGTCGCCGCCCTGGTTGAGCTGATCAAGAATCCGCCCGCCGGCGAACAGGACTTTCTGAAAGAACTGTTGTCCTCCCGCATTCCCCCGGGTGTTGATGAAGCGGCCTATGTGAAAGCCGGCTTCCTGACCGCCGTCGCCAAGGGCGAGGCCCATTCCCCCATCCTGACTGCCGCCGAAGCCGTCGAGCTGCTCGGTACCATGCAGGGTGGTTACAACATTCAGCCGCTGATCGACCTGCTGGACGATGCGACCCTGGCTCCTCTTGCCGCCAAGGGCCTCTCCCACACCCTGCTGATGTTCGACTCCTTCCACGACGTGGAAGAGAAGGCCAAGGCGGGCAATGCCCACGCCAAGCAGGTGCTGCAATCCTGGGCCGACGCCGAGTGGTTCCTGAACCGCCCGGCCCTGGCCGAGAAGATCACCGTCACCGTGTTCAAGGTGACCGGCGAAACCAACACAGATGATCTGTCGCCGGCGCCGGACGCCTGGTCCCGCCCGGACATTCCGCTGCACGCCCTGGCGATGCTGAAGAACGCCCGTCCCGGCATCACCCCGGACAAGGATGGCGTCATCGGCCCCATCAAGACCATTGATTCCCTGAAAGAGCAGGGCTTCCCGCTGGCTTACGTGGGTGACGTGGTCGGTACCGGCTCTTCCCGTAAATCCGCCACCAACTCCGTGCTCTGGTTCATGGGCGACGACATTCCGTTCGTGCCGAACAAGCGTGCCGGCGGCGTCTGCCTCGGTGGCAAGATTGCCCCCATCTTCTTCAACACCATGGAAGATGCCGGCGCCCTGCCCATCGAAGTGGACGTCTCCAAGCTGGAAATGGGCGATGTCATCGACATCTTCCCCTATGAGGGCAAGATCACCCGCCACGGCACCGACGAGGTGCTGGCCCGGTTCGAACTGAAGACCGAGGTGCTGATCGATGAAGTGCGCGCCGGTGGCCGCATTCCGCTGATCATCGGCCGCGGCCTGACCGACAAGGCCCGCGAAGCGCTGGGTCTGCCGTTCTCCACCGTGTTCCGTCGTCCGCAGCCTGTTGCCGACACCGGCAAGGGCTTCACCCTGGCTCAGAAGATGGTGGGCAAGGCATGTGGCGTGGAGGGCATCCGCCCGGGCACCTACTGCGAACCCAAGATGACCACGGTCGGCTCTCAGGACACCACGGGCCCCATGACCCGCGACGAGCTGAAAGACCTGGCCTGCCTCGGTTTCTCCGCCGATCTGACCATGCAGTCCTTCTGCCACACCGCGGCCTATCCCAAGCCCATCGACGTACAGACCCACCACACTCTGCCGGACTTCATCATGAACCGCGGCGGTGTGAGCTTGCGTCCGGGTGACGGCGTCATCCACTCCTGGCTGAACCGCATGCTGCTGCCGGATACCGTGGGTACCGGTGGTGACTCCCACACCCGTTTCCCCATCGGTATCTCCTTCCCGGCGGGCTCCGGTCTGGTGGCCTTCGCTGCCGCCACCGGCGTGATGCCGCTGGACATGCCGGAATCCGTGCTGGTGCGCTTCAAGGGCGAGCTGCAGCCGGGCATCACCCTGCGTGACCTGGTCCATGCCATCCCCTACGCCGCCATCCAGAAAGGGCTGCTGACCGTCGAGAAAGCGGGCAAGAAGAACATCTTCTCCGGCCGTATCCTCGAGATCGAAGGTCTGCCAACCCTGAAGGTGGAGCAGGCATTCGAGCTGGCGGACGCCAGCGCCGAGCGCTCTGCCGCTGGTTGCACCATCAAGCTGGATAAAGAGCCGATCATCGAGTATCTGAAGTCCAACATCGTGATGCTGAAGTGGATGCTCTCCGAAGGCTACGGCGACGTGCGCACCATCACCCGCCGCATCAAGGGGATGGAAGAGTGGCTGGCCAACCCGGTACTGATGGAAGCGGACAAGGATGCCGAGTACGCCGAAATCATCGAGATCGATCTGGCCACCATCAAGGAGCCGATCCTGTGTGCGCCGAACGATCCGGACGACGCCCGTCTGCTGAGCGACGTGGCGGGTGACAAGATTGACGAGGTGTTCATCGGTTCCTGCATGACCAACATCGGCCACTTCCGCGCCGCTGGCAAACTGCTCGAGAAGTATCAGGGCGAGTTGCCGACCCGCATGTGGATCGCCCCCCCCACCAAGATGGACAAGGATCAGCTGACCGAAGAGGGCTACTACGGCATCTTTGGTCGGGTCGGTGCTCGCATCGAAATACCCGGCTGTTCCCTCTGTATGGGCAACCAGGCGCGGGTAGCGGAAGGGGCCTCCGTGGTCTCCACCTCCACCCGCAACTTCCCGAACCGTCTGGGCAAGGGTGCCAACGTCTATCTGGCTTCTGCGGAGCTGGCCGCGGTTGCCGCCATCATCGGCAAGATCCCGACCGTGGAAGAGTATCTGCAGTACGCCAAGACCCTGGACGCCACTGCGGCCGACACCTACCGCTACCTCAACTTCAACGAGATCGCCTCCTACACCAAGAAGGCCGATGCGGTGATCCTGCAGCAAGCGGTCTGAGACTCGCCGGTCTGACCACTGAAAATAACAATGCCGCGTCTCGACGCGGCATTTTCCATTTCAGGGGGCTGCGCGATAATGACCCGCCATGCCCAGCAACGGCGTCGTCGATTTGCCTGGTACGCGCGTTGCGCTTTCGTTGTCTGGCCATGATGGCCCCACCGTTTCCTGGTGGGCATTTTTATACCGCGGTACCTGCGAAGCGGGCCCGCGCATTGCGGCGTGGTTGCTATGTTTCTGTTCCGGATTGATCTGGCCCGTATGAAGTGGCGCCTTGGTTGTGCCCTGCTGGTGTTGGCCCTGCCCCTGGTGGTGGGAGGGTGGATGGTGCATGACAGCTACGAGCAGGAGCTGAAAAACGATGCCAGTGCGTCAGCCAGCAAGGCCAGAACCTTGCTGGAGCGCATGCTGGATCAGGCCGAGCGGGCCAACCTCGAGGTATTGCCGCTGGCCGGTCGACCTTGCAGCGACAACCTGTTGCTGCTGCGCAAGCGGGTGGCGCTGGAGCCGTTCCTGCGCTCCATCAATCTGGTGCGACAGGGGATCATCAACTGCACCTCGCTGTTCGGGCCAGCCAGGGAAGTGGATGACGGCTCCCGCTACACGGATCGCAAGTTGCTGCTGATGAGCGGTAACCTGGTGCGCAAGAATCACCCCTTGCTGGTGGTACGTCAGGAGCGGGGGCGTGATGCGGCACTGAGCGCCATTGACAGCAGCCAGCTCAGTTTCATGCTCACCCTGAGCAGCGATCCCAGCGAGCTGTTCTTGCAGGTGGGGTCCGCCTGGCTCGATGAGTCCGGCCACTTCCAAAGCGATCCGCCGAAACTGCACAGCAAGTTTGCTCTGATACTCGCCTCCCAGCGTTACCCCTTCACCATCCACGCCGGTTATGCCATGCCGATCTACTGGCGTGCCCTGTGGGAGGCTCGCCATCTGCAACTGATCTGGCTGGGAGCCAGTTCGCTGGTGCTCTCACTGCTGGTGTGGTGGCTGCTTGGGCGGCCGGGGGCCCTGACGGACGAGCTGAGACGCGGGCTGCGAGCCAGGGAATTTGTCCCCTATCTGCAACCGCTGATCGCCAGCAAGGGCGGCAAGATGGTGGGAGCCGAGGTACTGATGCGCTGGCAACATGCCACCGAGGGGCTGATCCGCCCCGATCTCTTCATCCCCCAGGCGGAAGAGTCTGGCCTGATCGTGCCCATGACGGTCAACCTGATGAAGACGGTGGCCAAGACACTCCACCCGGTACAGGAGCAGTTGCCCGAGGCATTTCACATCAGCTTCAACATCAGTGCCATCCACTGCCGGGACCTCTCCCTGGTGGCGGAGTGCCGCGACTTCCTCGGCCACTTCGTGCCGGGACGGGTGGTGCTGGTGCTGGAGCTCACGGAGCGGGAGCTGCTGGTGACCAGCCCGCAGACCCTCTCCCTGTTTCGCCAGCTCGACGAGATGGGGGTGCAGCTCGCCATCGATGACTTTGGCACCGGCCACTCCAGCCTCATCTATCTGCAGCAATTCCACGTGGACTATCTCAAGATCGACCGCTCCTTCATCGGCCGTATCGGGACGGAGTCCCTCTCCGAGCACATCGTGGACAACGTCATCGACCTTGGGGGACGGCTGGGTTTGTCCCTGGTGGCCGAAGGGGTGGAGACGGAGCAGCAGGCCGCCTATCTGAGAGGCAAGGGGGTCCAGTATCTGCAGGGATACCTGTTTGCCCGCCCCATGCCGATACGCCAGTTCTGCCGGGAGCTGACGGCGGGAGAGATACAGGTCGCCGCCGGGCGCACCGCCCAGGGCTAGGCCGCGCCCACCAGGCTGTGCAGCCAGTTCACCAGGATGTCGTGGGGGCTGCCGGGTTCGGGAGGGGCGGGGGCGAGCAGGTGATAGCCGGTGCCGTCGGGGACGAAGCCGAGCGGTGCCACCAGCAGACCGGCCTCGATATCGTCGCACACCTGGCGGTAGGGGCCGATGGCGACTCCCAGCCCGGCGACTGCCGCCTGCAGGCTGAAATAGAAGTGCTCGAAGGTCTGACCCGGTACCTCCTCGTCGGCGGACATGCCTGCGTGCTGCTGCCACTCCAACCAGGCGCCCGGACGGGTCTTGGTGTGCAGACGGGGGGCCGTTGGCCTGAGGGCCTGCACATCCCCCCTGGGTTCAAAAAAGTGCGCCACCTTGCCCGGCGGGCAGACAGGGCCGGTCCGCTCCTCGAACAGCAACTGGCTGTAGAGCTCGGCAGGCCAGTGAAAGTCGTTGCGCCGGATGGCGAGATCGATGCCGCTGCCAAAGCTGAGGGCGCCGCCGCCCGCCATCAGGTGTACGTCCAGCTCCGGGTGCAGGGCCTGGAAGGCGGGCCAGCGCGGGATCAGCCAGCGCATCAGGAGGGTGGGTTCGCAGGAGAGCACCAGTGATTGGGGGCGGCTCTGCTGGCGCAGGGCCTGCGCCGTCTGGCGGATGCTGCCCAGCCCCTCTCTGACCGCCTGATAGAACCGTTCACCCGCGTTGGTCAGAAAGACCCGGCGCTGGCGCCGCTCGAACAGCATGACCCCCAGATCCTCCTCGAGCAGTCGTACCGCCCGGCTGATGGCGCCATGGGTGAGATGCAGTTCATCGGCGGCGCGGCCGAAATGCTCGGTGCGGGCAGCCACCTCGAAACAGCGCAGGGCGGTAAGGGAGGGAAGCGAGAGGGCTTTTTGTGAGTTTTTTTCACCATTCATGTCAGAAATCATCGTTCGTTATTGGTGTTATTGGCAAATAAAATAGCCGATATCCTCTCTAATCAGGACTCTTTTCATGACCGAACTGTTAGCCGTTGTCGCCATTACCCTCTTTGCCGTCATCAGCCCCGGGCCCGACTTTGCCATGGTGTCGCGTAACAGCCTGCTGCTCTCGCGCCGCACCGGCGTGCTGACGGCGATCGGCATCGCGGCCGGGGTCTGCGTGCACGTGGCCTACACCCTGCTGGGGGTGGGCCTGCTGATCCAGCAATCCCTCTGGCTGTTCAACCTCATCAAGCTGGCAGGGGCCGCCTATCTCATCTTCCTCGGCATCAAGATGCTGCGGGCCAAACCGGCTGCCGATGAAGAGAGCATCTGTCAGCCTGCCCTCTCCAGTCTGGGTGCGCTGCGCACCGGATTTCTGACCAATGTGCTCAATCCCAAGACCACCATCTTCATCGTCAGCCTCTTCATGCAGGTGGTGCAGCCGCAGACGCCGCTGGCGGTCCAGATCGGCTATGGCGCCTTCATCGCGCTGGCGCACGCCCTCTGGTTTGGTGCGGTGGCGCTCTTCTTCTCCACCCCTGCGGTGCGGGACCGACTGCTGGCGGTACGCCACTGGATCGATAGGGTGTTCGGGGGGCTGCTGGTGGGATTCGGCATGTTGCTGGCATTGACCCAGCAGACGCGCTGAGGCGGGGAGGGGCGCTCCCCCTATCCACCCCCGACTGTAGGGTCTTGTTTTTCATGCCTTGGCAGCCACTTTTCGGTAGAATTGGCGCTCATTTTGAAGTCAGATGAGGCGCGGTATGACGGTCAGGTTCCAGGCATTTCACAGCATCAAGGCGATTGGCAATCGGGAGGTGCTGTTCAACTGGTCCAGAACCAACCCCCTCGGCGCCCTTGATCAGGTGTGGCGCCCGACGACCCGTGACGAGCTGCAGCAATTGCTGCGGGAATACCCCGAGCGCAAGCTGCGGCTCATCGGCTCCGGCCTCTCTTTCGAACCCATCCACAGCGTCTACGCGGAAGGCAGCCAGGCGCTGCTGGTGGACCTGCACCACCTGCGCGGCCAGCTGGACAAGAGTGTCGATACCGTCACCTACCAGGCGGGGACGCCGCTTGATACCGTCTATGCCGACCTCATCGCCATGGATCGCATGCTGCCGGCATCCCCCGGCGTCATCGGCATCCAGACCCTGGGCGGTGCGCTCAGCACCGGCACCCATGGGCAGGGATTGCACCAGTCCGCCCTGTGCGATGCGGTGGCTGCCCTGACCGTGATGCTGGCGAGCGGCGACATCATCCGTGTGGATCGCACCGATCCGCGCTTCGGCGCCTTCGTGATGGGCATGGGGATGCTCGGCATCCTGCTGGATGTGACCCTCAACACTGTGCCCAACCGCATCATGCGCTGCACCAAGTTCACCACCGACTACCCCTTCCTGCTGGAACACAACGAGCGCCTCAACCGGGAGCACGCCTTCGTGAAGAGCTGGTGGTTCGCCTGGACCGGCGAGAGCCACATCTGGTTGGTGGATCCCGCCTCCGATGACGAGGTGGCCCGATACCGGGCCGGGGGCAGCGAGCCGCTGGTGCTGGAGGGAGACATGGACGAGCGCATGAACCTGGCGCTCAATGCCACCATAGACGCGACCCTGCAGAAGATGGCCAGAGACACCAAGGACGAGGCCAGGGCAGGCGAGCACTTCGAGACGGTACGCCGCTTCAAGGACGCCTCGGATGTGGTGGGCAACGTCTACCAGATCCTCTGCAAGGGGATCCCTGCTCCCCAGATCAACTGCGAGGTGGCCGTGCCCCTCGATCGCATGGGGGAGGCCCTTGAAATCCTGCAGGCATGGCAGGAGGCGAACCCCGGCGTGCTGCACTACCCCTTCATCCTGCGCTGCACCGGTCCCTCCGTGGCCTGGCTCAGTGCCGCCCATGACAAGTCGGTGTGCTGGATAGGTTTTCTGGTCTATCTGGCGGCGGACGGGACCTTTGTCGGGGGCTCCATGGAGCAGATGCGCGAGTTGCAGCAACTGCTGGTGCCCCTCGGCGGCATTCCCCATTTCGGCAAGCACCTGGCGATGGACCTCTACGACTTCCCTGCCTTGTTGCCGCGCTGGCACGACTTCCTGGCCCTGAAGCGGGAGCTTGACCCCCATGGCCGTTTCGAAAACCGCTGGCTTGGCGACCTGTTCGCCAACCGGTAAGGATCTGACATGACCGATATGCAAGACACTCGCTTACTCATCCTCCTGCCGATCAGAGGGGGGGCATCCCTATGACAGACATGCAAGACACCCGCATCCCCGTGACCCTGCTGACCGGTTTTCTCGGCAGCGGCAAGACCACCTTGCTCAACCACTGGGTCAAGCAGCCCGAGCTCGGGGAGTGCGCCGTGCTCATCAACGAGTTCGGCTCCGTGGGGCTGGATCACCATCTGGTACAGCAGGTGGACGAGCAGGTGGTGCTGCTCGATTCCGGCTGCATCTGCTGCTCGGTGCAGGGCTCCCTGGTGGAGGCGCTGCAGGGGCTCTTCATGAAAGCCATCCAGCGGAAAATCAAGCCCTTCAAACGGCTGATTATCGAGACCACGGGTCTGGCCGATCCGGCCCCCGTGCTGTTCACGTTGAGGGAAGAGGGCTTTATCGCCCAGCGCTACCGCTTCGATGGCACCGTCACCGTAGTGGATGCCGGCCATATCGAGCAGCAGCTGGCCGCTCAATATGAGGCGGTCAAACAGGTGGCGCTGGCGGATCTGCTGGTGGTGAGCAAGGGGGACCTGGTGGACGAAGAGACCCTTGCTCGGGTGGAAGCCCAATTGGCGGCCCTCAATCCGGCAGCCCCCATCCAGCGGGTCAGCAATGGGGTGCTCTCGCCCGCGGTGCTGGAGAAGCTCGGCGCCTACAACGAGGCGGCGGGGCGCGACGTGCGCCAGTTGCTGGCCTGGCTGCGTACCGAATCCCCGAAACAGGGGCTGGCTTCGCCCATGCAGCCGAAGATGACGCCGTTTGCCGCCAAGGTGGGGACGGTCGCGCCCACCCGCTTCGAGCACGGCAATATCGAAAGTTTCTCCCTGCGCATCGGCGAGCCGCTCAAGCCCTCCCGCCTGCTGGCCGCCATCGATGCGGTGCAGGCGCAATACGGCGATGCCCTGCTGCGTCTCAAGGGGATATTGCAACTGGAAGGGGAGAGCCAGCCCGTGGTGATCCACGGGGTGCACGGCCAGCTCTATCCGTTGCAGGCGCTGGGGGAGTGGCCCGAAGGCAAGGCCCAGTCCCGGCTGGTGTTCATCGTGAAGAGCCAGGACAGGGTAGGCATAGAGCAGTTGTTCCTCTCGACCCTCAAGGCCCCCGAACCCAGCCTGGAAGAGCACCTCAAGGCCATGCTCGGCCAGCCGGATGCCTGATATGCTGATATGACCCGCGCTCGTGCGGGTCTTTTCTTATGTGATGAGGAGAGACAGAACCATGCCTGACAGCTCCCCGATGGTGACGCCCGCCCAGCGCAAATGGCTGCCCTGGCTGACGGCGGTCGGTTTTTTCATGCAGACCCTGGATGGCACCATCCTCAACACTGCCCTGCCCAGCATGGCCGAGGCCCTGGGCGAGAGTCCGCTGCAGATGCAGTCCGTCATCATCGCCTACATGCTGACGGTGGCCCTGCTCATTCCTGCCTCCGGCTGGCTGGCGGACAGATTCGGCACCCGCCGGGTCTATCTGGTCGCCATCCTGCTGTTTACCCTGGGTTCCCTGGCCTGTGCCATCGCCAACACCCTGCCCATGCTGGTGATCGCCCGGGTGTTGCAAGGGGTCGGGGGGGCCTTGCTGATGCCCATCGGGCGTCTGGCGGTGCTGCGGGTCTACAGCAAACATGAGCTGCTGAGGGTGATGTCGTTCGTCACCATCCCCGGTCTGCTCGGCCCCCTCATCGGCCCGGCCCTGGGGGGCTGGCTGGTGGAGGTGGCGAGCTGGCACTGGGTCTTCCTCATCAACCTGCCGGTGGGCCTGCTCGGCTTCGTGGCGAGCTGGCACTTCATGCCCGACCTTCGCCAGCACACCGCCAGGTTTGACTGGCAGGGGTTTGTGCTGTTCAGTGTCGGCATGGTGCTGGTATCCGTCGGTCTGCAAGGCCTGGGGGAGCACAGCATCTCAACCGGCTGGGCCCTGTTTGCGGTATTGTTCGGTCTGGCCGCCATGGCGAGCTACTGGCTCTATGCCGCCACGGCGGAGCAGCCCCTGTTCAGTCTGGCGCTGTTCAAGACGTCCACCTTCGCTATCGGTATCTGGGGCAATCTGTTTGCCCGCCTCGGCAGCGGCGCCATGCCGTTTCTCACCCCGCTCTTCCTGCAACTGGGGCTCGGCTTCTCCCCGAGCAAGGCGGGGATGACCATGATCCCCACGGTGATCGGCGCCATGCTGACCAAGACGCTGGTGAACAAGCTCATTCCGCGCATCGGTTATCGCCGCATCCTGATCGGCAACACCCTGGCGCTCGGGGCCATGATCGCGAGCTTCTATTTCATCGACAACCAGGTGCCCCACGGCGTACTGCTGGTGTGGCTGGCGGTCTTTGGCGCCATCAACTCCCTGCAATTTTCCGCCATGAACACCCTGACCCTGCAGGATCTCAGCAGCGAGCACGCCAGCAGCGGCAACGGTCTGCTGTCGGTGGTGATGCAGCTCTCCATGAGCCTGGGGGTGGCCATCGCCGCCAGCCTGCTGGGACTCTTCTCCATCGGCCAGCCCGAGGAGAGTGGCCGCTGGCTGGAGGGGTTCCACCTCACCTATCTGTGCATCGGCCTGATGTCCATGCTGGCGGCGCTGATCTTCGCCCAGCTGGCGCGGGAAAAGCGCTGAGTCCCAGGCTCAGGGGGCGGGCAGGTAGCTCACGTCGCAGGGTAATCGGGCCAGCAGTCCGGCCAGGTGGGTGGTCTCCAGCAGGAAAGTCTGCTCGGGGTGGCCCGGCGTCCAGGTAAAGGCATGGTGATTCATGAGCACGGGATCCACCAGCAGGGGGATGTCGGCGCGTGGCAGGAAGGGGCAGACGGCTCCCGGCAGGCAGCCAATCTCGGTCTGCATCTCGTCAGCGGTGCAGATGGAGGGTTTGGCACCGAGCGCCGCCTTGACCGCCTTGCTGTCGAGCCGGCCGTCCCTGTGGGTCAGCAGCAGGGCGAAGCGACCATCCTTGAATTTGAGGAAAAGGGTCTTGCTGAACTCGGCCTGCCAGCCGAGGCGAGCCTTGACCCGCTCGTCGGTGGCGTAATCGAGGATGGGTTCGTGCTCGAAGCGCTGGTGGGGCAGGTCGGTGAGCAACTGACGGTTGAAGTCGTGAATGGCATCGAGTGGCATGGGGTTCTCCTGTGATGGCGGTCATCCTGCCACTTGCACCGGCGCAGGCCCAATCACCGTTTCTTATCCATCATCAGCGGAGTCATCAACAAGGGCACCCGAGGGTGCCCTTGTTGTTCAGTGATGCTGCAATTCGCCCGCTTTCCAGTGGAAGGGAATGGGGTCAAGGCGCTGGGAGGCTTTGTCGTAACCTGCCCACAGCTCACCGATGGTGCGGCCATCGATGGGGTGGCGGAATGTGGGAGCCAGCTCCGCCAGCGGCCAGAGCACGAAGGCGTTGGTGAGGATCTCGCCGCGCGGCAGCACCAGCGGCGTCTCGCAGACCAGCTCGCCGTAGAGCAGCAGATCGAGATCCAGGGTGCGGGGGGCGAACTTCTTGGCATCCGGCTCGCGGCCGTGAGCGAACTCCATGGCGCGCAGCCGCTGGCACAGGGTCGCCAGGGGCAGCTCGGTATCGGCACCCACCACCAGGTTGTAGAAGGGGCGGCCGTTGAAGCCCACTGCCTCGCTCTCGAATACCCGGGAGACCTGCAACTCGCCGAATTCGGCGTGCAGGGCATCGAGGCCGGCGCGGATATGGCGTTCCCGAGCGATGTTGGATCCCAGACTGATATAGATGCGGGTCATCAGTTGGCGCTCGCAGCCGGCGTGCGATGGCGCAGGATCTCGACCCCGACGCCTGCCGCATTGGGCACGGCACCCGGTTTGGTCAGGGTCACCTTGACCCACTGTACCCGCTCGTCTTCCAGCACCAGAGCGGCGACCTGCTCGGCCATGGTCTCGACCAGCTCCACTATCTTGCCCTGGGCGTGATCACAGATCTTGCGAGAGAGGGTGGCGTAATCCAGCGCCAGATTGATATCGTCGGTTGCGGCGGCTGGGCGATTGTCAAACCCCATCTCGAGGTCGAAACAGAGCTTCTGGCGAATGCCCTTCTCCCACTCATATACCCCTATGGTGGTCAAAACCTCGAGTCCGCGAATAAACACCTTGTCCATGACAGTACTTCTTCTTTACTCTTGATGGGCTGTGAAAACAGCGCAGGGATGCAGGCCCGGCAAGCAGATTGCCGCTGGCGGCCGGTTTGGGCGACACGCTTTCGGGCAAGCCCGGGCCTGGGAATGTGGCCCGCATCATACCCCATTCATATCGTGGTAAAAACGACCAAGATGACGGCCCTGACGATTTTGATGATTATTCTGGCCTATCTGGGCGGCTCGCTGTCCAGTGCCGTGCTGGTTTCCCGCATCACGGGTCTGCCGGATCCCCGTGACCATGGTTCCCACAACCCGGGGGCGACCAATGTGTTGCGCCTCGGCGGCCGGATGGCGGCGCTGATCGTACTGCTTCTCGACGTGCTCAAGGGGATGGCCCCCGTCTACCTCGCCTGGTATCTGCAGATCAAGCCCGTCTACCTCGGCTTTATCGGGGTGGCCGCCTGTCTGGGCCACATGTACCCCCTCTTCTTCCACTTCCGTGGCGGCAAGGGCGTCGCCACCGCCCTCGGTACCATGCTGCCCATCGGCTTTGCCATGGGCGGCGCCGTCATCACCACCTGGCTGCTGGTGCTGCTGGTGAGCGGCTATTCGTCACTGGCGTCCATCGTGACCGTGTTGCTGACCCCGCTCTTTACCTATCTGCTCAAACCGGAATACACGTTGCCGGTCTCTCTGCTCTCCTGTCTCATCCTGATCCGTCATCACGAGAACATTACCCGCCTGCTCAAGGGGGAGGAGTCCCGCCTCTGGGGGCGCCGGGGAGCGGTCCCGCCAACAGAAGTGATGAAAATGGATGATGCTGCGCAAAAAAGAGACGAACGAGACGAAAAGTGAAATTTCCCGTTGACCACCTGCCCTAAAATCCGTTTAATAGCGCCCACGCCCAGATAGCTCAGTCGGTAGAGCAGGGGATTGAAAATCCCCGTGTCGGCGGTTCGATTCCGTCTCTGGGCACCATATTTTGGTGCCATGAAATAAAAACGTGTTCATGCACAATGGTTTGAAGTGTGCCGGCTTAGCTCAGTAGGTAGAGCAACTGACTTGTAATCAGTAGGTCACCAGTTCGATTCCGGTAGCCGGCACCATTTGCCCAGATAGCTCAGTCGGTAGAGCAGGGGATTGAAAATCCCCGTGTCGGCGGTTCGATTCCGTCTCTGGGCACCACGAATAATTCCTCCTTAGCTCAGTCGGTAGAGCGACGGACTGTTAATCCGCAGGTCGCTGGTTCGAGCCCAGCAGGAGGAGCCAATTCAAAAGCCCAGCAGCAATGCTGGGCTTTTTCTTTTCCCGTTTTTCCATGTCCCGCTTCCCGCTGTTCGAAAAGCGTCCTGTCCGGTGACAAAGCTGTCGCAGCGCTCCTCTTGAATCTTTCCTCCCAGTGACTTGGCCCGTCTGCCGAGTATGATGGCGTGGTGAGTCCCTATGCTGCGCCCGCCGGATCACCCTGTCGTGATCGACGCCTGCCGTCACCCCGGCCCGGCAAAACGGGATCGGTTTCTTGAGTGAGGTCATGCATGAATGCAACAGAGCTTTGGCAGCTTTCCCCCGAGCAATTCAACGAGTGGCGGCGTGAGAACGATTATCCCCGTATCTGGGCGCTGCTGGTGGCGTCGCTGCCCCATTTCGACGACTGGATGGCGGAGCAGAAGATAGAAAAAAGCGTGATCTTCCAGATCGGCATCGCCCGCTTCATCAGCTCCCGCTGCGTGCTGAGCCTTTGTGTCTACATGAGCGACGACAAGGTCCGCCTGTATGAGAGCGCCTCGAGTGCACTGGAATCCCTGCGCAAGAGCGGCCTCATCCGCTCGGAGACCCGTTTCGAGCCTTACAGCATGTGGCTGGCGGGAAAACATGGCAATGACGAGGTGAAACGGGTGCAAAGCCTGCTTTCGGTCTCGGAGAACAACAAGGGGGAGGCCCAGGTGCTGGGCAAGCATCGTCTGCTCAACATCGGCGGTGTTACCCTCAAAAGCCCCATCATCTCCGGCCGGTTGCTCGATTTTACCTGTCTCGACGAGCTCTCTCTCGATGGGGCCGTCAACAACTCCAAGGTTTATCTGTGGCACTGCTCGGCCAAGGGGGTCAGGGTCAATGGCGGGGTGATCGGGCTCGATCTGTTCGACTCCCTGCTGTGGGACCACAGGGCCTGGGCCAAAAAGCGGGAGCTGGCGCTGGAGGACGGGGTCTTTCAGGACTTCACCATAGAGTGCGAGGAGATCCGCTTCCACTCCTCCCGGGCGGTGCTGAAAAACTTCAGCGTCAGCGCCAAGAACTTCGATGCCACCATGGAGCACACCAACCTGGACAAGGTGGAGGTGGTCTACAACGACAATGGGCGGATCGACCACAACGAGGCGAGCAAACTCTATCGCAATGCCAAGCGTCTCTTCTCCAGCGTGGGTGACACCGTCGACGCCGGCGAGTGCTACTACAAGGAGAAGCTGCACGAGATGAAGTCCCTGGCGAGCCCGCGGGAGCTGTTCCGGGAGCGCTGGTTGCGCAGCGGTCCGATGACGAAGTGCTGGCTCTCCCTGTTGTGCTATCTCAAGTGCGCGGGCAAGTTCATCAGCTTCATCACCTGGGGGTTTGGGGAGCGTCCCATCAGAAGCCTGCTGATGTCGATGGGGGTGATCCTGCTGGCGACCCTGACCTATTTCCTGGCACCGGAGTCTGCAACCCACGGTCATCTGGGGCGCTCCCTCTATTTCAGCATCGTCACCTTCGTGACCCTGGGTTATGGGGACATCTCCCAGACCTCCTCGCCGCTGCAACTGCTGTCGGCCATCGAAGCCTTCTGCGGCATGTTCCTGACAGGTCTCTTCCTCGCGGGTTTTGCCTCGAAAACCAAGCAGTATTGACGGGAGCGCCGGCGGCGGGTGCCATCAGTGCCCGCTTCCGGTGCCCTCCTGCTGTCTTCCCATCCCTCCCGGCTGTCCCGGCGACCTTGCTTGACGCAGCGGCGGTGGAGCGACTTTATTTAAAGTCATCGCATGCCATGGCAAGCGATGGCGCCACCAGCGCCCGGACATGACGCAATCAGAGGAGAAAGCCCGGTATCGATCCGCCAACCACCGATGTAGAGAAGGAATAACGCTATGATATTGAATCACTTATGGGGATTGTATGCCCATCCCCACACCGAATGGCATACCATAGACGAGCGGCACGACAGCTTCAGAAACAGTCTGACCCACATCCTGCTCGTGGCCCTTATCCCTCCCATCTGCGCCTACTATTCCGCCGTTCACATCGGCTGGAGCATCGGGGTCGGCGATCCCATCACCCTGACCGCCAACAGCGCATTCAAGCTGTCGGTCGCCATGTACGTGACCCTTATCATCGGCGTGCTGGCACTCTCCTATCTGGTGCACTGGATGGGGCATACCTTCGGCTCGGATCCCAGCTACACGACCTCGCTGGAGCTGGCGGCCTACACCTCCACGCCACTCTTCATGGTGGGCTTCTCCGCTTTCTTCCCGCATCTCTGGTTCGTGATGCTCATCGGTTTGGTCGGGCTGACCTATTCCGTCTACCTGCTCTATATCGGCGTGCCCATCCTGATGCACATCACCAAGGAGCAGGGATTCATCTACGCCAGCTCAGTGGTGACGGTCGGCCTGGTGTTGCTGGTCTGCGTGCTGGCTGCCACGGCCATCCTGTGGGGATCCGGCTTCGGTCCCGTCTTCACCCAGTAGCCGTGCGTGCCGACGGCAACGACGACAAGGGCGCCTTGATGGCGCCCTTGTCGTTGATCTCTCGCCTGGTCGGCGTGTCTAGACCAGGGAGGGACGTCGTCTGCGTTGATCAGCGGGGATTGCCGCTGCCGATGCCGAACGGGATGCGGTAATCGCTGCTCTGATCGCCGAGGCTGACGGTCAGGTTGCCCTGGGCGCGGCTCGGGATCTGTACCTGTTGGGTACCCATCAGGTTGGCGTGGACGGAGGCTACCAGATCACCGGATTCATCGCGCACCTCCAGCATGGGGTTGGCCTTGCCGGCCATGGCGGCGCTGGCATGCCAGTTCACGAACAGCACACCCGGGGTGGCGTTGAAGTCGGCGGGGACGGAAGCCTGGGCAACACCGGCACTCATCAGGCCTGCAACGGCCAGCATCTTGATCACGTTTTTCATGTTCATTCACTCTCTTGGTTTTTATGTCATTGGCAAGGCCTGACAGGCCTGCATCAATGCATCCTTGCAAGAGGTCATTCAAATGGTGTGTTGTTTTGTCACGGAGGTTTGTCGCCCATATGTATGGGGGACTGCCATGAACGACCAGTTGTTTTGCGGCTTGGCGCTCCTGCCTAAGCGATGCATGAATATTAAGCGCCTCACCCGGTCATTGTTAGCGAGATAAACTGGCCTACACGTTCAAAAAATATGAATGATGTTTTGTGGGGGGGGACATAGACGGGTTGGAGGGGAGTCACCCTTCCGGAGAGAGGTGCATGTCCCAGACCTGACACCGGATTGTCACATCCGGTGCGTACTGTGCGGTTTCATTTTAAAACTGCTTCAAGGATGGCTATGTTTCGCGTCTCTTCCCTTGCCGCCTGCGTGGCGGCCACCCTGCTGAGCGGCTGCAATTCGGGCAACGACTCCTCCTCGCCTGCCGTCGGCGACTATCAATACAGCACCAAGGCGGTCTATGCCGCCCGTCAGGCAATGAATAGCTATGAGGTTGCCCCTGAAGGCTTTAGTCCCGTCTTCACCGAACTGGTGGCACGCCATGGCTCCCGCTCGCTGTCCAGCCCCAAATATGATGTGCTGACCAAGCTGGTGTGGGAGGATGCCGCGAGGCAGGGGGCCTTGACCGAGCTGGGCCAACGGCTCGGCGCCAAGGTGGACGCCGTCACGGCCGCCAACCAGACCCTCGGCTATGGCCTGCTGAGTGCGCTCGGCAAGGAGGAGCACGCCAACCTGGCGACCCGGCTCGCCGAACGGCTGCCCACCCTGCTGGCCACTGAATCGACTCCCCTCTGCCTAAAGGTCGAGACATCGGGCAAGGATCGCGCCAACGAAAGCGCCTACTTCTTCATGCAGAGCCTGGCCAAACGGGTCTCTCTGGTGACCGACAGCCCCGACTGTTACGTAAGCCAGGAGAACCCTTCCGAGATCGACAAGGGGCTGCGCAACAAGTTCGAGCTCTACTTCCACAAGACCGAGCCGCAGGGGGAGTACACCCGGTATCTGCCCACCTTCCAGGCCTATCAGGCCTTTGTCGGGGACGAAGACAACGGGGTGGCTCCCGCTCCCGAGCTGACCGAGGCCCTCGATGCGCTCAAGGCCCTGCCCAGGACCCGGGTGATGGCCCGCGAGATGCTCGAGCGTCTCTACAGCAAGGCCTTCGTCGACGAGCTGGCCGCCGGGGTGGATTACGTGGCGGTGAATCCGGAAGACGGCGGCAAGACCCATGTGCGCGACGAGGTGGACGCCGCCCTCATGCTCTACAACCTCTTCATCATCGGCCCGGGGATGATCCGGGAGGCGCAGGCACAAGGCGGGTCCTGGGATCTCGAGCAGTTCATCACGCCAGAGGAGTCTGCCTGGTTCTCCTACCTTTCCGATGCCGAGGACTTCTACGAGAAGGGGCCGAGTCTTGCCAGCCAGAGCGCCACCTACGCCGTGGCCCAGCCCCTGCTTGACGGCCTCTTCAACGAGGTACAGACCCAGGTGGTGGAAGAGGCGGGCGAGCATGTCGCCAAGCTGCGCTTCGCCCATGCGGAGACCCTGATCCCGCTGGCGGCCCTGATGAAGCTGGAAGGGAGCCGCCAGAGCGCCCAGCCCGGCATGCTGATGAGCCAGGAAAACAACGAATGGCGTGGCGGCTGGGTCTCTCCCTATGCGGCCAACATCCAGTGGGATGTCTACCGCAACGAGGCCGGCCGGGTGCTGGTGAAGATGCTTTACAACGAGAAGGAGCTCGCCTTCAAGGCAGGTTGCGCCCCCATTGCTGTGGGCAGCTTCTTCTATGACTTCGGCGAGCTCAAACGCTGTTACGACTACTCGTCCTGACGCGCTCGTACCATCCCCGGGGCCGGTCATCGCCGGCCCCGATTTTTTTTGGTTCAGGCGGAGCCGGCTTGTCGACGACCCGTCTGCCAGGTGGTGCCCATGGAGGCGGCGATGATGGCGGCTATCCCGAGCCATTGGGACGGGGGCAATTGTTCGCCCAGCCATACCAGTCCCATCAAGGCTCCCATGGCCGGTTCACCGCTGGTGAGAATGCCGTAGCTCTTGAGGGGAAGGCGGCGCAGGGCAAACATCTCGAGAGAGTAGGGGATGGCGCTCGAGAGCAGCCCCACCCCGATGATGGTGAGGATCACGGGGACGGTGAATGACGCCTCGATCGCACCCTCAAGCCCGAAGGGCAATACCAGCAGGGTGCCCACCCACATGCCCAGCGCCGGAGCCTGTGCGCCCAGCAAGGCTCCTGCCCGCTTTCCGGTGAGCATATAGAGTCCCCAGAAGAGGCCAGCCCCGAGAGCCAGTGTGGCACCCAGGGGATCGATGGCCTGCTGTGTTGCCCGCAGGGGCAAGAGCAGCAGCAGCCCGGCGATGGCCAGTATCAGCCAGATGAAGTCTGCCCGGTGGCGTGAGGAGAGCAGGGCCACCGTCAGGGGGCCGATGAACTCGATGGCCAGGGCAACGCCGAGGGGAATGCGTGCGATGGCGAGATAGAAGAGCAGGTTCATGGCCCCAAGCGACAGGCCGTAGGGGATGGCGCCCAGCAGGGTGCGTCGGTCGAGGGGGGCACGCCAGATGCGAAACACCAGGGAGAGAAGGAGGGCGGCGCACCCCAGCCGGAACAGGGTCGTGCCTGCGGCTCCGAGCAGGGGAAACAGGGATTTGGCCAGGGAGGCGCCGAGGGTGATCGACAACATGGCGAGCAGGACGGCCAGAAGAGAGGAGAGGGCATTGGGATTGGGTTGCATGGTGTTCATACCGGGCAGGACGATGGGCAGTAAAATATATCTGGAGACTTGGGTAAAACCGGTCTAATACTGGCCTTGTGCGATAATTTTTATCTAATGAACCCCATGACCGACAAATTTGATCTGCTCATCCTCGCCGAGCTGCAACAGGATGCCCGTCTGCCCACGCCGGAGCTGGCCCACAGGGTCGGTCTTTCCGCCCCAGCTTGCTACCGCCGCGTCCGCGCCTTGCGGGAGTCCGGTCTCATCGAGCGGGAAGTGGCGCTGGTGGCATCGTCCACCATGGGCTGGCCCATCACCATGCTGGTGCTGGTGACCCTGGAGCGGGATCATGGCCGCATCGTCGATGAGATGATCGCCAGCCTGCAGCGGGAACCCGAGGTGATGGATCTCTGGTATGTGACGGGGGAGCAGGACTTCGTGCTGCAAGTAGCCGCCAGGGACATGCAAAGTTACGAGCAGTTCACCCGTCGGGTGCTCCATGCCAGGGATCAGGTACGCAGTTTCAAGACTCTGGTGGTCATGGGACAGCACAAGCGTTGCGGCGCCTTGCTGCCCGGGTAAAGAGGGGGTTGCGCCGAAGCCTTGCCGGCATTGCGGGAGCGCCGTCAGGGAAACGAACAGGGGCAGGTACGGCCTGCCCCTTCTGTGTCAGCCAGGTTCTCCGGGCGCCAGCTCCTCTGCCGTCATGGGGCGCAAGACCCGGCAGGGATTGCCGACCGCCACCACGCCTGCCGGAATGTCTTTGGTGACAACGGACCCCGCCCCGATGACGCTGTTGTCCCCTATGGTGACGCCCGGGCAGATGACGACGCTGCCCCCAATCCAGACGTTGTTGCCGATACGCACCGGCTTGCCGAACTCCACCCCCTTGATGCGCGGCGCTACCGCCACCGGGTGGGTAGCGGTGTAGATCTGCACTCCGGGGGCCAGCAGCACGTTGTCGCCTATGTGTACCTCGCACACATCCAGGATGGTGCAGTTGAAATTGGCGTAGAAATTCTCGCCGACAAAGATGTTGGCGCCATAGTCGCAGAAGAAGGGGGGCGTGATGAAACAGCGTTCTGCGCGGCCACCCAGCAGGCGGGTGAGGCGCTCATCCCAGCCAGGGGCATCGGTTCGCTCCCGGTTCAGTTCTCCCAGCAGGGCGCGGCACTGCTCCCGCGCAGCCCGCAGTTCGGGGTCCCCTGCATCATAGGGCGCTCCCGCCACCATCTTCTGCCACTCGGGGCCACGCACGGCGGGCCGCTGCACTGTTGTTGCGTCAGTCATCATTGCTCCATCAGCCAGATCAGGGATTCGTAAGGGCGCAGCTTGCAGGATTGCGGGCGGGCCGGGCTATCCGGGTAGTTGCCAAGCAGCAGTCGCCCCTCCCCGCTTTGCAGCTCGGCAGGCAGGGCAAACTCCACCGGCTCGCCGTAGAAGTTGCTCACCACCAGCAGGGTCTGACCGTGGGCGCGGCGGGCATAGGCCCAGATCTGCGGGTGCCCGGTCAGCAGCTCCTGATAATCCCCCTGAGTGAAGATGGGGTGCGCCTTGCGAAGGGCGATGAGATCCCGATAGTGCCAGAACACCGAGTGCTGGTCGGCGAGCGCCGCCTCGGCGTTGATCTCGGGGTAGTTGGCGGCTGGCTTGAGCCAGGGCGTCCCGCTGGTGAAACCGGCGTTGGGGGCGGCACTCCACTGCATCGGGGTGCGCGAGTTGTCCCGGGACTTGGCGCCGAGAATGGCGAGGATCTCGGCCTCGCTCATCCCTTCCGCCTGCTTGATGGCGAAGATGTTGCGGCTCTCCACATCCTGATAGTCGTCGATGTGCTGATAGCCGGGGTTGGTCATGCCGATCTCCTCCCCCTGATAGATGTAGGGGGTGCCTTGCAGGCCGTGCAGCGTGCTGGCCAGCATCTTGGCGGCGACCACCCTATGCTCGTCCTCATCGCCGAAACGGGAGACGATGCGCGGCTGATCGTGGTTGCACCAGAAGAGCGCCGACCACCCCTTGCCATGCATACCGCTCTGCCAGTGGTTGAAGATGCGCTTGAGTTCGAGGAAATCGAACGGGGCCTTGGTCCACTTGTCGCCGCCCGGGTAATCCACCTTGAGGTGATGGAAGTTGAACACCATGGAGAGCTCGGAACCATCCAGCGCGCCATAGCGCTGGCAGTGTTCCAGGCTGGTGGAAGACATCTCGCCCACCGTCATGGCCCCCACGGGGGCGAAGACGTCGCGGCTCACATCCTGCAAAAATTCGTGGATGCGCGGCCCGTCGGTGTAGAAGCGGCGGCCATCCCCCACCTCGTCGTCAGGGAATGCCTGATCCTTGGAGATGAGGTTGATGACGTCGAGGCGGAAACCGTCGACCCCTTTCTTCGCCCAGAAATGGATGATCTTCTTCACCTCGGCGCGCACGGCCGGGTTCTCCCAGTTGAGATCCGCCTGCTCGCGGGCAAAGAGGTGCAGGTAGTACTGGCCGGTGGCCGGGTCCAGCTCCCAGGCGCTGCCGCCAAACTTGGATTGCCAGTTGTTGGGCACGCCGCCGTCCACCGGATCTTTCCAGATGTAATAGTCGCGATAGGGGCTGTTCTTGTCTCCCAGCGCCGACTTGAACCAGGCGTGCTCGGTGGAGGTGTGATTCACCACTATGTCCATCACGATGCGGATGCCGCGCGCATGGGCGGCGCCCAGCAGGGCCTCGAAGTCGGTCATGGTGCCGTAGGCGGGATCTATGTTGAGGTAATCGGCGATGTCGTAGCCGTTGTCCACCTGGGGGGAGACGTAGACCGGGGT
This sequence comes from Aeromonas sp., assembly GCF_050252055.1. Taxonomy (NCBI): domain Bacteria; kingdom Pseudomonadati; phylum Pseudomonadota; class Gammaproteobacteria; order Aeromonadales; family Aeromonadaceae; genus Aeromonas; species Aeromonas sp. Next base: position 253,598 of record NZ_JBFWLQ010000004.1, on the reverse strand, counting down.
CAGCCAGAGGGCATCGACCCCCAGCGTCTTGAGGTAGTCGAGGCGGGCCATGATCCCCTTGAGATCACCGGTGCCACGGGCGCCGGAATCCTGAAAGCTTTTGGGGTAGATCTGGTAAATCACGGCGCTTTGCCACCAGGGTGTCTGTGTCATGGTTGGTTCGCTCATTGGTTGAAACCGGATTAGTTGGAACAGGGCAACGATAAAAGGCGGAGCCAGGGCTCCGCCGAGGTTGTGTGGATCAGGCCGTGGCCAGATCCAGCTTGCCGGCAGCCTGCTGGCGCTTGTAGACCAGCAGCGTCAGCAGGGCGGGGACCACGATGGCCACCAGCATGGCGATGGCGTAGATGCCCCAGTATTGCGGCTGGATGGAGAGGATGCCCGGCAGGCCGCCCACCCCGATGCCGTTGGCCATCACCCCGGCGAAGCCGCAGATGAGAGCCGCACAGCTTGAGCCCACCATGGCGCACAGCATGGGGAACTTGTACTTGAGGTTGATGCCGTACATGGCCGGCTCGGTCACCCCGAGATAGGCGGAGATGGCGGCTGGGACCGAGATCTCCCGCTCGTTCTCCTTGCGGCTGATCAGGATGATGCCGACGACCGCAGACGCCTGGGCGATGTTGGAGAGGGCGATCAGCGGCCAGATGGGGGTGCCGCCCATGCTCTGCATCAGTTGCAGGTCCACCGCGTTGGTGGTGTGGTGGATGCCGGTGATGACCAGGGGCGCATAGAGGAAGCCGAACAGGGCGGCGCCGATGGGGGCAAACGAACCCGTCATGGCCGCCTTGGCGGCAAAGCCGACGCCGTCACCAATCCAGCGGCCGAACGGACCGATCAGGGCGTGTGCCACGATCACCGCCAGCAGCAGGGAGATGAAGGGCACAATCACCAGGTAGAGATAGGCCGGGATGATGCGCTTGAGGCTGGTTTCCACCCAGGCGAGGAAGACACCCGCCAGCAGGGCCGGAATGACCTGGGCCTGATACCCCACCTTCTGGATGACGAAGAGGCCGAAGTCCCACACTTCCGGGGTCTGCTGGCCGATGCCATAGGCGTTCATCAGTTGCGGCGACACCAGTGTGACACCCAGCACGATGCCGAGGATCTCGGAGCCGCCCATCTTCTTCACCGCAGACCAGCAGACACCCACCGGCAGGAAGTGGAAGATGGCTTCACCCAGCAGCCAGAGGAAGGCGTGCACCTGGGCCCAGAACTGGCTGATCTCGGTGAGGGTGTGGGTGCCGTCGTCGAACATCTTGATATCGCCGATGACGTTGCGAAAGCCCAGGATCAGACCACCGGTGATGATGGCGGGCAGCAGGGGGACGAAGATCTCCGCCAGGTGGGAGATGCCGCGCTCCAACGGGTTCATGTTGTGGCGGGCGGCCTGTTTGGCGGCCTCCTTGCTGCCACCGCTCACGCCGATCTCCTGGGTGAGCGCCTTGTACCACTGATCCACCTCGTTGCCGATCACCACCTGGAACTGGCCGCCCTGGGTGAAGCTTCCCTTCACCGAAGGGATGGTCTCGATGGCCTTGGGATCGGCCTTGGCCGGATCGGCCAGCACGAACCTGAGCCGGGTCAGGCAGTGGCTGACAGTGGTGATGTTCTCTTTGCCGCCGATCCGCTCGATCAGCTGCGCCAGATGCTGTGTGTTGACTTTTGACATGAGCCTTCCCTCTGTGACTCCATGAATAATGGTCGTGTCTTTACCGGCTGGCCAAGGACCGCCCGTTTATTGGTATCGTTCCCAATCAGCATGAAGCCAGTGGCTGGCATCGGCAATGGGAACGTTCCCAATTCGTGGCGCTGGTCACAAAAAGCGCAAAACGCCGGGAATGGAGGAAAAGATAGACTACAGGGGCTGACAGGGGGCGATGGTAGCTTTGGGGGGCTGCCCCTCTTCAATCTGATCGAGCAGCTGTCTGGCGGCCAGTATACCGGCATCCTTGTAGCCGAAATCCAGGCTGAGGGTGTTGGCAAAGAGGAAAGTCAGCATGGGATTGCTGCCAAGGCCGCTCACCAGGATGTCGGTGCGACCCTGCTCCTGCAGGTATTTGGCGGCGCCGATGGCCAGGGTGTCGCTGGCACAGACCATGGCCTGGGTGGTGGGGGTGAGCAGCTCGGCCGCGAGCCGATAGCCGCTTTGCAGACCGAGATCCCCGAGGGCGCTGCGGGGCGTGCGCCCCTGTTCCCGACAGTAGTCGAGGTAAGCCTGATGCCGACGCAGCCCCGTGGTGAGATCGCTGCGTTCCACCCCGAGATAGGCGACCTCGGTTAGGCCACGCTCCCCGAGGTGGGCGAGCACGGCGCGCACCGCCCCGTCATCGTCGAAGCAGACCGACGAGAAGCCGGGGCGCTCGCGGGCCATCAGCACCAGTTTCTCCCTGAGCGGCGCCATGGCGGCATAGTCCAGATCGTTGAAGGCAAACAGGATGATGCCGTCCACCCCGCGCCGCTCCAGCACCGCCAGGTGCTCGCTCACCTTGGTGGGGGAGAACTTGCTCTCCATCAGCACGGCGTCGTAGCCACGCTGGTAGAGGGTCTCCAGCATGCCGCGCACCGCCTGGTTCTCGGAGCTGGAGTCGAGGCGCGACACCACGATGCCGACCACCTGCTGGCTCTGGCTGCGCATGGCCCGCGCCGATTTGCTCGGCACGAAACCGTGCTGGGCGATCACCGATTCGACCCTGGCCCTGGTCTGGGCATTGACCTTGGGATCCTGATTGAGCACCCGGGAGACGGTCGACTTGCCGACCCCGCTGAGGCGAGCGATATCGAGGATGGTCAGTTTCTTTTCCATGGGGGATCCGTGACAGGGGAGGGCGACAACCGGGATGCAGACATTGTTGTGATTAACTCCTGTGAATACAAGCCCATGGCGTTAGAATGCCCTTTCCCAGGCGACTTTCTTCGCCGCTGCACAGGACGCGCATCATGGATCTGTTGGCAAGTCTGCACTTCTCTCTCTCCATCACGGGCCCCATCTGTCTGGTGCTGGTACTCGGCATCTGGCTCAAGCGGCTGGGTCTCTTGCCCGACAGCTTCGTCGAGTCCGCCTCCCGTCTGGTGTTCCAGGTCACCCTGCCAGCGCTCTTGTTTCTCAGCATGGTGCGCACCGATTTTTCCACCATGCCGAGCCCCTGGCTCATCCTCTACGGCCTGCTCGGCACCCTCGCCGGTTTCCTGGTGCTGGAGGTGCTGGCGGCCCGCTTCATCAGCGAGCAGAAATTGCGGGGCATCTTCGTGCAGGGCAGCTTTCGCGGCAACATGGGGATCATGGGGCTGGCCTATGTGCAAAACGCCTACGGCCCGGAGGGGATAGGGGCCGCCGCCCTGCTGGTGGGCTCCATCACTGTGCTCTACAACGTGCTCGCGGTGATCACCCTGACCCGCAGCCTGGGGGGCGGAAAGGGGCTCGCCCCCATACTCAAGGGGATCGTCAAAAACCCCCTCATCATCGCCATTCTGGCGGCCCTGCCCTTCGGTCTGCTCGGCATCGAACTGCCCCAGCTGGTCATCACCACGGGCAACTATTTCGCCAACATGACCCTGCCGCTGGCCCTGCTGTGCACCGGCGCCAGCCTCAACCTCAAGGCCCTGCGCGGCGGCGCCATGCTGACCGGCTGGGCCACGGTCAACCGGTTGTGCTGCATCCCCGTGCTGCTGGTGCTGGGGGCCTGGGCGCTCGGCTTCAGCCCGCAGGCCCTCGGCATCCTGTTTCTCATCAGCTCAACCCCCACCGCCGCCGCCAGCTATGTGATGACCCGCGCCATGGGCGGTGACAGTGCCCTCGCGGCCAACATCATCGCCACCACCACCCTGGGCTCGCTCGTCACCACCAGCCTGGGGGCCGCCCTGATGAACTACCTGGGACTGATGGGGTGATGGGGCGCCGCCATGATGCACGACCCGGGGTTGACGGGATCGGCATTCACCCTTGACCTTGCCGGAGGCGGCAGCTTTAGGCTGATGTCACATCGACAGAGGAGAGAGCCCATGACCATCGAACTCACCGTTACCGGCATGTCCTGCGGCGGTTGCGCTGCCAGCCTGCAAAAGGCCCTGCTGGCCCAGCCGTCAGTTCGCACCGCCACGGTCGACTTTGCCAGCCGCCAGGCCGTCATCGAGAGCGAGCTGAGCAAAGCCGAGTTGATCGCTCTGATCGAGGCGAGAGGCTTTCAGGTAGAGTGAATTATCACTTAATTGGTATAAATCAGACTAATATTCTGTTTACTTCTTTTTATTGGTGAGAATGATCACTTAAATCCCGTTTAAAAAGAATAAAAATGCTGCAATTCCCTCATCCAAAAGGATTGCAGCATGACCCTTCCCATTCGCAAGACCCTGATCGCCGCCGTACTCGGCCTGACCCTCTCCCCCATGGCCATGGCGCTGCCCAGCGTGCACATTCTGGCCACCGGCGGCACCATCGCCGGGGCGGGCCAGTCTGCCACACAGTCCAACTACGAGGCCGGCAAGGTGGCCATCGAGACGCTGATCGCCGCCGTGCCCGAGATGAAAAACGTGGCCGACGTGCAGGGTGAGCAGGTGGTCAAGATCGGCTCCCAGGACATGAACGACGAGGTGTGGCTCACGCTCGCCAAGCGCGTCAACGCGCTGCTGGCCAGGGATGACGTGGACGGCATCGTCATCACCCATGGCACCGACACCATGGAGGAGACCGCCTACTTCCTCAATCTGACCGTCAAGAGCGACAAGCCGGTGGTGCTGGTGGGCGCCATGCGCCCCTCCACCGCCATGAGCGCCGACGGCCCCATGAACCTCTACAACGCCGTGGTGACTGCCTCCGACCCCGCCTCAAAGGGACGTGGCGTCATGGTGGCGATGAACGACACCGTGCTGGATGCCCGCGACGTCACCAAGACCAACACCACAGGAGTGCAGACCTTCGCCTCCCCCAACTTCGGCCCGCTCGGCTACATCCACAACGGCAAGATCGACTACCAGCGCAGCCCGGCCCGTCTGCATACCAGCAAGACCCCGTTCGACGTGAGCAAGCTCGACAAGCTGCCCCAGGTCGGCATCGTCTACAGCTACGCCAACGCCTCGGACCTGCCGGCCAAGGCCCTGGTGGATGCCAAGTTTGACGGCATCGTCAGCGCCGGGGTGGGCAACGGCAACCTCTACCACACCCTGTTCGACACCCTGGCCAAGGCGAGCAAGGACGGCATTCGCGTGGTGCGTTCCGCCCGCGTGCCGACCGGCTCTACCACCCTGGATGCGGAGATCGACGACGCCAAGTACGGCTTCGTCGCCGCCGAGACCCTCAACCCGCAGAAAGCGCGGGTGCTGCTGATGCTCGCCCTGACCCAGAGCAAGGATCCGGCCCAGATCCAGCGCTGGTTCCAGCAGTTCTAAGACCTCGGCTCGGTCTGATTGACACTACCCCGTGAGATGAAGGGCAGGATGGGATCCTGCCCTTTCTTGTTGCGCCAGAGGCAGAGGCCGGCCCTCAGCTCATCATCAGCCAGCCGCAGAAACCCAGGTAAACCAGTCCCACCAGGGCGAGCCTGCCCGCCGTCATCCGCTCCCGACTGAACCCCCACCACAGCAGCGTGACCGCCAGCAGCGTCACCAGCGAGGAGGCCATCATGGTGCTGTCCAGCAGCCAGGGGGTGAACAGCAGGCAGAACGCCTTGGGAATGGTGCCCTGGATCATCATGGCGCCGGAGATATTGGCCAGCGCCAGCCGGTGTTTGCCCTGCCGCACCCAGATGAGCACGTTCATCAGCTCGGGCATTTCGGTGGCCACCGGGCTCAGCAGCAGGGCCGCCAGCACCGGAGAGAGACCGAACAGCTCGCCCATGTTCTCCAGCTGGTGAACGAACAGCTGGGCCGCCAGCGCCACCACACCGAGCGCCACCAGGGTTTGCAGCAGCACCTTGCCGAGCGCCGGGATCCTGGCGTGCGGATCCAGCATGAGGGGGGAGGGCAATTCCGCATCGTGGCTGTCGGTCTGTTGCAGCTCACGTCGCACATAGAGGAGGTACATCAACACGAACAGGGGGGCCAGCCAGGTTTTACCGGTGAAGGCCACCATGCCAAACAGCACGGCCAACAGGAAGATGCCGGCAAACCAGGCCTGATCGCGGCCTATCTCCCGCTGCACCTCGCCATTGATGGCTCTGTGCTCCCGGCTCATGCACAGCAGCAGGGTCACGCCGACGGCAGCATAGCCTATGGTAGCCAGCACCAGCGGGCCGCCGAGGGCCGCACCTATGCCTATCTGCTGCTGGGCGGGGGCATCCCCCATCAGCAGCGCGGTCAGGGTGACGATGCATTCGGGCAGGGCCGTGCCGAGGGCAGCCAGCAGAGAACCGGTGGCGCTTTGGGACAGTTTGAAATGATGGCCGGTCCATTCGATGCCGTTGACGAAGTATTCGCAGGCCAGATATATGGTGACGGCAGAGATCAGAAATAACAGCAGGGTGATCAGCATGATGAGTAACCGCCAGGCGAGCAGAACAACCGATGGACCCGATACGGCTCGCCCGGCTGGCGTGCATATCGAGGCCAAAGGTCTTGCAGGACGATAGGTGCTATCGCCGCCCATGCCATGGATCTGTGGATCCAAGAGTGTTGACATGGGCCCTGCCCGGATTTCGGGCGGGTTGCTACTCCCCAGTGACAGTGCGGGCTTTTTACCAAGTGGCTCGGTGAGGCGCAAGGCCAACAGGGGATGATCCGCGCGACAAGTTGTAAAAGGATGTGACAACCCCTCGATTCTCCCGTCCGGGATCCTGATCTTTTTACGGGGATCCTTGTGCTGGCACAGCGATTGCTACGAGTTGGCTACTGTCCACATTGACTTGGGAAGGGTGAACGATGAAACGGTGGATCCAACATTTTTACCAGCTTAATCGCCTCAACTGGCTGATGGTCTGGCTGCTGCTTTGCTGCAGCATCATCCTGCTGTTTCCGGCCGGATTGATGAAAGGCGCCGTGAGCCAGTGGGCCACGGCTCATGCGGCCTGGCTTGGGGTCGGCATGTTGATCGCCATCTCCTATTTCTGCAGTCAGGGCTTCCTGATCGCCTGGGAGTGGGCCTGTGACGAGTGGCAGTCCCGCCGCCAGCAGGATCAACTGGCCCAGATGATTGGCTTCCTCGACTTCAACGAGAAGGCGGTGCTGCGGGAGTTCGTACTGCAACGGAAAAGCGTCATAAACCTGCCGATCACCGAACCCGCCGTCAAAAACCTGATGGATGCCGGCGTGCTCACCTACGCCTACGGCAAGCCGGCGCGAGAGAAGGAAGACGAGAACCAGATCCGCGCCCTGATGATCGCCCTGCCGGCGCGCCCTCTGCTGACCTACAAGGTTCTGGGACTGTCGCGGGGCAAGATGAGCGACGAGCAGGTGGAGCAGATCATGAATGCCAGGCCAAAATTCGCGCAGAAAAGCCTCCAGCGCTGACCTTCTCCCCCCATGAAAGAAAAGAGCCGGACATCTGTTCCGGCTCTTTGCTGTCTGGCGTTGCTTATTCGGTTCTGGCCTTGAGGTAGCCGGCGTAGTCGGGCACCTGGACGCTGAATGCCTGCTGCATGTGCGGGCTGTCCATGATGAAGTCCGCCGTCGCCTCGTTGGTGGCGACCGGGATGTTCCAGACGGCCGCGAGGCGCAGCAGGGCCTTGACGTCAGGATCGTGGGCGGCGGGATTGAGGGGATCCCAGAAGAAGATCATCACGTCTATCTTCCCTTCGGCGATGAGGGCGCCGAGCTGCTGATCCCCTCCCATGGGGCCGGAGAAGAGGCAGGTAATGGGCAGCTGCGCCTTCTTGCCGAGCAGGGTGCCCGTGGTGCCGGTCGCATAGAGATGGTGGAGCTTGAGCTCCTCCTTGCGGCGCAGCACCCAGTTCAGCAGAGGGGCTTTCATGTTGTCGTGAGCCACCAGGGCAACCCGTTTGTGGGGCGCCATCTCGCGTGCAATCAGTTCCATGGAGGTCATCCGTAGCAAAATGATGGGAATGGGGTCGTATCCTAATCGAAAGCGGCGCCTGCCGCTGCCCCATGCATCGTAACTGTGATCCCGGAGGCGGTTCAATCCGGCGCCTGCCATCCTGACAGCCTCTGGCCTGCCTTGTCAGCAACCAGGTTGGCTACCGTATCGTTGGGCAAGATCTCTGCCGCTGGTGCCATGAAAAAACCCGCCTGGGCGGGTTGGGATTGTCTCTTGATGTCATCGCGATTCAGGATGACTCGGCATGGAGCTGGGATTGCTGGTAGTTTTCCAGACCGATACGGGCGATGAGATCGAGTTGGGTTTCCAGCCAGTCCACATGCTCCTCTTCATCTTCCAGGATCTCCTGGAACAGGTCGCGGCTGACGTAGTCCTGCACAGACTCGGCATAGGTGATGGCGACTTTCAGGTCGGGGATGGCGTCCATCTCCAGAGACAAGTCACAGCGCAGCATCTCTTCCACCGTCTCACCGATGCGCAGCTTGCCCAGATCCTGCAAGTTGGGCAGCCCTTCCAGAAACAGCACCCGCTTGACCAGCTCGTCGGCATGTTTCATCTCATCGATGGATTCGTGATACTCCTTGTGCCCCAGCCCCTTGAGGCCCCAGTCATCATAGATGCGGGCATGCAGGAAGTATTGGTTGATGGCAACCAGCTCATTGGCCAGCACCTTGTTGAGGTGGGCAATGATTTTGGGATCTCCTTTCATCGACATTACTCCTCGTTTTCGAGCCTAGGCAACGATCACTAGAGCTTAGCCCAGAAACATGACCATAACGTGATGGGGAAAGTCGTCCTCTGGAGGGCAGAAGGAGAGATGAAGATGAGAAGTCGGCGGTTTTACGCCACTTCGTAATAGAGCGGTGCCTGTTCTGACTCCATCTTGTCGATTTCGGTAGCGATGATCTCCATCGCCATGCGCACACATTTACCACATTGGGCACCGACTTCCAGCGACTGTTTCAACTGTCGAAACTCAGTCTTGCCTGCCTGTACCGCCTTGCGGATCTGGTTATCTGTGATGCCGCGGCACAAACACACGTACATAATCTGGACCTCATGCTGGAATGAGATGAAATCTAAATGAGAATGGTTCGTAGTGCAAAGAACGAATGGTAATAAGATCCCGTGCTTGCCAGTGATTCCACCCTTGGGGAGAATGCCTTTATCAGAGAGGATGCGAACATGTTCAAAAAACTATTCAATGCCCTGTTCAAGGGAGAGATCGCCCAGAGCCCCGAGGTTGAGCCCATCGAATACATGGGCTATCTCATCTATCCCGAGCCCATGGCGGAAGGGGGGCAATACAGGCTGGCAGGTCGCATCACCAGGGAGATAGACGGGCAATTACAGACCCATCGCTTCATCCGCTCCGATCTCTTTGCCAACCCGGCGGATGCCGAGCGCTTCATGGTGCAAAAGGCCCATACCTTCATCGACCAGATGGGGGAGCGCATGTTTGAACCCCGCGTGAAGCCAGACGCCAGCCCAGCTCCATGATGTCAGCCGAGCTGCTCGCCTTGCGCCACGCTATCGCTCATGCCGGCGAGCGGCGTCTGATCTGGCTGGAAGGGGAGGAGGGTGACTGCATCGTTCGTGCCGAATCCTTGCTGTGGGGGGCGGTGTTCTGGCTGGGGCAGGGTCCTGAGCGTCATGCTCCGCAGCCTGCCGCCAAGGCGCTTCAACGGCTCGGTCAGGAGTGCGACACCCTGGTATTCAATGCCTTCAGCGGTTTTCACCCCGATGCATTCGGTGCCTTGGCGGGGACATTGAGGGCTGGGGGGCTCTTGCTTCTGCTGACCCCGCCGCGGGAGGTATGGCCGACCTACCCAGACCCTGATCGTCAGAGGCTGGTCGCCCAGCCAGAGGAGGCCGATCGTGCCGGGCAGGGTTTCATCTCCCGTCTGGTACGGTTGCTGGCAGAAGATCCGGCGCGAGATCTGACGCCTGCCTCTTGTGATATTACCTGGCAGCCTCTCGACGGGGACCGGCCGCTAAGCGCGGATCAGGCCCGTGCGCTGCCCGCCATCCACAACGTGTTGCACGGCCATCGCCGACGCCCCCTGGTGCTGAGCGCCGATCGCGGTCGTGGCAAGAGCGCCGTGCTGGGGCTGGCGAGCGCCGATTTGCTGAGTCGGGATCCGGCCTTGACGATAGCGGTGACTGCCCCTTCCCACGCTACAGTGGCGACACTTTTTGCCCATGCAGAGCGCGCGCTGGCAGAGATGCCTGAGCGGCTGGCCGGTCTGAGCTATGTGTCCCCTGATCGGGTGGCTCAAGGAGACGTGCTGGCGGATCTGTTGCTGGTGGATGAGGCCGCAGCCATCCCGACCCCACTGCTGGAGGCCATGCTGGCCCGTCACAGTCGCATTGTCTTCGCTACAACGGAGCATGGCTATGAGGGGACGGGGCGTGGCTTTCATCTGCGCTTCAAGAGGGTACTCGATGAGCAAACCCCGGATTGGCAGGAGCTGCGCCTGGTGGAGCCCATTCGCTGGAGCCTGAGCGATCCGCTGGAGCCTCTGATCTTCCGGCTCCTTGGTCTGAATGCCGACATATCGGCACCTCATCCCCCGACATCACCGACCTGGCGCCTGGTCGGACAAGATGAGCTGGCCCGTGATGACGCGCTGCTCAATCGGGTGTTCGGCCTGCTCGTGCTGGCTCACTACCAGACCAGCCCCAGTGATCTGCGGTATTTGCTGGAGGGGCCGGATCTCGACATTCATCTGATGGAGCAGGGACAGGAGTTGCTCGGGGTGGCGCTGGTCGCGCGGGAGGGCAATATACCCCCTGATCTGGCGCATGCGATCTGGGCCGGACGAAGGCGCCCTCGTGGACATCTGCTGCCCCAGTCGCTGCTGGCCCACGCCGGTTTCGTGACGGCGGGGGAGCGCTCTTATGCCAGGGTGATGCGCATCGCCATCCATCCTGCCCTTCATCGTCTCGGGCTGGGGTCCCGGTTGCTGGACAAGCTGGTATCACATTATCAGGCATTAGGGGTCGATTATCTGGGATCTGCCTTCTCCGCCAGTCCAGATCTGCTGCCATTCTGGCTCAAGGCGGGATTGAAGGTGCTGCGTCTTGGTCTGCAGCGCGATGCGGCCAGCGGCAGTCATGCAGCTTTGCTGCTGATGCCGTTGCAATCGGAATATCACGCCGAGCTGGCGCAATGGCGACAGCGTTTCATGAGCCAGTTGCCGGCCCTGCTGGCGGGTGAACTCAAGAGGCTGGATACCGAACTGGTCTGGCTATCCCTCAGAGGCGGACCTGTCACTCATGTGCCGGATCTGGATGAATTCGAGCATCGGGAACTCGATTGCTTTGCCCACCATCACAAGCCATTCGAGTTGTGCCAGGCGACACTGCAACGCTGGCTGCTTCGGCAAGTGATGATGCTGGATGCGTTGAGTCAGGATGAACGACGGTTGCTGATCGCCACCATCTGGCAATATGTGCCCTGGTCAGAGCTGGCTGCCCGACAGGGTGTCGCGGGCAAACCCGCCCTGATAAAAGCATTGCGCTCCCTGCTGGCCAGACTGCTGGCTCAGCAAGCCCCAGCGGGCTGACCCCGCCTCTGGCACGGCAGAAAACCACGGAGCCCGGGAGGAACCAATGGACCCTCCGGGTTCTGCACATCGATTCGACCCACCATGGCTGAAGCTCTCTCCGTTCAAGACGTGGCCACCCCGGGACCCGTTTCTCCCTCTTCCCTGCTCGCGTTTTGCCCATTGCCACTGCTCTGATGAGCCTGGTCAGGCTGTCTGCATTTTGGTTTTTTCTGAATATGGACTAATACTTGAATGTGAAATGAATTTTAATAAATGCATTATTTTCAGATGGTTAGTGTTGAGTTCATTGAACGCAGGCCATCTTCTCCAACGTGCACAGGGAGTGCAATGTGAGAAACGATGCAGCTCAGGCAGGTGCCGGAATGATGATGTGGTTCATCAGCAGCAGTGCCTTTGCCAATGAGATCCGGTTCAACATGACGCGCGGGGCGACCGCCATCAGCCAGCAGGTCTATGACCTGCACATGACGATTTTCTATATCTGTTGCGTCATCGGTCTGCTCGTCTTCGGCATCATGTTCTGGTCCATCGTGCACCATCGAAAATCGCGCGGTGCCAAAGCCGCCCAGTTTCACGAAAGCACCCGCATCGAGTTGCTGTGGACGGCCATCCCCGTGTTGATACTGATCGCGATGGCGGCACCGGCAACCTCGACCCTGTTGAAGATGGAGGATACCTCCAAGGCCGATCTCACCGTCCTCGTCACGGGCTCGCAATGGAAATGGCATTACAAATACCTAGAGTATCCAGTGGCGTTTTATTCCCTGCTGGCGACCAGCAAACAGCAGATCTCCGGTGATTCCCCCAAGGGCGGCAATTATCTGCTGGAGGTGGATAACCCTCTGGTATTGCCGGTCGGCAAGAAGATCCGTTTCCTGATGACCTCGGACGATGTCATTCACTCCTGGTGGGTTCCCGCCTTCGCCGTGAAAAAAGACGCCAATCCTGGCTACATCAACGAGTCCTGGACCCGGATCGACAAGCCGGGCACCTATCGTGGGCAGTGCGCCGAGCTGTGCGGAAAGGATCACGGTTTCATGCCTGTGGTTGTGGTGGCCAAATCCGCAGAGGAGTTCGAGAAGTGGATTGCCAGAAAGGGAGACGAGCAGGCAACTGCCAAGGCACAGCAACAGGCGCAGGCAGCGGAGACCATGACGTTGCCACAAGCCATGGCACAGGGGGAGAAAGTCTATCTGGGGCACTGCGCTGCCTGTCATCAGCCCGCGGGTACCGGATTGCCCGGCATCTTCCCGGCGCTCAATGGCAGCAAGGTGACCACACAGGCGGAACATCGGGCCCAGCATCTGGACATCGTCCTGCATGGCAAGAGCGGCACGGCGATGCAGCCTTTTGGCAAACAGTTGACGGCGCAGGAACTGGCCGCCGTCATCACCTATGAACGCAATGCCTGGGATAACAAGACCGGCGACCTTGTGCAGCCAGCCGAGGTGCAGTCCCTTCTCAACCCGGCCAATCCGGACAAGGACAAGTGAGGCGTCGGCATGAGTGATGGAATCACGGATACCCCGCACAGCGAACATGTCCACCAGCCAGCGGCCGGTCTGAGGCGCTGGCTCTACACCACCAATCACAAGGACATCGGTACCCTGTATCTGTGCTTTGCTCTCACCATGTTCTTTACCGGTGGCGCCATGGCCATGGTGATCCGGGCAGAACTGTTCCAGCCCGGACTGCAACTGGTGGAACCCCTGTTTTTCAACCAGATGACCACGGTACACGGCCTTATCATGGTCTTTGGTGCCGTCATGCCCGCCTTCACCGGCCTCGCCAACTGGCTGATCCCCATCATGATTGGGGCTCCTGACATGGCGCTGCCCCGCATGAACAACTGGAGCTTCTGGATCCTGCCGTTTGCTTTCCTCATCCTCCTGTCGAGCCTGTTTATGGAGGGAGGCGGCCCCAGTTCTGGCTGGACCTTCTATGCCCCCCTGTCCACCCAGTACAGCGGCAACAGCACGGCCCTGTTCGTCTTTGCCATTCACATCATGGGGATCTCCTCCATCATGGGGGCCATCAACGTCATCGTGACCATCTTCAACCTGCGGGCGCCGGGCATGGGCTGGATGCAGATGCCGCTGTTTGTCTGGACCTGGCTCATCACGGCGTTTCTGCTCATCGCTGTCATGCCGGTGCTGGCGGCTGCGGTGACCATGGTGCTGACGGACAAGTATTTCGGGACCAGTTTCTTCGATGCGGCCGGTGGGGGGGATCCTGTCTTGTTTCAGCACATTTTCTGGTTCTTCGGGCACCCGGAAGTCTACATCATGATATTGCCGGCTTTCGGCATCGTCTCCAGCATCATTCCGACCTTCTCCCGCAAGAAGCTGTTCGGTTATCGCTCCATGGTCTATGCCACCAGCAGCATCGCCTTGCTCTCCTTCATGGTCTGGGCTCACCACATGTTCACCACCGGATTGCCCGTGGTGGCGGAGCTGTTCTTCATGTACACCACCATGTTGATCGCGGTGCCGACAGGGGTAAAGGTATTCAACTGGCTTGCTACCATGTGGCGTGGTTCTCTGACATTCGAGACCCCCATGCTGTTTGCCATCGCCTTCATCACCCTGTTCACCATTGGCGGTTTCTCCGGGCTGATGCTGGCCATGACGCCAGCTGATTTTCAGTATCACGACACCTATTTCGTAGTGGCCCATTTCCACTATGTGCTGGTGACCGGTGCCGTCTTCTCGATCCTGGCTGCGGCCTACTACTGGTTGCCGAAATGGACGGGGCACATGTATGACGAGCGGCTCGGCCAATGGCACTTCTGGTGTTCGCTCGTCTCGGTCAATGTGCTGTTTTTCCCCATGCATTTTGTCGGGCTGGCGGGCATGCCTCGCCGCATTCCCGATTACGCCCTGCAATTTGCCGACTTCAACATGCTGATCAGCCTGGGGGGCTTTGCCTTCGGCCTGTCCCAGCTGCTGTTTGTCTGGGGTGTGATCAAATGCATCAGAGGCGGAGCCAAGGCGAGCGATCGGGTATGGGAGGGGGCCGAGGGGCTGGAATGGACGCTCTCTTCTCCCCCTCCCTATCACAGTTTCCAGACTCCACCGGATATCCGGTCGGAAGAGCGTTAGGGAGGTCATATGACCAAGGTCAGTCATGCCCCCTTGCTCAGAAAACTGGCTCTGGTCGTGCTCGTCATGTTTGGTTTTGCCTTTGCGCTGGTGCCGCTTTATGACGTCTTCTGCCGGATCACCGGCCTCAATGGCAAGACGTCTGATCAAGCGGCCAGTACGGAGCGGGCGGTGATCGACAGCAAGCGGAGCATCCAGATCGAGTTTCTTGCTCATGCGGATACCCGGATGCCGTGGGAGTTCAGTGGTGAAACGGCTCGGCTGTCGGTGCGGCCGGGGGAGGTGAAAATGGTCAACTTTCGGGTCTTCAATCCCACGGAGCGGGCCATGGTGGGTCAGGCGGTCCCGTCGGTCTCTCCCGGTCCCGCCGCAGCCTATCTGAAGAAAGTGGAGTGTTTCTGCTTCAATCGCCAGGAGCTGAGGGCAGGGCAGAGCAAGCTGATGCCGCTCAAGTTCTATATCGATCCGGCACTACCGGACAGCATCAATACCATCACGCTCTCCTACTCGCTCTATGACATCACGGAGTCCGTACCTGCACCGGCACTCGCACAGAGGAAATGACCATGGCCAAGGTGAACCAGACCTATTATGTCCCGGACCAGAGTCGCTGGCCCATCATTGGTGCCATTGCACTGTTTTTCCTGGCGTTGGGGGCGGGACATCTGGTCAATGAAGTGGCGAGTGGGCAGACCGGTTTCGGCCGGTATCTGATGATGGCCGGTGTCGCCCTGCTGGCATTCATGTTGTTTGGCTGGTTCCGTCACATCATCCGGGAGTCCATGACCGGGCTCTACAGCGCCCAGATGGACAGATCCTTCAGGCAGGGCATGGTCTGGTTCATCTTCTCCGAAGTGATGTTCTTTCTGGCTTTTTTCGGAGTGCTGTTCTATGCCCGCCAGCTTGCGGTGCCCTGGCTGGATGGTGCGGGCCACAGGGTGATGACGGGCCAGCTGCTGTGGCCGGATTTCACCGCTCACTGGCCCCTGCTCAAGACGCCCGGCGGGGCCACGACCCAGGCCATGCCTTGGCAGGGGATCCCCCTCATCAATACCTTGATCCTGCTTGGCTCCTCCGTGACCCTGCTGTTTGCACACATGAGTCTGGAAAACGGCAGACGCATGCGGCTCAAGGGGATGTTGCTGGCAACCGTGGTGCTCGGGCTGACATTCCTGTGGTTTCAAGGCTATGAGTATCTGCATGCCTATCGGGATCTCGGACTGCGGCTGGATTCCGGCATCTATGGCAATACCTTCTTCATTCTGACCGGGTTCCATGGACTGCACGTGCTGCTGGGCACCCTTTTCCTGACCATCATCTGGCTGCGCATCATGCTGAGGGATCATTTCACCCCACAGCGTCATTTCGCTTTCCAAGCTGCGGCCTGGTACTGGCACTTCGTCGATGTGGTCTGGCTCTGTCTGTTCGTCTTTGTCTACCTGCTTTGATGCCGTGCTCAGTAGGGGCGCGGGTTGGGTTCCAGCCAGCCCATCGCGAGAGAGAGCAGCAGTATGATGACCACCAGCAGGGAGAAGAAGACGCGCCGGCCCAGAGGTACCGACATCTTTTGCGTATTGCCTGCACTGAGCATCAGCCAGAGGGCGTGAAACAGCTGGCCGATGATGAGCAGCAGCATGAGTACCAGAACGACCTTGATCAACATCTTGGGATCCTCCTCGATATGCGCGATTCGGCTGCACGAGACAAGCGACGACCATGGCATCACAGACGCTGGTTCGTCTTGTTGTTCACTCTGGTGGTGACGGCCGGTTTGTGCAAGCTGGCGTTCTGGCAGTGGCAGCGCGGAATGGAAA
The DNA here is from genome assembly GCF_050252055.1 of Aeromonas sp. Taxonomy (NCBI): domain Bacteria; kingdom Pseudomonadati; phylum Pseudomonadota; class Gammaproteobacteria; order Aeromonadales; family Aeromonadaceae; genus Aeromonas; species Aeromonas sp. Next base: position 237,127 of record NZ_JBFWLQ010000004.1, on the reverse strand, counting down.
AAACGGCCTGGCTGGCGCAGATGGCAAAGATGCAGCAGGCCGGGCCAAGGACATTGGCCCAGATCGACTGGCAACACCCGGAGTCACTGGATGGCCAGCCTCTGCAAGGGAAAGCCGAGTGGGTCAGCCCTTATGTCTGGTTGCTGGACAACCAGATCGTCAACGGGGAGGTTGGCTATGACGTGCTCATCCCGGTACGCGCAGAGGGGGGATCCTCACTGTTGCTGGTCAACCTGGGATGGGTGCCCGCACCATCCGACAGGTCGCAATTGCCCAATCCCGCCATCCCCGCCGCAATGACCCTTGAAGGTGTGCTGCGCATCGCTCCCGGCGGCTTCCTGCTGGGACAGAACATAGAACCAGGCCCCTACCCGAACCGGCTGCAATCCATCAGGGTCGAGATCCTGCGACAGGCAATCGGAGCCCCGCTTGCAGACGCCGTGTTGTATCAAAGACGAACCCCATTCCTCTATCACTACCAGCACAATGTCATGCCTCCTGAAAAACACCGGGCCTATGCGGTGCAATGGCTCGGCTTGGCGCTGGTGGTTCTGTCAGGGGGGGTCATGCTGACAAGGAGGTGCTCCCCATGAGCGGATGGCAACGCTGGAGGGTGCCAGCGCTCTTTGCTGCGGTGATCCTGCTGCCTGTGGTGCTGGCGGCTCTGACTCTTCACCAGGGCTGGTATGAACCCGGCACGCGCAGCAAGGGGCACTGGCTGCACCAGGAGATCTACCTGTTGCAACCGCTTCCTGCCCATCAGCACCAATGGCGACTGGTCTATCTGGTGGTCCCTCGCTGCGAGGGGCAATGCCGGCAGGTCCCTGTGCTGATGGCGCGCATCCAGGCTGCACTTGGCCGCAACCTGGACAAGCTGGAGCTGGTCCAGTTGACGCCACCTCACGAGGCAAACAGTGAAATGAGGGAGGGGGATATACTGCTGGTGGACGCCCGCGGGCTGGCCATCTTGCGTTACGAGGTACCCGGCAGCACGACGACCTGGCCGTTGCTTGGCAAGGCGGTACTGTCGGATCTGCAGCAACTGCTCAAGTATCAGCGTGGGGTGCAGTGACGATGCAGCCGGCATGGAACTCGCATCTTCTGGCTACTGCACGGTCAGCGAGGCGGCATATGAAGATGCACAAGAGGCTGGCATCCGTGGCCATTGCGCTGGCAGTTCTTGTCATCGCGCTCGGTGCTTATACCCGGTTGACGGATGCCGGGCTGGCATGCCCCGATTGGCCAGGTTGCTATGGTTCCCTTGCCATTCCCCGCGCCGAGCATGCGGAACTGGCGGCACAACGTTATCCGGCTAGCCCGCTTGTTCCTCACAAGGCGCGCAGCGAGATGGTGCATCGCTACTGCGCCGGGGGGCTGGGAGGCGTGATTGTGCTCCTGTCCGGCTTGGGCTGGTGTACAGGCGGCCGACTGCGTCACCTCTCGCTCATCTTGCTGGTGCTGGTTGCAGGTCAGGCGGCGCTGGGTATGTGGACGGTGACCCTGGCCCTGCATCCCCTGGTGGTGACCACTCATCTGCTGGGCGGCTTCGCCATCCTGACCTTGCTTTGGCTCTATCGGGCCGAATTGGCAGGTTTCCCTGTATCCCCGCCCGTACACCAGGGGGTGTCCTGGCTTGGCAGCATGGCCTGTGGCGTGCTGCTGCTGCAGATCGCGCTGGGGGGCTGGACATCGGCGAACTATGCGGCCATGGCGTGTGTGGAGTTTCCCTTGTGCCAGGGCAACTGGCAGGCAGAGCTGAATTGGGCGCAAGCCTTTCATCTCCCTATGGGGCACGCCAGCTATGAGTTCGGCGTGCTGGGCAAGGAGGCGCGCCAGACCATTCACATCGCCCATCGCCTGGGAGCACTGACCACGGCCTTGCTGGTGGGGGCTTTCGCCCTCGCGCTGCTCTGCCAGCGGACGCCCCTGAGAGGGTTTGGCTGGTTGTTGCTGGGTCTGCTGACCGTGCAGATTGCCTTGGGATTGGCGAACGTCCATCTGGCCCTGCCGCTGGCCAACGCCCTTGCACACAATCTGGTGGCCGCCCACCTGCTGGCCTGTTGTGTGCTGGCGCGCGGGAGCCTCTCTTTGCCTCATCACAACCCCTTGCCATCCCCTGGGATGGTCAGGAGCCGGACATGAATGGGAGAGGGCGGGCACAGCGCTTTGCCCTCCGCCGGGTGCGCGATTATTGTCAGTTGACCAAACCAAAGGTGGTTGCCCTGCTGCTCCTGACCGCCTGGGTGGGCATGCTGCTGGCCGAGCCGACACGCGCCTCTCTGGACGAGATGATACTGGGCCTGGCGGGGATTGGACTGCTCGCTGCCGGGGCGGCGGCCATGAACCATTCTCTGGATTGCGGCATCGATGCCCGGATGCGCAGAACGCGCTGGCGCCCGGTCGCCACGGGACGGATCACGCCGGGGCAGGCGATGAGTTTCGCGATCTGTCTGGCACTGTCGGGGTTTGTTCTGCTCCATTGGGGCGTGAATCCCCTGACTGCCTGGCTGACTTTGGCCAGCCTGTTCGGCTATGCGGTCGTCTATACCCTGCTGCTGAAGCGGGCCACGCCGCAGAATATCGTCATCGGCGGATTGGCGGGAGCCATGCCACCGCTCTTGGGCTGGACCAGCATCACGGGGCAGCTCTCGGCCGAGCCCTGGCTGCTGGTGATGATCATCTTTACCTGGACGCCGCCCCATTTCTGGTCCCTGGCCATCCACCGGCGCGATGACTATGCCGGTGCCGACATTCCCATGCTGCCCGTCACCCACGGCACCGATTTCACCAAGACAGCCATCCTGCTCTATCTGCTGATCCTGACGCTCGTCTGTCTGCTGCCCTATCTGATTGGTATGTCAGGGCTTGTCTACCTGGTCGGCAGCCTGGGGTTGAACCTCGGATTCTGCTGGCATGGCTGGCTGTTGAAGTATGGGGATCGGCCCGGCCAGGCGATGCGCACCTTCCGTTTCTCCATCTATCACCTGATGCTGCTGTTTGGTCTGCTTATTTTGGATCACCACTGGCTGTGGCGGTTGTCATGACGTTGATGCTGGTCGAGGTCGGGTGAATGGTGACGCTGCGTCGGTGCACAGCAGGGATGCACAGACCTGATGCAAAACAAGATGGCCCCTTGGGGCCATCTTGTTTTCAGGGGGACGGAGTGGAGCCTAGAGCTTGACCATGATATGGCGCGGCACCGTGTAGTCCTCCAGCGCATAGAGGGAGAGATCCTTGCCGTAGCCTGACATCTTCATGCCGCCGTGGGGCATCTCGGAGGTGAGCATGAAGTGGGTGTTGATCCAGGTGCAGCCGTACTGCAGGTGGCTGGCCACCTTGCTGGCAAGGCTCAGATCCTTGGTCCAGACCGAGCTGGCGAGGCCGTAGTCCGAGTCGTTGGCCCACTGCACCACCTGCTCGGCGTCGCCAAAGCGGGTCACCGACACCACCGGGCCAAATACCTCCCGGCGCACAATTTCATCCTCCTGACGGGCATGGGCGATCAGGGTCGGTTCGAAGAAGAAGCCGTTGCCGGGGCGGATCTTGCCTCCCGCCGTCACCTCCACGTGACCGCTGCTCTGGGCCCGCTCCACGAAGCTGGCCACCCGGTTGCGCTGCCGGTCCGAGATGAGCGGCCCCATCTCCACCCCCTCCTCGCGCGGACCGCCCACCTTGATGGAGGCAACCGCCTCGGTCATGGCGGCGACGAACTTGTCGTAGATCTTGCCCTGGGCATAGATGCGGCAAGCGGCTGTGCAATCCTGGCCGGCGTTGTAGAAGCCGAAGGTGCGAATGCCGGCCACCACGGCCTCCAAGTCTGCATCGTCAAAGATGATGACCGGCGCTTTGCCGCCAAGCTCCAGATGGGTGCGCTTCATGGTGCGGGCGGCGCTCTGCAGGATCTTCTGGCCAGTGGCGATGTCACCGGTGAGGGACACCATGCGCACCAGCGGGTGCTCCACCAGCGGCGCCCCCACGCTCTCGCCCCGGCCGCAGACGATGTTGATGACGCCGCGGGGGAACAGCTCGCTGGCGAGCTCCGCCAGGCGCAGGGCGGTGAGCGGGGTCTGCTCGGAGGGCTTGAGCACCACCGTATTGCCGGCGGCGAGCACCGGGGCCATCTTCCAAGCCGCCATCATCAGCGGATAGTTCCAGGGGGCGATACTGCCCACCACACCGATGGGGTCGCGGCGGATCATGCTGGTGTGCCCCTCGATGTACTCCCCCGCCAGCGGCCCCTGCAGGCAGCGGGCGGCGCCGGCGAAGAAACGGAAGCAGTCCACCACCGCGGGCAGCTCGTCATTGAGCACCGCCAGATAGGGTTTGCCGCAGTTGAGGGATTCGAGGGCCGCAAACTCCTCGGCGTGGCGCTCGATGGCATCGGCCAGGCGCAGCAGCAGGGTACTGCGGCTCGCCGGGGTGGTGCGGCTCCACTGGGCGAAGGCGCGCTGGGCGCCGTTCACCGCCCGGTTCACCTGCTCGAACGAGGCTTCTGGCACGGAGGCTATGAGCTCCCCGGTGGCCGGGTTGAGGATGGGCTCGGCCTGGCCGTCACCGGTGACGAACTGACCGTCGATCAAAAGTTGGGTAGAGAGTTTCATGGTTGCATCCTTGCGCACGCGTTGAGTCGTTATTTGCCACTGCCGGCAACGTCTTGGCCGTCGCGGGTGAGGTAGTAGGCAAGCAGAATGGGAATGGTGGTGAAGGCCACTATGATGAGCGCCACCACGTTGGTGACCGGCCTGTCCCGTGGCCGGATCAGCTCCTGATACATCCAGATCGGCAGCGTGGTCTGCTGGCCAGCGGTGAAGGTGGTGACGATCACCTCGTCAAAGCTGAGCGCGAACGCCAGCATGCCCCCCGCCAGCAGGGCGGTGGCGAGGTTGGGCAGGATCACGTAGCGCAGGGTCTGGAAGCCGTCGGCCCCGAGATCCATGGACGCCTCGATGAGGCTCTGGTTGGTGCGGCGAAAGCGCGCCAGGGCATTGTTGTAGACCACCACCACGCAGAAGGTGGCGTGACCGATGACGATGGTCCAGAAGCTGAAAGGGATCTCCATCACCCCGTAGGCGGAGCGCAGCGCGATGCCGGTGACGATGCCGGGCAGGGCGATGGGCAGCACCAGCAACAGCGATACCACCTCCTGGCCGAAGAAGCGGCTGCGGGCGATGGCCCCCGCCGCCAGGGTGCCGAGCACCATGGCGGCCAGCGTCGCCAGTCCCGCTACCTCCAGCGACAGCTGGATGGCGCGCCACACGTCGGGGCGGTTGAGGGTCACCTCGAACCACTTGAGGGTGAGGCCGGGGGGCGGGAACTGGTAGCTCTTGCTCTCGCTGGTGAAGGCGTAGAGGAAGATGAACAGGATCGGAAAGTGCAGGAACAGGAGACCGCCGATGGCCGCGTACTTGAGCAGGCCGGAGGGTTGGCTGCCGTGGTCCCGTTTCATGGAGGTATTAGAGCGCATCGAAAGCCCCCAGACGTTTCGCGATGGTCAGGTAGATGGCGATGATGAGGATCGGCACCAGCGAGAAGGCGGCGGCGAAGGGCAGGTTGCCCGCCGTGCCCTGCTGCATGTAGACCACCTGACCTATGTACATGGTGGAGTTGCCTATGATGCCGGGGATGATGTAGTCCCCCAGCGTCAGGGAGAAGGTGAAGATGGAGCCCGCCACCACGCCGGGCAGGGCCAGCGGCAGGATCAGGGTGCGAAAGGTCTGGGCCGGGGTGGCGCCGAGATCGCCGCTCGCCTCCAGCAAGGAGCGCGGGATCCGCTCCACCGCCGCCTGGATGGGCAGGATCATGAAAGGCAGCCAGACGTAGACGAACACGATGAATGTGCCGATGCGCGAGAACGAGAGCGACGGCCCCCCTATCACCGGCAGCGAGAGGATGGCGTCCAGCAGCCAGTCCAGTCCCAGAGTATCTGCCAGCCAGCTGATGACCCCCTCCTTGGCCAGGATCAGCTTCCAGGCGTAGACCCGTACCAGATAGCTGGACCAGAGCGGCAGCATGATGCCGACGTAGAATAGGGCTCGGGTCTTGCCGCTGGTGTAGCGCGCCATGTAGTAGGCTATCGGAAAGCCGAGCAGGGCGCAGGCCAGGGTCACCAGCAGCGACATGCCGACGGTGCGCAGGATCACGTCCAGGTTCTCAGCCCGCAGCAGGGCGACGAAGTTCTGCAGCCCCAGGTCGTGGCGGATCTGGCCGCTGAACTCGTCCAGTCCGAAGAAGGCGTTGGAGAGCAGCATCAGCAGGGAGCCGACATAGATGATGCCAAGCCAGAGCAGGGGGGGCCCCAGCAGGATGGCCAGCAACAGACCCGGCCGCCCGTAGAGCAGGGTGGAGAGGCGCCGCAGCGGCCGATAGGAGAGGGGGGCAGTGGGTTGGCTCATGGCAAGGCTCACACTGTGGGGGGCGCTCATGGTTGAGCTCCCAGAGGGGCGGTGTGCAGGCGATGGATCGCCTGCTCCGGCCAGCTGAGGCTGACCCGGGCGCCACGGGGCAGACGGGCCTGGCCCTCGTTGGGGTGGTTGACGATAAGCTCGAGCTGCTCGCCAAGATCGACCCGGTAGCGCACGAAGGGGCCGAGGTACTCCACTTCGCGCACCTCCCCTGACCAGCCCGGTGTGCCGGCCTCGGCGAGCCGGATCCGCTCCGGGCGTACCATCATCTGGCGCTCATCGCCGCACAGACGGCGGGCCTGCTCCCCCTCGAACAGGTTGACTGTGCCGACGAAGCGGGCGACAAAGGGGGTGGCGGGGGCGTCGTAGATGGTATCCGGCGCGGCAATCTGCTCGATCTTGCCCTGATTGAAGATGCAGATGCGGTCGCTCATGGAGAGCGCCTCCTGCTGATCGTGGGTGACGAAGATGAAGGTGATGCCGAGCTGGCGCTGCAAGGCTTTCAGTTCGAGCTGCATTTGCTCGCGCAGCTTGAGGTCGAGCGCCCCGAGCGGTTCGTCCAGCAGCAGGATGCGCGGCTGGTTGATCAGCGCCCGGGCGATGGCGATGCGCTGGCGCTGGCCGCCGGAGAGCTGGCCCGGCTTGCGGTTGCCGACGCCGGGCAGGCGCACCAGTTCCAGCATCTCGTCCACCTTGCGATAACGCTCCGCCTTGGCGACGCCCTTGAGCATCAGGCCGTAGCCGATGTTGTCGCGCACATCCATGTTGGGAAACAGGGCGTAGTCCTGAAACACGGTATTGAGGTTGCGATCGTAGGGGGGCACGGTGGAGCAAGGCTCGCCGAACAGTCGGATCTCCCCCTCGCTCGGGTATTCGAAGCCCGCGATCATCCGCAGGCAGGTAGTCTTGCCGGAACCGCTCGGCCCCAGCAGGGTGAAAAACTCGCCGGCCGGGATCTGGAAGGAGATGTCGTCGACCGCCTTCACCTCGCCATAGTGGCGGCTGACCCGGTCAAATTGTACGGCATTCATGGGACGTCCTTGTCTGTGTGGGAAGCGGGCCGGACTCCTGTCCGGCCCCATCTGGTTATCCGGTCTTAGCGGCCACCCAGGATGGCGATATAGTCCGAAACCCAGCGATAGTAGGGCACGCAGGTTCCCTGGCTCTTGCACTGGGAGACAGGAGTACGCCAGAAGTGAACCCGATCGAAGTTGTCGATGCCGTTGGTCTTGCACCCCTCTTTCCCGAGCAGGGCATTGCCTTCGCAGGCGGCCGGTACCACGGGCACGGAGCCGAACCAGGAGGCGAGATCCCCCTGCAGCTTGTTGTTGAGGGAGTGCTCCAGCCACTGATAGGCACAGGTGAGGTTCTTCGCCTCGCTGTGCACCATGCTGGTATCGGCCCAGCCGGTGACGCCCTCCTTGGGCACCGTCGTGGCGATGGGCTGCTTGTCGGCGATCAGGGTATTGGCCTGGAACGGCCAGGAGCCGGAGGCCACCACCCCCTCGTTCTTGAAGTCGTCGATCTGGACGAAGGCATCGTGCCAGTAGCGTCCCACCAGCTTGCGCTGCTGGCGCAGGAGGTCGAGGGCGGCCTTGTACTGATCCTCGTTCAGCTCGTAGGGATCCTTGATGCCGAGCGCCGGCTGGTGGCTCATCAGATAGAGGGCGGCATCGGCGATGTGGATGGGGCCGTCGAACGCCTGCACCCGCCCCTTGTTGGACTTGCCGTCCGGCAGGGTCTGCTCCTCGAACACCACGTTCCAGGAGTCGGGCGCCTTGGGAAACACCTTGGTGTTGTACATCAAGATGTTGCCGCCCCACTGGTAGGGCACGCCATAGTGCTTGCCGTCTACCGTGTGCCAGGGGGCATTCTGCAGGCGGGGGTCTATCTTGCTGTAGCTCGGGATGAGCGCCAGGTTGAGCACCTGCACCTTGCCGCCGGCGATGAGGCGCAGGCTGGCGTCGCCGGAGGCGGTCACCAGGTCGAAGCCCCCCTCGTTCATCAGCGCCACCATCTCGTCCGAGGTGGCGGCCGTCTTGACGTTGACCTTGCAGCCGGTCTCTTTCTCGAAGCCGGTGACCCAGTCGTAGTTCTTGTCGGTCTCGCCGCGCTCCACATAGCCGGCCCAGGCCACGATGTTGAGCTGGCCTTCACCCTTGCCGAGGGTGGTGGGGGCTGCCTGGGCCTGGCCTGCCAGCAGCGCCGGGATCAGGGCCTGGGTCAGAGGGGTCAATTTCATCTTGCTCTCCTTGCATGATTGGCAACCGTGGCGGCGCCACAGTAGGCATTAACATCCTGTTAACCAGCCATGAGCGTAGGAGAAGCCGGGAGCAATGAGAATTTCAATTTTTAACGGCTTTGGTATCTGTAAAATCGATATCGAGTGCAGATGAATCTGATTTTTTTGCCGGAGTCACGGCTGTTCAGGCTCAGTCCTAGCGGGGGAGGTGCTGGCGGGCCCGTAGCCGGCTCTGGTCTCTGGCGATGTCGATGAACTCGCGTGCGGCCCAGTCAAGGCGCGAGCCGCGCCGCCACACCAGACCGATGTCGATGGCGGGGATGGGCTCCTTGATGGCGCGGGCCTCGACCCGCTCCTGCTCCAGGGACCAGGGGCGGTAGGCAAAGTCCGGCAGCAGGGCGAGCCCGAGCTGGCTCGCCACCAGGCTGCGCACCGCTTCCACCGAGGCGGTACGCAGCACGATGCGCGGCGCGATACCGTAGCGGCGCAGGCCACCGCCGATGATCTGGTCCAGCTGGTCGGCGGTCAGCGAGATCATGGGCTCCTCGCCGAGCGCCTTGAGGGAGAGGGTCGACTCGGCGCAGAGGGGGTGGTTGGCGGCGAGCCAGACCCGCAGCGGCGAGCGGGTCAGCAGCTCGGTATCGAACGCCTCCTGGCGGATGGTGCGGTTGGTCATCAGGATCCCCACGTCCACCTCGCCGTTGACGATCTGGTGCTCGAGGTAGGGCTGCTCATCCTCTTTCACCTCGATCTGTACCGCCGGGAAGGCGCGGCGAAAACGGCCGAGAGCCTCCGACAGATAGTAGCCTGCCACTAGCGTGGTTACGCCTATGGTAAGCCGCCCCTGATCCTGCTGGGCCACCGCCTTGAGGGACTGGCCGGCTTCGGTCATGGCGCTTAGGATGCGACGGGCGTGCAGCAGAAACTGGTGACCTTGGGTGGTGAGGCTGACGCCGCGCGGGTTGCGCTCGAACAGGGCGGCGCCGAGCTCGGTCTCCAGCTCGCGGATGGCGCTGGTGACCGCCGACTGGGAGATGTGCAGCTCGGCGGCTGCCCGGCTCACCGAGAAGCTGTCGGCCACCGCCACGAAATAGCGGATCTGGCGAAAGGTGAAGTTCATCTGGGCGTCCTGCCACGTGCGATCAAGGTGAGTGCCAGCTTAACCTCGAATCGCACCCAGACAAAAGGCGCCGTGATGGCGCCTTTGTCGTTGTTTTTACGGAAATTAGCGGGTTGTCACCGCCTCTGTGACCGGTACACGGTTCACTCCCTTGCCCAGATAGGCGAGGGTGATGGTCACTATGATGCAGGTGAAGCTGAGCCACATGTAGGGCAGGTAGTCGAGGGTCGCCACCCCCAGTACCCCGGCCATGAAGATGCCGTTGTCGCTCCAGGGCACCATGCCGCAGGTGAGGGTGCCGCCAAACTCGGCGTTGCGGGAGAGGTTCTTGCGCGCAAGCCCCAGTCTGTCGTAGTTCTTGGCCATGATCTTGGGGGTCAGGATCAGGGACACATACATGGCCGAACCGAACACGTTGGCCAGGAAGGCGGTGCCTATGGTGTGGCTGGTCAGGCTGCCGGCGCTGTTGATGCGCTTCTCGAAGGCACTGGCGATGACGGAGAGGATGCCGACCTTCTCCAGCAGACCGCCGAAGCCCAAGCCGAAGATGATGACGGCCACGGAACCCAGCATGGACTCCATGCCGCCACGGCCCAGGATGTTGTCGATGAAATCGACGCCTGAGGTGATGGCAAACGGGCTGTAGGCGGAGTGCATTGCCTTCACCGGATCCATGTCCTGGAAGACGATGGCCCAGACAAGACCCAGCAAGGCGCCGAAGCTGATCACCGGGAAGGCGGGCTTGCGGTTGGCCAACAGGCCCAGCACCAGCACCACGGGCACTATGGCCATGGGGGTGATGTTGAACTGCTTGTCGAGGGCGTCCATCACCAGATTGACCTGCTCCAGGCTGACGTTGCCGGAATACTGCATGCCGACCACGGTGAACAGGGCGGCGGTGATGACGTAGGAGAACAGGCTGATGGGCAGCATCCCCTTGATGTGTTCCATCACGTCGACGTTGGACATGGTCGAGGCCAGCACCACGGAGTCGGAGAGCGGGGAGAGCTTGTCACCGAAGTAGACGCCGGAGAGCACGGCACCGGCTACCAGCGGCGCGGGTACCCCCAGGCTGTGGCCTATACCCATCATGGCGATGCCGGCGGTGGCCGCCGAGCCCCAGGAGGTGCCGGTGGCCAGCGAGGTGAGAGAGCAGATGATCAGGGTCGCCAGCAGGAAGATGGAGGGGTGTATCACCTTGAGGCCGAAGTAGATGATGCTGGGGACTATGCCGCCGGCAATCCAGGTGCCCACCAGGGCACCGACGGAGATCAGTATCAGGATGGCCCCCATCCCCTTGGCGACGCCGTCGACTGCCGCCTGCTCCAGGGATTTGTAATCGTGGCCGAGCTTGATGCCGAGTCCCATGATGACGAACCAGGCGATGAACAGTGCCAGCTGGATTGGCAGATCCAGCACGCTGGTGAAGGAGAAGGCCAGGGCCAGGAAAATGGCCAGGCAGGCAAATACTTGCGACATGCCCGGCAATCGGATGTGGTGTTGTTGGTTTTGCATAGACGCTCCCTAAACTCTTGCTCGCCAAGGTCAGCCCCTCTCGTCCTGCGGATGCGTCGATCCCGAGAGGCTTACCAAAAGAGGGCGCAATCTACCATAAAGCAGAGGTGTAAAATCCCTGCTCATTCGGCAAAACAGCTTTAAAATTTTAAAATCCCACAAAATAGTTGATCTAATCGGCATTTTTCACTGTTCAATCGACACCGTTTGATAGCCGGAGATCCATAGGCAAGTTCGATTGCAGATGGCAACACCAAAGATGATAATAGTTATCATTAATGTTTTTCGGACCAATGCCAATGAACTGGATAGTACGCGCTCTGATCTTGGCCGCCCTTCTGGCGGTGCTGGTCTGGGGTCAGGAGAAGGAATACGGGTTCTGGAGCCTGGGGTTCTTGCTGGCTGCCTGGGTCATGCTGGAACCCAGGCTGAGACCGGTGTTGATCCTGCTGCCGGTTGCGGGAATGACAGGGGTCGTCACTCTGCTCTGGCAGCAGGGCTGGCATTAAGCCTGGCGAGTGGGGACGGCCTGGATCTTGTCGTAGGCCTGGCGCAGGGAGGCGATGACCTTCTTCTCCATCTCGCTGCGTTCGGCGTCTGTCGTGAAGTAGATCATGTCGACATCGTGGCGGATATAGTGGGAAGGAAGCTGGTTGAGTGTCAGGCAGCAGAGGTCTGCCAGCTGATAGGGGGTCAATGTTCGAGCCAACCCCTGCTTTTCTATCTCCTTGAGCACCAGATGCTCATAGAAGTTGTGAATATCGGTATCCAGGATCATGGGAAAACCCCCGTGGTGGCGTAGCATCTTCAACAGCATAGCCATGGGGAATGAAAACACAAAAGGCCCGTTACTCTCGTAACGGGCCTTTGCAGAATGAATGGTGCGAAGAGAGGGACTCGAACCCTCACATCCGTGGGACACTAACACCTGAAGCTAGCGCGTCTACCAATTCCGCCACCTTCGCACACTGATTTTCTCCAGCTGGTTTTTAAATGCGGTTGGAGCGCATTTTCTGTGTTTTACATGCCAGAAGCATGGTGCGAAGAGAGGGACTCGAACCCTCACACCCGGGGGGCACTAACACCTGAAGCTAGCGCGTCTACCAATTCCGCCACCTTCGCACATCGGGTTATCAGTCTGGATTTACATGCTGTCTGACAAAAGCATGGTGCGAAGAGAGGGACTCGAACCCTCACACCCGGGGGGCACTAACACCTGAAGCTAGCGCGTCTACCAATTCCGCCACCTTCGCACATCGGGTTATCAGTCTGAATTTACATGCCGTCTGATAAGAGCATGTTGCAGTATGGTGCGAAGAGAGGGACTCGAACCCTCACATCCGTGGGACACTAACACCTGAAGCTAGCGCGTCTACCAATTCCGCCACCTTCGCATCACTGCGGTGGGGGATTCTATAGAGTTTTGGGGGGGCGTCAACAGCCAAAGGGGACTTTTTTCGCTGTTGACGGATAAAGGCGTGCCAAGGGCACAAAACTTCAGCAATCGGCGTCAGACGGTGGCCAGCGCATCCTGATACATCTGTTCGTACAGGATGACGGAGTCTGCCCAGTCGAAGCGGGTGTTCATGGCGTGGTGCTGCACACGGGCAAAACGTGCCGGCTCCTGCAGATAATGGAGCAGGCTGCGGCGCATGGCATCGAGCAAGGTGCTGGCAGTGGGATCGTTGAAGCAGAAACCGGTCGCGTGCGCCGGGTCGGCATCCCAGTCCACGACGGTATCTTTCAATCCGCCGACGGCCCTCACCAGGGGCAGGGTGCCATAGGCCAGACTGTACATCTGGTTGAGCCCGCATGGCTCGAACAGAGAAGGCATCAGGAAGAAGTCGGCGCCGGCCTCCACCAGGTGGGCCAGACGGTCGTCATAGGCATTGATGAAGGCAAACTTGTCGGGATGATGCTGGGCAATGCTCTGCAACTGGGCGGCGAGAGAGGGATCACCGGAGCCCACAATTACCACCTGGACCTGATGCTGCAAGAACTTGTCTAGCGCCGGGATGAGCAGGTGTACTCCTTTCTGCTCGGTCAGTCGACACACCATGCCATAGATGGGGAGGTTGCCGACGGGGAGCCCCGTCTCCTGCTGAAGGATGCGCTTGCAGGTGTGTTTGCCATCCAGGTTGTCGGCATCATAGGTGGCGGGCAACAGAGGATCGAAGGCGGGATCCCAGTCCTGATAGTCACAGCCGTTGAGGATGCCACGCAGGTCAGCTGCCCGCTGCTGGAATACGCTGGCCATGCCGTGAGCGCCCAGGTGTGTCAGCAGCTCGCTGGCGTAGTTGGGGCTGACCGCATTGATCTTGTCTGCGTAGAGCACACCGCACTTGAGCAGATTGATGTGACCATAGTCGTAGTTGATGCGCTGCTCGTAGTCGTGGATTTCCGGCACGGCCCAGAACTGCTGGCGATCGAACACGCCCTGAAAGGCCGCGTTGTGAATGCTGATGACCGACCGGGTGCGCTGGAAGAAGGGGTTGTGGGCATGACGGGTTTTCAGCAGCAGCGGCAGCAGACCGGTGTGCCAGTCGTTGCAGTGGGCGATGTCGGGAGCGAAACCCAGCTGTTCGCACGCATGCAGGGCCGCCGCGGCCAGAAAGGCAAAGCGTTCACCGTTGTCGGGATAGGCCTGGTTGTTCTCGGCATAGAGCTGGGGGCGGTCGAAATAGTGCGGGCAATCGAGCAGATAGACGCAGATCCCGTCCAGTTCCAGCTGATGGATGCGATAGCTGATATCACTGCGATCCTGGGGGGTAGGGAGCCAGCGCGAGGCGAGGAGGGTGGCCTCGTCCCGGCGCTTGATGGTCTTGTAGAAGGGCATAATGATGCGCACATCGTGCCCCTGACGGGCGAGATGCTGCGGCAGGGCCTTGGCCACATCTGCCAGGCCCCCGGTCTTCACCAGCCCCTCAACCTCCGAGGCTACAAACAGGATTTTCAGTGGGTTAATAGCCAACTCTTGCTCCCTTAGGTACCACGACGATACCGCCTTCGGATACGGTAAACCGCTCTCTGTCATGGTCCAGATTCTCACCGATCACGGTGCCGGGTGCAATTTCAACGTTTTTGTCGATGATGGCGCGGCGAATGGAGCAACCTTCGCCGATTTTCACATCCCCCAGCAGCACGGATTCACTGATGTGGCTGCAGGGGCCTATGTTGCAGCGAAATCCCAGTATGGATCGCTGGATCTGGCTGCCCTGAATGAAGCAGCCACCGGAGATCAGGGAGTTGGCGATCTTGACTTTGCAGTCGTCGGTATCGATGAAGGTGGCGGGGGGCAGGGGCGGGTAATGAGTGTGCAGCGGCCACTTGCGATTGTAGAGAGAGAAGGGGGCATCGTCGGCCACCAGGTCCATGTGTGCCTGCCAGTAAGAGTCGAGCGTTCCCACATCGCGCCAGTAGACGTTGGGCTTCTCGCCCGGGATCACGTTGGTGCTGTAGTCGTAGACGTAGACGGGGGCACGGGGGAACAGGCTGGGAATGATGTCCTTGCCGAAATCGTGACTGGAGTTCTCCTCGGCGGCATCCCGCTTGAGCTCCCGATAGAGGGCCTCTGTCTCGAAGATGTAGTTGCCCATGGAGACCAGGGCCTGGGTGGGGTCGCCGGGGATGTGTTTCGGGTGACGGGGCTTTTCTTCAAAGCCAATCATGCGCCCTTCCTGATCCACTTCGATCACCCCGAAGGCGCTTGCTTCCTCGATGGGCATGCGCAGGGCCGCGACGGTCAGGGCGGCCGCTTTCTGCTTGTGGAAGCTCACCATCTGGCTCACGTCCATCTTGTAGATGTGATCGGAGCCGAAGATGCAGACGTGCTCGGGGTCGGAGATCTCGATGAAGCGCAGGTTCTGGTAAATGGCGTCTGCGGTGCCGTCATACCAGCGTTTGCCCATTCGCATCTGGGCCGGAATGGGATCGATGAAGCGATCCGTGATGCCGACGATGTTCCAGCCCTTCTTCATGTGCAGATAAAGGGACTGGGACTTGAACTGGGTGAGTACATAGATGCGCAGGAAGTCGGCGTTGACGAAGTTGTTGAGCACGAAGTCGATCAACCGGTAACTGCCGCCAAAGGGTACGGAGGGTTTGCTGCGGGTGGTTGTCAGCGGTTGCAGTCGGGTACCTTCACCGCCTGCCAGTATCATGGTGAGTATGCCTGCCATCGTCGTTCTCTCCCTGAGATCATGATGTTGAAAAGGTTTTCATATTGCTGCGAAAAAAACACCCCTAAAGGGGTGGTAAACGTTTTCTTGGTACCTTAAAAGATCCCGTCTGGCACTCTCTACTTGTTTTATTACAACCGTTGCACTTCTTTAGGCTTTGCTCAGATACACCTTGAATTTGGCATCGCCCGCGATCACCTCGGTCTGTTTGAAGTGCGCATCGAGTATAGGCTGGTATCGCAGGAAGGCATTGGCGACTATGGTCAGGGCGCCATTTGCGGTCAGGTACTCAGGTGCCTTTGCCAGGAAGGTTTCGGTGGCGGCGTAGAAGGTCTTGAGCCCGGCATGGAAGGGGGGATTCGAGACAATCTGTTGGAATGTTTCGGCAATGTCGGAATAGACATCGGAGGCATGAACACGTCCGCTCAGACCGTTGACCGCCAGGGTTCGGCGGCTGGACTCCAGTGCCAGGGCATTGATATCCACCATGGTGACAGCCAGGGCCGGGTTGCGCTTGGCCAGCACGGAACCGATGACGCCGGCGCCGCAGCCAAAGTCGAGCAGCTTGCCCGTTACGGGGAGGAGGCTCGCCAGCAGCATCTGGGTGCCGAGATCCAGGCCGTCTGCACTGAAGACCCCGGGCAGGGCCATGACGGTCAGGGTGGTGTCGCCCGCCTGGCACTCATAGCGACTGAACCAGGCGTCCAGCTCGAAGGGGACAACCGGTTTGTCGAACGTGCCGTGGTAGAGAGAGCAGCGGCGCGCAGAGTCGCGTTTGATCGGTTTCTCGCCATAAGGTGCCAGCAGCTTGTCTGCCCCGTTGATGCCGCCCCGGTTCTCGCCGGCGAGGAACAGGTCGGCCCCGCTTTCGAGCAGCGGCGTCATCATGGCCAGCAGGTATTGCGCCTCGGCCTTGGCCTTGGGCATCAGCAGCAGCAGGGCATCGAATCGGGGGGCGCCCCCCAGCTGGTGATCGAACAGGATGGCGTCTCCCAGAGCGGCCTGCTGGCTGCGGTAATAGCAGTAATCCGTGGTGAAGACGGTCAGGCTTTGTGCCAGCTCGGCCAGTTGACGAGGATAATCATCCTCCAGGGCACCGCACACCAACAGCCGCTTGCCGACAAAGAGGGCTTGGTTACGTTCCAGCATCTGACTGACGGCACTGACAGGACGGCTCATTGGGTCTCTCCACGCATTTTTGTGCGGCCATTATACATGGCCGCTTTCGCCTTGACATTTATGCCGTGTTCCCGAAATATGCCCAGACGCCTTATTTACCCAGAGATGATGCAATGCGGTCATGCGTATCGAAACGAAAGCATAAACACAGCCTGACAATCGGGCCTGCTGGCGTGCGCGCGTAACCTCTCATCCCTGAGACGATTCAAGCCCCGGTAGCGACTCCCGTACCGGGGCTTTTTATTGACCAATCCATCTGTTTAGGAGAAGGAAATCCCATGTTTCAAGGTTCGATAGTTGCCCTGATCACCCCATTTCGACAGGGCCAGCTGGACGAGGCCGCACTGGCTCGCCTGGTAGAGTGGCACATAGAGCAGGGAACCCATGGCATAGTGCCGGTCGGCACGACCGGGGAGAGCCCGACCCTGACCCACGATGAGCATTGCCGCGTGGTGGAGCTGGTGGTCAAGCTGGTGGCCGGGCGCATTCCCGTGATCGCAGGTGCAGGCTCCAACAACCCGGTTGAAGCCATTGAATACACCCGCTATGCCGAGCAGATGGGAGCGGATGCCACCCTGCATGTGGCCGGTTACTACAACCGCCCCAATCAGGAAGGGCTCTACCACCACTTCAAGGCGGTGCACGACGCCACCACCAAACCCATCATCGTCTACAACATTCCGCCCCGCGCCATCGTTGACGTGCAGCCGGCGACCCTGGCCCGTCTGGCCGAGTTGCCGCGCATTGCCGGCGTGAAGGATGCCACCGGTGATCTGGCCCGCCCCTGGGTTGAACGCCAGCTCATCAAGAAGCCGTTTGCCTGGCTCTCCGGTGAAGACGCCACCGCCGTGGCCTACAACATCGGTGGTGGCCAGGGTTGCATCTCGGTGACAGCCAACGTGGCCCCCAAGCTGGTGGCCGAGGTGCAGAACCTGGCGCTGGCCGGTGAGTGGCAAGCTGCCCGCGAATTGCAGGACAAGCTCATTCCGCTGCACCAGGCCATGTTCGCCGAGCCGAGCCCCGCAGGGGCCAAGTATGCGGTCTCCCTGCTGGGTCTGTGCAGCGAAGAGTGCCGTCTGCCGGTGATGCCGCTCTCCGAGGCCACCCGCGAGCGCATCCGCAGTGCCATGCAGGCATTGAATCTGTTGTAAAAACTGGGCTCTGGATCTCGCTTTTGATTGCCCGGTCAATTAATGGCCGGGCTTTGCCGATATACTCGCTTGGATACAACCAAGGATGATTTGGCATGGAAGAATGGGATCCGGAGCACTTCACCAGTTTTGAACATCTCTGTGAAGTGACCTTGTCTGCGGTCAGGGAAAAAACAGAGGCTGAACAGATCTATCTGTGGCTGCGTGCTCCGACGCCCCAGCTCTATCACTATCGCCCGGAACAGGGTCTGCTCTGCCTGAGCGCTGACATCCTCTCTTCCCTCGAGTTGCCCATCCTCTTCATCGAACGTTCCCTTGCGCTCGGCCAGTTGCTGGTGGAGCCCATCGCGCCGACCCGTGCCATCTGGGAGCGGGAGAGCGTCGAACCCGAGATCCCGCGCCTGCGCGCCAGCTTCCCCCTCAAGCGTCACAAGGGGCTGGAGGCCGTGGTCTATCTGGAAACCCGCCGTCGTCTCGATCGCCTGCCAAGACGCCAGCAGCAGAGCATCCAGCTGCTCATGCATTATCTCGCCGCCGAGCTCGAGAGTCGGCGACTCGCGGGACAGGTGGATCTGGAGCGGGATCAGCGGCTCCACACCCAGGCAGACCTCGTGCGCAGCCAGGCCCTGCAGGACTCTTTCCTCAGCATGCTGCAGGCGCTGCATCAGGTGGGGGTCAAGCTTTCCCGCTGCGAGAGCGAGGATCGTCTGCTGCACGACGCGGTGGCACTGGCCCGCCAGGAGTTGCAGTTCGATCGCATCGCCATCTTCCTGACTGACAGTGAATTCAAGACCATGCACGGTACCTGGGGTACCAACGAGGCGGGTGAGCTCATCGACGAGCGCCATTTCATCAGCCCCATTCCGGATCATCCCACGGTGCAGGAGGCGCTGCGTCGCAAGGACTATGTCCTGGTGCTGGAGGACACGCCTCTCTATTACGAGAAGCAGGAGGTGGGTCGCGGCTGGAACGCCATGGTGTCGCTCTGGGACGGGAGTACCCCCATCGGCTGGATCGCCGCCGACAACCTGCTCTGGCGGCGCCCCCTCAAGGCGTATCAGAGCGAGATCTTCAAGCAGTATGCCGCCGTGCTCTCCCAGTTGCTGATCCGCCAGCGCACCCAGGAGAAGCTTGAGCGCTTCAATCGGGAGCTGGAGCTGAGGGTGCAGGAGCGGACCCGGCAACTGGCCGATACCAACCGGGCGCTGGAGGAGGCCAACCGGCGCCTCTCTCTGCTGTCTCTGGAAGATCCCCTGACTGGCATCGCCAACCGCCGCCAATGGGACATCACCATGGAACGGGAGTGGGAGCGGGCTCGCCGCCATCAGGGCGTGCTGGCGGTGCTGATGATCGATGTGGACGAGTTCAAGTCCTACAACGATCACTTCGGCCACGGCAAGGGGGATCAGTGCCTGCAGCGGGTGGCGGCACTGCTGCAGGACACCGAGCGGCGGCGCACCAACCTGGTGGCCCGCTATGGGGGGGAGGAGTTTGTCATCCTGCTGTGTTCACCGCAGCCGGGAGAGGCAGAGCGGCTGGCGGAGCAGATCCACCACGGCCTTGACGCCTTGCAGATTCCCCATCCGGCCTCCCGGGTGGCGGCGACACTCACCGTCAGCATCGGGTTCAGCTATCTGGTCCCGTCATCAGACAAGGAGTGGCAAACCCTGACCGAGCAGGCGGATCAGGCGCTCTATCACGCCAAATCCCAAGGGCGTGCCTGTACCCTGGCCTATCGCTGACACCTGCGTGGAGGCTGCCTGCCCGGCATCAGATCCATGCTGATCTGTATACGTGCGGGCTTTCAGATCCACGCCGCCCTGTATAAATGAGGTGGCAAGCGTTTCTCGCCATCTGGCGCATGGCGATGCGCCCGCTCTCTGGCTAGAATGGGGGCCCATTTTTCACAGACAGATCCTGCACCATGACCCTATCCGGATTTCAAGGCCTGGTTTTCGACCTCGACGGCACTCTGGTGGACTCCATGCCCTTGCACCTGGCCGCCTGGGAGCACACCGCCCGCGAGTTTGGCTTTCGGTTCGACGCCGACTGGTTTTATGAGCTGGGAGGCATGCCCAGCCGCAAGATAGCCCTGCTGGTGGCCGAAGTGCAGCAGATCGCGCTGGATCCCCTGGTGGTGACACGCTGCAAGACCGAACACTATGTCGCCAACCTGCACAAGGCCACCCCCTTCCCGGCCATGCTGGATCTGGTGGAACGCTATCACGGCCGGATCCCCATGGGCATAGGGACAGGCTCTCCCCGTATCAATGCCGAAGCGGTGCTGCGCAACACAGGGCTGGATCGGTATTTCCCCGTGGTGGTCACCGCCGACGACGTGGAGCTGCACAAACCCCATCCAGACACCTTCCTGCTGGTGGCGCGACGCCTGGGGGTCGAGCCCGGTCAATGTCTGGTGTTCGAGGACACGGGCATAGGCGCACAGGCCGGTGAAGCGGCCGGTATGCAGGTCTGCATGGTCAGAGAGGGAAAACCGGTCGGGTTGACCTGCTGAGTAACGAAGACGAGCGGGTCAACAACCTGCTCGGGAGAGAAGCCCCACTCTCATACGGGACAGGCGAAACATGAGAGTGGGGAGCAGATGTCACTGGCTGACGCAGCGACACCGTCAGGATGGGCGGGGGCGAGATTTACTGCTCGCTGCCGCCACCCTGGTTGTCGTCATAACGGCTGGGTGCGCCATGGGGGCGCGGCGCCATGGAAACCCGTGGCTTGCGGGCCCGCTGGATGCTGACGGCAGGACGGCCGGAGTGCATGGCAATGGTTGAAATCTTGGCCTTGTAGACCAGTTGCTGATTGCCATGGGCATCGGTCAACAGCACGCTGTACTGGTCAAAACCGCTGATGGTCCCCTCCAGCTTGATGCCGCTCACCAGGAAGATGGCGACCTGGCTACGGTTTTTGCGCAACCAGTTGAGGGCAGAATCTTGCCCGTTCCCGAGGGAGAAGGCCTGCTCGATAGTGGAGTAGCTTGGGGATTCAGTTGTCATAAATTATTGTCCCGCGGAAAAAAAAGTGGCGTTTGATTGTGCTAAATGGTCACTGCCTTGTCAAAGTCATTCTCACACCCGGGCAGGATGGACAACGACAGGGCTGGTCGGCAGGGGCCGCTGCTGCAATAATTGGCGGCTCTGGCCCCGTGGCGGGCCTCATGCTGGGGTCTTATCTTGCATCCGGTTTCACACCAACATCCACCCACCTATACCCATGACGCGACCGCCTGCGAAGAGTGTGACCTGCTGGTGCCGGCCACCAAGCTGGCCGTGGGGGAGACGAGCAGTTGTCCGCGCTGCGGCCATACCCTGACTCGTCATCTTCCGGAGCAGGAGCGCAGGCCCATCGCCTATGGCTTTGCGGCCATCATCATGTTCGTGCTCTCCAACGCCTTTACCTTCATGTCGTTCTCGGCCAAGGGGGTGGGGCAGGAGATGACCTTCCTGCAGTGCATCACCACCCTGGTGGATCAAGGTTACCTGTTCCTCGGGGCCGTGCTGAGCATTACCCTGATCGGGTTGCCGCTGGTCTATATCGGCTCCATCATGCTGGTGCTGTGGCGCCTGGACAAGGATCTGCACAGCAAAGCTCTGCGCTCCCTTGGCCGCCTGCTGTGCCGGATCAAGCCCTGGCTGATGGTGGACGTCTTCCTCATCGGGGTGCTCATCTCGCTGGTCAAGCTGATGGGGATGGCCGACATCAAGATGGGGCTGTCGTTCTGGGCCTTCGTTGGCTACACCCTGCTGCTCATCAAGATGATCTCCTCCCTGGATCGGATGTGGCTGTGGCAGCGGCTGTTCGGCCCGACGGCGGCGAGGGAGCTGGATCCCGAGGAGAGCGCCCTGGCGTGCGGTCTGGTGGGCTGTCACATCTGCGGCGCCCTGAACGAGCAGGATGCCCATAGTTGCGTTCGCTGCGGTGATCACCTGCACAGCCGCAAGCCGGGTGGTCTGAACCGCACCTGGGCCCTGCTGATCACCTCGGTGATCCTCTATGTTCCAGCCAACCTGTATCCCATCATGGACACCGTGTTCCTGGGGGATGACAGCCCCTCGACCATCATGGGCGGGGTGGTGCTGCTGTGGGCCATGGGCTCCTACCCCATTGCCGCCGTCATCTTCTTCGCGAGCGTGGTGGTGCCGCTGGTGAAGATCCTGGCGCTGCTGTGGCTCTGCTACGTGGTGCAGCGCGGCCAGGGGGCATCTCCCCTCGGCAAGCTCAAACTCTATCGTATGACCGAATTTGTGGGGCGCTGGTCGATGATCGACGTCTTCGTGGTGGCCATCCTGGCCGGTCTCATCCGGCTCGACAATCTGATGACCATCTACCCTGGCCCTGCGGCCGTCGCCTTTGCTGGGGTCGTACTGGTCACCATGGTGGCTGCCATGAGTTTCGATTCCCGCCTGATCTGGGATTTACAACAAGGAGAACGCGAACGTGAGTGAGCGTAAGACAAGGTGGAAACCGGGCTCTGATTTCATGAGTTCGGCTGCCGCTATCTGGATGGTGCCCTTGCTGGCGCTCTTCATCGGCGCCTGGATGCTGTTCCAGCACTGGTATTCACAAGGGCCGAGCTTCACCCTGACGGTGGCGACCGCCGAGGGCATAGTGGCGGGCAAGACGGTGATCCGTTCGCGTGAAGTGGAGGTGGGCCGTATCGAGACCGTGGAGCTCAGCGAGGACTACAGCCATGCCGTGCTCAAGGCTCGCCTGACCAATGCCGCCGCCGGCATGCTCAAGAAAGACAGCCAGTTCTGGGTGGTCAAGCCCAGGGTCGGGCGTGAGGGCGTTTCCGGTCTTGGCACCTTGCTCTCCGGTGCCTATATCGAGCTTTCTCCCGGCAAGAAGGGCAGGGCGCGAAGCGAATACGCCATGCTGGACAGGCCACCCCTGGCATCCCTGGATGCCAAGGGATTGCGGCTCTCCCTGTCCAGCCGGGATGCCAACGCGCTGGGCGCGGGCTCCCCCATCAGCTATCAGGGATTCACCATCGGCCAGGTCGAAGAGGCCAAGTTCCTGCCCGAGAAGAGCGAGATGCAGTACCAGCTCTTCATCAACGCGCCTTATGACGTCCTGGTGAGCAGCAACTCCCGGTTCTGGTTGACGCCCGGCTTCGAGGTCTCCATGAGCAGCGAGGGGATGAAGGTGAAGATGGACTCGCTGGAGAGCCTGATCAACGGCGGCATCACCATGGGGCTGCCTCCCGGCTGGTTGCCGGGGGAACCGGTGAAACAGAACGACGAGTTCGTGCTGTTCAAGGACGAGGAGAGCGTGCTGGCCGGTAGCCTGGATCAGTTCATCGACTATGTCTTCCTGTTCGACAATGATGTGGGCGGGCTGCATCCCGGCGCGGCGGTACAGTATCGCGGCATCCGGGTCGGTACCGTCATCTCGGCTCCCTATCTCATCGACGACAAGGGCGTCCAGCTGTTCAAGAGCCGACAGATCCCGGTGCTGGCGCGCATCGAGGTGCAGCGTCTCTCCCACCGTTATGCCAATGCGGAGAAGGAGCAGTGGCGGGCCCTGTTCAACAAGCAGTTCAAGGAAGGGCTGAGGGCCAGCCTCAAGACCGCCAGCCTGCTGACGGGGGGCAAGGTGATCGATCTGAACTTCTATCCGGATGCGCCTGTCTATCAGCCGCTCAAGATGGCGGGCTATCAGGTCTTCCCGACCGCCCAGGCCGGGCTGGATCAGATCGAGCGCAAGGTGAACCTCATCCTCGACAAGTTCGTCGACATGGACATGGCCACCACCCTCACTCAGGTCAACAGCACCCTGATGACGCTGGACAAGACGCTCAAGCATGTCAGTGCCGTGAGTGCGAATCTGGAGCAGTTTACTGGTCAGCAGTCGACCCAGCAGTTGCCGGCCTCCCTCAACCAGAGCCTCAAGCAATTGCAGGAGACGTTGCAGACCTATGATGCCGGTTCCCAGACCAATCAGGAGCTGCGTCAGTCGGTGCAATCCCTCAACCAGCTGATGAGCGAGTTGCAACCTCTGGTCCATTCACTGAACGAGCAGCCGAGTTCGCTGATCTTTGACCGCGCTCGTCCGCGAGATCCCGAGCCCAAGCGAGGAAAATGATGAAAAAACGGATGTTGACGCTGGCCTTGCTGGGCCTGCTGGCGGGATGTGGCAGTGCGCCGACGACGCTGCATTACTATTCGCTGGATGCCGACACGGCGCCGTCGAGTGTCACCACGGCGCAGCCGCAGCACCAGTTGGTGCTGCGCCCCGTCGCCCTGTCCGGTCAGCTTGACCGGATGAGCCTGGTCTATCAGCTGGAGGGCAAGGAGCTGCACTTTGCCGAGTACCATCGCTGGGCAGGTTCCCTTGATGCCCAGTTGAACCAGTTGACCCTCAATGGCCTCTCCAGCCGCTTGCCTGGCTGGGTGGTGCGTCAGGACGGGGCCCGCAAGGGGCCTGTGCTGAGCATCTCGGTCGAGCGTTTCCAGGGGCGGCACGACGGCCGCGCCCTGCTGAGCGGTCGCTGGCGCCTGCTGACGGAGGAGGGGGTCGTGTTGAGAGATGTTCCCTTCCAGCAGGAGCGGGTGCTGCCTGCCGATGGGTATGGCGCCCTGGTGAACGAGCTGGGACAGGGCTGGCAACTGTTGCTCGATCAGATTGCGGCGGATGTACGCACGCGCATCTGAGGAAGCATAAAAAAAGACGGGAGGCCATGGCCTCCCGTTTTGTTTGGGGTCGTCGTTATTGCTGTACTTCCGAGACGCCCTGTACCTTGACCTCTACCCGGCGATCCGGGGCCAGGCAGACGATCAGCTCACGCTTGGATTTGCTGGTGCAGCTGTCGCCGGTGACGGGAGACTGCTTGCCACGCCCTTCCACATTGACCTTGCCGGCAGGCAGGCCCTTGCCAATCAGGTAATCGGCCACGGTCCGGGCACGCTGCTCGGACAACTTCTGGTTGTAGGCCTCGGAACCGATGCGGTCGGTATAGCCGATGACGGTGGCTGACCCGTCTTTGGGCCTGGCCTCTTCAATCTGGCTGTAGAGGGTATCCAGCGCCTGCCCGGCCTGGGGCTTGAGGGTGGCCTTGTTGAAGTCAAACAGCACGTCCGAGCTCAAGGTGAACTGCTTGTCGACCATCACGGGCTCGGGCGCGGGGGCGGGAGCTGCGACCGGCAGAGCCGGTGCAACCTGACCGAAGCGGTAGACGGCGGCCAGGGAGAGCAGGCCGTTGTCCATGCGCAGGCCGGTATCGTCACGGCTGCCATACGGGGTGCTGTACTGGTATTCGAGGCGGGCTGCCCAATCCAGGTTCAGGGCATACTCCGCACCGAGCGCGCCGACGAAGGTGAAGCGGCTGTCGTTTTCCAGCTGATCGCTGTCGGTCCAGCCATAGCCGCCCCCGACACGGCCGTAAAGGTCCAGATTGTCCGCAACCGGGAAGCCCAGTTTCAGCGTGAGCTGGGCCAGCTGGGCTTGCACGGAGTCATTGAAGGCCGCGCCATTGCGGGTGCCGCTGTACTTGAGCTTGCCAAGGTAGTCATAACCGAGTTCGACACCCAGATTCTGGTTGATCTGGTAACCGGCGAACGCACCGGCGCCGACTTCATCGTCGTCTTTGTCGGTGATGGCGATGGCGTTGCTTTCATCGACACCGTAGAAGTTGGACCAACCCAGTTTGGCACCGCCATACCAGGTGTTGTCTTGTCCGGCTGCCTGGGCGTTGGCCGCAAGCAAGCCTGAAACCAGCAAGGTAATCAGTGTTTTGTTCATAGATGCCTCTGCAATCTTGTGTGTGGG
Source organism: Aeromonas sp. (assembly GCF_050252055.1). Taxonomy (NCBI): domain Bacteria; kingdom Pseudomonadati; phylum Pseudomonadota; class Gammaproteobacteria; order Aeromonadales; family Aeromonadaceae; genus Aeromonas; species Aeromonas sp. Next base: position 211,559 of record NZ_JBFWLQ010000004.1, on the reverse strand, counting down.
GAGCGCGAATTCATGTCGCCTCGCCTCGTGGGTTGGGCCTGTGTTCGACCACAACACGTTTAAACGTAGCTCGCTTTTCTCGATCTACAAGCAACTGATATAAAACATATTGTGATATCCATCTGCATCATAGTGGAGACAGAAGACCGCCGGGGAACCGTGACTCGAATCTGTGATGGGTGTCATATGGGGTTGCTAGCCCTTGTCGGCAAGAGGGCCGGCGAAGCGCCGGCCCTGGCAGGATGGCCTCCGTTATCGAGGGAGGAATTCGTACTCCTGTTCGATGAAGGCGGCAGCCCGCTCGCTCAGGGCGGCGTGTACCACTGTGGTGGGGTGGACCTGGTCCCAGAACATCTTGCCTTCACAGTTCAGCTCGCCCGCACTGCGGCGCGCCATGGGCGTTGCGACGGCCTGAGCTAGCAGGGGGTTGCCGGCGATGGCAAGGCGCTCCTCGGGATTGAAGGGGGCCAGCCGACTGTCGGTGGCGGCGCTGCGGGAGGCAAACGGCTTCCACACATAGCCGCCGCCATAGCAGGCGTGTTCGGTGTCGCTCAGGCCGAAGTTCTGCGGCTCGCGCAGCATCTCGGCGAACTGCTTGTCGATCTCGAACAATTTCACCATGCCGGTGGGGGCCAGCTGGCGTGCCAGGTTCAGCAGCAGCTGGTTGTGGTAGGCGGAGACATGGCTGGCTGCCTCGACCACTTTCTGGCTGCGGGCCGAGGGGTTCTGGCCCAGATCAGGCAGGTTGAACAACAGAATCTGCCTGGCACCGTTCAATACCATGCGGTTGGCCGCATCGCTGATGGCGTCGCGCACCCGCTTGGCATCCTGCTCGGTGTTCCAGCCATAGGCCAGGTAATCGTTGGCACCGACCCAGAGGATCACCAGATCGTCGGGCTTGAAGCCATCCTTTTGCAGGAACTGGGTCACCTCGTAGTCCAGGTTGTTGATGACCTGATACTTGGGATTCCAGGAGATCTTGTTGTAGGCCACGGCAGTGGCGCCCCCTTCCGCCTCGTTGGCGATGGCGAGGCCCGGGAAGTGCTGGTTGAGCTGCTCCAGCCAGACCGGGCCGTTGGAGAAGCGGCCCTGATGGTAGGGCGGGCTGGAGGGGAGGTAACCACGCATCTTGTCGTACATCTTGCCGGTATCGGAGAGGCTGTCGCCGAACATCACGATGCGGGAGAAGGGGGGACGCGTCTCGGCGGCATGGGCCGTGAGGGCGAAGAATCCCAATAAACACAAAAGCCATTTGTTCATGTAGCTGTTCTCATGGATGGGGCAGGACGGGCCTGCGGGCTGTTCCTCGATGGCGGCGGGCTGGGAACCCGCATGGCCAGGTGAAAAGGTATCCACTCGAATACATTTTTGCAGCATGCCGTGGCCATTTAATCGCTTGCGATCACATCACTCCTCCCTGAATGGGGAGGCTTCACGTTTGTTTCACGCGCCCCCGGGCAAGATGCCCTCATACCGCAAAGACAGGAGCATGAAATGAACAACGCAAAAGCAATCGCCCTGGTGGCCCTGATGTCCGTCTCTTCCTTCGCCATGGCGGCCTACACCGGCCCCAAGGAGCAGAACAAGGTATCGGTCGCCCAGTTGAAAGACGTGGCCGATGATCAGTGGGTGACCCTGGAAGGCAAGCTGGTCAAACACCTGGGTGGCGAAAACTACCTGTTCCGTGACGACAGCGGCGAGGTGGAAGTGGAGGTGGACGGTGACGTGTGGCGCGGTACCGAGGTGGGCCCTGACGATCTGATCCGCGTGCGCGGCGAGGTGGACCACAGCTGGAACAAGACCGAAGTCGAGGTGGAACACCTGGAGAAGGTGGGGGCAGCGCCCCTGAGCAAGGGCGGCTTCATCGCCAAGTAAGCTTTCAGGCCACAGTAAATGAGAAGGGCGCTCCGGGAGCGCCCTTCTTGCATGCCATCAGCCAGCCCGGCTTGCGACGGTTCGCTTGAACCCCTTCTCGGCCTGATTGACCTTGTAGAGATAGCGGCGAGCCTCTGCCTTGGGATGTTGTTCGGTCAGTACCTGATAGACGGCCTCGGGGGAGAGGCGGTTGATCATGCCGGGGGCCGCCTTGCGATCGTTGGAGAAGGTGTTGAGCACCCCTCCCGCACCACCGTTGTAGGCGGAGATCACCGCATAGCGGCGGGACTGGGGATCCTGGATATCCGCCAGATAGACGGTCTGCAGCAGGTGCAGGTAGGCGGTCCCCACATCGATGTTGTAGGCCGGATTGAACAAATCTTCCCTGGTCGGCTGGCCATCCTTGCCCTTGACCCTCACATAGACATCCCGCCCAGCGGTAGCCGGGATCACCTGCATCAGGCCATAGGCGTTGGCGTGGCTGACCGCATAGGGGTTGAAGCTGCTCTCGGTCTTGATCACCGCGTAGATGAGACTCTCGGCGACCCCGTACTTGCGGGAGGCGTCGCGGATGATGCTGGCGTATTTGTAGCCGCGCCTGTCTTCGTGGTTGGCCACCATGGGAATGTCGATGAAGAAGATGTTGCGGATCCCGAGGGTGCGCTTCTTCATCGCGTTGGCGATCAGATAGTCGGCATAACGCTCTGCACGCCAGCTGGAGCGGATCGCTTGTCCCTGGTTGTCCAGCACCTGGCCATAGAGGAAGGGCTCGCCACCTGGCATGATCTCACGGTCGGAATAGAGGTCGACCTCTGCCGGATCGTCCGGGGTCAGCAGGGTTTCGATGATGGCGCGACGCAGGTGGGCACGGGGATCCAGACCCGAGACGGTCTCCACCATGATGTGACCGCTGGAGAAATCGATGTGGGCGCGGCTCTTGTACTGATCCGTGTATTTGACGTAGTCAAACTTGCCCGCGAACAGCGCCTCGCGCCCCCATATCTCGTTCACGTTATGGGAGAGCGCACTGATCATGTGTTCAAAACCGCGCACGTCCTTGCCGTTGACCAGATCATCATCGCCACTCCCGCTGGTCTGGGGTGTGGATGAACAGGCAGAGAGAAACAGCAGGGCGCACAGCAGCCCAAAAAAACGACCCATAAGATCCTCAAACCGGGCGGTGGGGCCGCCCGTCACTGACTGGCCTGAGCCAGGATTGGTGTCACCCTGCGGCATGTCGACGACTCAGGGGGACGCTGGCCCTTTGACTCGATTCCCGCTCACTGGCTGGGAGGGGTGTAGCCGTCGATCTGGACTTCACCCGCGTCGAACAGATAGCTGACCATCTCTTTTTCCAGCAACTGGCGGTGCTCGAGATTCATCATGTTCAGCTTCTTCTCGTTGATCAGCATGACCTGCTTCTTCTGCCACTCGGTCCAGGCTTCCTTGCTGATGTTGTCGAAGATCCGCTTGCCGAGTTCACCGGGGTAGAGTTGGAAATCGAGACCCGGCGCTTCTTTCTTCAGGCGCAGGCAAAATACGGTACGGCTCATGTTGACCTCTGTGGTTGCAAGTCTGGTTGTAAGTCCGGGTAGGCGAGCAGACGGGCCGTGGCCGCCGCCAATCCCACCTCGGCAGGATGGCGTAAGTTATACCAGAGTCGGGTATCCGCTTCCATGAGCAGGGGGGCGGGCGGAACAGCCATTTCGATCAGCAAAGGGCGGATATCGAGGTGGAAGTGGCTGAAAGTGTGACGAAATCCAGCGAGCTCCTGATAGGCGGCATCCTCCAGCCCCAACTCCCGCAGTCGTCCGGTCACCTCGGTGAGGGATTCCACCTGCGGGAAGCAGTAAAGCCCGCCCCAGATCCCTTGCGGCGGACGCTTCTCCAGCAGCAGCTGATCGCCGTGGCGGATGATCAGCATAATGCCGTTGCGTGCCGGAATGCTCTTCTTCGGCTTGCTGTGAGGGTAGGCAGTGGGGTTGCCCTGCGACAGCCCCTGGCAATCGGCCTGCACCGGGCAGCGCTCGCAGGCGGGCTTGCTGCGGGTGCAGACAGTGGCCCCCATGTCCATCATGGCCTGGTTGTACTGGGCCACTCCGACGCGCGGGGTGAGGCGGGTCGCCAGCTCCCAGAGATCGTGCTCGACCTGCTTCTGACCCGGCCAGCCCGCCAGCGCCAGCCAGCGGGTGAGTACCCGCTTCACGTTGCCATCCAGGATGGCGTGGGGCTGGCCCAGAGAGAGGGAGAGCACGGCCCCGGCGGTGGAGCGACCGATGCCGGGCAGAGCCATTACCTCTTCCAGTTGTTCCGGAAAGAGGCCGCCGTGCAGATCGCGGATCTGCTGGGCAGCCTTGTGCAGGTTGCGGGCGCGCGCGTAGTAGCCAAGCCCGGTCCAGTGATGCAGCACCTCGTCGATGGGGGCGTTGGCCAGGGCCAGCACGTCGGGGAAGCGGGCCATGAACCGCTCGTAATAGGGGATGACAGTGGCAACCTGGGTCTGTTGCAGCATGATCTCGGAGACCCAGACCCGGTAGGGGGTCTTGTCCTGCTGCCAGGGCAGGGTCTTGCGGCCGTGGATCTGGTACCAGTCCAGAATGCGGGTGGCGAAGGTGGTGTTGTCTGAGTGGCTCACAGTGTGCTCATGTTCTGATGATAAGTCCGCCCGCCATCAGGAGGGCGATCCCCGACCCGGCGCATGGCAAAGGTCGAGTGTAGGTTATTGATTAAAAAGGGGAGCTCTCGGGCTCCCTCAGAATGGGCGGTGACCCTCCCGGGGGAGGGCCACCGGATGCCGGCAGATCAGCCGCGCCAGTCTTGCAGCGCCTTGAGGCTGGCATACTGGCCGCCGACCTGCAGGACGATGTAGTCCTGGGCGATGGCTGCCAGGATGACACCGGGGGCGATCTCATTGCCCTCGCGCCACTCCCGTCCATTGAGCACGACGGCCCGCTTGGCCGGGTCGGAGGAGTAGTTGTGGGCACCATAGGTCAGGGAGGGCACCTGCTGTTTCAGGGCCGGGGCCAGGGCGCCGAGGGGGATGGCACTGGTCTGGACTTGAGCCTGGGGCGCACTCTCTTCCACCAGCGGCGTGTTGTTGAGGGCGGCCATCAGCCGTTCTGCCAGACTCTGTCCCCCCTGGCTTGCGGTAGTCGCAGCCGGGGTTGCGGCAGGTCTTGGAGCGACCACGGGCTCCGGCAGGGGGGGCGGCAGCGGTCGGGTGATCATGGGCCTGGGTTCGACCCGCACGAAGGGGGGAGTCACCACTTCCTTCACTTCGACCTGCTGTTCCACGGGTTTGAGGTGATAGAGGTGCCAGCCATAGTTGGCGGCGGCGCCCATCACCAGGGCCAGGGGCACCAGGGCCCACCAGATCCAGTAGCGGCTGGGCTCCTCTTCCTGGCTCACGGGCAGACCCATGAGCGGCATATGGGGGGTGAACTGGGGCTGGTCGGCCCGGCGCAGGGCCTTGAGCAGGGTGGACATCAGGAGGCCTCCTCGACCATGGGATCCGTCTCATCATCCGCCACGCTGTCGAGATCGACCGGCGTGCTGGCTCGCAGGGATTCATCCTCCAGCCTGGGCATGGGTTCGCCGGAGGCCACATTCAGCCGCAGCAGGGTGTTGCTGCCGGCGATGCCGTCCGGGGTCAGTCCTTGCTCGCGCTGGAACTGTTGCAGCTTGTTCTTGAGGGTGGCATCGAAGCGGCTCACCTTGCGATCGGGTTGCTGCATGGCGCGGCTAAGGGCGTTGTCCAGCCACTGCACCTGGGCAGCCCCGGCATTGCTCGCTATCAGGGGCACGTTGCCCCTGGGCATGCGCCAGAGCAGGGTGTAGCTGCCGCCCCAGGCGTCGGAGAGCCACTGCCTGTCCACCTGCCAGCTCTGGTTGCCGATGAGCAGGGAAGCCTTGTCCGCCCCCAGGCTGACCAGGGTGGCGTAATAGAGGCCGCCGGTCTCGTCGGTGAGACTGATGAGGGCCGGGTATTGCAGCGCCTGCAATTGCGCCAGGGAGGCTTCTCCCTCCTGGCAGCGCAGGCCCGCACGGGGGGCATTGTCGCAGGTTGCCTCCTCCAGCTCGGCCTGGTAGCCCCATACCTTGTAGAGATTCTGCATGGCGACGTCCGGCTCCAGCGCCTGATTGATGGCGCGGGTCAGCTGGGCCTGCTGCTCTGGCGTGTCATCCACCTTGACCGGTACCTCGACCTTGACCAGGGGGCGGGCTGGGAAGAATCCAAAGAATTGCCAGCCCCACCAGCCGGTGGCGACCAGCAGGGCGCCCACCAGGGCGACCGTGAAGCCGGATTGCCAGCTCCCCTCGTCGCGAATACCGCTCACCTCATACGCGGACTGGCTGATGTCCCCGTGCACTATCTTGTGGCTGCCACGGGCGAAGGCGGCGATGAGGGCGCGGTCGCAGATGAGGTTGATGAGGCGGGGAATGCCCCCGGAGAGGCGATGCAGGGTCTGGATGGCCCTGGGGGTGAAGATGGGCTGGACGCAGCCTGCCACCTGCAACCGGAAGCGGACATAGGCATCCACATCCTGGCGCGACAGCGGCAGCAGGTGATAGCGGGCGGTGATCCGCTGCGCCAGCTGGCGCAGCAGGGGCTGGCGCAGCATCTGTTGCAGCTCGGGCTGGCCGATGAGCATCACCTGCAGCAGTTTCTTCTCGTCTGTCTCCAGATTGGTGAGCAGTCGCAACTGCTCCAGCACGCCGGGCAGCAGGTGCTGGGCTTCATCCACCAGCACCACGCTGCGCTTGCCTGCCGCCAGATTCGCCAGCAGATGATCCCGGATAAGGTCGAACAATTGCTTGAGGCTGGCCTCTTCGCCGTAGGGCAACTGGAATTCGTCGCAGATGGCGGCCAGCAGATCCCGCTCGGTCAGAGAGGGATTGAGGATGTAGGCGATCTCGGTGTCGGCGGGCAATTGCTGCAGCAGACAGCGGGAGACGGTGGTCTTTCCCGTACCCACTTCCCCGGTCAGCAGCACGAAGCCACCACCGTCCTGCAACCCGTAGTTGAGGTGGGCGAGGGCCTCCCCGTGACGCTCGCTCATATAGAGGTATTTGGGGTTGGGCGAGATGGAGAACGGGGGCTCCGACAGACCGAAGAACTGTGTGTACATAAGGATCCATTCCATTGTTATGGGCGGCAGGTTAAAGCCTCCCAAAAGGGATGTCAAAGACCCGGATACCATAAGGGGAGCTGGCTCGAACCACGGGCTGACTCACCCAGGACGATGACGGAAAGCGGCCGCCCGGCCGAGTGATGACGAGCCCGGTGCGGTGGGGGCACATCGTCTCTCTTGGCCAAAAGCGGTATCATCGGGGCAAGTTTATCGAGGGAGAGTGCGCGTGCAGATTTATCTGGTAGGAGGGGCGGTACGGGATCGCCTGTTGGGACTGCCCCAGGGTGACAGGGATCACCTGGTGGTCGGCGCCACGGTGGAACAGATGCTGGGTCTCGGATTCACCCAGGTGGGCCGAGACTTTCCGGTCTTTCTTCACCCCAAAACCCAGCAGGAGTACGCCCTGGCGCGCACCGAGCGCAAGCAGGGGCAGGGTTACACCGGCTTCGTCTGCCATGCCGCCCCCGAGGTGACGCTGGAGCAGGATCTGCTGCGCCGGGATCTCACCATCAACGCCATCGCCGAAGATGAGGACGGGCAACTGCACGATCCCTACGGCGGCGTGCAGGATCTGGAAGCGCGGTTGCTGCGCCATGTCTCGCCGGCCTTTGCCGAGGATCCCCTGCGCATCCTGCGGGTGGCGCGCTTCGCCGCCCGTTTCCATGCCCAGGGGTTCGTGGTGGCCCCCGAGACGCTGGGGCTGATGCGCGAGATGACGGAGGCTGGAGAGCTGGCCCACCTGACCCCGGAGCGGGTCTGGAAGGAGCTGGAAAAAGTGCTGCTGGGGCCGACACCCCAGATCTTCTTCGAGGTGCTGCGCGAATGCGGCGCACTCAAGGCGCTCTTCCCCGAGCTCGATGCCCTGTTCGGTGTGCCGGCCCCTGCCAGATGGCACCCGGAGATCGACACCGGCATCCACACCATGATGGTGCTGGCGCAGGCATGTCGTCTCTCCCCCGAACTGACCGTGCGCTTCGCGTCCCTCTGCCACGACTTTGGCAAGGGGCTGACCCCGCCCGCCTTCTGGCCGAGCCATCATGGCCATGGCCAGAAGGGGTTGCCGCTCATTCGCGATTTTTGCGAGCGCTTCCGGGTGCCGAACGAGTGTCGCGATCTGGCACTGCTGGTGAGCGACCTGCACACCCATATCCACATTGCCTTCGAGCTCAAGCCCGCGACCCTGCTCAAGGTATTCGACAAGGCCGATGCCTGGCGCAGACCGGAGCGCTTTGCCCAGCTGCTCGATGCCTGTCGCGCCGACTTCCACGGTCGTACCGGCTTCGAAGAGAAGGTCTACAGTCAGCCGGACTATGTCGCTCAGGCCCTGGAGGCGGCGCAGGCTGTGCCGGTCAAGGAGATAGTGGCGGCCGGCTTCAAAGGGGAGGCAATCCGCGAGCAGCTTGCCAAGCGGCGGCTCGATGCCATCAGCCGGGTGCGCGACGAGTGGACCTTTATCGAGGAGTAAACGCTGCAGCCGATCGACGCTCAATCGACGGCGTGATATGGGCGAAGCATAAAAAAGCCCGGGTCAATGACCCGGGCTTTTTGTCGTGCGGCGTGGGCTGCTCAGGAGAAGCAGGCCTGCAACACGTAGAAGATGGCGATGGCCAGGATGGCGCCCGCGGGCAGGGTGATGACCCAGGAGACCACGATGTTGCGCAGCACGCCCAGGTTCAGGGCCGCGATGCCCCGTGCCAGACCGACGCCCATGACGGCACCGACCAGGGTCTGGGTGGTGGAGATGGGCAGACCGGTGCCGGAAGCGATCACCACGGTGGCGGCGGTGGCCAGCTGGGCCGCGAAGCCACGGCTCGGGGTCAGGTGGGTGATGCCGGTGCCGACGGTCGCCATCACCTTCTCGCCCATGGTGGCCAGACCGATGACGATGCCGATGCCGCCAAGGGGCAGGATCCACCAGGCGATGTGGGAGCTGCCGCCGATCTCGCCGCCGGCCGCCACGATGGAGGCGACTGCAGAGAGCGGACCGATGGCGTTGGCCACGTCGTTGGAGCCGTGGGCGAAGGCCATGGCACAGGCGGTGATGATCATCAGGATGCCAAACACCTTCTCCACGTTGGCGAAGTGCATCTTGCTGTCATCTTTCGGGTTGTACTGCTGGCCGCGGATATAGATCCAGCCAGCAAACGCCACCGCGATGGAGATGGCGACGGAGAGCAGCGCGCCTTCGCCATTGCTCAGGTGCAGACCGACGTGGGTCAGCCCCTTCTTGATGGTCACCAGGCAGATGACCAGGGACGTCAGGAACATGTAGAAGGGGACATAGCGCTTGGCGTTGTCCAGGGGATTGTCCGTGTTGAAGATGAGCTTCTGCACGCTGATGAACATGAAGTAGGCGATGATGCCCGAGATGGCCGGCGTGATGATCCAGGAGCCGACGATGCCGCCAAACTTGTTCCACTGTACCGCTTCCGGACCGATGCTCACCACGGCGAAGCCCACGATGGCGCCGATGATGGAGTGAGTGGTGGAGACGGGCCAGCCGAAATAGGAGGCCAGGATCAGCCACAGACCCGCAGCCAGCAGGGAGGCGATCATGCCGAGCACCAGCAGATCCGGCGTGTCGGCAAAGGCGTTGCTGTCGATGATGCCGCTGCGGATGGTTGCCGTCACTTCGCCACCGGCCAGATAGGCACCGGCAAATTCAAAGATCATGGCGATGATGATCGCCTGACGGATGGTCAGGGACTTGGTGCCGACCGATGTGCCCATGGCGTTGGCGACGTCGTTCGCACCAATGCCCCAGGCCATCAAAAAGCCGAACAAGGCCGCCACGAGCACCAGGGTGGTGCCGTAATTCGCGATAATGTCCATTAGTAGTGTTTACCCAGTCAGTCGATTACGAACGAGCCAGCATCAATTCCAGACGGGCGCCAACGCGCTCTGCCTGATCAGCCAGGTCACCTACCCATTCGAGGATCTTGTAGAGGAACATAACGTCGATCGGATTGTATTTGTGCTCAACGGCTTGCAGCTGTTGGCGCAGTCCGATCTGCATGGTGTCAGTATCGTCCTCGATGAGATCCAGCTGGTGGATCATCTCGGCAACCATTTCAACTTCACGTCCTTTAAAGCCGGTTTCAAGCAGCTCATCGAGTTCTCCGATGGCTTTTTCGGCTTGGGCGGTCGCATCGATACAGCGTTTGAGATAGGCCATGAAATCGGCGCGCATCTCGGTGGGGAATTCCATCTTGCGGCCAAGCATGCGACCGGAAATATCCTTGGCACGGTTGGCAATCTTGTCCTGCTGGGTCAAGAGCTCCAGCAGATCGGTACGGGCGACCGGCAGGAACAGGCCGCGAGGGAGTTTCAAGCGGATTTCGCGCTTGAGGATGTCCGCTTCTTTTTCCAGCTGGGCGATCTGTTGCCGGATCTTCTCGGCATCTTCCCAGCGGTCTTCGGCAACGGCATCAAAGAAGGGAATGAGCTGTTCGCAGCACACGTGAACCTTGACGATATGCTTCTGCAGCGGCTTGATGGGGGACTTGGCAAAAAGACCCAAAATAGTATTTACTGGCATGGCCAAACCTGTGTCGGTGAAAAAACACTCGATACGATTTTATGAGGGGCGCATGGTAACCGAACTGTGCCATCAATAAAACCGTGAATTAATCGTGAACTGTCGCTGGCATTATATCCTCGCGACTCTGAACATGCCCCCCAAAGTTGCCCGCCAGCCCGGAATGACTATGCAAACTGAGATCGAGATAAAGTTTTTCGTCACCAGCAATATTCAAGAATCCCTCTCCAACCTTCTGAATTCACTAGAGATTATCTCTTCCAATCAAGCCGCTCTTGGCAACGTCTATTTCGACACGCCCGACCTGGGTTTGCGTGGGCTCGACATGGGGTTGCGCATTCGTCGCAGCGATGATTTTTCCGAGCAGACCATCAAGTGCCGGGGGCAGGTCGTGGGCGGATTGCACGCCAGACCCGAGTACAACACCCCGGTAGAGGGAACCATTCCGACCCTGTCTGCCTTTCCTGCCGATATCTGGCCGAGTCTGGCAGTGCGCGATGAACTCCAGAGCCGTCTGGTGGCCCAGTTCAGCACCGATTTCCTGCGCCGCCACTGGCTGATCGCATTCGGAGATGCCGAGATCGAGCTGGCCTGGGATCAGGGGGAGATTGTCGGTGCCCTGGGGCGTACCGGGATCGACGAGCTGGAGCTGGAGCTGAAATCCGGTGATGCCCGCGCCCTGTTCACCCTGGCGAGCAAGCTGGCGGCGCTGGGAGGATTGCGGCTGGGTGCCCAGTCCAAGGCGCAGCGCGGATACAGGCTGGCTGGGCTTGGCAAACCACTGGCCGTGCAGCCCCTGCAAAGGATTGAGGGCAAAGATCAGAAGGCCAGCATTACCCTGGGTATGCAGCACTGGCAGTATCATGAGCAGCTCTGGCTCGAGAGTGACGATGCTGGCGAACAACAACGGGCGCGGCATGCTCTGCTCGAGGGGGTATCCCTGGTTGCCGAGGCGGCAGGCACGCTGACGGTGCCCCCCTCCTGGCTGGCCGGCCTGCAGGCGCAACAGCGTCTGATGATGCAGGTGGCCGGGGATCGTGCATCATTGCATGCCCTGTTCCACCATGCCGACCTGGTGGGCCTGCAGTTGTCCATCGCGGCCTGGCTGCATCTGGGGGAGTGAATCCTCAGTGGTGCAGAGCGCAAAAAGGTGAGCCCGGGCTCACCTTTTTTATGGCAGTTGCACCTTGAGCGGCGCTATCAGTTCACCACGGCCACGTTGATGGTGCCGTTGCCCTGGGTCATGCGGACCCGGGCACCAGGCACAAAGGTGGGGCTGGCCTTTTGTACCACCACGATGGATTCGCCGTTCTCTTTCTTGATCTCGAGCTCGACCCCGTCAACCTGGTTGAGTTTGTCCCCTGCCGCCTTGCCGGCCGCCGCACCCGCAATGGCGCCACCGGCCGCCGCGATGTCACTGCCACGACCGCCGCCTATGGTGCTGCCGAGCAGGCCGCCGACCACGGCACCGCCAATGGTGCCGATCAGGGAGTTCTCATCGGCCTGGATCTTGACGGGGCGGGTGGAGAGGATGGTGCCATAGCTGACGGTCTGTACCTGCTTGGCGCGATCCTTGGTGTAGACATCGCCGGAGTAGACGTCGCTGTTGGCACAGCCGGTGATGGCGGTGGTGGCCGCCAGCAGGGTGACGAGAGCAATACGTTTGAACATGATGGGCCTCCTGGGCGGGCATCGGATTAATCTGGTGATGAATTGCACTTTACGCCAACCAGATTGCGCATTAAACCCGCAAAGTGTAACCAATTATGTGGCCGGAAGGCTCCCGTGCCGGTGACGGATGGTCAGGTCAGGGCTTTTTCCAGCAGCAGGCGATCCTCGCCCGGCCCGAAGTAGCCTCTCTCTTCTGCCAACTGCTGATAACCCAGCTTGAAGTAGAGGCGCTGGGCCGGATTGGCGGGATCCACGGTCAGTCTGACCCGCTCAACTTCCAGTTTCAGCAGTCCCTGCTCCACCTGCAACATCATTTGCTCGGCCAGGCCGAAGCCGCGCGCTTCGGGGCGCACCGCGAGGGAGAGCAGCCAGCCCTGCGACCGATCCTGACCAAGCCCCCCCAGGGCATAGCCCAGCAGCCGGCCTTCCTGCTCCGCGACGACCAGCAGTTCGGGCCACAGATCCATGGCCTGGCGAAAGAAGAAACCGGGGTAGACATCCTCGCCGAAGACATCGGCATCTATCTGCCAGATGGCGTGCATGTCGGCGTGGGTGGCAAGGCGCAATACGGGGGACGAGTGCATCGGGGCTCCTCTCATCGGGTCTCTGCTGCGGGGCAGCCAAAAAGGAGGCACAGGGTAGAAGGGGCGGGGAGTCGATGCAAGGAGGGGCATTTGTGGCATGCCGCAGATAAAGAAACAGGGCCCGCAGGCCCTGTGTCATCAGAGGAGGCTGGTCGCCTGCTCCAGCCAGGCGAGATCCTCGCCCTCCAGCAGCGGGCTCAGACGGCGGTAGACCTCCGCATGGTATTCGTTGATCCAGCGGAACTCCGCCGGGCTCAGCAGGCTGCGATCGATGAGGCGGATGTCGAACGGCACATAGGTCAGTCGCTCGAAGCCCAGCATCGTCAGCTCGCCACGGGCCTCCTGTTCGGTCACCACCACCAGGTTTTCACAGCGGATGCCGAAGGCATCTTCCCGGTAGTAGCCCGGCTCGTTGGAGAGCACCATGCCCGGCTGCAGGGCCACCAGGCTGCCCTTGGGGGCGATGCGCTGCGGGCCTTCGTGCACGCTGAGGAAGTGGCCGACCCCGTGCCCGGTGCCATGGTCGTAGTTGTAGCCGGCCTGCCACAGGGGCATGCGGGCCAGCACGTCGAGCTGGATGCCGGCTGTACCGCGGGGGAAGCGGGCCTGATCCAGGGCAATATGACCCTGCAGCACCCGGGTAAACATGGCCCTGTGCTCGTCGGTCACCTCACCCACCTTGACGGTGCGGGTGATGTCGGTGGTGCCGTCCAGGTACTGGGCGCCGGAGTCCACCAGATAGATGCTGTCCTGGCCGAAGGCGCGCGGGGTACCGTTGGTGTGGCGGTAGTGGCACATGGCGGCGTTGGGGCCGAGTGCCGAGATGGTGTCGAAGCTCGGCTCCACGTAGTGCTCCTGCTCGTGGCGGAAGGCTTCCAACTGGTCGGCCAGGGTGCCTTCGTCCACGCCGTCGAACTCGCCGCTGGCGATCAGGCGATCCAGCCAGGCCAGGAAGCGGGTGACGGCAACGCCGTCGCGCAGGTGGGCGGCACGCATGCCGGCCAGCTCCACGGGGTTCTTGCACGCCTTGGGTAGCATGGTGGGATCCTGGCCGGCCACCAGAATGGCGCCTGCCTCTTCCATCACGAGCTGGGTCCAGGCGTTGGCGGTGTTGGGGTCGGCCAGTACCTTCTGCTGATCCTCGCCGATGCGCTGCAACACGTCACCCAGCTTGTCGATGGGGTAGACGGAGACATCCTGCCCCACGTGCTGGCTGAAGGCGAAGCAGTCGATCTTGTCGGTATCGACGAAGAAATCCATGGTGGTGTTGGCGTAGAGTACCGCAAAGCCCAGCACCACCGGCAGGCGTTCCACGTCGCGACCACGCAGGTTGAGCAGCCAGTTGATGGGCTCGGCCTGGGTCAGCAGCACCGCATCCAGCCCGCGCTTGCGCAGATCGCTGGCCAGCATTTCGCGCTTGGCCTGGCTGGACTGGCCCGCCAGCTCCTCGCTGTAGAGGATGACAGGGCTCTTGGTCGGAGCGGGACGATCGCTCCAGTGCAGATCGATGGGGTTCTCGTCGATGCGCACCAGCTCGATGCCGCGCTCGGTCAGCACGGCGTTGGCGTTCTGATACCAGGCCAGGCTGTGCAGGCGGGCATCGAAACCGACCCGGGAGCCTGAGGGCAACTGCTCCGCCAGCCACTGTACGTGGGGGTCTTCATTGAGGTGGAGAAACTCGAACAGCTCGGCCGGCGCCTGCATGCGCGCCTGCACGGTATAACGACCGTCGATGAACAGGGCCGCCCGATGCGCCATGATGATGGCGAGCCCGGCGGAGCCGTTGAAACCCGTGATCCAGTCCAGCCGCTCGGCATAGGCGGGAATGTACTCCCCCAGATGCTCGTCGTCGTGGGGAACGATGAAGGCGTCCAGCTCCAGCGTGGCCAGTGTGGCCCTGACCTGGGCGACGCGGGTTTCAATAATCTCGAAATGGTTCATGTCGTTATTGCCAGCTTGTGGTGATGTGAGTGTTCATTGATGGTGGCCGCTTGCCAGGATCTGTCTGATCGATTGGCCTGCCGCCTCGATGTGTTGCTTGAGCAGTACCACTGCCTCGTGCTTGCGCCGGGCGCGGCACAGTTCAAGGAGTCGGGCGTGCTCCCGCTCGGCCTTGTCCACGCCGCCCTGGGCGAACAGCAGTTCGAAACGCACATAGCGGTCGCAGCTCAGATTGATCTGGGCGATCAGTTCCAGTGCCTGGGGGCGATTGGCTGCCTGGTAGAGGGTGGCGTGAAAGCGGTGATTCAACTCGGCCCAGTGTTCGATCTGGGTGCCAGACTCCAGCGCCAGATCAAACTGGGCGAGGATGGCTTGCGCCTGGGCGAAGGTCTCCTCCGTCATCAGGTCGACGGCGTGGAACAGGGTATCGGCTTCGAGCAGTGCCCGCAAATAAAAGAGCTCCTCGATGGCCGAGGCATCCAGCATGGTCACCACGGCGCCGCGATGGGCCTCGAACTTCACCAGCCCCTGCGCTTCCAGTTGCATCAGGGCTTCCCGTACCGGGATACGGCTCACCGCCAGCTCCTTGGCGATGGCGTCCTGGCGCAGGGGGGCGCCCGCTGCAAACTCGCCACGCAATATCCGGCCGCGTAGGTTCTCCATCACCATCTGGGTTCGGGTCTTGTAAGGTGGGGTCATGCTGGGGTCACGGGCAGGTTGCAAAATTGTATATTGTATAAAGTTTGGCTGAATCTAACGCGCAAGGGCCGTCAAGGCAAGGCTTGGCGGGAGCCATATGCCGCGCATCGGCCAAAAAAATACCGGCCAGCAGGGCTGACCGGTACGGGATTGCGAGACGCGAGGCGCGTTTCTTACAACTGCGGGCCCGCCGCGACCAGGCGTTTGCCTTCGTCGTTGTCGGTGAAGCGCTCGAAGTTCTTGATGAAGCGCCCGGCCAGATCGGCCGCCTTGGCATCCCACTCGGCCTGGTCGGCATAAGTGTCTCGCGGATCCAGGATGGCGGGGTTGACGCCCGGCAGCTCGGTCGGCACTTCCAGATTGAACACCGGCAGTACCTTGGTCGGCGCCTTCTCGATGGAACCATCCAGGATGGCGTCGATGATGCCACGGGTATCCTTGATGGAGATCCGCTTGCCTGTGCCGTTCCAGCCGGTGTTGACCAGATAGGCTTCAGCCCCTGCCGCTTCCATCCGTTTCACCAGCTCCTGGCCGTACTTGGTCGGGTGCAGGCTGAGGAAAGCCGCGCCGAAGCAGGAGGAGAAGGTCGGGGTCGGCTCTGTGATGCCGCGCTCGGTACCGGCCAGCTTGGCGGTAAAGCCGGACAGGAAGTGGTACTTGGTCTGCTCCTTGGTCAGCTTGGCGACCGGGGGCAGCACACCGAAGGCGTCTGCGGTCAGGAAGATCACCTTGGTGGCGTGACCCGCCTTGGAGACCGGCTTGACGATGTTGTCGATGTGATAGATGGGGTAGGAGACCCGGGTATTCTCGGTCCGGGAACCGTCGTCGAAGTCGATGGTGCCATCGGCGGCCACGGTCACGTTCTCCAGCAGCGCATCGCGGCGGATGGCGTGGTAGATGTCCGGCTCGGCCTCTTCGGAGAGCTTGATGGTCTTGGCGTAGCAGCCCCCTTCGAAGTTGAACACGCCGTGATCATCCCAGCCGTGCTCGTCATCGCCGATCAGCTGACGCTTGGGATCGGTGGAGAGGGTGGTCTTGCCGGTGCCGGAGAGGCCGAAGAAGATGGCCACGTCCCCATCCTTGCCCACGTTGGCGGAGCAGTGCATGGAGGCGATGCCGCGCAGGGGCAGGAAGTAGTTCATCATGGAGAACATGCCCTTCTTCATCTCGCCACCGTACCAGGTGCCGCCGATGAGTTGCATCTTCTCGGTCATGTTGAAGGCGACGAAGTTCTCGGAGTTGAGACCCTGCTCCTTCCAGTTCGGGTTGGTGCACTTGGCACCGTTCATCACCACGAAGTCCGGTTTGAAGGCCTTCAGCTCCTCTTCGCTCGGGCGGATGAACATGTTCTTCACGAAGTGCGCCTGCCAGGCCACCTCGGTGATGATGCGCACCGCCAGGCGGGTGTCCGGGTTGGCGCCGCAGAAGCCGTCCACCACGAACAGACGCTTGCCGGAGAGCTGTTTGGTGACCAGCCCTTTCAGATGTGACCACACTTCCGGGGTAATCGCCTTGTTATCGTTTTTACCCTGGTCAGACCACCACACAGTATCCTGGGTAGTGGCATCTTTGACGATATATTTATCTTTAGGGGAACGGCCGGTGAAGATGCCGGTGTTGACGTTGACGGCGCCAAGCTCGGTGACGACGCCACGTTCGAAGCCCTCAAGGTCTGAGCGGGTCTCTTCAGCGAAAAGCTGCTCATAGGAGGGGTTGCGAACGATTTCCTGGCTGTTTTTGATACCGTATTGGTCCAGCTTCAGTTGTTGGGCCAGGGTGGGTTCTACCACGATTGTCATTGTATTCTCCTGGGTTCAGAGGTGTGTAGGGTTCTATCTGACGTTCATGCTACCACCTAGGTGGTAGTTTTTAGCGATCGCCATCAAACTTTATAAAATAGGGTATTTTTTTGTTATTTAAGTTAAAGGCGGGTTTTGCCCGCCTTTGATTAGTGTAACTGGTTTGCATCATTACCGGGAGCCCTGCTGAACAGGGTTTCGATGTCTATCCCGTCGAATTCGTAGTGGGCGCCGCAGTAATCGCAGTGCATGTCGATCTTGCCGAGCTCCTGCACCATGGATACCGCTTCCTCCTTGTCTATCTGCAGCAAGGCCCCTTCGCAACGGGCGCGGGAGCAGGTGCAGCGGAACTCGATGGCCTGGGGATCGAACACCCGTACCTTGTCCTGGTGGTAGAGGCGGTAGAGGATCTCTTCCGCGTCCAGACCGAACAGCTCTTCGTCCTTGATGGTGGTGGTGAGCTGGACCAGGTGGTCGAAATCTTCGCTGTGATCCTCGCTCTGGGCCGGCAGCTCCTGCAGCAGGATGCCCGCCGCACGGGGCTCGCCCTCGTGGTGGCCGGTGCGGATCCAGAGGCGGGTAGCCAGTTGTTCGGACTGGGCGAAGTAGTGCTCCAGGCAGGCCGCCAGGGTGTCGGCCTCCAGGGCGATGATGCCCTGATAGCGCTCTCCCTGATCCGGGGTGATGGTGATGACCAGATGGCCGTTGCCGATCAGGCTTTGCAGCTTGCCGTCCGTCGGCAATTCCCCTTCATAGCGTGCCACGCCGCGCAATTGCTGGTTGTTGTCGCCGTTGATGACGGCCAGACGTACCGGACCGTCCCCCTGCAGCTGCACCGTGATGGAGCCTTCGAACTTGAGGGTGGCGGTCAGCAGGCTGGTGGCAACCAGCAGCTCGCCCAACAGGTGCTGCACCTGTACCGGGTAGTTCTGGGCGTCGATGATGTGGCGGTAGGTACGATCCAGCTGGACCAGCTCCCCACGCACTTCGTACTCTTCGAACAGATAGCGATACAGGAGGTCTTGGTTACTCATCATGGTTTCCTAGGATGTTCTTGGGGGAAAATAAACACATTGTTAAACAGGTGGTTAGGAACTAATTCCTCCACCTGTCGTCATAAAGGGGCCACAGACGCGGATTAGGATTGCTTGACCCGGATAAGCTGGCGTCGCTCCTGCTTGTCAGGTCGGCGCTCCGGGCTTGGGGCAAACTGGCTGTTGAAGCGGCGGGCTTCGCTGTTTTCGGCCCGTTTCTTCAGGCTGGCCTCTGTCTCTTCATAGAGTTGCTGGGCCAGCGGGGCGGATTTGCGCTGCTCGCTCACCTCGAGCACCCGCACCTCCCGCTCGTCCTGGCCTTGCCAGAATCGCACCAGGGCGCCGACCTCGACCGCCTTGCCCGGCTTGGTGCGCTGGCCGTTGTAGTGCACCTTGCCGCCGTCGATCTGATCCCGCGCCAGACTGCGGGTCTTGTAAAAGCGGGCGGCCCACAGCCACTTGTCGAGACGGACCTGAGTGCTGCTTTGTGCTGGATTCGACATGGATCGGCTCCGGGATGGCTGAAAAGGTGCCTGATTATACCAGAGGCGGGCCCCGGGATAGAAACAGGGGGCATCCGGGTGTGACGGAAACTGAATTTTCACCCCTTGGTCCCATCCGGTCGGTTGTCTCTGGGTCCATTGCCGTACACAATAGCCAACCGACTTGGATGCCAGACAATTTTGAGAAAGATGACGCTACCGTTCAGGGATGATTTGTTGACTTCCCTTCTGGCTCGCTGCAAGGCCATGCCACTTTCCCGTTTCAGCCAGCCCCTGTTCTGGCTTCTGCTGCTGTTGCTGGCCCAGCAGTGTGCCGTGCTCACCTGGCGCCTGTACGAACTGGCCCAGCCCGCTCCCCTGACCCCCTGGCAACCCTCGGTCACCTCGGTGCAGGGGAGTGGTGGCGATCGCCTCGATCTTGGCAACCTCAGCCGCCTCTCTCTCTTTGGCAAGGCGCTGCAACCTCAGGCGGACAAGGCGGCAGAGACGGTGGCGGCGGATGCCCCGAAAACCCAGCTCAACGCCCAGCTCAACGGGGTGCTGGCAAGCTCGGATCCCGCCAAGTCCATCGCCATCATCGCCCACAACGGGACACAGAACTCTTACGGCATCGGGGACTACATCGACGGTACCCAGGCCAGGATACGCCAGGTGTTTGCCGATCGGGTCATCATCGCCCGGGACGGCCGTGACGAGACCCTGATGTTGGACGGGGAGGAGTATGGCAAGCCCCTGCCCAAACCGGCCCGCCAGGAGGGGCTCTCCTCCGTGCGCAGCGAACTGCTGGGCAACCCGGGCAAGATCACCGATTACCTCAATATTTCTCCGGTCCGGGTGGACGGTCGCATGACCGGCTATCGCCTCAACCCGGGTCGCAATCCGGAACTGTTCAATCAACTCGGACTGGTCGCCAACGATCTGGCGGTCAGCATCAACGGCCTGGATCTGCGTGACAACGCCCAGGCCATGCAGGCGATGCAGCAGGTGGCGGGCGCCACGGAAATGACCGTCACCGTCGAGCGGCAAGGACAGCTCTACGACGTCTATGTCGGCTTGTCAGAATAATGAATTGGAGTAGCACCAAGAATGACAAATAAAGGGAAGGGCTGGCGTCTGGCCACCATGGCGGCAGCCTTGATGATGGCCGGTTCTGCCTGGGCCACCGAGTATTCCGCCAGTTTCAAGAACGCCGACATCGAGGAGTTCATCAACACGGTCGGCAAGAACCTGAACAAAACCATCATCATAGAGCCATCGGTACGCGGCAAGATCAACGTGCGCAGCTATGACCTGCTCAACGAGGATCAGTACTACCAGTTCTTCCTGAGCGTGCTCGACGTTTACGGCTTTGCCGTGGTGCCCATGAACAACGGCGTGCTCAAGGTAGTGCGCTCCAAGGATGCCAAGACCTCGGCCATCCCCGTGGTGGATGACACCAACCCCGGCGTGGGTGACGAGATGGTGACCCGGGTGGTACCGGTGCGCAATGTCTCGGTCCGTGAACTGGCCCCCCTGCTGCGTCAGCTCAACGACAACGCCGGCGGCGGCAACGTGGTCCACTACGAGCCCTCCAACGTGCTGCTCATCACTGGCCGCGCCGCCGTCGTCAACCGCCTGGTGGAGGTGGTTCGCCGGGTGGACAAGGCGGGGGATCAGGACATGGACGTCATCAAGCTCAAGTTCGCCTCCGCCGGCGAGATGGTGCGGCTGGTGACCAACCTCAACAAGGATGGCAGCAATCAGGGGGCCAACGCCTCGCTGCTGCTCTCCCCCAAGGTGGTGGCCGACGAGCGCACCAACTCCGTGGTCATCAGCGGCGAGCCCAAGGCCCGTGCCCGCATCATCCAGATGGTGCGCCAGCTCGACCGGGATCTGCAGAGCCAGGGCAACACCCGGGTCTTCTACCTGAAATATGGCAAGGCCAAGGATCTGGTGGACGTCCTCAAGGGGGTCAGCTCCAGCATCGCCGCCGACAAGAAGGGCGGGGCGGCTGCCACGGCCACGGGCGGCGCCAGCATCGGCGGCGGCCAGCTCGCCATCTCCGCCGACGAGACCACCAATGCCCTGGTGATCACCGCCCAGCCGGACGTGATGGCCGAGCTGGAGCAGGTCATCGCCAAGCTCGACATTCGCCGTGCCCAGGTGCTGGTGGAGGCCATCATCGTCGAGATATCGGATGGTGACGGCATGAACCTCGGGGTGCAGTGGGCCAACACCAATGGCGGCGGCACCCAGTTCACCGACACCGGTCTGCCCATCGGCTCCCTGGCCATCGCCGCCAAGGATTACAAAGACAACGGCAACACCGACGGTCTGTCATCCCTGGCGGGCAGCTTCAGCGGCATGGCGGCAGGCTTCTATCACGGGGACTGGGCGGCGCTGGTGACGGCGCTCTCCACCAACAGCAAGAACGACATCCTCTCCACCCCGAGCATCGTCACCATGGACAACAAGGAGGCCTCCTTCAACGTCGGTCAGGAAGTGCCGGTGCAGAGCGGCTCCCAGAGCTCCACCACCAGCGATCAGGTGTTCAACACCATAGAGCGCAAGACGGTGGGGACCAAGCTGGTGGTGACGCCCCAGATCAACGAAGGAGATTCCGTGCTGCTCAACATCGAGCAGGAAGTCTCCAGCGTGGCACAGAAGCAGGCGACCGGGACCGCCAACCTGGGCCCCACCTTCGATACCCGCACCGTGAAGAACGCCGTGCTGGTCAAGAGCGGCGAGACAGTGGTGCTGGGTGGCCTGATGGACGAACAGACCCAGGAGCAGATCTCCAAGGTGCCCCTGCTCGGGGACATTCCGGTGCTGGGCTACCTGTTCCGTTCCTCCAAGACCTCCACCGCCAAGCGTAACCTGATGGTCTTCATCCGCCCGACCATATTGCGTGACGCCAATGTCTACTCCGGGGTCTCCAGCAACAAGTACACCCTGTTCAGGGCCGAACAGCTGAGCCGGGCTGCGGAAGAGGGCTATGCCACCTCGCCGGCTCGCCAGGTGCTGCCCGCCTATGGCCAGGACGTGATGATGTCCCCCGAGGTGCAGCAGCAGATCCAGAGAATGCAGGCCCAGCAGCAGGCGACCGCCACCGGCGTGCGCGCCCAGGTGCAGGAGCAGCCCTTCGTGCAGAGCAAGCCCTGATGGCCGCCTACCAGCTCGATGGCAGCGAGCTGCCGGCTCCCCTGCCGGAACTGCCGTTCGCGTTTGCCCGCAACTTCGGGGCCATCCTGACCGAGCGCCAGGGTGCCCCGGTACTGCTCTGTCGTCAGGGGATCGCCCCCCAGACCCTGCTGGAGGTGCGCCGGGTGGCGGGCTGTGCCTTCGCGGTGGAGCAGCTTGGCAACGACGAGTTCGAAACGCTCCTGATGGCCCACTATCAGCGTGACTCCTCCGAGGCGCGCCAGCTGATGGAGGATCTCGGCAACGAGATGGACTTCTTTGCCCTGGCCGAAGAGCTGCCCCAGAGCGAGGATCTGCTGGATGCCGACGACGACGCCCCCATCATTCGCCTCATCAATGCCATGTTGAGCGAGGCGATAAAAGAAGAGGCGTCTGACATCCACATCGAGACCTTCGAGCGGGCCCTGGTGATCCGTTTTCGCATCGATGGGGTGCTGCGGGAGATCCTGCGCCCCCATCGCAAGCTCGCCTCCCTGCTGGTGTCGCGCATCAAGGTCATGTCGCGCATGGACATCGCCGAGAAGCGGGTGCCGCAGGATGGCCGCATCTCACTGCGCATCGGCGGCCGGGCGGTGGACGTGCGGGTCTCCACCATGCCCTCCAGCTACGGCGAGCGGGTGGTATTGCGACTGCTCGACAAGAACAACGTGCGCCTCGAGCTCAAGCAGCTCGGCATGACGCTGGCCAACCGCAACATCATCAGCGAACTCATTCGCAAGCCCCACGGCATCATCCTGGTGACGGGCCCGACCGGTTCGGGCAAGTCCACCACCCTTTATGCGGCCCTCTCGGAGATCAACTCCCGGGATCGCAACATCCTGACCGTCGAAGACCCCATCGAATATGACCTCGAAGGGGTGGGCCAGACCCAGGTCAACAGCAAGGTGGACATGACCTTCGCCCGTGGCCTGCGCGCCATTCTGCGCCAGGATCCGGACGTGGTGATGGTGGGGGAAATCCGTGACCTCGAGACCGCCCAGATCGCGGTGCAGGCATCCCTCACCGGTCACCTGGTGATGTCGACCCTGCACACCAACACCGCCATCGGCGCCATCACCCGGATGCGGGACATGGGGATCGAGCCCTTCCTGCTCTCCTCGTCGCTCCTGGCGGTACTGGCCCAGCGGCTGGTGCGCACCCTCTGCCCGGATTGCCGCGCACCGCACCCTGTCACCGAGCAGGAGCGTGTTGCCATGGGCATCGAGCTTGCGCCGGATCAGCAGATCTGGCGTCCGGTGGGCTGCGAGCAGTGCAACCATACCGGCTATCGCGGCCGGACCGGCATCCACGAGCTGGTGGTGGTGGACGAGGCGGTGCGCGAGGCGATCCACAGCGCCAGCGGCGAGCTCGCCATCGAGCGGCTGATCCGGGGTCACACCCCCAGCATCCGCCGCGACGGCATCGACAAGGTGCTCAAGGGGCAGACCAGCCTCGAAGAGGTGCTGCGCGTGACCCGGGAAGACTGAGATGGCGGCATTTGAATACAAGGCCCTCGACGGCAAGGGGCGCAACAAGAGCGGCGTGCTGGAAGGGGATTCTGCCCGCCAGGTGCGCCAGCTGCTGCGCGAGCAGGGGCTGACCCCCCTCGAGGTGAATGAGACCACCGAGAAGGCCAAGCGGGAGGCGAACCGCTTCGTGCTGTTTCGCCGTGGTGCCTCCACCGCAGAACTGGCCCTTATCACCCGCCAGCTGGCGACCCTGGTGGGGGCCGGTCTCACCATCGAAGAGGCCCTCAAGGCGGTCGCCGAGCAGTGCGAGAAGGCCCACCTGCGCAGCCTGGTGGCGACGGTGCGCAGCAAGGTGGTGGAGGGGTATTCCCTGGCCGATTCGCTGGGGGCCTTCCCCCATGTGTTCGACCAGCTGTTCCGCTCCATGGTGGCGGCCGGCGAGAAGTCCGGTCACCTGGAGAAGGTGCTCAACCGTCTCGCCGATTACACCGAGCAGCGCCAGCACATGCGCACCAAGCTGCTGCAGGCGATGATCTATCCCATCGTCCTCACCCTGGTGGCGGTGGGGGTCATCTCCATACTGCTCACCGCCGTGGTGCCCAAGGTGGTGGCCCAGTTCGAACACATGGGCCAGCAACTGCCGGGCACCACCCGTTTCCTCATCGGCACCAGCGAGCTGTTGCAGCACTACGGCCTCTGGTTCCTGTTGCTCCTTGGCATTGGCGGCCTGATCTGGCGCTGGTGGCTGACCGACGACAAGCGTCGTCGTCGCTGGCACCAGGTGATACTGCGCCTGCCGGTGATCGGTCGGGTCAGCCGCGGTCTCAACACCGCCCGCTTTGCCCGCACCCTGAGCATCCTCAACGCCAGCGCCGTGCCCCTGCTGGAGGGAATGAAGATCGCCGGCGAAGTGCTCTCCAACGACTATGCCCGCATGCGCATCGGTGAGGCCACCGAGCGGGTGCGGGAGGGGACCAGCCTGCGCAAGTCGCTGGATGAAACCAGAATTTTTCCGCCCATGATGCTGCACATGATCGCCTCGGGCGAGCAGAGCGGCGAGCTCGACAGCATGCTGGAGCGGGCGGCGGACAACCAGGACAGGGAGTTCGAAACCCAGGTGAACATCGCCCTCGGGGTGTTCGAGCCCATGCTGGTGGTCTCCATGGCCGGGGTGGTGCTGTTTATCGTGATGTCGATCCTGCAGCCGATCCTGGAGCTCAACAACATGGTGAATCTGTGAGGGTCGGGTGCCCGAATAGGCTTCGCCATTCGAACCTGCACATTCAATCGAACGATCGTGGTTTAACAGTTAATCGTTGATGGCTCATGCCATCTCATTTCGTTAGGGAGTCAGTCATGCAAAAGCGTCGTCAATCGGGTTTTACCCTGCTGGAAGTGATGGTGGTCATCGTGATCCTGGGGATCCTGGCCAGCCTGGTGGTGCCCAACCTGATGGGCAACAAGGAGAAGGCGGATCAGCAAAAAGCGGTCTCCGACATAGTGGCGCTGGAAAACGCCCTCGACATGTACAAGCTGGACAACAACCGCTACCCCACCACCGAGCAGGGGCTGGACGCCCTGGTCAACAAGCCGACCGCATCCCCTGAGCCGCGCAGCTACCGTGAAGGGGGCTACATCAAGCGCCTGCCGCAGGATCCCTGGGGTAACCAGTACCAGCTGCTGAGCCCGGGCCAGTTCGGCAAGATCGACATCTTCTCCATGGGGATGGACGGCGAAGCCGGGACCGATGACGACATCGGCAACTGGAACCTGAAGGACTTCCAATAAGTGATTCCGCCGCGTCGTGCTCACTGCGCCACCCCGGGGCTGCCTGAATGAAGGTGGCCTCTTCGGCCCGTCACCAGGCCGGTTTTACCCTGCTGGAGGTGTTGCTGGTCGCCATGTTGATGGGACTGGTGGCGACCGCCGTCACCCTCAGCATGGGGGGCGCCAGGGGGGATCGGGAGCTCGACAAGCAGGCGCGCCGCTTCATGGCGACCCTGCAGCAGGCCCAGGAGTATTCGGTCATGGATGGCAGGCTGCTGGGGCTGCGGGTCGAGGAGAACGGCTGGCAGTTTATGTCCCGGGATCCCAAGGATCGCAAGTGGCGCGCACTGACCGGTGACAAGCTGCTGGGGCCGGTGACGTTGCCGGAGGGGATGACCCTGGCGGCGGAGCTGGAAGGTTTCAACTGGCGCACTGCGTCGGACGAACGCCAGGAGCAGGGTCGGGACGAGCGTGAGCGGACACCCCAGATCCTGGTCTTTCCGGGGGGAGAGCTCTCTCCCTTCGTGCTGACCCTGAGCCAGCAGGACGAGGATCTGCACTACCTGCGTACCGTCAGGGGGGACGAGTTCGGTCGTCTCTCCCTGTTGCAGGATGAAGAGGAAGAAGAGTGAAGAGCGCCAGGCCCGCAGGGGGCGCTCTAGCGCGTCGCACCGCTCTGTCGGGCGGACACGCCCGGGTGCGCGGCATGACGCTGCTGGAGGTCATGGTGGCCCTGGCGGTGTTTGCCATCGCCGGGCTGGCGGTGATGAAGACCGCGAGCGAACACCTGGCTGGCCTCAATTATCTGGAGCAGAAGACCCTGGCGACCTGGGTGGTGGAGAATCAGCTGGTGCAGCAGAAGCTCGAAGGCAAGTGGCCGGGAGACAGCTGGGTGGAAGGGGACGAGGAGATGGCCGGGCAGACCTGGTACTGGCGCTATCGCGGCGTCGCCACGGCGGACAGCAACTTCAGGGCGCTGGACATGGAAGTGCGCACCGCGCCCAAGGCCGACAGCCCGGTGGCCATGATCCGGACCTATCTCAGCCGATGAACATTCATCAACGTGCGTCCATGATCCGGAGCCGGTGTCAGCCGATGATCCAGAGCAACACCCGCCCATCGCACCACCGCGGCTTTACCCTGCTTGAGATGCTGGTGGCCATCGCCATCTTCGCCACCCTGAGCCTGGGGGCCTATCAGGTGCTGCAAGGGGTGCTGACCAGCGACGAGGTGGCCAAGCGCAAGGAGGCCCGCCTCTCGGAACTGCAGCTCGCCTTCAGCCTGCTGGAGCGGGACATTACCCAGATGGTGCCGCGCAGCGGTCGCATCGACGGCGAGAACAACAAGGTGCTGCTGGCGGCGTCCCGCTTCGGCCAGCAGAGCGACGACTGGGGCATGGCCTTCATTCGCGGCGGCTGGCTCAATCCGGACGGCATACTGCCGCGCTCCGGCCTGCAACGAGTGGGTTGGCGTCTCAAGGGGCAGACCCTGGAGCGGTTGAGCTACCTCTATCCGGATCCGGCCATTGGCACCGAGCCGCGCATTCAGCCCGTGCTGACCGGCGTGACGGCGCTGCGCCTCTATTTCTACGACAAGGGACAGTGGAAGGAGGAGTGGACCCAGCGCGACCTGCTGCCCTACGGGCTGGCGGTGGAGCTGGAGCTTGAAGACTACGGCACCATCCGTCGCCAGTTCCTGATCGGTGCTGGTGGCCAGCGAGCGGACAATGGTTATTAAGCGCGGCCGGGGCCGATCCCGCACTACACTGGGCCGCCAGGGGGGCATGGCCCTGCTGGTGGTGCTGCTCATCCTCGCGGTGATGGTGATCGTCGCCAGCAACATGAGTGGCCGCCTGCAACTGGAGCTGCGCCGCACCGCCAACCTCACCCTGGGCAAGCAGGCCTGGTGGTATGCCATGTCGGCGGAGGCCCTGGTGATCAAGGTGCTGAACCAGGACTTCAAGGACGACCCGGATCGGGTGAGTCTGGGACAGAACTGGGCGCGGGAGGACGGGGTCTTCCCGGTGGAGGATGGCACTCTCTCGGGCCGGGTGCGGGATCTGCAATCCTGCTTCAACCTCAACAGCCTGAGCGTGCCCCTCAAGGAGGGGGAGAACGGCGACGATCTCGATGCCCAGCCTTACCAGTTCAAGGTGTTCCGGGCCCTGCTCGCCCAGCTCGAGGTGGATGATTACGAAGCGGTACAGCTGACGGACGCTATCCGCGACTGGACCGACAAGGATACCCAGCTGGTCTCGAGCAACGGGGCCGAGGATGCCTACTACGAGGGACTCAATCCTCCCTACCTGGTGGCTAACCAGCGGATGCTGGGCACCGACGAATTGCGGGCGGTGCGTGGGGTGAGCGCCAGCCTGTACGCCCGGTTGGCCCCCTATGTGTGCTCCCTGCCCAATGACAAGCTGGTGGTGAACATCAACACCATCCGGCCGGAGCAGGCGGCCCTGCTGGTGGGGCTCTACCAGGGGAAGATCGGGCTGGACGATGCCAAGCGGGTGCTGACCAACCGCCCCAAGAAGGGGTGGAAGAACAAGCAGGAGATGACGGAACAGTTGCAGGTTCAGCCGGGTGCCATCACCGGGCTGGATGGCGCCCTGGACATCAAGAGCAGCTTCTTCGAGGCCCGCCTGCTGGCGGAAGTGGGGGAGACCCGCGCCAGGCTTGAGACCGTCTTCCAGCGTGGCAAGGACAACAAGCTGGTGATGCTGCGTCGCCTGAGCGGCGGCGCCGAATAACAAGGGGGCGTGGGGCGGTTTCGCTGACCTGCGCATCCCCCGATTGGACTGCAACCCATGGCTGTGCGCCCGCCCCCTGAGGGAGGAGCGGGCATGGCAGGAGAGACATTAGTGAGCGAGAGTCTGGTCATCCGTCTGGGGACCAATGCGCAGCAGCCAGTGCACTGGCTGGTCTGGTCGGCGCAGGAGCAGGAGATCATCGCCTCCGGCATCCTGGCCTCGGCGCACGCCCTCGGCGAGCTGCAGGAGCGTGCCGGTGGTCGCCCCGTGGTGACCCTGGTGCCCGGCAGCGATCTTATCTTCCGGCGGGTCAATCTGCCGGGCAAATACAGCCGCCAGAGTGCGGCGGCCCTGCCCTATCTGCTGGAGGAGCAGATCGCCTCAGACGTGGACGATCTGCACCTGGTGGTGCTGGGCCATCAGGGCCGCGAGGTGGATCTGATGGCGGTGGACAAGGGGAAGATGCAGTCCTGGCTCGGCTGGCTGGAGCAGGCAGGGCTCAAGACCCTGCACCTGCTGCCCGACGTGCTGGCGCTGCCGCTCGCCGCCGATGGCTGGTCAGCCCTGCAACTGGGGGAGGAGTGGCTGGTCCGCCAGGGCCCCCATCAGGGCATAGTGGCGGAGGAGTCCCTGCTGGCCATGCTGCTGGCAGCGCAGACCGAACCCGTCACCCTTCACTGCCATACTCCCATCCCTGCCATGGCGGCGGGCAACTGGCAGGGGGCTGACCCGGAACTGCCCATGCTGTTGCTGGCGAAAGGGGCGCTGACCTGCCAGGCCAACCTGCTGCAGGGGCCCTATCGTCCCCAGACCGAATACGCCCGCTACTGGTTGCAGTGGCGCAAGGTGGCGGTGCTGGCAGGCGTATTGTTGCTGGTGGCCCTGGTGCAGCGCGGTGTGCATCTGCACCAGCTGACGGAACAGGACAAGGCCCTCAAGGCGGAGATCCGGCAGGTCTACACCCGGATCTTCCCGGGGGAGACGCGTATCGTCAACGTGCGCAGCCAGATGACCCAGCACCTCCAGCAGTTGGGGCAGGCTCCCCAGGATGGCGTCCTGTTGCTCCTGACCGAGCTGGCCCCGGTGTTTGCCGAGGTGCCCGGCCTCAAGCCCGAGGTGCTGCGCTTCGATGCAGCCCGGGGCGAGCTGAGGTTGCAGGTGACGGCCCCCGGCTTCACCGAGATCGAACGTTTCCGCGAGCTGGCGGGCAAGCGCTTCGAGGTGCAGCAGGGTGAGGTGCGAAGCACCGAAGGCAAGGTCGAAGGGGCGCTGGTGCTCAAGGGGAGGTCGTCATGATGGACAAACTGCAGAGCTGGTGGCGCGGCATCAGTGCCCGCGAGCAGCGGCTGGTGGCGGTGGGGGGCAGCGTGCTGCTCATCGGGCTCTTCTACTGGGCGATCTGGCAGCCGGTGGCAAATCGCATAGCCGAGCGCGAGCGGCAGGTGGTGAACCAGCAGCAGACCCTGGCCTGGCTCAAGGAGAAGGGACAGGAGGTGCTGGCGATGCAGGGGGGACAGGGGCGCCAGATCGATACCGGCGGTACCCTGGACGGTGTGGTGAACCGCACCGCCTTCAACCAGAAGATCAAGATTGCCCGCTTGCAGCCCCAGGGTCAGGAGCTGCAGGTATGGATAGACACGGTGCCGTTCGATGATCTGCTGATCTGGCTTGCGACCCTCTCGGATCAATACGGCGTCCAGGTGCAGATCATCGAGCTGGCCCGCGAGGGGCTGGCCCCCGGGCTGGTCAAGGTCAGACGTTTGCAGTTGAGTCGTTCCCAATGAAGCGAAAAATAGTGATCGCCAGTCTCTTCCTGCTGGCCTATCTCGGTTTCCTGTTGGCCCAGTTGCCAGCATCCCTGGTGGTGCGCCATCTGCCGCTGCCCCCCAATCTGGTGCGGTTGGAGGGGGTGAGCGGCACCCTCTGGAGCGGTCAGGCCGCCCGGGTGCAATATGCCAGCGAGTCCCTCACCCAGTTGCGCTGGGATCTCGATGGCTGGTCCCTGCTGCGGCTGGCGCCCGAGGTGTCGGTGCGCTTTGGCGAGCGCAGCGGGCTCAACGGGCAGGGGATCCTGGGTTGGAACGGTGCCGCTTTCGGGCGCGACATCACCCTGAATGCGCCGGCCCTCTGGGTGCTGGAGCGGGTGCCGATGAGACCTCCCTTCCCGCTGACGGCGGCGGGTCAGTTGCAGCTCAAGATCGACCAGTTTGCCCAGGGCACTCCCTGGTGCGACAACCTTTACGGGGATCTTCACTGGTATGACGCACAGGCGGACACCCCGGCGGGCAAGCTGACCCTGGGGGATCCCGAGATCACGCTCACCTGTCTCGACTCCCGGCTGGTGGCCGAGATCAAGCAGGGCTCGGAGGCGGTGCAGGTGCTGGGCAAACTGGAGTTGCAGGCCAATCGCCAGTACCTGTTCCAGGGCACCCTGAAACCGGGTCCCGAGCTGCCGGACCAGATGAAACAGGGGCTCCCCTTCCTCGGCCAGCCCGATGGGCAGGGGCGCTTCCCGCTGCGTTATCAGGGCCGCATCTGACGGCGTTGCCCATGGTTTGAACCACCCCGCCCCGGCGGGGTGGTGTCGTTATGGGCGCGCGCCGGCTGGCGCCGTGATGAGGTGATTGAGGAAGAAGCTGAACAGCTCGGCCCGGGAGTGCAGGTTCAACTTGGCGTAGAGGTGCTTGCGGTGATTCTTCACCGTGCCGCTGCCGATGCCGAGCGCACCGGCAATGGCCTCGGTATCCAGCCCCTGCAACAGCAAACCCGCCACCTGGCGCTCCCGCCGGGTTAGCTGATCTCCCCCCACACTGGCGATAGCCTGCTCCACCGCCCCCTTGAGGTCAGTGCCATCTGACCTGGCCGGACTGCGGGCCAGGCGGGGTGTCTCTTCCCGCCAGTGCTGGCGACACAGCGAATGCACCAGCGGGAACAGTGCCTCCAGCCTGGCCAGCTCGTCACGGCTGAGGGAGCTGCGCTTGTCGAGGCGGCCCAGAAACAGCATCAGGGTGAGGCCGCCGCGCACCGGCAGGATCAGCCCCACCTCCTCCTGCCAGCCGGTGGCCTGATAGAAGTGGTGGCGATACTCGGGGTCGAGCCGCCCCCGCGACACCTGCGACAGGGTCCAGACCCCGGCACCCAGCCCCTGCTCCAGCGCCTGCATGAAGGGATCCTGACTGAAGTGGCGGGTGAGGTAGCGGTCGAACAATAGGGCCCGCTGATGATGCAGGTTGTCGTAGAGGTAGACGGGGCGCAGCCCCACCCCGAGCAGCAGGGCACAGTCGAATGCCACCTGTTGCTGGATGAGGCGAACCAGGGCTGCCGGGAAGCCGCTGCCGTGCAGGGCATCGACGGCGGCGGTCAGGCTCAGGGTATCCGTGGCAGGAGACAGGGGCATGGCGATGGGCTCCGGGTCAGGGAATGGTTTCCCCACGATGGCAGGATGCTAGCACGGGAGTGGCAAAACTGTCCCTTGGGGGACATATCTGCCAGCACCGCAAACGGCGAGGATGGCCCTCTTTCTCTTGCTGTTGGAGCCCTCCATGACAAATCCTCACCTGCTCGATGAGCTGACCCAGCGCGGCCTGGTGGCCCAGAATTCCGACCCGGTGGCGCTGGCCGACCATCTTGCCACCCCGCGCACCGTCTACTGCGGGTTCGATCCCACCGCTGGCAGCCTGCACATCGGCCACCTGGTGCCACTCCTGATGCTGCGCCGCTTCCAGCTGGCGGGCCACACCCCGGTGGCCCTGGTGGGCGGGGCCACCGGCCTTATCGGCGATCCCAGCTTCAAGGCAAGCGAGCGCACCCTCAACAGCGCCGAGACGGTGCAGGGCTGGGTCGCCAGCCTGTCGGCCCAGATAAGCGCCCTGCTGCCAGCGAGCGACGGGCTGGCGGCGCCGCTGCTGGTCAACAACGCCGACTGGATGGGGCAGATGTCCGCCCTCGATTTTCTGCGGGACATCGGCAAGCACTTCTCGGTCAACGCCATGCTGGCCCGCGAATCGGTGCGCCAGCGCCTGGCCCGCCCGGATCAGGGGATCTCGTTCACCGAGTTCTCCTACGCCCTGCTGCAATCCCAGGACTTCGCCGTGCTCAACCAGCGCCTCGGCTGCACCCTGCAGATCGGCGGCAACGACCAGTGGGGCAACATCACCAGCGGCATGGATCTCACACGGCGGCTGCATCAGGCCCAGGTCTATGGCATGACGCTGCCGCTCATCACCAAGGCCGATGGCACCAAGTTCGGCAAGACCGAGGGGGGCGCTATCTGGCTCGACCCGGCGCTCACCTCCCCTTACGCCTTC
The DNA here is from genome assembly GCF_050252055.1 of Aeromonas sp. Classification (NCBI taxonomy): domain Bacteria; kingdom Pseudomonadati; phylum Pseudomonadota; class Gammaproteobacteria; order Aeromonadales; family Aeromonadaceae; genus Aeromonas; species Aeromonas sp. The sequence continues at coordinate 179,329 of NZ_JBFWLQ010000004.1, read as the reverse complement.
TACCAGTTCTGGCTCGGCACCGCAGACGAGGATGTCTACCGCTTCCTGCGCTACTACAGCTTTATGCCGCTGGCCGAGATTGAGACGCTGGAGGCGGAGGATGCGAAGCGGCAGGGGCGCAAGCTGGCCCAGCAGGTGCTGGCGGACGAGCTGACCGAACTGGTACACGGCAAGGGGGCGCTGGCGGCGGCGCAGCGCATCAGCGAATCGTTGTTCAGTGGCGAGGTAGCGCGCCTTGGGGAGAGCGATCTGGCCCAGCTGGCGCAAGATGGCATGCCAAGCAGCTGCATCAAGGGGGAAACGGATCTGGTGACCCTGCTGGTGGAGTGCGGCCTGGCCAACTCGAAGCGGATCGCCCGCGAGCTGCTGGCGGCGGGAGCCGTCAGCGTCAACGGTGCGATCCGCCAGGATGAGCCGCTCACCGCCGACGATCGGCTGTTCGGCCGCTACCTGATGCTGCGCCGGGGCAAGAAGCAGTACCACCTGGTTATCTGCTCATGAAGGGGTGAGCGCCTCGATGACGTAGTCGAGGAAGTGGCCGACCAGGGCCGACTCGGCCCGGCGCTGGGTATAGAGAGCGTAGAAATGGGCCCCCTTGGGGCGATAGTCCGGCAGCACTTCGCGCACCACCCCCTCGGCCAGCTCGGCCGCCACCAGGTAGCGCGGCAGGCGGGCTATCCCCAGTCCCTGGCGCATCCCCTGGTGAATCGCCTTCTTGCTGCTGAAGGCCAGCTCGCCCGCTACCTCGAGAGGGATCTCGCGCCCCTGGGCAAGCAGGGGCCAGCGCTCGTGGCGGCCGTACTCCTGGCTGCGGGTGATGAGGCTGTGCTGGTGCAGATCTTGCGGTGTGCTGAGGGGCGGGTGGCGGTCGAGGTAGTCGGCGCTGGCGCAGAGCACCAGATCGTCCACCGCGATGGGGCGCGCCAGGTAGGGCTGGGTGCCGAGCTCAGTGCTGCGAAACGCCACGTGCAGGTTGTCGCGCAGCAGGTCGGCCGGGGTATTGCTGAAGTCGGCGATGATCCGCACCTCCGGGTGGTCGGCGCGAAAGCGCAGCAGTACCGGAGTCAGCACCACTTCTCCCCAGAGATCCGGCGCCGTGATGCGCAGCTCCCCGCACAGTGCCGAGCGGCGGCGCTGCAGGCCGTCCAGCAACTGCTCGTGCAGGGCGATCATCTGGTCGGCCTGGCGGTAGGCGAGCTCTCCTGCGTCGGTCAGTTGCACCCGGCGGGTGGTGCGACTCAGGAGCACGCTGCCGAGGCTCTGCTCCAGGTGGCGCAGATCTTTTGACGCCTTGCTCGGGGTGATGCCGAGCTGGGCCGCCGCCGCGGCGAAGGATCCACAGCGGACGATGGCGACCAGCAGGCGCATCAGGTAGAGGGTGTCGAGCTTGTGGTGACTCATGAGGGGTGGCCTATTGTGTCTTGCTGGGAATGAATGTCTTGCTTGTGTGCCTGATTATATCCTCCCGGCCCGGGTTTATAGTGGCCGCCATGCCATTGCGATCCCGGGAGAGGACGATGAACAAGACACTGGGCGACAGCTTCCACTTCGAGCGAGCCGGATTGCGGCTCAAGAACCGGGCCGTGCTGGCCCCTTTGACCCACAACATGAGCGGCGCAGGCGGTGATCCCGGCCAGGCCGAGCTCGACTGGCTGGCGCGCTGCGCCCGTGGCGGCTTCGGCCTGCTCATCGCCGCTGCCACCCAGGTGCGGCCCGGCGGACGCTGCTGGGCGGGGCAGCCTGCCCTGATGACGGACGCCCAGCAGCAGGCCTTCACGGCCCTGGCCGACAGTGCGCGGCAGGTCGGGGCGCTGGCGGTGGTGCAACTGCATCACGGCGGGATGCGGGCTCTGCCCGAGCTGAACGACGGGGCGCCAGTCGGCCCGTGCGCGCTGGCGCCGGGCGGGCGTTACCCCCTCGGGGTCAAGGGGCTGAGCGAGGAAGAGATTCTGACGCTCATTGACGCCTTTGTGATCGCTGCGGAGCGGGCCCATGGTGCCGGCCTGCACGGGGTCGAGCTGCACGCAGCCCACCACTTCCTGCTCTGCAACTTCCTCAACCCCCTGCACAACCGGCGCACCGACCGCTGGGGGGGCAGCCTCGCGAACCGGGCGCGGATCCTGGTGGAGATAGTGCGCGGCATTCGCGCCCGTCTACCCCGGGGCTTCCTGGTCGGGGTGCGTCTCTCCCCCGAGAGCTATGCCCATATCCAGGGCATCGAACTGGCCCATCAGCTGGCGGTGGCGCGCCTGCTGGCGGACGAGGGGATCGACTACCTGCACTTCTCCATGGGGGACAGCTTCAAGGCGGTGGCGGGGGATCCCGACGGCGGCGCCCTGCTGGAGGCGGTAAGGGTCGGGTTGGCCGGGCGGGTGCCGCTCATGGTGGCGGGCAAGATTAGCGACGCAGATTCGGCGGAGCGGGCTCTGGCCGGCGGCGCCGATCTGGTGGCGGTGGGCACGGCGGCCCTTGGCAATCCGGACTGGATGGAACGGGTGAGCCGCGGCCTGCCTCTGCATGCAGCCCCTTTCACGGCGGCGCACCTCACGGAGGTCGGCTTCACCCCAAGCGCCCTCGACTACCTGGCCGGCATGGGGGTGCTGGCCCCGCGCGATGCGGCCTGAGGGCTTTCATGAACGGGATGCGCTCGGCAGGCTGTTGAGCTGATGTGACAAGGCCCTCATGAAGAGGGCCTTGTGCGTGTCAGGCGCCGAGAGGGAGCAGGTCGGCGTAGTCGTCGAGCGCCGGGAAGTGCTGGAAGGTGAGCGGCGGCATCTGGCTGTCGGGGTGACGGATGCCGAGCTGGTGGGCGATGCCGAACTCGGCCGAGGCAGCCAGGATCCGCTCGCTGTCATCCACGAACAGGGTGCGGGCCGGGTCGAACGCCAGCCGCTCGGCCAGTGCCTGCCAGCAGTGCTGGCTCTCCTTCGACCACCCGAGCTCATGGGTGCTCACCATCAGATCGAGGTGCTGGGCGAGGCCGAGGCGTGCATCCTTCACCGACAGGCTGGCGGGATGGGCATTGGTGAAGAGCACTACCTGCTTGCCGGCGGCCTTGAGTGCGGCCAGGAAGGGAATGACGTTGGGGCGCCACTGGATCTTCTCCAGGATCTCCTGTTTGAGGGCGCGGATGTCGAGCCCGAGCGTCCGGGTCCAGTAATCCACGCAGTACCAGTCGAGCGTGCCGTTGACCGCATGATAGTGGGTGTCTATCTGCGCCTTCGCCTCGGCTAGCGGCAGGCCGAGTCGCTCGGCGTAGCGCACCGGCACCAGGGTTTGCCACAGATGGCTGTCAAAATGGAGATCGATCAGGGTGCCATCCATGTCGAGCAACACGGTATCAATCTGGTGCCAGGGCAGGGGAGTCGACATGGGGCCTCGCGATGTCTGTGGTGATGGGAAAAACGGGGCGCATTATAACGGATTTTTCAGACATCTTTCCCCTCTTTGCCCCGTGGTGTTCGGCAGGGGAGTCGTTTACTCTTGAAACACGATTTTTTAACGAGCAGTCAGCCCCCGATGAGCGATCCCCACAAGCGCAATCCCGTCCACCTCAGTGTCGAGACCATGGCCCATGACAAGAGCAAGCCGGAGATCCTCAAGGCCGAGATCGTGGCCGAGAGCCGGCTGTTCAAGGTGGAGTCCCTTCACCTGAAATTCTCCAACGGCGAGGAGCGGGTCTACGAGCGGATGCGCGGCGGCAATCGGGGTGCCGTCATGGTGGTGCCCCTGTTCGATGCCCACACCCTGCTGCTGGTGCGCGAGTACGCGGCGGGCACCCACTCCTACGAGCTGGGTTTCCCCAAGGGATTGATAGACCCCGGTGAAAATGCCTTCGAGGCGGGCAACCGGGAGCTGATGGAGGAGGCGGGCTTCGGGGCGAGCAGCCTGACCCTGCTCAAGCAGGTGTCGCTGGCGCCGGGGTATTTCTCCAGCCGGATGGACATCTTGCTGGCGCGGGATCTCTACCCCGAGCAGCGGGTCGGTGACGAGCCCGAGCCTCTCGAGGTGATCCCCTGGCCCCTCAACCGGATCGACGAGTTGCTGGCACGACCGGACTTCACCGAGTCGCGCAGCATCAGTGCCCTGCTGCTGGCCAGCAAATGGCTGGCGGAGCAGGGAAATTAGCCCGCAGAGGGTCTGTTTGGCAATCAGAGGCAGAGGTAAGCACCATGCAGGAGTTGTTGGCCTGGATACCCGAGGTCAAGGAGATCGCCCGTGAGGCGGGCAGGATCCTTCACGAGATCTATCGCGGCGGTCAGTTCGAACGCCAGTTGAAGGAGGATGCGACCCCGGTCACCAGTGCCGATCTTGCTGCCGATGCCTACCTCAAACAGGCGCTGGCAGCGCTCACTCCCCATGTCCCCGTGCTGACCGAAGAGGCGGCCGACATCCCCTTCAGCCAGCGTGCGAACTGGCGCCAGTACTGGCTGGTGGACCCGCTGGACGGCACTGGCGAGTTCATCGCAGGCAGCGGCGACTTCGCCACCCTGATCGCCCTGGTGCGGGACAATGTCCCGGTGCTCGGGGTCATCTATGCTCCCGAATCCGATCTGCTTTACTGGGCGGTGCGCGGTCACGGCGCCTTCAAGGAGGCGAACGGCGAGAGCCGTCCCATCAGCGCCATCCATCATGAACACGATCAGCCTGACTCTCTGGTGGTGGCCATCAGCCGCCGCCAGAAACTGGAGAACCTGACCCGTCGCCTCAACCCGGCCATCCACTACGAGCTGATCCCGCTCGGCTCCAGCTCCCTCAAGTCCTGCCTGGTGGCGGAAGGCGTGGCGGATTGCTACGTGCGCCTGGGCCCCACCGGGGAGTGGGATACCGCTGCCGCCCAGTGCATCGTGGAGGCGGCAGGGGGGCGCATCCTCAGCCTGGCGCTGCAACCGCTGAGCTACAACGAGACCGAGTCGCTGGAGAACCCGGACTTCATCGTGATGGGGGACCCGGATCTCGCCTGGGGTCGCATTCTGGCCCACTGACGGGTCGACCAGCTCGCAGGGAATGCAATCAGGCGACCACAGGGTCGCCTGATTGCATTGGTGTGATCCACTGGCTGGTTGCGGGGATTTCAGGGAGATTCGCTAGTGATGGCGATAACGGCAGTGGATCATCACATCCAATCTGGCTGCACTGGCATAAATTTCAGTTAATTCTGAAAACATGCATTTCATCGAAACAAAAAATCGACGTCGGTTTTAATTTTGGTTTTATATTCCTAACTTTTGGTTAATTTCAGGATTAATTGAATAATCCGGGGTGAAATTTCCTCCCAATCTCACTGGTGGAACAGGGCTTTGCCAGTGAGATCTGCCAGTCTCCATTTTTGAGAATTAAATGCTAAAGGAGCACAATGTTTTTAGATTTTAATACTACGTAAAAGTGATTTATCGATGAATTTATCTGCAGACGTCTCACGGGAGCTGTCCGGTTCCCACTCCACCATGGCCAGCACCGGCTGGCGTCGCCACGACACCCACTGGGTCATCAGCCTGTTCGGCACCGCCGTCGGCGCCGGCATCCTGTTCCTGCCCATCAACCTGGGTCTGGGGGGGATCTGGCCCCTCGTCATCGTCGCCGTGCTGGCCGGTCCCATGACCTTCCTGGCCCACCGCGGGCTGGCGCGTTTCGTGCTATCGTCGTCGCGCCCCCAGGCCGACTTCACCGAGGTGGCCGAGGAGCATTTCGGCAAGATGGCCGGGCGCCTCATCTCGGCGCTCTATTTCCTCTCCATCTTCCCGATCCTGCTCATCTACGGCGTCGGGCTGACCAACACGGTGGAGAGCTTCATGGTCAACCAGCTCGGCCTGGCCTCCCCGGATCGGGTGATGCTCTCCGGCGTGCTGGTGTTCGCCATGATCGCCGTGATGCTGGCCGGCGAGAAGGCGATGTTGCGGGCCTTCGCCGTCATGGTCTACCCGCTGGCGGCGATCCTGCTGGCCCTCTCCTGCTACCTCATTCCCCAGTGGCAGTGGCCGGAAGTGACCGCCTTTGAAGGCACGAGTTTCCTCAACACCGTCTGGCTGGCGTTGCCGGTCACCGTGTTCGCCTTCAGCCACGCCGCCGCCATCTCGGGCTTTGCCAACGTGCAGCGCCGGGAGTACGGGGAGCAGGCCGAAACCAAGAGCGGCCTGATCCTGCGCAACACCACCGTCATGCTGGTGGGATTCGTGCTCTTCTTCGTCTTCTCCTGCGTGCTGAGCCTCTCCCCGGCTCAGTTGGCCGAGGCCAAGGCCCAGAACGTCTCCGTGCTCTCCTATCTCGCCAACATCACCGACAACCCGGTGATCGTGACCCTGGGGCCGCTCATCGCCTTCATCGCCATCAGCTCCTCCTTCCTCGGCCACTTCCTCGGTGCCCGCGAGAGCCTGAAAAGCCTGATCGCCAAGCCCACCGGCCTGCCGCTGGCGAAGGCGGACAAGCTCGGCATCGTCCTGATGTTCTTCGCCATCTGGGGCGCCGCCATCATCAACCCGGGCATTCTGGGGTTGATGGAGACCCTCTCCGGCCCTGTCATCGCCATGATCCTCTTCATCATGCCGGTGGTGGCCATCTACAAGGTGGAGGCGCTGGCCGGCTTCCGTCACCGTTGGGTCAACGGCTTCATCCTGCTGACCGGTGCCCTGGCGGTCTCGGCCCTGCTGTTCAGCCTGCTGAAATAAGCCAGGCCGTCAGCATCAAGCAAGAGAGGCGACCCCCGGGGGTCGCCTCTCTTGCTTCTGCTCTCTGGTTGCCTTGCCGTCGTCTCACCCCAGCTTGGCGCCATTCTCCACCGCCTGCTCGGGGATGGCGATCACCACGGCGCCATCCGGGCGATAGAAGCCGGTCAGCAGAAACTCCGACTGGATGGGGCCTATCTGCTTGGGGGGAAAGTTCACCACGGCGACGATCTGGCGGCCCACCAGATCCTCCGGTCGATAGAGGTCGGTGATCTGGGCGCTGCTCTTGCGCACCCCGAGCTCGGGGCCGAAATCCGCCCACACCTTGTAGGCGGGGCGGCGCGCCTCGGGGAAGGGCTCGACCCGCACCAGGGTGCCCACCCTGAGCTCCACCATCTCGAAATCCTGCCAGCTTATGGTCTGCATCTTGGCTCCTCGTTGCCCATACCTTGCATGAGCCTCAGCATGCCTCGAGTGCCCGGGAATTGTCTTCGGCAAAGAGCCGACCGATTACGGCAGGCAGCCGTTTTGCCGGCGCCAGAGGGAAGGGGTCAGTCCGGTCTCGGCCAGGAAACGCTCGGCAAAGGCTCCCTGGTTCTGGTAGCCGCAGCGGCTGGCCACTTCGCCGACTGGCAGCCGGGTGCGGGCGAGCAGGGTGCGGGCCAGCGCCATGCGCCGCATCCTGAGGTAGTGGGAGACGCTCGTGCCCACCTGCTGGCGAAAGGCGTGTTTGAACTGGCTCAGGCCGAGGCAGGCGATGGCGGCGAGTTCCTCGTTGGTGAGGGGGTCTGCGAGGTGGGCTTCCATATGACGCTGCACCTTGGCGATACGAGGGGCTATGCGGGGAGCGACGGCGGGGCCCATGCCGCGTCCCTCGGTCAGCAGCCCGAGCCACACCTGATCCATGCCGGCCACGTGGCGCCCCTCGGCCACCATGCGGTGCAGGAAGGCGAGGTAGTGGCGCTGGGCCTCATCCAGCTCGACGAAGGGGTGGTCCCCCAGGGCTGCCGGCAGCCAGTGGCTCTCCTGCACCAGAAACACGTGCGCCGGGTCGGCGGCGTAGTCGTGGCGAAGGCCAGGGGCGATGATGCAGGCAAAACCGGGGGCGAGACGACATCCCCGACCCTGCACCTCGATCTCGAGGGGACCGACGAGGGGGATCACCAGCTGGGCGTGGTCATGACTGTGGCTCTGCATGTCGCTCTGGTAGTGACGCAGGCTGAAGGGGGAGGCGGCAGATAAGCATGACGCGGCACCGGGCCGCGTCATTGAAAGGGATGCATCGTTTGCCATGGGCAGCCGCATTACTCGGCGTCGAAGTCTTCGATCTCTTTGCCAAGGGCTTCCATGATGGCGCGGGCCTCGGCGGGGACGCTGTCCGGGTGATCCTTGCGCAGGTCGTCGTCACAGGGCAGCGGCTGGCCGGTGAAGGCGTGCAGGAAGGCTTCGCAGAGCAGCTCGCTGTTGGTCGCATGACGTAGGTTGTTCACCTGGCGACGGGTGCGCTCATCGGTCAACACCTTCAGCACCTTGAGCGGGATCGAGACGGTTATCTTCTTGACCTGTTCGCTCTTCTTGCCGTGCTCTGCATAGGGGCTGACGTAGTCGCCGTTCCACTCTGTACCCATGTTCCACCTGTAGTCGTTTGGCCGTGAGCGCGGATTTTAACCCTTAAGGAATTCAATGGCAATCCAACAGCAAAGCCATTTAGACGTCTAGAAGTGTTGACGGCTTTTTTAAGGTGGCGTAGTGTGGTGCACCATGGGCCGGCAGTCCGGCCAGCGAAAATGAGAGCGGGGCTGGACGACCCACGAGGCGGACCGGCTCCGGCAACCCATCAAGGAGAGTGACATGACCCACAAGGCCACCCTGGCGGTACGCACCGGGATTGAGACAGATACGCAGCACGGTGCCGTGGTGCCCCCCATCTACCTCTCCAGCAACTACACCTTTGCCGACTTTGGCGAGCCCCGTCAATACGACTATGCCCGTTCCGGCAACCCGACCCGCACCAATCTGGCGGACGCCCTGGCGGCCCTGGAAGGGGGAGCCGGCGCCGTGGTGACCGGCACCGGCATGGGGGCCGTTCACCTGGTGACCACGGCTCTGCTCAAGGCGGGGGATCTGCTGATCGCTCCCCACGACTGCTACGGCGGCACCTGGCGCCTGTTCGAGTATCTGGCGGCCAAGGGCCACTACCAGGTGCAGTTCGTGGATCAGGGAGACGAGGTGGCGCTGGCCGCCGCGCTGGCCCAGAAACCCGCACTGGTGTGGGTGGAGACCCCCTCCAACCCGCTGCTGCGGGTGGTGGACATCGCCGCCATCGCCGAGGCCTCCCACGGGGTGGGGGCCCAGGTGGTGGTGGACAACACTTTCCTCTCCCCCTTGCTGCAACAGCCCCTGGCCCTTGGTGCCGACGTGGTGGTCCACTCCACCACCAAGTACATCAACGGCCACTCCGACGTGGTCGGGGGTGTGGCGATCGCCAAGGATCAGGCTCTGGCCGACTCCCTGGTGTGGTGGGCCAACTGCCTGGGGCTCACCTCCGGTGCCTTTGACTCCTACCTCACCCTGCGGGGCCTGCGCACCCTGGCCCCGCGCCTGCGCACCCATCAGGAGAACACGGATCGTATCCTCGCCTTCTTGCAGCAGCAGCCGCTGGTCAAGCGTATCTATCACCCCAGCCTGCCGAGCCATCCAGGCCACGACATTGCGCGCCGTCAACAGTCCGGCTTTGGCGCCATGCTAAGTTTTGAGCTCGATTGCAACGAGACGGGGCTGCGCGCCTTCCTCGCGGGGCTGCGCCTCTTCTCGGTGGCGGAGTCCCTCGGCGGGGTGGAGAGTCTGGTGGCCCATCCGGCCAGCATGACCCACAGGGCCATGACCCCTGCGGCCCAGCAGGCGGCGGGTATCAGTGCCCAGTTGCTGCGCCTGTCGGTGGGGATCGAACACGGTGAGGATCTGGTGGCCGATCTGGCCCAGGGGTTTGAACAGGCGCAGTTGGCACAACAGGCAGAGCAGGTGAAGTAATGGAACAACAACAAGGAGAGTGTGTGGTGGCAACAGAGGCAGTCTTCAAGCGGCGCCATGTACACAAGTTCGGCGGCAGCAGCCTGGCGGATCCGGTCTGTTATCGCCGGGTCGCCAGCATTGTCGAGCAACAGGTGGGGGGCAACGAGCTGGTGGTGGTCTCCGCCGCGGGCAAGACCACCAACCGGCTGATCCAGCTGGTGGAGCTGGCGGAAGCGGGGGATGAGGCCGCAGGCGAAGCCATCACCGCCCTGCACGCCTATCAGCAAAGCCTGATCGACGGCCTGCTGGAAGGGGAGCTTCACCTCGATCTGAGCCAGCAACTGACGGGTGACATGCAGCTGATCGCCAAGACCCTGGAGGGGCAGTTTGACCGCTTCGAGCGCAACGGCCTGCTCGCCTTTGGCGAGGTGTGGTCCGCCCGCCTGCTGGCTGCCCTGCTCACCAGCCGGGGTGAGGCGGCCGCCTGGCTCGATGCTCGCAGCTTCCTGCGCGCAGAAGACGGCGCCCTCATCAAGGTGGATACCGCCCTCTCCAGCGAGCTGCTCAAGGCTCGGCTGGCCGAGCACGCCGGTCGCATCGTGGTGACCGGCTTCATTGCCGCCGACATGGAGGGGCGTTCCCTGCTGCTGGGACGCAACGGCTCCGACTACAGTGCCAGCCTCCTGGCGGCGCTGGCGGACGGCGAGTCCACCACCATCTGGAGCGACGTGGCCGGGGTCTACAGTGCCGACCCGCGCCGGGTGAAAGAGGCGCGTCTGCTGGAGCGCCTGAGCCTGGCCGAGGCCAACGAGCTGGCGCGCCTGGGCTCCTCGGTGCTGCATTCGCGTACCCTGCAGCCGGTGGCCGACAGCCGTCAGCGCCTCACCCTGCGCTGCAGCTACAATCCGGACGAAGGCTGCACCCACATCCTGCGCCGTGCGCCCCGCTCCGGCGGTGCCCGCATCGTCTCCTCGGTGGATCAGATAGCCCTCATCGAGCTCAAGGTGCTGCCGCAGACGGACTTTGAGCAGACAGTGGCGGCCATCGAGGCCCATCTGGCCCGCCATCGCCTCCATCCGCTCACCCTGCAGCGCCAGCCGGATCGACGGGTCCTGCGTCTGGCCTACACCCTGGAGGTGGCACAAGGGGCCTTCGAGGTGCTCCGTGACTTCCAGTTGCAGGGCAACTTTACCGGCCTCATCCAGAAGGAGGGGTTCAGCCTGGTCGCCCTGGTGGGGGCCGGCGTCACCGACAACGCCGAGCAGTGCCACCGTTTCTACCAGCTGCTGGCGGATCAGCCTCTGGAGTTCGTGCAGGTGGCCAAAGACGGCCTGAGCCTGGTGGCCGTGCTGCGCCAGATCGTGCTGGAGCCGCTGCTCATCGCTCTGCACAGTGCTCTGTTCAGCCGCCCGACCCGGGTCGGGCTGGTGGTGTTCGGCAAGGGCAATATCGGCGGTCACTGGCTGGGGCTCTACGCCCGCGAGAAGGCGCGCCTCGAGCATGAGCTCAATCTGGCGCTCACCCTCTACGGGGTCTTCGACTCCAAGGGCGGGCTGCTGGACGAAGAGGGGCTGGATCCCCTCAAGGTACAGGACAACTTCCATCCCAAGCCGCTCATCTGGCCGGAGCTGCTCTCCCAGCTGGAGCAGCACAGTTTTGATTCTCTGATCGCGCTCGACATGACCGCCAGCGAGACGGTGAGCCGCTACTACCCGGACTTTGCCCAGCTCGGCATCCACATCATCGCCGCCAACAAGTTTGCCGGTGCCGCCGACAGCGAGTTTTACCAGCGCATCAAGCAGACCTGCCGCGACCATCAGGTGCAATGGCGCTACAACGCCACCGTGGGGGCCGGGCTGCCCATCCAGTCCAGCATCCAGATGCTGCGCCAGAGCGGTGACCGCATCCAGGGGGTCTCCGGCATCTTCTCCGGCACCCTCTCCTGGCTGTTCCAGCAGTATGACGGCACTCGCCCCTTCTCCGAACTGGTGGACGAGGCGTGGCAACACGGCCTGACCGAGCCGGATCCCCGGGAGGATCTCTCCGGTCAGGATGTGCGCCGCAAGCTGCTCATCCTGGCGCGGGAGGCGGGCTTCGAACTCGACTCCGCCGACATCGAGCTGGAGAACCTGGTGCCGGTGGCCCTGCGCAAGGTGACTGCGGATCAGTTCATGGACAGGCTCAAGGAGCTGGATGACCCTATCCAGACCGCCTTCGAGGGGGCGCGCCGGGTCGGCAAGGTGCTGCGTTATGTCGCCCGCTTCGAGCACGACGGCAAGGCCCGCGTCGGGCTGGAGGCGCTGGAGCCCCATCACCCGTTTGCCAACCTCTTGCCCTGCGACAACGTGTTCGCCATCGAGAGCGACAGCTATCGCACCAACCCCCTGGTGATCCAGGGGCCGGGAGCGGGCCGGGAAGTGACGGCCGCCGCCATCCAGTACGATCTCTGGCAGATCTGCGCCAGCCTCTGAGGCTGCGTGACACGATGCAATGAGAAGAGGCGCCCCAGGGCGCCTCTTCTGTTATCGGGTGGCGGAGTTACCAGAACAGCCGGCCCAGGAGGGGGGCGAGCAGCACGGTGGCCATGCCGGCGATCATCATCACCATGCTGGAGACCACCCCCTCCTCGTTGCCCATCTGATAGGCCCTGGCTGTCCCGGCCCCATGGGCCGAGGCACCAAAGCCCGCGCCTTTGCCGAGGCGGCTGCGGATGGCGAGCACGGTGAGCACGCTTTCTCCCACCGCCATGCCGATGACGCCGGTCAGCACCACGAACAGGGCGGTGAGATCGGCGTTGCCACCCACGGAACGGGTCGCCTCTACCGCGAAGGGGGTGGTGATGGATCTCATGGCCATGCTGCGCTGCAACAGCTCGGAGAGGTTGAGCCAGCGGGCCAGCAGCACTGTGCTGCCCACCGCCATTACCACGGACGCCACGACCCCGACCGAGAGGGAGAGCCAGTGGCGGCGCATCAGCTGGCGATTCTCGTAGACGGGCACCGCGAAGGCGACGGTGGCAGGGCCCAGCAGCCAGAGCAGCCAGTGGGATTCGGCCATGTAATCCCGGTAGGGAATGTGGAACAGCATCACCACGGCCACCAGCAGGGTGGGGGCCAGCAGCAGCGGCATCAGGGGCAGGATGCGCTTTTTGCCATAGAGCCACTTGCTGGCGTAGTAGAAGAGCAGGGTCAGGGCGAAGCAGAGCAGGCCGAGCAGGGTATCAGACATGGCGGCGACTCCGGCGGGCCAGTTTCAGCTCGAGGCGATAGACCCTGTCCACCACCAGCGCCGTAGTGCCGAGCACCAGCACGGTGCTGACGATCAGGACCACCATGATGCGCCACCCCTCCTGCAGCAGCAGCTCCTGATAGTTGACCACGGCCACCACGGCGGGGACGAAGAAGAGCAGCATCTCCGCCAGCAGCCAGCGGGCCCCGGCACTGAACCACTGGGCCTTGACCACCCCGAGCAGGATGCAGACCAGCAGCAGCAACATGCCGGTGAGGTTGGCGGGCAGGGGCAGGTGCAAGGTGCGCACTGCGATGTCGGCCAGCAACCAGATGGCCGCCAGCAGGGCGATTTGGAAGGGGGTTTGCAACCAGCGAAGGCAGAGGGTTTTCATGGCAAGCGTCTTTCTGTGAACCTGCTCACAGTATAGAGAGGGACCAAACCTGCAAAAAATGAATTTAAATTATCAAAATCATGCCAAAGAGGCATGATTTAGCCAGCCATCCCCGTCAAGAGAGCACCATGGATATTCGAGCCCTGCGTTACTTCGTCGAGCTGGTGCGGGAGCAGAGCTTCACCCGCGCCTCCGAGAAGCTGTTCGTCACCCAGCCCACCATCAGCAAAATGATCCGCAACATGGAAGAGGAGCTGGGCCAGCCCCTGCTGAGCCGGGTTGGCCGCCGCTTCACCCTGACCGACAGCGGCCAGGTGCTGTTCAATCGGGCCCAGACCATCCTGGCGGAGATGCAGCAGCTGGAGGCGGAGCTGGCGGATCTGCAGAGCCTGCAATCCGGGCGTCTTGCTCTCGGCATCCCGCCCATGGTGGGCCATGTCTATGCGGATCTCATTCGTACCTATCGCAGCCGCTACCCCGGTGTGGAGCTATCCATCGTCGAATATGGCGGGCGGCGCATCGAGCAGGCGGTGCTGGCGGGGGAGCTGGATCTCGCCATCACCATGCTGCCGACCAGGGAAGAGGGGGCCCTCTGCGCCCTGGATCTGGACAGTTACCCCATCCGGGTGGTGCTACCGGACCTGCCCCGCTGGCGCGAGGGGGGCGAGATCCGGCTGGAGGCTCTGCGGGACGAACCCTTCCTGCTCTATACCCAGGCCTTCACCCTGAGCGAGCGGCTGGAGCAGGCCTGCGAGCAAGCCGGGTTCGTGCCCCAGGTGGCGGCCCGCAGCAGCCAGTGGGACTTCCTCACCGCCATGGTGCGAAGCGGCATGGGGGTCGCCTTCCTGCCGGAGCCCATCTGCCGGCGGCTAACGCCGGACGGCCTGGTGTTGCGCCCTCTGGCCCCGGCGCTGAGCTGGCGACTCGGGGTGATCTGGCCAGGGGATCGCTACCTCTCCCGCACCGCCGAGGCCTGGCTTGCCCTGTGCCGCGAGCAGGGCTGAGGGAGGGGGGACTCGGGTTAGGGGGTCCCCGGTGACGCCATGCCTGTGACGAAGCGGGCATAGGCTGCGGAGTGTCGCACCTCCTCAATCTCGTCCCACACCTGTTGGCTGAGATCGGGGTGGGCTTGATGGAAGGGGTGGGAGAAGATGAGGTAGTAGGGTTTTTCGACCAGGGGAGGGGTGATCCGCTCGAGTGTGGCCTGCAACTGCGGGTGGGCGGCCAGGGTCCGTTCTGCGACCCCGGTTTGCAGGGCGGCGGCAACGGCGCGCTGCATCGCGACCTTCTTGAGCAGGATCAGTGGCTCCCTGCTGGAGTCATCCACCCTGACACCGCGTTCCTGCAGCTGGGCGACGATGGAGAAGCCGGATTGCGCCGCAATGACGCCATGGGCGACGAGCTGCCGGCCATCCCAGCGAACCTGTCCGCCTTTTGGCTGGTAGAGGCTGTAGCTCTCGGTAAGCAGGCGCTTGGCGGGATCAGGTGCCCCCTGTCGCATGGGATAGACCCCTATGGTGCGAGCACGCTCTTCGCTGTAGCTCAGCTTGACGGCGGCATCGAGCTGGCCCTGGCTGACGAGGGAGAGGCAGCGTTTCCAGGGCAGGGGGGTGAGAATGATGGGATGCCCGATCCGGTTTGCCACCTCCTTGAGGTGGAACTGCACTATCCCCTCGCCGGACATCAGCAACCAGGGAGGCGAATTGCTGTTCTCCATGCAGGCACGAATGCTGCCGGGGGCGGCCATGACGCAGGTCGGCAGCAACCAGGACAGCAGCGTCAGGCAGAGAGTGCGCAAGGGGAGCTTGCCTGATAGGGGAGAACCGGCGAGCCAGTCAGGGAGCGATGCCAAAGTCATCCCTCATCGGGTCATAGAGATAGGAGCGGTAGTCGGTGCTCTCGTCGGGCAACTGCGGGTTGGTCAGCCGGAAGATCTGGCGTGAATCGAGCCGGGCAAAGACCAGGGAAGGCTGGAAATGATGGCGCCAGAGGCGCTGCAGGGAGCCATCTTTCCATGCCAGTTGCAGGCCGCGCAAAAGGCGCTCGCGCTCCTTGCTGTAGGTGGCGTGGCTGTAGAGGGAGTGGATGAGCGGATAGAAGAGGGCGACATGGCTATCCACGGTCAGCCCCGGCAGGCCGGGTCTGTGGTTTTTCCACTCGCTCAATATCTCGTTGGCACCACGGCAGAAGAGATCGATCCGGCCACGGGCCACCAGGCGAAACAGTGACTCATAGTTATCCACCTCCTGCACCCTGAAGCCGTTGTAGCGCAGGATGTCGGCATCCCGCCAGCCTGTGCCCACCCCTTGCGTGAACTGCTGCAACTGGGACAGGGTGTGAACCCCGGCCAGGGCCTGGGCACGGGCGCTGCCGACAAAACAGACCCGGTAGCCGAGCACGCCCAGATCGATGGGGAAGGGGACCAGGGTGACACCGGGTTGAGGGATCTCCTGGGGCCAGCTGTCGACGATGAAGAGGGCATTCTTGCCCGGCGTTTGCACTTCGAGCCGCATCCTCGCCTTGTTCATCCTGATGGCGTCGAGCAGTTCATAGTCGCCGTAATCGGGCCGTGTTTTCTCCAGCGCCAGCCGCATCGCCGCCCGGTAATAATTCATGCGGACATCCTGTTGGGTTTCCCCGGTGATCAGGGTGAAGCGGGTGGCCGCCATCGTGAGGGACGGGAGGGAGAGGGCGAGCAAAAGGAGCAGGATTCGATGCATCTTGACCGGGTTCGGCAACGGGATTGTGCCCAGTATAGACGGGCCATTCCCGTCGACACAGCGCTATCAGGCTCTGGCAGATCTGACCTCTTGAGAAGGGGGTCATGCGGATTTCATCAAGAGACCCAGGCGACGACATAGCTGGCGCAGCGTCTGGTTGTCGAGGCAGCCAAAGCCGAGCAGCCACCCTTCCAGTGTCTGCGGGCCCAGGTAGAACTGGCCCAGATGGCGCAGCCCCAGCCCGCAGGCGTTGGCGGCATCGGTCCAGCGCGCCTCGCCGCCGGGGGGCAGCAGCACGGCGCACTGCAGGCCGGCGCCGCTGTGGATGGGAGTAAGCCCTGGGCAGTGCTCTGCCAGTTCCGCCAGCAGCAGATCCCGTCTGCTCTGGTAGAGGAGGCGGCTCTGGCGCAGGTGGGTGGCGAAGTGCCCGCCCCGGATGAAGTCTGCCGTGACCGCTTGCTGCAACTGGTTGCTGTGGCCGTCGACGGCGGCCCGGGCGCGGCAGAAGGAGTCCATCAGCGGCCTGGGCAGCACCAGGTAGGCGAGGCGCAGCGAGCCGAACAGCACCTTGCTGAAGGTGCCCACATAGATCACCCGCCCCTGGCCGTCGAGCCCCTGCAGGGCGGGCAGGGGACGCTGATCATACTGGTACTCCCCGTCGTAATCGTCCTCCAGGATCCAGGCGCCGTGACGCTCTGCCTCGGCCAGCAGCGCCATGCGGCGGGGCAGGCTCATGGGGACGCCAAGGGGGTACTGGTGTGCCGGGGTGCAATAGATGAGGCGCGGCGCAGGATGATCCCCATGAGGGTTGAGTCCCTCTTCATCCACCGGCACCGGATGCACCCGGGCACCGGCGCTCTCCATGGCGGTGCGAGCCCCGGGATAACCGGGGTCTTCGACCCAGACGGTGTCACCGGCATCGATGAGCAACTGGGTCGCCAGCAGGATCCCCTGCTGGGAGCTGGTGAGGATCAGGATCTGATCCGGCTCGCACACCACGCCGCGTGACTGCACCAGATAGCTGCTGATGGCGGCGCGAAGTTCCCCAAGCCCCTGGGGATCCCCGTAGTTCATCCAGTCGCTGGCGCGCTGGCGCCACTGTTGCTGTATCAGCCGACCCCAGAGTGCCTGGGGGAAGAGACGGGGATCCGGCTGGCTGGAAGCAAAGGTGGTGCCCACCTCGGGCACGTCGTGACAGGCGCCACCCTGGGCCATCTCCTGACCGCGACGGGAGAGGCCCGCCGCTGACTGGGGCGGGCGCGGCGCGGGGCGCACCGCCGCCAGGGCGACAAAGCTGCCGGCGCCCACCTTGCGCACCAGATACCCCTCCGCCTCGAGCCGGCCATAGGCCAGTTCCACCGTGCTGCGGGAGATACCGAGATCCCGGGCCAGGAGACGGCTGGCGGGGAGGCGGCTGTGCAGGGGCAGGTGGCCCGCCAGGATGGCCTCGCGTAGGGTACGCACCAGTTGTTCGTGCAGGGGCAGATCCCCTTGCTGCTGGCTGGCGAAGAGCGTTGGCAGAACGGTCATGGTGTGCTCCCGTTGGCGCGGGGGTTGTACCTCTTTCGAGGCGGGGAGCCTGCCCGCAGGGCATGGCGCGGCAGTGGGGCTGGCGACCGACGGGCAGAGCGGGTGGGGTGGATGGTCATGGTGGCGGCTCGATGAAATTGGTCTGCCCATATTGGCAAAATTGGTCGGCGTGGCAAGGCCATTTTGTCGCTACATTGGTGGTCACAGGGTGGCGCCAGCGGGCGGCACGGATTGGCAACACAAGGAGTCTGCATGTCGGAATACAGTGCCACCATCAGTTGGCAGCGGGGGGAGCACGAGCCCTTCGTCGATCAGCGTTACAGCCGGTCCCATGAGTGGGCGTTTGATGGCGGGGTCAGGGTGCCGGCCTCCTCCTCTCCCCATGTGGTGCCGCTGCCTTACTCGGTGGCGGAACATGTGGACCCGGAAGAGGCGTTTGTGGCGGCCCTCTCCAGTTGCCACATGCTCACCTTTCTCTGGCTGGCGGCGAAGGCGGGCTATCGGGTAGAGAGCTACCGGGACGAAGCGGTCGGCATCATGGCGAAAAACGGGCAAGGTCGCCTCGCCATGACCCGGGTCACCCTGCGTCCCAGGGTGATCTTCGGGGGAGAGCGGGAGCCCGCCCTGGCGGATCTGGAGCAGTTGCACCACCAGGCCCATGAGGAGTGCTTCATCGCCAACTCGGTCAACACCGTCGTCACCACAGAGATCGTCATCTAGTCATCAGGAGCGTTCAGGATGAGTCATGTATTGAGCACAGGGGTGGCAGGGGCCGCCGAAGCCAGCGCCTTTTTCGAGGCCCAGCTGA
The DNA here is from genome assembly GCF_050252055.1 of Aeromonas sp. Classification (NCBI taxonomy): domain Bacteria; kingdom Pseudomonadati; phylum Pseudomonadota; class Gammaproteobacteria; order Aeromonadales; family Aeromonadaceae; genus Aeromonas; species Aeromonas sp. The sequence goes on along the minus strand of NZ_JBFWLQ010000004.1, from coordinate 160,975 downwards.
AGTTTCGTACCGATCCGGCGGATCTGGCCGCCGATCTGCTGGCCGGGGCGGCGGGGATCGTGGTCATCGATACCCGCTCCCCCGCACACTATGCCGAGGGGCACATTCCCGGCGCCATCTCCTTCCCCCACAGGACCATGACGGCGTCGACCACGGCGGTACTGGACCGGAACCTGGTGTATGTCTGCTATTGCGACGGCATCGGCTGCAACGGTTCGACCCAGGGGGCCTACAAGCTGGCGTCCCTCGGGTTTGAGGTCAAGGAGCTGATAGGGGGCCTGCACTGGTGGCGTCAGGACGGTTTCGCCGTCGCCACGGGCAGCGAGCCCGGAGTGCTGCTGGAAGGGGGAATTGCCTGTGCCTGTTGAACGTTGCAATGAGGGGGGCGATGCCTCCCTGTCCGGCGCCGCCCTTTTCAACGACTTTGGGCAGCCTCTGGGGCGTGCGCTGCCAGAATGGCGTGGCGCCGAGTTCCCTCCCCACCGCGCACTGCATGGCTGGGGCTGTCGTCTCGAGCCCCTTGATCCCGAGCGCCACCTGGATGATCTGTGGCAGGCGTTCGGTGCCGACAGCGGGGCCATGTGGACTTACCTGACCAGCGGCCCTTTCGCGGACGAGACCGCCATGGAGGTCTGGCTGCGGGAGGTCGCCACCAAGCGGGATCCCCAGTTCTACGGCATCATCGACGAGGGGAGCGGACGGGCGCTGGGACTGGCGAGCTACCTGCGCATCGATCCCCTGGCGGGCAGCATCGAGGTGGGCTGGCTGCACTTCTCCCCCGCCATGCAGCAGTCACGGCTGGCGACGGCGGCCATGGTGTTGCTGATGGCCAATGCCTTTGCTCTGGGATACCGGCGCTATGAGTGGAAGTGCAATGCCCTGAACCTGCCTTCGCGCCAGGCGGCCCTGCGCCTCGGCTTTCACTATGAGGGGACCTTCCGTCAGGCGCGGGTGGACAAGGGACACAACCGGGATACGGCCTGGTTCTCCGTCATCGACAGCGAGTGGCCCGCCCTGAAAGGGTGCTTCGAGCGTTGGCTGGAGGACGGCAACTTCGACCATGCCGGGCGTCAGCGTCGCCGACTCTCCGAACTGACCGCCGCCTGCCGCTCTGCGGCGTGTTGAGGGCGGCAGATCACCCGCCGGGACGGGGCGGTTTCCGGTGCCGGGGCTTTGGGTATCCTTCGCACACAGGCGCCAGATCCGACATCCAGACGCAAGAGGCGCCAGTCATGGCGCCTCTTTTATTTGCTCAGTCGTGATGATCGCCGATGGGGGCCGCAATCCAGTTCATCAGCCGGACCATGTCCCCGGGGGCCACGCCGACCGAGAGCCCCCGCTTGCCACCGCTCACCAGGATCTCGTCGAAGGCCATGGCGGAGTCGTCCAGCACGGTGGGCAGCAGCTTCTTCTGGGCCAGGGGACTGATGCCGCCCACCTTGTAGCCGGTCAGCTTTTCGGCTTCCGCCGGCTTCATCATCTCCACCTTCTTGAGCCCGGTGGCCTTGGCGAGCTGCTTGAGGCTGCACATGCCCGAGGAGGGCACGATGGCCACCACCGCCTGCTTGTCGTGATGGGCGAGCAGGGTCTTGAACACCTGCGCCTCAGGCAGACCCAGCTGGGTAGCGGCATGCTTGCCGAAGTCGTCGTGGGCTTCGCACTCGTAGGGGTAGAGCCTGTGGGGGATCTTGAGCTTTTTCAGCAAGTTGATGGCGGGTGTCATGGGGTCTCCTCGAACCGTGGCAAGGCCAGACAGTCTGCGCCCGGGAGCCGGATGTGGCAAGAACCAGTCTTCACACCCAATCGGGGCCTGTGTTAGCGTAACCGGGTGCCGGATCCTATGATTTGGGCACTTGTCCCCGCATTCCAATGCAATGCGCCGGCGATCGAAAGGAATCGTAGCCATGAATACCACAGCACTTTGCGCTCGCGATATCGACGCGATGGATCGATATGAGACCCTCGCCAGGCTGACCGCCCTTGATCGGGCCTATGGCATGGTCGAGTTCGATCTCGATGGTCGCATGGTGTCGGTCAATCCCCTGTTTTGCGACATGCTGGGTTATCCCCCCGAAGCGCTGTTGGGCCAGTCCCATCTCATGCTCTTGCCGCCGGATCTGCAGGCCGAGCATGATCTCTTCTGGCAGAGGGTATTGGGTGGCGAGATCCAGTCGGGGGAGTTTCGCCGGGTCAGGCAAGGTGGCAACCCCCTCTGGCTCCATGCCACCTACATGCCCGTGAGCGACGAGGCCGGCACCCTGCTGGGGGTGGTCAAGCTGGCGCACGACATTACCTCGGCTGTGATGGCCAAGCAGCGGGTCGAGCAGCAGAGCCAGCTGTTTGACATCGTGGTGGCCGCGCACCAGAGTTTTCTGCTCGATCGCAATCTCGGCTCCGCCTGCGATACCGTCTTCGAGCGCCTGCTGAGCGTGAGCGAGAGCTCCTATGGTTTCATCGGCATCATCCAGTACGAGGATGGTCGTCCCAGTCTCTATGTCCCCTCCATCTCCAATGTCTCCTGGGACGAGGCGACCCACGCCTGGTATGAGCAGCAGCGCCAGAGTCGGGGCGGGCTCATCTTCAGCAAGCTCGACAACCTGTTTGGGCACGTGGTGACCCACAATACCCTGGTGTGCTGCAACGATCTGCCGAGCCATCCAGCCAGTCGCGGTGTCTCCCCCCGTGGTCATCCACACCTGGAGAGCTTCCTAGGCATTCCCATCCGCCACAAGGGGGAGGCGATCGGCATGATCGCCCTGGCCAACCGCCCGGGCGGCTTTGACGAGACCCATGTCAGCCTGCTCGAGCCCCTCACCACGGCCCTTGGCACCCTTATCCACGCCCGCAACCTGGAGGACGAGCGCAGCCGCATGGAGCGGGTGCTGCGCTTCAACGCCGAGCACGACTTCTTGACCAAGCTGCCCAACCGCAGCAGCTTTTTCCAGCAGGCCAACGTGTTGCTGGATCACGTCCAGCACCATCCCGCCGAAGGGGAGGCCTGCTGCCTGGCCTTGATAGATATCGACTTCTTCAAGCAAATCAATGATGTATATGGACACCTTGCCGGAGATGCCGTGCTGGCGTCGCTGGCGGGGCTCCTGATGCAGGCGGTGCGCAGCAAGGATCTGGTGGCGCGATTTGGCGGGGAGGAGTTCATCCTGCTGCTGCGGGGCACGACCCTGGAGGAGGCCCACACCATCATGGAGCGCATCCGGCGCCAGGTGGAGCAGCACACCTTCCTGTACCAGCACCAGGCGATCACCGTCACCATCAGCGTGGGGCTCACGCCCTATCAGATGAGTTACAGGCGCATGGATGACTGGCTTCAATGCGTGGACCAGCGACTTTACGAGGCAAAACGTCGGGGTCGCAACCAGGTCTCCTGATGAGAGGCTATATCGTGAAATAAAACAGGGCGCCATCATGGCGCCCTGTTTGTTGTGGATGCTTTTTTCCCTTAGAGGGGGCTGTGCTGGCGGCAATATCGGGATCCCCGTGATCGGCAGGGACGAAAAAGGGCGCCGGGGCGCCCTTGTTTGCAACGGTCCGGGATCAGCCGGTGTTGCGCATGCCGGCGGCGATGCCGGCGATGGTGACCATCAGCGCCTGATCCAGCTCGGGGTGCAGGGTCTCCGGGTGGTTGCGGGAGCGATTGAGCAGCTCGGCCTGCAGCACGTTGAGCGGGTCTGTGTAGGGGTTGCGCAGCTTGATGGACTCCTTGATCCAGGGCTGATCGTCCAGCAGGTCGCCCTGCGGGCGCAGTTTCAGCACCACCTCGATGGAGTCGGCAAGCTCCTGACGCAGCTGCGTGCCGAGTGCCCACAGGTTCTCCGGCACCAGGCGGGTGTCATAGTATTCCGCCAGCCAGAGGTCGGCCTTGAGGAACACCATCTCCAGCATTTCGAGACGGGTGCGGAAGAAGGGCCACTGGCGGCTCATCTCGTCCAGCACGCTCTTCTGGCCGTCGTCGATGGCCTGTTGCAATCCCTTGTGGGCGCCGAGCCAGGCCGGCAGCATCAGCCGGTTCTGGGTCCAGGCGAAGATCCAGGGGATGGCGCGCAGGCTCTCGACACCGCCGTTGGGCTTGCGCTTGGCGGGGCGGGAACCGAGCGGCAGCTTGCCGAGCTCCATCTCCGGGGTGGCGGCACGGAAGTAAGGCACGAAGTCCGGGTGACCGCGCACGATACTGCGGTAGTGATCGCAGGAGACAGATGCCAGCTGCTCCATCACGGCGCGCCAGCTCTCTTTCGGCTTGGGCGGTGGCAGCAGGTTCCCCTCCAGCACGGCGCTGGTGTAGAGGTTCAGGCTCTGGATGGCCACTTTCGGCAGGCCGAACTTGAAGCGGATCATCTCCCCCTGTTCGGTGACTCGCAGGCCGCCGCGCAGGGATCCCGGGGGTTGCGACAGGATCGCCTGATGGGCAGGGGCGCCGCCACGGCCGACGGTACCGCCGCGGCCATGGAACAGGGTGAGGCGGATGTTGTTGGCTTCAGCCAGCGCCACCAGGGATTCCATGGCGGCGTACTGGGCCCAGCCTGCGGCCATCATGCCCGCATCCTTGGCGGAGTCGGAGTAGCCGATCATCACGTACTGACGGCCCTGAATGTAACCGCGATACCAGTCCACCGACAGCAGGCGTTCCATCACGGCGGTGCCCGCCATCAGGTCTTCCTGGGTCTCGAACAGCGGGGCAACCGGCATGCGGAACTTGCAGCCAGCTTCCTTCAGCAACAGCTGGACCGCCAAGACATCGGACGGGGCACCGGCCATGGAGATGATGTAGATGCCGAACGCATCGGGGTCGTGCTGGGCGATGACGCGACAGGTGTCGATGGTCTCGCGGGTCTCGGCACTGGGATCCCAGTCGCTCGGGATGAGGGGGCGGCGGGAGTTCAGCTCGCGCAGCAGGAAGGCCTGCTTGTCCTCTTCGCTCCACTCGGCGTAGTCGCCCACACCCAGGTAGCGGGTCAGCTCGGAGAAGACCTGGCCGTGACGCTCGCCATCCTGACGGATGTCCAGCTTGACCAGGTGGATGCCGAAGCAGGCCAGCTTGCGCAGCACGTCCAGCAGCATGCCGTCGGCGATATTGCCCATGCCGCAGGCATGCAGGGAGTGGTAGCAGAGCTCCAGGGGCTCGCGCAGCTGGGCGGTGCTCTTGACCAGATCCCGGCTCTCGCTCGCCTGGCCCTGTACCTTGGCAGTCAGGTACTCCTGGGTCTCGCGCAGTTGCTCGCGCAGCTCACGCACCAGGGCGCGATAGGGCTCGGGATTGTCGCCGACCCTGGCACGCACGGCGTCGGTGCAATCGGCCATGGAGAGCTCGGAGGTGAGCTCCTTGATGTCCTTGTAGAACAGGCTCACCGCCATCCAGCGGCCCAGCTCCAGCACTTCGGCGGTCACCTTGGCGGTGACGAAGGGGTTGCCGTCGCGGTCACCGCCCATCCAGGAGGTGAACTTGACCGGCGCGGCGTCCAGCGGCAACCGCACACCCAGATGGTGTTGCAGGCGCTCGTCCAGATTGCGCATGAATTCGGGGATGGCCGGCCACAGGCTGTTTTCCACCACGGCGAAGCCCCACTTGGCTTCGTCCACCGGGGTCGGGCGCTGTTCGCGGATCTCGTTGGTGTGCCAGGCCTGGTTGACCAGTTGCTCGATGCGACTCTGGATCTTGTCCCGCTCGCGGGGCAGCAGATCGGAGAGTTCCAGGGCCTCGAGGCAGTCGTTGAGCTGCACGTGCTTGTGGATCAGGGTACGACGGGTCACCTCGGTGGGGTGAGCGGTCAGCACCAGATCGATGTCCAGCTCGCGCACGGCCTGGATGATGGCCTCCTGGGACAGGTTGGAGGCTTTCAGCTTGTCGAACATCTGCTCCAGCGGGTCCGGGGTGCAGACCTGCTCTTCGCAGCGACGGGAGATGGTGTGGAACTGCTCCGCCACGTTCGCCAGGTTGAGGAACTGGCTGAAGGCACGGGCCACTGGCAGCAATTCGTCATCGGAGAGGGTACGCAGGGTGTCGAGCAGGCGCTCTCTGTCAGCCTCGTTCCCCTTGCGGGAAGACTTGGCCAGTTGGCGAATGGTCTCAATCTTGTCGAGGAAGGCCTGCCCCTGATGATCCTTGATGGATTTACCCAGCAGTTGGCCCAACATGCCTACGTTGGCCCGTAGTGCGGCGTACTTTTCGTTCATTCCACATCCTTATTTTGTTGGTGCCTCCTGACCTTCCAGGCGGGAGGCGACCTCACTTATTGTTGTGCGATTACAACATATGCTCCGTCATCTTAGGGGGACAATCTACCCAGATTGTCTGCGCAAGGTCAAATAACAAGCCGATTCAGAACATGTATTTCCCTCACCTGTCCCAAGGCGCCTGTCATGTAACTTACTTACATCCCTGTTTGGCTAGACGCAGAAGCGCCGGATCAGGTGCTGCAGCACCGCCGTGGTCGGTTTGACGAACGACAGATCCAGGTATTCATCGGGCTGGTGGGCCTGGGTGATATGGCCTGGGCCCATCACTATGGTCTCGCAACCCAGCTGCTGGATAAAGGGGGCTTCGGTGCAATAGTTCACGGACTCGGCGGCCCGGCCGCTCGCCTTTTCCGCCTCCCGCACCAGCTCGGAGTCATCCTGGCAGGCATAGGCCGGAATGGGTTCGTGCAGGTGCTGCAGGTGCAGGCAGCCGGGCTGGTGGATCTCGATGGGGGAGAGCGCCTCTTTCAACATGCCCATCAGCTCGTCGGGGCCCACCTGCGGGGTGGGGCGCATGTCGATGTGCAGCTCGCAGCAGCCGCAGATGCGGTTCGGGCTGTCGCCCCCCTGGATGTAGCCGAGGTTCAGGGTGGGCTGGGGCACGGCGAAGCGGTGATCCGCGTACTTCTCCTTCAGATCCTGCTGGAGCCTGAGCACCTGACCCATGGCCTTGTGCATGATCTCCATGGCATTGACGCCGTTGGCGGGATCCGAACTGTGGCCGCTTCGGCCTGTGATGCGAATGGCTTCCGACATGTGGCCCTTGTGGGCCACCACGGGCACCAGCCCGGTGGGTTCGCCGATCACCGCGTAGTCGGGTTTGAGTTCGGCTGCGGCGGCGATGGCGCGGGCCCCGGCCATGGTGGTCTCTTCATCGGCGGTGGCCAGGATGCGCAGCGGCTTGCTCAGGGTCTTGAGGTCGACTTCCTTGAGCGCTTCCACGATAAAGGCGAAGAAGCCCTTCATGTCGATGGTGCCGAGCCCGTACAGGCGGTTGCCCTCTTCGGTCACCTTGAAGGGATCCTTTGTCCAGGCTCCTTCATCGAAGGGAACCGTATCCGTGTGACCTGCGAGCAGCAGCCCCCCTTCTCCCTGACCATAGGTTGCCACCAGGTTGAACTTGCCCGGCAGATCCGGCAGGGCCGTGACCTCGCACTGGAATCCAAGCTGGCCGAACCAGTCGGCCAGCAGCCGGATCACCGCCTCGTTGCTCTGATCCCAGCGAGTATCCGTGCTGCTGATAGAGGGAATCGCAATAATATTCTTATAAAGTGAAAAAAAATCCAGTTTGGCCATCAGCTCCTCCTTGCGTCCCCGGAGTGTTTCTGTTAGAAAATACAAATGCAAAGTGAGTGCATGAATATTCTGTTCAAGTGCTCATCGACAAGGCCTCTAGTTGTAAGGGAAAGTTAATGTTCTGTCACCTGATCTGTAACCGACGACGCATATCCGCCTGAATTGCCCCTCCGCACTCGTTGCATCAAAGGGGCGATAGCTGACCCCTTGCACCGCAGCACCATGCTGTGAATTTCGAACCCAGACTTGGAATACTCAAACATGCTTAAGACCGTTATCGTCGGTGCCAGTGGCTACGCGGGGGCCGAACTGGCCGCTCTGGTCCAGAACCATCCACAACTCGAGCTGTTCGGCCTCTATGTTTCCGCCGGCAGCCAGGACGCCCACAAGCGCTTCTCTTCCCTGCATCCCCAGTGGGTGGGCAAGCTGGATCAGCCGCTGCTGCCCCTGGACGAAGACGGCATGACCCGGATCCTGACCCAGGCCGATCTGGTGGTGCTGGCCACTGCTCACGAGGTGAGTGCGGAACTCGCGCCCAAGTTCCTGGCCAAGGGGTTGCCGGTGTTCGATCTCTCCGGTGCCTTCCGGGTCAACGATCAGCAGTTCTACTCCTCCTTCTACGGCTTCACCCACGAGAATGAGCAGTGGCTGGAGCAGGCCGCCTACGGTCTGGCCGAGTGGAATGCCGATGCCGTCAAGGCCGCCCAGCTGATTGCCGTGCCGGGATGCTACCCGACCGCCTCCCTGTGCGCCCTCAAGCCGCTGCAACAGGCCGGGCTGATTGCTCAGGGATGGCAGCCCATCATCAATGCGGTTTCCGGCGTCTCCGGGGCCGGTCGCAAGGCCGCCATCAACACCAGTTTCTGCGAAGTGAGCCTCAATCCCTACGGCACCTTCAATCACAGGCACCAGCCGGAGATCAGCCACCACCTCGGCAAGGAGGTGCTGTTCCAGCCCCACCTCGGCAACTATGTGCGGGGCATCCTGGCCACCATCTATGTGCAACTGGCGGAAGGGGTGACGCCGACCCAGGTGGATCAGGCCTACCTCAAAGCCTACGAAGGCAAGCCGCTGGTACGCCTCACCGGCCAGATGCCCTCCATCCGCGGCGTGGCGAGCACGCCCTACTGCGACATCGCCTGGCAGCAGCAGGGCAACATGCTGGTGGTGGTTTCTGCCATCGACAACCTGCTCAAGGGGGCCGCCTCGCAAGCCATGCAGTGCATAAATATCAAGTTTGGTTTTGAACCGGCCACCGGCCTGATTTAACGCTTTAAGAAAGGACCGAGAAGATGGACAAGCAGACGCTGGTAATCAAGTTGGGTGGTGCCCTGATCGAGAACGACGAGGCCCTGACCGCCCTGTTCGCCACCCTGAAGACCTTCCTGGATGATCAGCACCGTCCTCTGGTGCTGGTGCACGGTGGTGGCTGCCTGGTGGACGACCTGCTCAAGGGGCTGGGCATGACCTCCACCAAGAAGAACGGCCTGCGGGTGACCCCGTTCGAGCAGATCCCCGTGATTGCCGGCGCCCTGGCCGGGACCGCCAACAAGATGATGATGGCCAAGGCCATCTCCACCAGCATTCCTGCTGTGGGTCTGTGCCTCGCCGACGGCGGTCTGTGCCAGGTGACCCAGCTCGATCCGGATCTCGGTGCGGTCGGTGACTGCAAACCGGGCAACCCGGCGCTGGTGGCCGGCATCCTGGGGCAGGGCTTCCTGCCGGTGGTGAGCTCCATCGGCATCACCGCCGACGGACAGATGATGAACGTCAATGCGGATCAGGCGGCCACCGCCATCGCCGAAGCGCTGGGCGCCGATCTGGTGATGCTGTCGGATGTGAGCGGCATTCTGGATGGCAAGGGCAAGCTGGTGCCGCAACTGGACAAGCAGAGCGCGCTGGACCTGATGGAGAAGGGCGTTATCACGGACGGCATGGCCGTCAAGGTGAAAGCCGCCCTGCACGCCGCAGAAACCCTGGGCAAGCCGGTCTGTGTCGCCAGCTGGCGCTACCCGGATCAGCTGCTCAAGCTGCTGGCTGGCGGCGCGGTCGGCACCCAGGTCACCCTCTGATCTCCACCGGGAAAAGGACAATCCGATGCAACATCTTCTGAAAGACAGTGATTTAAGCAAGGCCCAGATCGAGGCGCTGCTGGCGCTTGGTAAAGCGGTCAAGGCCGATCCGAAGAAATACAGCCAGGCCCTGGCGGGCAAGAGCGTGGTCACCCTGTTCGAGAAGCCCTCCCTGCGTACCCGGGTCACCTTCGACATCGGCATCGCCAAACTGGGTGGTCACAGCGTCTATCTGGATCAGCAGAACGGCGCGCTCGGCAAGCGGGAGTCGGTGAAGGATTTCGCCAGCAACCTGTCCCGCTGGTGTGACGCCATCGTCGCCCGGGTGTTCGATCACCAGACCCTGGTCGAGCTGGCCGAGTTCGGCTCGGTGCCGGTGGTGAACAGCCTGTGCAACCTCTACCACCCCTGCCAGGGGCTGGCGGATTTCATGACCATCAGCGAGCACTACAGCGATCTGTCCAAGGTGAAGCTGGCCTATCTCGGCGATGGCAACAACGTGAGCCACTCCCTGCTGCTGCTGGGGGCGACCCTCGGCACCGACGTGACCCTGGTCTGCCCGAAAGGTCATGGCCCGGATACCCAGATCTTCCTGCAGGCTCAGGCGCTGGCAGCTCAATCTGGCGCGACCATACATATCAGCGATGATGTCGCGGATATCGAAGGCTTTGACGTGGTTTATACCGATACCTGGGTTTCCATGGGTGACAACACACCAATGGAGCAGGTAAAAGATATCTTCATGCCTTATCAGATCAACCAGGCCCTGCTCGATCGGACCGGCATCCAGCATGTGCTGCACTGCCAGCCGGCCCACCGGGAGCTGGAGATCACCTCGGAGGTCATGGACGGCCCAGCCTCCCTCATCATGGATGAGGCAGAAAACCGGATGCATATCCAGAACGCCGTGCTGCTGACCCTGTTCGGACAGGGCCAGAAGTAATCCGGCAACCGACCCGGAATCACCCCTTTTTATCGAATCATCACGGAGAGAAGTAAATGAGCGGAATCAACAAGATCGTACTGGCTTACTCGGGCGGACTGGATACCTCGGCCATCATTCCCTGGCTGAAGGAGCACTATGACGCTGAAATCATCGCCTTCGTCGCCGACGTGGGCCAGGAGCGTGACGATCTGGAAGGGATCGAGCAGAAGGCCATCGCCTCCGGCGCGGTCAAGTGCATCGTCAAGGATCTGCGGGAAGAGTTCGTCAAAGAGTATGTCTACCCGACCCTGAAGACCGGCGCCGTCTATGAAGGCACCTACCTGCTGGGTACCTCCATGGCCCGTCCGGTGATCGCCAAGGCGATGGTCGAGGCTGCCCTGGCGGAAGGGGCTGATGCCATCTCCCACGGTTGCACCGGCAAGGGCAACGACCAGGTGCGGTTCGAAGGTGCGGTAGCAGCCCTGGCTCCCCAACTGAAAGTGATCGCCCCCTGGCGGTTGTGGGACATGCGCTCCCGGGAAGATCTGCTGGCCTATCTGGAAGCCCGCAACATCCCCTGCAAGGCGACCCTGAAGAAGATCTACAGCCGCGACGCCAACGCCTGGCACATCTCCACCGAGGGTGGCGAGCTGGAGAGCACCTGGAACGAGCCGTCCGAAGCCGTCTGGCAGTGGACCGTCTCTGCAGAGGATGCCCCGAACGAGCCGGAATACGTCAAGCTGACCGTGGCTAAGGGCGAAGTGGTCGCCGTTGACGATCAGCCGCTCAGCCCGCACCAGATCCTGACCACCCTGAACGAGCGTGCCGGCAAGCACGGTGTGGGCCGGATCGACATCACCGAGAACCGGATGGTGGGCATGAAGTCCCGTGGCTGCTACGAGACCCCGGGTGGTACCGTGATGGTTGCCGCACTGCGCGCCGTGGAAGAGCTGGTACTGGACAGACCGACCCGCGCCTGGCGGGAAAAGCTGGGTGCCGAGTTCTCCCACCTGGTGTATGACGGTCGCTGGTTCACCCCGCTGTGCAAGGCCATTGTCGCCTCCGCCAACGCCATCGCCGAGGAGCTCGACGGTGAAGTGGTGCTGAAGATGTACAAGGGTCAGGTCACCGCGGTGCAGAAGAAGTCGCCGAACAGCCTCTACTCCGAAGACTTCGCCACCTTCGGTGCCGACGAAGTGTACGACCAGAGCCATGCCGAAGGCTTCATCCGTCTCTACACCCTGGCGAGCCGGATCCGCGCCATGAAAGAGCAGCATCAAGCCATCGGTGGCGACCATACCCACGGCTAAGCAAGCGCTATCACCCGTTGATACGAGGGGGCATGGCCCCCTCTTTTACAGGCAGAGAGGCCCTTTGCCGTCATCATCGGGTGTGACAAGAGCGGCTGCGCCCTGGTCGCTTCTGTGAGATAACAGGCTCGCAGAAAAACAGGGCAAGATTTCAAGTTCGACGGCGCAAGGCGCCGTCGACAACGCATTCAAGGAGAGCAGTATGGCACTTTGGGGTGGACGCTTCAGTCAGGGAGCCGATAGCCGGTTCAAGCAGTTCAACGATTCGCTGCGGTTCGACTACCGTCTGGCGGAGCAGGATATTCAAGGCTCCATGGCCTGGGCCAAAGCGCTGGTCAAGGTGGGGGTGTTGACCGAGGGTGAACAGGCCAAGTTGCAGCAGGCGATGGAGGTACTGCTCGCCTCCGTGCAGCAGGATCCCCAGCAGATCCTGAACTCGGACGCCGAAGACATCCACTCCTGGGTCGAGAGCCAGCTCATCGACGCCGTCGGCGCCCTTGGCAAGAAGCTGCACACCGGTCGCTCGCGCAACGATCAGGTCGCCACTGACCTCAAACTCTGGTGCAAGGCACAGGGCGAGCTGCTGCTCGGCTCCATCACCGCCCTGCAACAGGGGCTGGTGGCCTCCGCCCGTGCCAACCAGGCCGCGGTACTGCCGGGTTACACCCACCTGCAGCGTGCCCAGCCGGTCACTTACGCCCACTGGGCCCTGGCCTATGTGGAGATGCTGGAGCGGGATTACTCCCGCCTGCAGGATGCCCTCAAGCGCCTCGACACCAGCCCCCTCGGCTGCGGTGCGCTGGCGGGCACCGCCTATGCCATCGACCGCGAAGCCTTGGCGCTCGACATGGGCTTTGCCGGTGCCACCCGCAACAGTCTGGATTCGGTCTCCGATCGGGATCACGTGGTGGAGCTGATGCACGTGGCGTCCCTCTCCATGACCCACCTGTCGCGCTTTGCCGAAGACCTCATCTTCTACAACACCGGCGAGGCGGGCTTTGTCGAGCTGTCTGACGCCGTCACCTCCGGCTCGTCCCTGATGCCCCAGAAGAAGAACCCGGACGCGCTGGAGCTCATTCGTGGCAAGACCGGCCGGGTGGTTGGCGCCCAGATGGGTATGTTGATGAGCCTCAAGGCGTTGCCGCTGGCCTACAACAAGGACATGCAGGAAGACAAAGAGGGGCTGTTCGATGCCCTCGACACCTGGCACGACTGCCTCGATATGGCGGCGCTGGTGCTGATCGATCTGAAGGTCAATGGCGAGCGGACCAAGGCGGCGGCCCAGGGCGGCTATGCCAACGCCACCGAGCTGGCGGACTATCTGGTGGCCAAGGGCATCCCGTTCCGTGAGGCGCACCATATCGTCGGCGAGACCGTGGTCTATGCGATCCAGGTGAAAAAGCCCTTGGAAGAACTCTCCCTCCCCGAGTTCCAGCGCTTCAGCCCCGTGGTGGGGGAGGATGTTTACCCGAACCTGGAGCTGGAAGCGACTCTGGCCAAGCGGGTTGCCAAGGGAGGCGTCGCTCGCGAGCAGATAGAGGCAGCCCTCACCGCCGCCGAAGCCTGGCTGAGCAAGCGGGCGGGTTAAGCCAACCGGCTTGCCATGGGAATTAGAAGGCAGAACGGCAACCTCAGGGTTGCCGTTTTTTTTATGGGTACGCCTAGGCGCCGTGGGGCGCGTTGACCAGGCGCTGTTCAGCCCCTGTGTCCGGCGCTGGCATGATGTACGGCGTCCGTGAGCAGTCGTTGCAACTGGCTCCTGGCCTCGTCGGTTTCATGGCTGGCGGCGAGTAGCACCACCCCCAGGGTGCCCGGTGAGGGCAGCACGCCGCCGAGGGTGGCGAGACTGGCCGGCATGCCGATGGCGGAACGCACCGTGATCCCGAGCCCGGCCTGTACGGCGGCCCAGATCCCGCCCAGGCTCTGGCTGGTGAAGGCGATCCGCCAGGGGATCCCTGCATCGTCGAGGGCGCGGATGGCCCGTGCCCGCATCAGGCAGGGGGCATCGAAGAGCACCAGGGGCAGGGGCTCCCCGCGCGCGAGCAAAGGGGCGGGGTCCCACTCGGGGTGGGCAATCCAGGCCAGTTGCACCACCTCGATGAGGGAAAGATCCTCCCGCTCTCCCTGTGGCTGCCAGGCGAGAGCCATGTCGAGGGTGCCTTCCCTGATCCCCTGCACCAGGGCCCCGTTGCGATCGATGCGGGTCGTCATGCGCAGGGCCGGGTGCTGGCGACAGAGGGGTCCCAGCACGGCGGGGAGCAAAGATTCACCGAAGTCCTCCTGCACCCCGAGCCGGATCTCCCCTTGCAGCAGTTCCCCTTTGAGGGCGAGCACGGCTTCGTCATTGAGCGCCAGCAGCCGCTTGGCGTAGCCCAGCAGGCGCTCACCGCTGGCTGTCGGCACCAGGTGACGTCCCTGCTTCATGACCAGATCGGTGCCGCACTGCTGTTCGAGTTTTTTCAACTGGGCGCTGACCGCCGAGGTGGAGCGGCACAGCCGCTGCGCCGCCAGCGCAAAGCTGCCGCACTCCAGCCCCAGCACATAGCTGCGCAGGGCATCGAGATCCAGGCTGGGGGGAAGGGGTGACATAACTATCCTTATAATCGGGATGATTGGTCTTGAATATTTCGATTTTTTAAATTGTAGCAGTGAGGGAGAGTGGCTTCATCTACCAAGGAGATTGCCATGACACCTGATGTTCCCGATCGCGCCGCCCTGGCGCAGCTTGCCCCCCGACTCGCCCGACTGGCGGAAGAGACGCTGTTTGGCGATATCTGGCAGCGCCCCACCCTCTCGGCACGCGAGCGCAGCCTGATCACCCTGGCCATCCTGGCGTCACTGGGCCGGGTGCAACAACTGCCCTGGCATATTGCATTCGCCCGGCAAAACGGCCTGTCCCGGGATGAGCTGGAAGAGCTGTTCACCCATCTTGCCTTCTACGCCGGTTTGCCCGCCGCAGTGACGGCCGTGGGCTATCTGCCCCCCCGCGAGGAGGTGACCCCATGCCGCTGACCCGCATCACCCTGTGCGAGGGGATGAGCGACGCACACCTGCAGCAACTCAGCGCCCTCTACCACCAGACCCTGGTGGAGGTGTTCGAGGTGCCGCCGAAGGATAAATTCCAGATCCTCGAGATCTTGCCTGCCAGTGCGCTCATCTATGACCCCCATTACCAGACCGGCCGCCGGGACCAAGGTTTCATCCTCTTCCAGATCCTGGCGGGCAAGGTGCGCAGCACCGCGACCAGGGAGCGGCTTTATGCACGTCTCGCCGAGCGCCTTGAGGCCGAGCTTGGGATCCATCCCGACAACCTCATGGTGGTGATCCAGCAGACCGATACCGAGGCGTGGAGTTTCGGCCAGGGCCGGATGTTCAGACAGGAGGTGGCCTCATGATCGCCATGCACTACCGATTCACCCTGCCCGCAGACTACGACATGGCGCTGATCGAGCAGCGGATCGCCAGCAATGGCGCCAGACTGGACGGCTTTCCCGGTCTGTTGTTCAAGGCCTATCTCTACAGCCGTCAGGACGATGGGGCCCTGCCGGGGCAGGAGAACCGCTATGCCCCCTTCTATGTGTGGTGCAGCGCCGAGGCGATGCACCGATTCCTGGCAAGCGAGGGATTCGCGGCGCTCACCCGGCATTTCGGTTGGCCCCGCATCGAGACCTGGCATCTGCTACGGTCGCCGGATCCGGCCTCCCTCGACGGGGCTTGCATGGCCAGGCTGCGGCGCACCAAGGTCGCTTTCCACGACCAGCTGGCCGACCTGCACGGCGAGGCCATGGTGAGCGGCTGGGATCTCACCCGATGGGAATGGCTGGAGGCGGATTTGCTCCCGTCCTTCTCATCGCCCTTGCCTGGCGGGGGCGAGATCTACCGTATTGGCTATCTGGCGAAGGGGGGAGGGGTGTAAAGCGGAATTATCTTTGTCATTGAGGTTATTTTCCCATTCACTTGGGCTGTGAAAGTGATATTTGCATCGTGAACATAGGGTGTTGTGTCTCGCTTGTGGATGATAATGTGGAATTGTGTTCACCCGCTGCAATGAACTGGCTCAGTGGGGCACATTCAGGGTGACGGCCCGTGCCGGGCAGGGCATGATCCCGCTGCAGTGCGTATGGACGCGTCAACCGGATCAAGGAGTTCCCATGTACCTGCCACCCCATTTCGCCGTTACCGATCCCGAGGCGCTGCACCAGCTGATGCAGGCGCACCCTCTGGGGGCCCTGATCACCTGTGGTGAAGGGGGGTTGGATGCCAACCACCTGCCGTTCGAGTTCGATGGGGAGCAGGGGGCCCACGGTGTGCTGCGGGCCCATGTGGCCCGCAACAACCCGCTTTGGCAGGAGGTGAAAGACGGCGATGAAGTGCTGGTGATCTTCCGCGCCGCCGACGGCTACATCTCCCCCAACTGGTATCCGGGCAAGCATGAGCATCATCAGCAGGTGCCGACATGGAACTACTGCGTGGTGCATGCTCACGGTCGCATCCAGATCCGCGACGATGCCCGCTTCGTGCGTCGCTTGCTCGCGACCCTGACCCGTACCCACGAGGCGGGAGAGTCCATTCCCTGGAAGATGGCGGATGCACCGAGAGACTATCTCGAGACCATGGTGCAGGCCGTGGTGGGCATAGAGATCGAGATTGAGCGGCTGGTCGGCAAGTTCAAGCTGGGTCAGAACAAGGAGACAGCGGATCGCCTGGGAGCGGCCAATGCCCTGCAGGAGCGCGGGCAGACCGCACTGGCCGGCGCCATGCTGAGCCCGCCTCCTTCACAGTCCTAGCGTGGCACCCAGGGAGCCGCCCGACAAAAACGGTAACCGCCAGGTTGCCGTTTTTCATGGTTCCACTCCCGCTCACGCGCTGGCATTGAGCAGCTTGCCTACGCCTTCCCCCGGGCCCTGGGGCAGGGTTTGCTTGAAGGCATAGAGCAGCTGATCGAGGTTGAGGTCGCTGTTGCCCAGGGAGCCCTTGAGGGTGTCGAGCTCGCTCTGCAGCGCGTCGAGGCGGGTGCTCTGGGTGCCGTCTGCCAACTGGGTGCGGGCGGCATCGATGGCCTGGGGCAGGGGCTGGCCCGAGGATTCCTGGCCCAGGGTCTGCATCAGCGCCCCCATGAAGTGGTTGATGGCAGGGCGGTTCTGCTCGCTGTCAGCCTCCTGGATGCCAAGGCGCTGGAACAGGCTCTGCACCGTGGGGGCAAGGTGCTCTTCCTGCACGGCAGGCTCGGTCTGGGCGGGCGGCGTGCCGTCGCCCAGCAGCTTGCTGCCGAGCTTGATGGCAAGGGAGGCGAGGGGAAGCAGGGTGCCGATGGCGATCATGATGTCACTCTCCGTACGACTGATGTCATGACGGAGCAGGGAACGGGCCAGCTTGGCGAGCATTCAGCCGAAAAATGGCAGGGGATTGATCCTGCTGTGAATTTCGTTTTTGCCAGGCAGAGGGCGAGCGGGTGCGAACGGGGGCGGCGGCAAACCCTTGCAGCCCGGGGGCTGGTTGGCTTGCCACCCGGCTTGCCGGATCAGAGATCCTTGAACGGGCGGCGTTTCTCCTCCTCGATGACGATGGCCTCCAGATTGGCGATGCGCTCCTGCAACTCCTTGATGATCATGTCCTGCTTGCCAAGACGGTCGGTAATGCGGGCATCCCCCATCTGGTAGCGGGCGCGCTTGGTGAGATAGCTGAACGACACGCTGATAAAGACGATCAGGACGATACCTGTCCACATGGTCATGAATGACTCCTTTCAATATTTGAACGAGAGGATCTGTCTCCCGTGCTGTCGTTGTCTCATACCCGACCTTGGGCGGCAATGCCCGCCCGGTCATCTCCTGTCTGCGCCGTATTGCCGGAGTAAGTCAAAGCCTGTCAACGATAATGCCTGAATGTGATGGTTCCGTCGTCATTATGCCGTGATCGGAAATTGAATGTGCTGGCGATGAAGTTGGTGTTTTGCCGTGAGGAAAAATGGAAAAATGCTCGCAGAAATTTGCGGTTGATCACCCATAAATATTATTAAATATGTTATCGATGGGTTCTTCTTTTAATAAGCGCTTGTCACCTGATATCGATGATACGTATCAGGGCAGGCATCATTGCGAGGTTATTATATGGAAATTAGAAGGCTAGAAAGCGGTGATGAACATATCTGGTTCAAGGCGTTATCCATACTGCTTGTTGATACAGATGAGGGGGCAGTAAAAGCCTCTCTGGACAATATTGCAACCGCTATTTCCGATGATCGCTGTTATCTGTTGGTTGCCTTGCATGACGATGAGCCTGCCGGGCTGCTCAGTGCGTACCGTTTTCCCGACGTGAGAACCGGGGGTAGCCTGGTGTATCTTTATGATATTGAAGTGATGGGTGAAAAAAGAGGGCATGGTATAGGAAAAGGGTTGGTGAATGCCTTGATTGCCTGTTGCAAGAGCGATGGCGTCAGACTGGTTTGGGCCGGTACCGACACGGGGTGTAAAGCAGCACGACAGACGTTCGTAACGACAGGAGGTAAGGTTGCGGGCGACTCCTATGTTGAATATGAGTGGGATATGCAGGATGACGGCATGTCACCGGCATGCCCCCCTGCTTCACCGGTCAGCGCCTTGACCGAACCATTGTTATGATGACCTGTTGCCATACAGGGCTGAGTGAGAGGTGTTTTGATGGATATTTCCCTGGCCGTCATGACAGCAAGGCAGGAAAAATGAAAAACCATTTTTTGATGGGGATTGATATTTAAAATTTGGACAGAACATACGTGTTAAAAACACCGATTCAACAACCTGTTAATGGTTAACAAATGGAGTCGTTAGCGATTCATTCTCTATTTAGGTATTTATGGACTGGGTGCGCAAGGACATTATTATGTTGCTGATGTCCTTCTGCACCCAGTGAGATCATGCCAGATTGTACGTGGCACTTGTATTTATAAACTATTCGCAATCCATCACGCTATACGATGGTCATTCATCGGATATCTTACTAATAACGTGCCGTTAGACGCTTGAATTGAAAAGCTACAACTTTAGGACACATACGGCCAAATTATCTCCACTTGGTGAACCTATTGAACCATTCCCCAACGAGACAGTGTAAAAGCTTTGAGTGGTACCAGGCTTGAATGCCCAGTAAGGGATATTTCCATTAGCGAAGGTGGAATTACTATATTTTCTCATATTACCCCATTCTGACCAGAGCATGCCTACTGTTCCTCGGGAACTGGGAAGTATATTCAATAAGTAAGTATCTGGAATTGACCATGTAAATCTGGGTTGCAGCTCGTAGCACCACGAACGAGCACCACTCGTCGTTACCCATACATTATTGCTATCGCTGCGGAACCAATGGGTTACTGCGAAGGTATAGGCCAGAGGTTCCCCACCCGATTCGGGGGTTGCAGTAATCGTCACTGGTGCAGCATCACCCTGAGATATAAAGCTCACAGTTCCACTGCTATCCACAGAGACCCATGGGGCATCACTGCTCCAAGTGTAATCACTCGGCGCACTGGGTGTATTCAGGACAAATTCCGCCCCATCAAACCCTGTGGTCGGGAACCCGGCATCGACCGCAAACGTGAAGTCATTGACGGAAATATCTTCAAACTCCCCGAAAAGAGGGGTGACGACGACATTGACCGTCACCCTGTCACTGGTCACGCCATCCAGGCTGGCACTGATCTCTGTGGTGCCCTCTTCCACACCGGTCAGCAGGCCGCTGATCACGGTGGCCGTAGCGGCGTCATCGGACAGCCAGGCGACGCTGCCGGTCACATTGGCCGTGGTGCTGTCGCTGTAGGTGGCGGTGGCGGTCAGCTGCTGGGTCTGGCCTTTGCCGACCGACACGCTTGGCGGCGTGATGTCGATGGCGGTGAGGACGGCATCGGTGACGGTGACCTGGACTGCGTTGCTGGTCACGCCATCCAGGCTGGCAGTCACTTCCGCAGTACCTTGCTCCACACCGGTCAGCAGGCCGTTGGTGGTGATGGTGGCCGTGGCGGTATCATCCGACAGCCAGGCGACGCTGCCGGTCACATCCGCCGTGGTGTTGTCGCTGTAGGTGGCGGTGGCGGTCAGCTGCTGGGTCTGGCCTTTGCCGACCGACACGCTTGGCGGCGTGATCGCGATGGCGGTGAGGACGGCATCGGTGACGGTGACCTGGACTGCGTTGCTGGTCATGCCATCCAGGCTGGCAGTCACTTCCGCGGTGCCTTGCTCCACACCGGTCAGCAGGCCGTTGGTGGTTATGGTGGCCGTGGCGGTGTCATCCGACAACCAGACGACACTGCCGGTCACATTGGTCGTGGTGTTATCGCTGTAGGTGGCGGTGGCGGTCAGCTGCTGGGTCTGGCCTTTTCCGACCGACACGCTTGGCGGCGTGATCTCGATGGCGGTGAGGACGGCATCGGTGACGGTGACCTGGACTGTGTTGCTGGTGATGCCGTTCTGGCTGGCGGTCACTTCCGTGGTGCCCTGTGCCATCCCGGTCAGGAGGCCGGTGGTGGAGACGGTGGCTGTGGTCATGTCATCCGACAGCCAGGCGACACTGCCGGTCACATTGGCCGTGGTGTTATCGCTGTAGGTGGCGGTGGCGGTCAGCTGCTGGGTCTGGCCTTTTCCGACCGACACGCTTGGCGGCGTGACCTGGATGGCGGTGAGGACGGCATCGGTGACGGTGACCTGGACTGTGTTGCTGGTGATGCCGTTCTGGCTGGCAGTCACTTCCGTGGTGCCCGCTACCCTGCCGGTCAGGAGGCCGGTGGTGGAGACGGTTGCCGTGGTGATGTCGACCGGCAACCAGGCGACGCTGCTGCTGATATCCACCGTGGTGTTGTCGCTGTAGGTGGCGGTGGCGGTCAGTTGCCGGGTCTGGTCCTTGGCCAGCGAGACGCTTGGCGGCGTGACCTGGATGGCGGTGAGAACGGCGTCGGTGACGGTGATTTGGATTGTGTTGCTGATGATGCCATCGTGGCTGGCCGTGATGGTGGTCGTCCCCGCGTCTCTCGCGGTGAGCGCACCGGGTGAGGACATGGTGGCGATCCGGTTGTCACTGGAATGCCAGCTTGTCTCACTCGTCAGATCCTTGACCGAACCATCGCCGTAATGACCCGTTGCCATAAAGGGCTGGGTATTACCTTTTGCCAGGATGAGTGAACTGCTTCCTCGAGTGCTGACCGGGCTGGCAACAATATGGATCCGTTCTAACGATGGCGAGGTCTCGGGGGTGGTGTCCTCTGAGCCACCACTACAACCCAATAATAAAAATGAAAAAAGCAGGGCGACATATGACCGTAATATCTTTGTCATAGGTAAAGTCCTCCAGGTTTATATTTCTGGCGCAAGCCTTGAAGGGCTCGCATGAATTTATGTGCGTCGTGACAGTCAGGCTGGAAATCATGTTTTTGATGGGGGTGTTTATATGCCCATTCACAACATCTGATTTCAATCAGAGCAGCATTAATTGCCTGGTGTTGGTTGGCGGATGGTGGCCGCCAGTAATCTATTCACTGTCTAGACGTTTACTTACTGGGGCGCAGGACGGTGTTGTGTTGCAGATGCCCTAGCGCACGGATATAGCTGGCGCTTGCGCGCCAGCAACAAAAGCTAAATATCCTCACGAACACAGGCCACGTGGTGGCGGACGGTATCGTCGGCCGCCTGGCTGATGGAGGTACCGTTGTTCATGTAGGTGCGCCAGGGGCCTAGAAACCAGCCCTTATCGTTGGCCCAGTAGAGGTTCGTACTACCGCCACATCGGCCGAGCAGGGGCCACCCGTGAACATCACACATGTCATCACTGAACTGACCGAGTTCCGTTACAGATGAGCTCTGAATAAACAGGTTTTCGAGTTCGAGTTTGCTTGGCAGGCGAGCCGCTGGGTTCAGCCCTTTGCAATAGGCATCGGCATCGTTCCAGTTACGTCCAATCGTGTCAGGAGTAGTGAAAAACGCCAGGGGGGGCTTAACCTCCACCTCGGCAGTCGCACTGAAGGATTGGCCATTGGCCTCACCGGAGGCGGTGATGGTGACGGTTCCAGCGGACACGCCGGTCACCTTGCCTTTGTCGGTGCCACTGCTACTGACGGTGGCAACGGTTGGGTCGCTGGAACTCCAGCTCACGGCGTTATCCGCAGTCACATCGAGTTCCTTGCCATTGGAGAGCATGACTTCCCCTTTGAGCTGTTCACTCAAGCCAGCCGGCAGGGAGGAAAACTCGGGGGTGATTTGTACCTGAGTCACGTCGAGGTTGGTGATGGTCACCTCGGCGGTGGCGCTGAAGTGCTGACCGTTGGCCTCACCGGAGGCGGTGATGGTCACAGCCCCTGCGGACATGCCGACCACCAGGCCTTTGTTGGGACCACTGTTGACGATGATGGCAACGAGCGGGTTGCTGGAGCTCCAGCTCACGGCATCGTCAGCCGTGACATCCAGCAGCAGCATCGACTGATGACCATCGTACAGCAGGGCTTCCCCTTTGAGCTGTTTACTCAAGCCAACCTGCAAGGAGGAAACGGCGGGGGTGATCTGTACCTGGGTCACGACGAGATTGGTAATGGTCACCTCGGCCGTCGCGCTAAAGGGCTGGCCATTGGCCTCACCGGAGGCGGTAATGGTGACAGTCCCTGGGGACACGCCGGTCACCATGCCTTTGTCGGGACCACTGCTGCGGATAGTGGCGATGGCAGGATCGCTGGAGTGCCAGCTCACGGCGTCGTCAGCGGTGACATCCAGCACCTGACCATTGGACAGAGTGACTTTCCCTGTGAGCCGTTCACTCCATCCTGCCGGCAGGCTGGAGACGGCGGGGCTGATCTGTACCTGGGTCACGACAGCATGGGTGATGGTCACCTCGGCGGTGGCGCTGAAGTGCTGTCCATTGGCCTCACCGGAAGCTGTGATGGTGACAGTCCCTGGGGACACGCCGGTCACCCTGCCTTTGTCGGCGCCACTGCTGCTGATGGTGGCGACGGTCGGGTCGCTGGAGTGCCAGCTCACCACGTCGTCAGCGGTGACATCCAGCACCTGGCTATCGGACAGAAGGGCTTCCCCTGTGAGCTGTTCACTCAAACCCACGGGCAGAGAAGAAACGGCGGGGGTGATCTGTAGCTGGGTCACGACGGCATGGGTAATGGTCACCTCGGCAGTCGCGCTGAAGGATTGGCCATTGGCCTCACCGGAGGCGGTAATGGTGACGGTTCCTGCGGACACGCCGGTCACCCTGCCTTTGTCGGCGCCACTGCTGCTGACGGTGGCAACGGCCGGGTCGCTGGAGCGCCAGCTCACGGCGTCGTCAGTCGTGACATCCAGCATCTGACCATCGGACAGAATGGCCTCCCCTGTGAGCTGTTCACTCAAGCCTACGGGCAGAGAAGAAACGGCGGGGGTGATCTGTAGCTGGGTCACGACGGCATGGGTAATGGTCACCTCGGCAGTCGCGCTGAAGGATTGGCCATTGGCCTCACCGGAAGCGGTGATGGTGACGGTTCCTGCGGACACGCCGGTCACCCTGCCTTTGTCGGTGCCACTGCTGCTGATGGTGGCAACGGCCGGGTCGCTGGAACGCCAGCTCACGGCATCATCAGCAGTGACATCCAGCACCTGGCCATCGGACAGAATGACTTCCCCTTTGAGTGGTTCACTCAAGCCAACCGGCAGGGAGGAAACGGCGGGGGTGATCTGCAATCCGGATATAGAGATATCTGGCGGTATTACAGTAGATGAGTCATTGTTATTACCATTACAACCCAGTAATAAAAATGAGAAGAATAGGGCGACATATGACCGTAACATCTTTGTCATAGCAAGGTCCTCTAGGTTTATATTTTTGGAGCAAGCTTGAGGGCTTGGGCAATCATAAACAGGGGGCGAGTTACAGCTATGCAAGGATGTGGCAACGTGCCAACGAAAAAGTATGTGAGACGATCTTTAAGGCGGCTGTGTTTGGTAACTCTATAATGTGATCGAATAATAACCCACGATATTAATCGTGACCAGCATTATAAAAAATGTACTTTTGTTATTCCTTTGCACTGGTTTTCAGTATGAATTAATTCTGAATGGAATTATTTGTATTTTCGTCTGAAATATCCTGTAACAAATTATATTGTGCGATGCATTCAAAGTGCTTTTTTATTTAACTGGTTTTGATGAACCAGCTCTGAATGGATCTTGCTAAATTCCCCTCAGACATGTTTTGATACAATTTTATGGGAGTCATTTTCAATCGGCTATTCATGCTTTGTGCCCTCCATATGGATGGGCGTCGTACGAGGTGCCGTATTCGATTGGCATGGTGTGCGGGGGGATGGGCGCGGGGCCTTTCCTGGCATGTCATGCAGATCCCGATTCATCTTGCTTGCATTGCCTGTCATGGAAGGGGGCTTGTGCAGCCCCCCTGTCTGACCCGTGGGTAACTGGGCTGACAGGGGCATTGTCAGCGCGTCGGCTCAGATCCCCTGCCAGATCGGCCAGCCGAGCCAGATCCCGAGCAGCAGCAACTGCCCCCAGACGATGGCCCAGAACCGCAGGCGGTAGCTCCCTTTCTGGGTCTTGTGGCGCAGCCACTGGCGGGCGACCAGGGCGCCGGGCCAGCCGCCGCACAGCTCAAGCAGGTGCAGGCGGGCCTCGGGCACGCGCCAGCCGCCACGAATGGCCTGGCGCTTGTCCCAGGCGTAGGCAGCCAGGGTCAGCAGGCTCATCAGCAGGATCAGGGCTAGCGGCCACCAGTTGGCGTCCCGCACCCCGAGCCAGCCTGCCCAGCCCAGGGGCAGCAGGGCCAGCACCATCATGATAGGCACGCCGGATCCCGGGTCTCGTCCGGGCTTAACGTGCGGATCACCCGGGCCGGATTGCCCACCGCCAGGGAGTCCGCCGGGATGTCCCGGGTCACCACGGCGCCAGCCCCTATGATGGAGCGCGGCCCTATGGTGACGCCTGGGCAGATGATGGCTCCGCCGCCAATCCAGCAGTCATCGCCTATCCGCACCGGCTTGTTGTAGGCGGTCCAGTTGCGTCGCTCCAGATAGTCCATGGTGTGGGTGGCGGTGTAGATCTGCACGTTGGGGGCCAGCAGCACATGGTTGCCGATGTGCACCTCGCCCACGTCGAGTATGGTGACGTTGAAGTTGAAGAAGGTCTTCTCGCCGATGTGGATGTTGCGGCCGAATTCGCAGGTGAAGGGGGTGCTGATCCAGCAGGAGTCGGGGCAGTGGGCGAAGAGGTCACGGCAGATCTGCTGGCGCAGGGCGTGCTCTCCCGCCGGTGAGGCGTTGAGTCGGCTCAGCAGCGCCTGGCCGCGAATGCGGTCGTTCGCTATCTCCTCGCTCTGGCTGTCCAGGGCGCCCCCCGCCAGTACCTTGTCCCAGTCGCTTGCCATGGTCATCTCCTCCTGCTGCAAGAGGGGGCAGTATACGCGACAAGGGGAGGGGGTGTCAGAGTGCCGGGCCCGTCAGGTGATCCCCGTCATCCTGTCATCACGCCATCACGCCATCACGTCACAGGACAAGGGGCAGGATGAGCAGGATGGAGACGAGGTAGGGGAGCAAGACCCGCCGCCCCAGGCTGCGTCCGCCAATCACCAGTGCCAGCACCCCTTTCACCAGGGAGTTGACCAGCCCGGCGAGCAGTATGCCCCTGGCCGCCACCTCCAGGGCCAGCTCCTTCTGGGCGAGCTGGGAGAGGGAGAGGGTGATGGCGTCCACGTCCGTGATGCCGGAGACCAGCGACAGCAGATAGACCCCGGAGTTGCCCACCTTGCTTTGCAGCAGGGTGGCCATGAAGCCGATGAGGGCGAGCAGCAGACCGAACTTGATGGCGGTGGCGAGATCCAGCGGGTTGCGGGTTTCGGGCTGTACCGGGCCGTCCGGCATCTCTTCCCGCTGGCGCCAGAACCAGAAGGCAAAGCCGTAGACGATGGCTGCCAGCAGCAGCAGGGGGGCGGCCAGACGCAGCGCCAGCTCTCCGTGGATGATCAGCACCAGTGCCAGTAGCCTGAGCCACATGGTGGCTCCCGCCAGCAGAATGCCGGTGGCCAGCAGCCGCTCCAGCCCTCCCTGCTCCTTGTTGAGGCGGGCAAATTGCAGGGTGAGGGCGGTGGAGGAGGCGAGCCCCGCCAGCATGCTGGTGAGCACCAGCCCGGAGCGGGTGCCGAGCAGGCGCACCGCGAAGTGACCACAGAACGAGATGCCGGCGATCACCACCACCATGAGCCAGATCTTGAAGGGATTGAAGGCATTGAGGGGACCCATCTCGGTATCGGGGAGCACCGGCAGCAGCACCAGGGAGATAAGCAGAAAACGCAGGGTGGCGTGAAACTCCATTTCGCTCAAGAACAGCATCCCCTGCTGGATCTTGCCCTTGAGCCCCATCAGGAGGGCCGCCAGCACGGCGCAGGCCACCGCCTCGCTCGGGCTCTGCAGCACCGACATCAGCCCCAGCAGGTAGGTGAGCACCATGGCTACCGAGCTGGTGAGGCCGAACTCCCCCTGCCAGCGCTGGGCCAGCCAGACCGAGAGGCCGCACCCCGTCACCACGGTCAGCAGACCGAGCAGGGCCAGCCAGGCGCCCAGGGTGGGCAGCAGCAGGGCGCAGACCCCGCCGAGCAGACCGATGAGGCCATAGGTGCGCATCCCGGCGATGCGCTGGTTGTCTCCGAGCTGGCGCACCTGCCAGCCCCGCTCCAGCCCGATGATGAGCCCGATGGCCAGGGACACCAGGGCGCCGTAGACGGGCTCGGCCTCTATCCACATGGGTTTCTCCTCCCGCTGCCGTTTCAGTGAGGATGGCACAGGGCATCCCGGGGCAGGGGGAGCTGGCTCACAGAGCGGGTGTCCCGCCTGCCGGGGTCTTGCAAACAAAAAAAAGGCGCCACCTGGAGGGGGCGCCTGGAAAGGTCAAACCTTGCGGTTTGCAGACCAACGGAACCAAAGATCACACACTTCACACTCAGCACTGCTGTGGGGGCAGGGCTCAACCCTGCCACTTGCCTCCTTCCACTATCACGTCGTTGGGATCGGTATCGGCGCTCAGTTTGTCGCGCACATACTGGTCGTAGAGTTTGAGCAGGTACTTATCTTCCCCCAGCTTGGCGAGACGGTCGTTGACCCAGTCCCGCAGCTCGATATTGCCCTTCTTCACCGCCGGGGCGATGGGGTCTTCCGAGCCCAGCTTCTCGGGCAGCACCCGATAGCCCGGGTTCTCCTTGGCCCAGCTGAACAGCACCAGGTTGTCCTGGGCATAGGCATCGCCACGGCCCTGGGCCAGCGCCTGCAGGGATTCGGTGTTCTTCTCGAACTTGAGCACCTTCCACTCCGGGTGGTTGCGGGTCAGCCAGATGTCGGCCGTGGTGCCGGTGGTGACGATAAGCCGCTTGCTGGCCAGATCGTCGAGCTTCTTGGCGTCGCTGCCTTCCGGCACCAGCACCTGTACCGCGACCTTGAGGTTCGGGTTGGTGAAGTCCACCACCTGCCGCCGCTCCGGGGTCACCGTCATGTTGGCGAGGATGAGATCCACCTTGTCGCTCTGCAGGAAGGGGATGCGGCTGGCGGGCTCCACCGCCACGAACTCGACCTTGTTCTCGTCCCCCAGCAGATCCTTGGCGAAGCGGCGGCCGAGATCGGTGTCAAAGCCGACGTAGTTGCCCTTCTCGTCCACATAGCCAAACGGCGGCTTGTCGGTGAAGACGCCGATGATGAGCTTGTCACGGGCCTTGATCTTGGCGAGGGAACCGTCTTCTGCCTGGGCGGCGCCGCTGGCGAGGCCCAGGCCGATGAGGGCGCTAAACAGGACCGAGGTAATTATCTTCATGCTGACTCCTTTCGTTTGCTGACAGTTGTATAAGAAAACTTGGCGAGGAACTGGCGGGCACGCTGGCTCCTGGGATTGTCGAAAAATTGATGGGGGGCTGCCTGCTCCAGGATGTGGCCGCCGTCCATGAAGACGATGCGATCCGCCACCGCCTGGGCGAACGCCAGCTCGTGGGTGACGATGAGCAGGGTCATGCCGCTGCCGGCGAGATCCCGGATCACCTCCAACACCTCCTGCACCATCTCGGGATCCAGCGCAGCGGTCACCTCGTCAAACAGCATCACCTGCGGGTTCATGCACAGGGCCCGCACGATGGCGATGCGCTGCTGCTGGCCGCCGGAAAGCTGACGTGGATAGTCGTGGCGCCGCTCCCACAGGCCGATGCGAGTCAGCAGCTGTTCCGCCTGCAGCAGGGCTTCCTGCCGCTCCCGCTTCTGCACCTGCACAGGGCCGAGCAGCACGTTCTCCAGCACCGTCAGGTTGGGGAAGAGGTGATAGCTCTGGAACACCATGCCGATGCGCTGGCGCAGCCGCTGCCAGTCGGTGCTGGCATCCAGCCTGTCTCCATCGAAGCGAATGTCGCCCCCCTGAATGGGTTCGAGCCCGTTGAGGGTGCGCAGCAAGGTACTCTTGCCGCAGCCGCTCGGCCCCAGGATGACGATCACTTCCCCGGCGTTCACCGTGAGGCTGACCTCGTCCAGTACCCGGTGTTGGCCGAATTGTTTGCTGACAGCATTGAGCTCAAGCAGAGGTGTCATACCGCATTACCCCATTGTTGCTCCAGCCGGCGCGAGGCGAGCGAGAGCGGATAGCAGACCAGAAAAAAGAACAGGAACAGCAGACCGTAGATAAGCAGCGAGCCATAGGTGCGCTCGATGATCTGCTGGCCCACCTTGATCACCTCCACCACCCCGATCAGCACCGCCAGCGAGCTGGTCTTGATGATGCGGGTGTAGATGTTGATGGTCGGCGGCGTCAGCCGTTGCAGCGCCTGGGGCAGCAGCACGTGGCGATAGAGCTGCCAGCGGGAGAGCCCGAGCGCCAGGCCAGCCTCCTGCTGGCCGCGGGCGAGGGAGTTGAGGCCGCCGCGAACCACTTCGCCTACCTCGCTGGCCCCCCACAGGGCCAGCACCAGCACGGAGCACCAGAAGGCCGGGATGTCTACGCCAAAGAAGATCGGCAGCCCGAAGAAGAAGAGGTAGAGCCAGACCAGCACGGGCACCACCCGAAACAGCTCCAGATAGACCCGCAGCACTCCCCGAGTCAGCCTTCCCCCTTGCTGGGCCAGCACGCCGTAACCGACCCCGCCCAGGGTGGCGAACAGGATGGCGAGCAGGGAGATGGCGAGGGTCTGACCCGCGCCCACCGCCAGCAGCGGCAGCGCCTGCGCCAACTGCTCAGTAACCGGACTGGCCATAGTGATCCCTCCCTTCTTGTGTATGGGTGGCGAGTGACGGCGGCTGCAGGAAGATAAGTGCCCACATCGGGATCCTCGCCTGCATCAGCGATTCAGTGACCGAACTGGCCATAGTGATCCCTCCTTTCTTGTGCATGGGTGGCGAGTGACGGCGGCTGCAGGACAATAGGTGTCTGCATCAGTTGCTCAATGACCGAACTGACCATGTTGCAGTCTCCTTTCAACGACCCGCAGTGCAAGGGAGAGCGGCAGAAAGATCAGCACGCACATCAAGGTCAGCACCGCCAGCATCTCGTAGGTCTTGTAGTAGAGGGCGATGTAGTTCTTGGTGGTGTAGAGGAGCTCGGGCACCGCCACTGCCGAGGCCACCGTGGTCTCTTTGAGCAGAAAGATGAAGTTGGCAAACAGCGCCGGCAGGCTGGCGAGCCAGGCCTGGGGCAGCTGGACGTGGCGCAGCAGCTGCCAGCGGGAGAGGCCGATGGCCCGGCCCGCCTCCAGCTGGCTGGGGGGGATTGCCTGAATGCCTGCCCGCAGCGCCTCGGTCAGGTAACCGCCGCCGAGGAAGGTCATGGCGATCACCGCCGTGGCAAAGCCGGAGAGCGAGATGCCGAGGGCCGGCAGCCCGAAGTAGAGAAAGAACAGCTGGATCAAGAGCGGCGTGTTGCGGGCCAGCTCCACATAGGCGCGGATCACCCCGTTCAGCCAGGGCTTGTGCAGGCTTTGCAGCGTCACGTTGAGCATCGCCACAGTGAGCGAGGTGAGGATCACGATGGCGCCGAGCTGCAAGGTGACCCAGACCGATTGGCCGAACGCCGGCAGGGTGGTGAGAACAAAGGACCAGTCGAAGCTCATGCCGGGATCCTCCCGTCGCGGCGCAGCCGCTGGGGCACGACCGTGATGGCGTCAGGGTACTTGATGCCGGCGCCGGTGTTGAGCACCACCACCCGCTCGCCCCCCTGTATCCAGCCCGCTTCCCGCAGCTGGCGGGCGGCGGCGAAGGCGGCCGCCCCTTCCGGGCAGACGAAGCTGCCTTCGCGCGCGGCGAGCTGTCGGATCTCGCGCTGGATGGCGCTATCGTCCACCGCGATGGCGCACCCCTCGGTGCGATAGAGGGCGTCCAGCACCAAAAAGTCCCCCAGCGCCTTGGGCACGTTGATGCCAAAGGCGAGGGTCTGGGAATCGGGCCAGAAGCGCGATTCGCGCTCCCCCTGCTGCCACGCCTGGACGATGGGCGCGCAGCCGCTCGCCTGCACCGCCACCAGTCGCGGCAGCGCCCCCTTGACCCAGCCCAGCTCCTGCAACTCCCGCAGCGCCTTGTAGATGCCGATGAGACCAACCCCGCCGCCGGTGGGGTAGAGGATGACGTCCGGCAGGGTCCAGCCGAGCTGCTCGGCGATCTCCAGCCCCATGGTCTTCTTGCCCTCGATGCGATAGGGCTCCTTGAGGGTGGAGGCATCGAACAGCCCCTGCTCGGCCACCGCCTCGGCCACCTGGCGACCGGCGTCGCTGATGAGGCCATCCACCAGATAGAGGCGGGCACCGGCCAGCGAGGTCTCCAGTCTTGTGATGGCGGGGGCCGCCTGGGGCATGACTATGGTGCTGCGCAGCCCGGCGCGGGCGCCATAGAGCGCCCAGGCCGCCCCGGCGTTGCCGTTGGTGGGCATGGCGAAGTGGGTGATGCCGAGCTCCCGGGCGCGGGAGACGCCGACCGCGGCGCCGCGGGCCTTGAAAGAACCGGTGGGGATGATGCTCTCATCCTTCATCCAGAGATCCGGAATGCCAATCTGCTTGCCGAAAGCGGGCAGGGGCAGCAGAGGGGTGAAGCCTTCCCCCAGGGTGATCACCTGGGCGGGGTCGCGCACCGGCAGCAGCTCGTGGTAGCGCCACAGGCTGGCGGGGCGGCCCAGCAGAGCGGCCGGGTGCCAGGCCTGTTTCAGGGCCTCGAGGTCGTAGCTGGCCAGCAAGGGGGCACCGACCGAGCTCAACTGCTGGGGCTGATCGGCATCCACTATCTCGCCGGTCTTGCTGCAACGCAGATGTGATAAGTAGCTGTACGGCATGCTTTATCCTGAATGGCTCACGTTGGCTGGTGTCTTATTCCATCCTGTGACCCAGGGGCCGGATAACAAACAAAATAAAGCGGCAAACTTAAGCGAAAAAATTCATATGGCTCCCCCGTGTCGGCGGGCCACCCTCTGCCACCGGTCGGGGGGTTGGGCCATCCGGCGCGCTTTGTTAACCTGCCCGCTCACTCAAACCGCAGGGAGCCGCCTCGATGCGAGCCATTGTCAGCCTGCTGGCCCTGTCACTGCTCTGTGCGTGCAGCGGCCAGCCAACCAGAGAGGATGCCATGTCAGGGAATACGCGCCTTCACTACCCCGTCACCCGCCAGGGTGAGCAGGTGGATCACTATTTCGGCCAGGCCGTGGCCGACCCCTATCGCTGGCTGGAGGATGATCGCAGCCCCGAGACGGAGGCCTGGGTCAAGGCCCAAAACCGGGTGACTCAGGGTTACCTGGCGCAGATCCCGTATCGCGCCGCCATCAAGGAGAAGCTGGCCGCCTCCTGGAACTACGCCAAGGAGGGGGCACCGTTTCGCGAGGGGCGCTACCACTACTTCTTCAAGAACGACGGCCTGCAGAACCAGAACGTGCTGTGGCGCCAGCAGGAGGGCAAGCCGGCCGAGGTGTTCCTCGATCCCAATACCCTCAGCCCCGACGGCACCACGGCGCTGGATCAGCTGAGCTTCTCCCGCGATGGCCGCATCCTAGCCTACTCCTTGTCGCTGGCGGGCAGCGACTGGCGCGAGATCCATCTGATGGACGTAGAGAGCAAGCAGCCGCTGGAGTCGCCCCTCAAGGACGTGAAGTTCAGCGGCATCAGCTGGCTCGGCAACGAGGGCTTCTTCTACTCGAGCTACGACAAGCCGGATGGCAGCGAGCTGTCGGCCAGGACCGATCAGCACAAGGTCTATTTCCACCGGCTCGGCACGGCGCAGGAGGATGACCGGCTGGTGTTCGGCGCCATCCCGGCCCAGCACCACCGTTACGTGGGGGCGACCGTCACCGAAGATGACCGCTTCCTGCTTATCTCGGCGGCGAACTCCACCTCGGGCAACCGCCTCTATGTGAAGGATCTGAGCCAGGAGAACGCGCCGCTGCTGACGGTGCAGGGGGATCTGGATGCGGACGTGAGCCTGGTGGACAACCAGGGCGGCACCCTTTACCTGCTGACCAACCGGGACGCCCCCAACGGCCGGCTGGTGACGGTGGATGCCGCCAACCCGGGTCCGGCCCACTGGCGGGATCTCATCCCCGAGCGTCAGCAGGTGCTGACGGTACACAGCGGCAGCGGCTATCTGTTCGCCGAGTACATGGTGGATGCCACCGCCCGGGTCGAGCAGTTCGACTACGAAGGCAAGCGAGTGCGCGAGGTGGCGCTGCCCGGCCTTGGCAGCGTCAGCGGCTTCAACGGCAAGCACGATGATCCCGCCCTCTACTTCGGCTTCGAGAACTATGCCCAGCCGCCGACCCTCTACCGATTCGAGCCCAAGAGCGGCGCCATCAGCCTCTATCGCGCCTCGGCGGCGCCGTTCAAGCCAGCGGATTACGTCTCCGAGCAGCGCTTCTACCAGAGCAAGGACGGCACCCGGGTGCCGCTCATCATCAGCTACCGCAAGGGGCTCAAGCTTGATGGCAGCAATCCGACCATCCTCTACGGCTACGGCGGTTTCGACGTGAGCCTGACCCCAAGCTTCAGCGTAGCGGTGGCCAACTGGCTGGATCTGGGGGGCGTCTATGCGGTGGCCAACCTGCGGGGGGGCGGCGAGTACGGCCAGGCCTGGCACCTGGCGGGCACCCAGCAGAACAAGCAGAACGTGTTCGACGATTTCATCGCGGCGGCCGAGTACCTCAAGGCCGAGGGCTACACCCGCACCGATCGGCTGGCGATCCGCGGTGGCTCCAACGGCGGTCTGCTGGTGGGGGCGGTCATGACCCAGCGGCCGGATCTGATGCGGGTCGCCCTGCCGGCGGTGGGGGTGCTCGACATGCTGCGCTACCACACCTTCACCGCCGGGGCTGGTTGGGCCTATGACTACGGCACCAGCGCCGACAGCGAGGCGATGTTCGACTACCTGAAGGGCTACTCGCCGCTGCACAACGTCCGGGCCGGGGTCAGCTACCCTTCGACCCTGGTGACCACGGCGGATCACGACGATCGGGTGGTGCCGGCCCACTCCTTCAAGTTTGCTGCCACCCTGCAGGCCGACAATGCCGGCCCCCATCCCCAGCTCATCCGCATCGAGACCAATGCCGGGCACGGGGCGGGCACGCCGGTGGCCAAGCTTATCGAGCAGAGTGCGGACATCTATGCCTTCACCCTGTACGAGATGGGCTACAGGGAGCTGCCGCGTCAGCCTTGATCCGGGCGAGACGGGCGCCAGCCATCCACTATCATCAGGGCCCTGCGGGGCCCTTTTTATTGCCGCGCGTTGGAAGAGCTGCGCTGGCTGCACTAGCTGCGACCATCCCTGTCTCGCCGCTGGCCCGTTTTGGCAGACGGGCCCCATCTGTCATCCCCCCGGTGGTATAGTCAGCCACAAGATCCGCATTCAAGGAGTCCATCGTGAAGAAGATCATCTACATCCTGCTGGGGTTGGCGCTGGCGGCCGTGGTGGCCATCGCCGCCCTGGTGTCCCTCATCGATCCCAACCAGTTCAAGCCCCAGCTGGCGGAGCAGGTGCGCAAGAGCACCGGCCGCGAACTGGTGATACAAGGGGATATCGGCTGGCGTTTCTGGCCAAGCCTGGGCCTCTCCCTCGAGCAGGTGGCGCTGCGCAACCCCGCCGGTTTCGCCGAGCCCGACCTGGTGCGATTCGAGCAGGGTGAGGCCTCGGTAGGCTTGCTGCCGCTGCTTTCCCACCGCCTTGAGATCGGCAAGGTGACCCTGAGCGGAGCTCATCTGTTTATCCAGACCCGGGCTGACGGCAGCTCCAACCTGAGGGATCTGCTCAAGGCCTCCGCCGACCCCAAGGGGGAGGCGACGACCTCCGAGCCTGCCGCAACGACGCCCCCAGCCGCCAGTGACAAACAGCCCTGGCAGATCAGCCTGCAAGGCATCGCGCTGGTGGATGCCAGCGCCCTGGTGCGGGACGACCGCAGCGGTACAGTCTCCCGGCTCGACAGGCTGGATCTCGATCTGGGGCAGTTGACCCCGGGGGAGTGGGTACCGGTGACCCTGGCGGCCAAGGGGGCACAGGGGGAGCTGGCCTTTGATCTCAAGGGTCAGGCCCAGCTCAAACCGGCCCGGGAGGCCATGAAGAGCGAGCTCAAGGATCTCAATCTCAGCGGCAGCCTGAACCAGCCGGTGCAGCGGCTCGATGCCTTCACCCTCAAGGCCGATCGGCTGGCATTGGGGGAGTGGAGCAGTCTGAGCCTTAGCCTCAGCGGGGCACAGGGGGCGGCGGACAAGCCGACCCTGGCCGGTACGCTGGAGGGGACCCTCAAGGCGCGCCTCGATGAAAACCGGCAACTGCTGGAGCTGTCGGATGCCGTGCTGGCCGCCAAGCTGAGCGGTGATGCCCTGCCGCGCCCGCAGATGCAGCTCAAGCTCGCTGGCTTTGCCCGCGCCGAGCTGGACAAGCAGGCCGTCACCCTCAGCAACCTGGTGATGGGGGTGGATGATGCGCTGCTGAGCGGCAGCGGCGCCGTTCGTCTGGGGGCCGTTCCCAAAGTGGACTTTGACCTCAAGGGGGAGAAGCTGGATCTCGACGGCTGGCTCGGTCAACCGGCCAAGGCTGCACCTGTGGCCGCCACCTCGGGAGCGGCTGCACCGGCCGGAACGCCGGCACAGACCGCCGTGCCCGCCAACAGGGCGCTCTCCACGGCCGAACCGGATCTGACCGCCCTCAAGGCGGTGGACCTGGCTGGCCGCCTGCAACTGGGCAGCCTGCGCCTCAAGGGGCTGGATCTGAGCGCCGTCGATCTGCAACTGGCCCTGGCGGGTGGTCAGCTCACCCTCAAGCAGTTCAGCGCCGGGGTGGCCGGCGGCCAGGTGACCGCCAGCGGCGTGCTCGATGCCCGTCAGCAGCCGGCCCGCTATCAGGTGCACAAGCGGGTGCAGGGGGTCGATGTGCGGCCCCTGCTGCAGACCCTGGCCCAGACCGACCTGCTGGAAGGCAAGGGGGATCTGGAGGTCGAGGCGCAGGGCTCAGGACTCTCCGAGCAGGCGCTGCGCAGCCGGATGCAGGGCAAGGTGAACCTCAGGCTGAGCGATGGCGCCCTGCACGGCATCAACCTGGCGGAGATGATCCGCGAGGCGCGGGCCACCCTGACCGGCAAGGGGGCGGATCAGGTGAAGGAGGTGCGCAAGACCGATTTCAGCGCCCTCACCGCCAGCTTCCAGATTGCCAACGGGGTCGCCCAGAGCGACGACATCCAGCTCTTTGCCCCCGCCCTGCGGGTGAAGGGGCAGGGCCAGACCGCCCTGGTGCCGGAGACCCTCGACTTCCTGTTCCTCACCTCCGTGGTGGAGAGCAGCAAGGGGCAGGGGGGCAAGACGGTGGACGAGCTCAAGGACATCACCATACCGGTGCGCATCGGCGGCCACTGGCAGGCGCCGAGCTACAAGCTCGACGTGAAGGCCTTGCTCAGCAACAACAAGGTGCTGGAGGAGAAGGCCCGCAAGGAGGCCGAGCGCGGTCTCAAGAAGCTGCTGGGTGACAAGGCCGACAACGAAGGGGTGAAGGGGGTGGCCGACCAGCTGCTCAAGGGTCTGTTCAAATAGCCAACCTCCCGTTATTGCCATCAAGAGCCCGCCCCGTGCGGGCTCTTTGTTGTTGTGCCGGGCGTCACGGGACGAGGTGTGGTCGCCAACATGAGGTACTATGCGAAGCAGTCATCGAAACCGGGAACCGGGAGGGTTCATGAACAAACGGGTGCTGATCACCGGCGGTGGTAGAGGTATCGGGGCCGCGACAGCCCGCTATCTGGCGGCGCAGGGTTACCATCTCTGTCTCAACTATCGTCAGGACAGGGCGTCCGCCGAGGCGGTGGTGGCTGAGATTCTGGCCACCCATCCGGTCGAGTGCATCGCGGTGCAGGCCGATGTCAGCGTGGAGGCCGAGGTGGTGCGCCTGTTCGAGGAGATGGACGCGCGGCTCGGCCCCGTTACCCACCTGGTGAACAACGCCGGCAGGTTGCAGCCCCAGATGCGGGTACTGGAGATGAGCGCCGAGCGCATCAACCAGACCCTGACCACCAATGTCACCAGCTGCTTTCTCTGCTGCCGTGAGGCAGTGCGCCGCATGACGGCGGGGGGCGCCATCGTCAACGTCTCTTCCGCCGCTGCCAGGCTGGGCTCCCCCGGGGAGTACGTGGATTATGCCGCCGCCAAGGGGGCCGTCGACGTGCTGACCAGAGGCTTGTCGCTGGAGCTGGCGGCCCAGGGGATCCGGGTCAACGGGGTGCGTCCGGGTTTCATCTACACCGAGATGCATGCCGACGGCGGCGAGCCCGGCCGGGTGGACAGGATCAAGGGGGCCATTCCGCTGCAACGGGGCGGCGAACCCCGTGAGGTGGCGACCGCCATCGCCTGGCTGCTGTCGGACGAGGCCTCCTATGCCACCGGCACCTTTATCGATGTGGCGGGCGGGCGCTAGGTCATCTTCAACAAGCCTCTCGTCAACGAGAAGGGGCGCCATGGCGCCCCTTCTGCTTATTCTCCCAGCAGCTGTTGCCAGACCGCCAGCACATGGCCCCGCTCTCGCGGCAACTGATCGTCCCCCACCTTGCGGGAGATCTCCGAGAGATTGAGGCGATGGCCGAGGTTGCGGATCTCCAGATAGGCCTGCTTGAGCCCCTCTGCCTGCTCCAGTGTGAGTACCCCCGCCATCACGCACTCATCGAAGATGCGCACATTGTCTGACCAGCGGGTGAGGGCGTCCGGCTCACCGCAGGCATGGGCCAGCACCAGGTACTGGGCGATGAACTCGATGTCCACCATGCCGCCGGGGGACTGCTTGAGATCGAACTCTCCCTCTCCCGCCTTGAGCAGGTGATCCCGCATCTTCTGGCGCATCTCCCGCACTTCGCGGGCCAGGGTGGGCAGATCCCGCTCCTTGGCCAGCACGTCGCGGCGGATGCGGGCAAATTCGGCGACCACGGCATCATCGCCATAGATGGGACGGGCTCGCACCAGGGCCTGATGCTCCCAGGTCCAGGCTTCCTGCTGCTGGTACTGCTCATAGGCCGACAGCGATGAGACCAGCAGGCCTGAGTCGCCGGAGGGGCGCAGCCGCATGTCGATCTCGTAGAGGATGCCGGACGGAGTGCGGGTGCTGAACAGATGCAGGATCCGCTGGGCCAGGCGCAGGTAGAACTGGCGGCTGTCGATGGGCTTGCGGCCATCGGTGTAACTGTTGGGGTCGCCGCCGTGCAGGAACACCAGATCGAGATCCGAGCCGTAGCCGAGTTCGATGCCCCCCAGCTTGCCGTAGGCCACCACCGCAAAGCCGCGCTGGCCGCTCACCGCCACCTCGGGCGGCACCCCGTAGCGTTCGCTCATCTGGGCCCACGCCTGATTGACCACCTCCTCAGTGATCGCCTCCGCCAGCCAGGTGAGGTGGTCGCTCACCTTCATCAGCGGCAGGGCGCCGGCGATGTCGGCGGCGACGATGCGCAGGAGCTGCACCTGCTTGAACTGGCGCAGCGCCTCCATCTGCTGCTCCACGTCCTCCTCGGGGATGCGCAGCAGGAACTGGCGCAGCTGGGGCTTGTACTGATCCAGCGGGGTGGGGTGGTAGAGGTGCTGGGGATCCAGCAGCTCGTCCAGCAGGATGGGGTAGCGGGCCAGCTGCTCGCTCACCAGGTTGCTCTCGTCACACAGGCGCACCAGCTGGCGCAGGGCGGCGGGGTTTTCCGCCAGCAGTTGCAGATAGGCGCTGCGGGTGAAGATGCGGGTCAGCAGGGTGCAGACCCGCTCGAACAGGCGGGCGGGCTCGCGGCTCGCCACCACCAGCCGCAGCAGCTCCGGCATCAGCCAGTCCAGGGCGATGCGCCCCTGGGGCCCCACCTGACGGCGCTTGTACTCCTCCTTGAAACGCAGCAGGGCGGCGCAGAGGGGGGCGGGCTCCACCACTCCCTGCGTGGTCAGCAGTTTTTCCAGCTCGGCGGCATCAAGCTCGGTGCGCCAGAGATCGAGCCAGAGCTGTTCCAGGTGGGCGGGGGCCTCCTTCTCTTCCCCCACCACGGCGACGAACTCCTGATGGACGGCGGCCATCTCCTCATCGAGGTGGGCCATGAAGGCGTCCCAGTCGGTAAAGCCGAGGGTGGCGATGAGCCGCTGGCGATCCCGATCCTCGGTGGGCAGAGTCTGGGTCTGCTGATCGCCGATCTCCTGCAAGATGTTTTCCACCCGGCGCAGGAAGCGATAGGCGGTGAGCAGGCGTTCGCACTGGCTCCCCTCCAGGGCCCCCCCCTGGGCGATGGCGGCCAGCGCCTCCGGCAGGTGGCGTACCCGCAGGGCGGGCTCGCGCCCGCCACGGATGAGTTGCAGCGCCTGGGCGATGAACTCCACCTCGCGAATGCCCCCGGCCCCCAGCTTGATGTTGCCCTCCAGTCCCTTGCGGCGCACCTCGGCGGCGATCATCGCCTTCATCTGGCGCAGGCCGTCGATGACGCCGAAGTCGATGTAGCGGCGGAACACGAAGGGGCGCAGCAGTTCGGTCAGGGCCATGGCGTGTTCGCACTGGGGGCCCAGCACCCGTGCCTTGACCATGGCGTAGCGCTCCCAGTTGCGGCCGTGATGCTGGTAGTAGTCCTCCATGGCGGCGAAGGAGATGGCGAGCGGCCCCGCATCGCCAAAGGGGCGTAGCCGCATGTCGACCCGGAACACCTGACCATCCTGGGTGGGCTGGTGGAGGGCGTTGATGAGACGCTGCCCCAGCTTGATGAAGAACTGCTGGTTGGCGAGCTCCCGCCGACCGCCAACGGTGTAGCCGTTCTCGGGGAAGGTGAAGATAAGGTCGATGTCCGAGGAGAAGTTGAGCTCGCCGCCGCCGAGCTTGCCCATCCCGAGGATGAGCAGCGGCTGGGGGTTGCCATCGCCGTCCATCGGGGTGCCCAGCTCGCTGCACTGTTTGGCATAGAGCCAGTCGCGGGCACCACAGATGAGGGCATCCGCCAGCTTGGTGAGATGGATGAAGCTCTCTTCGACCTCGGATTCCCCGAGCAGCTCGCGCCAGGCGATCACCAGCATGCGGCTGCGGCGGAACTGGCGCAGGATGCGCTTGAGCGCCTCCTCGTCCGCGACCTCGGCGAGCAGGGCTGCGAGCTCAGGTTCATAGGCGGGCCAGCGCTCGGCCCGGGTCAGTGCGTCCGATGCCAGGGTCTCGGCCAGCAGCCCCGGCTGCTTGATAAGGGAGTCGGCGACAAAGTCGGAGAGGCCGAGCAGGGTCAGCAGGGTCTGGCGGGTGGGCTCGGGCAGTGCGTCATACTGGGGCGCCAGGGCGAGCAGCCGCTGCCAGTGGCGCAGGGCCTGCTCCTGCAACAAGGGGGAGAAGGCGGAGAAAGAGGGAAAGTGCTGGGCCACGGTTGCCATCCTTGTGGTTGACGAGTCTGCAGGGAGAGTGAAATGCCGGCTGCCAATCTAGCACTCCCGGGCGCTGGCGTCACAGCGCCGCTGCCCGGAAGGTGATCCGGCGACGGATCTGGCGATCGGCCGGGCTCAGGGACGCCGGTAGATCTCGGGGTCGTAGATTTCCATCAGGCTGCCGGGGCTTCTCGGCGGCACAAAACCGAAACCGGC
The DNA here is from genome assembly GCF_050252055.1 of Aeromonas sp. Taxonomy (NCBI): domain Bacteria; kingdom Pseudomonadati; phylum Pseudomonadota; class Gammaproteobacteria; order Aeromonadales; family Aeromonadaceae; genus Aeromonas; species Aeromonas sp. The sequence continues at coordinate 121,100 of NZ_JBFWLQ010000004.1, read as the reverse complement.
GTAGAGGCCGTGGGCATCGGAGGTGGCGAGGGAGAGACGGCGCAGCCCTTGCAGCTCCGGGTGGGCGAGGATGGCTGCCACCAGGGCCTTGCTGTGACCGCGCCCGCGATGTTCGGGCAGCACGAAGACGTCGGCGAGATAACCGAAGGTGGCCTTGTCGGTGATGACCCGGGCGAAGGCGACCTGCTGGCCGTCGAGATAGGCTCCGAAGCACAGGGAGTGGTTGATGGCCCGCTGCAGGGTGGCGAGGGGAATGCCGAGGCACCAGTAGGCCTCTTCACTGAGGAAACGGTGAATGAGCGGGACGTCGAGGCGCCCCTTGTCGTCGCTTATCACAAGCGCACGTTCTGTGGTCTGCATCCTGGCTCCTTGCCGTGATGAAAAAAGAAAGGCCCCTAAGGGGGCCTTCCAGTGTACTCAAATCACGACCTCAGGCCAGCCTGAAGGTTTGACGATGGGCGCCAGCATCAGGCCAGCTTGAAGGCCTGGATATGGCTGTCCAGCGTCTGGCTGTGGTGTTCCACCAGTTCGGAGGCATCTTTCAGCTCCCGCAGCACCACGACGGAGCCTTCCACCACCTGTTTGACCTGCTCCAGGTTGGCATTCATCTCCTCGGCCACCGAGCTCTGCTGCTCGGAGGCGGCGGCGATCTGGCGGTTCATGTCGGCCACTCCCTGCACCCGCTGCACTATGGTGTCGAGCTGGGTACCAGCCTGAGTTACCTGCTCTACCCCCTTGTCCGCCTGCTGCACGCTCTCGGCCATCAGGCCGACGGCCTGGCGGGCGTTGCCCTGAAGCTGCTCGATCATCTTCTGGATCTCGACGGTGGCCGCCTGGGCACGGTTCGCGAGTTCGCGCACCTCGGAGGCGACCACGGCAAAACCGCGACCCGCCTCACCGGCGCGGGCGGCCTCGATGGCGGCGTTCAGGGCCAGCAGGTTGGTCTGCTCGGAGATGCTGCGGATGGTGTCCACCACGGAGCCGATGCGATCGACCCCGTGTTCCACTTCGTTGACCACGGTGGAGGAGCGCTGGATGTTGCCGGAGAGAGTGTCGATGGTGTTGACGGTAGCCGCCACGCAGCGGCTGCCCTCCTCGGCCAGCTGGCTGGTTTCGGCGGTGGCATGGGACGCCTGCTCCGCGTGGTTGGCCACTTCCCGAATGGCACCCACCATCTGGCTCATGGCGCTGGCAAGCTGCTCAATCTGGGTGAACTCCTCGTTGATGGCCTCGTTCGCCTCATCCATGCAGAGAGTCACCTGGGAGGCGATCTCGTTGAGCTCCTTGCAGGCGGCACGCTGGGTCCCGAACACCTCCTTGAGGTTCTCCTGGGAGTGGGCCACCGCCTTGGCGATGTCGCCGAACTCGTCCCGGGACTTGAGCAGCACGCTGTGGCTGAGATCCTTGTTGGCGAAACGCTCCAGCAGCCCCACCAGGTAGTGGACCTGCTTGACCATGAGGCGGGAGCCGGTGAGCAGCAGCACCACGAAGACGACCCCCATGAGCGCCGTCTCCACCAGCCCGGTCCAGAGCAGGCGATCGGCGATGGTGTTGGCCATGGCGGCATCAATGCCCTCGCTGAGCAGGGTCGCTTCCAGGTTGCTGGCATCGAACCAGAGTTTGGCCAGCAGCAGGGTGCTGAACACCATGAGCAGCACCACCTTGGGCACCAGTCGGATGTTGCTCATGCGCCTCTCCAGCGGGTTCAACTGCATAATTTTTCTCCTTTCAACGTCCATTATTCCTTTGCCGTCATAGCTATCGGCATTATCTTCCTTTTTATTAATTTGCACCGTGCTTAAAGTTGGAAAATGTATGCGACATCACTTAACTCATTTGCGTACCATGGATCTGCTGATGGGGTTTCTCTCCGTGATTTCGGTTTGCCTGGTGGCTGCTCGCTGGCTGGGGCACGGTGAACTAAGCCCCCAGACTTTGCAGCTCTTTTATGATGTCGACAGCCTGATCTGCTACTTCTTCCTCGCTCACTTCGCCTATGGCTGGGCGCGCGCCTCCGACAGGATGGCCTTCTTCAAGAGCAACTGGTTCTATCTGCCCGGCAGCCTGCCCATGGTGGAACAACTGCGCTGGGCGCGGCTCATCCAGCTGTGGCGGGTTTACCAGTTGCTCCGGGACAGACCGGATCTGCTGGCCATGTTCCGTCGTGAACGCAACGAAACCACCCTCTCCGGCATTCTCTTCCTCTTCTTCCTGTTGCTGGGGGTCGGCTCCGGCGTCATGTACTGGCTGGAAACAGGGCAACCCGGCAGCCAGATCCAGACTCCTTACGATGCCTTCTGGTGGACGCTGGTGACCCTCTCTACCGTGGGGTACGGGGATCTGGTGCCCAAGACGGAGGAGGGGCGCTTCGTCGCCAGCCTGCTGATCCTCTTTGGAGTGGGTTTGTTTGGCGCCCTCAGCGGCTTCATGGCCAGCCTGTTCGTCCATCCCGGCAAGACCAACGACGACACCGCTGTGTGGCGACGCCAGCAGAGCGAGCAGCAGGCGCAACTGCTCAAAGAGCTCAAGGCCCTGCGCGCCGAGGTGCAGGCGCTGAAACAGAAGTAGGTGCGACGTCTGGAATGGTCGCGTGGCAAACCGGCGGCGCTGCGAGACAGCTCTCACTCGGGGAGATGGCGTTTTTCTTTGCTTGTCCTTTGACCCGCAGGCGGCTTAACATTCGGCCTGCAACCTAATCCAACGAAGAGAATCGATCGACCATGCGCGCCCTTCTCGGGATCCTGATCTGCTTGTGTGCCCAACAGGCACTGGCCGATACCCGCTATGTTTCAGACAACATCTTTACCTATATCCACAACGGTCCGGGTACCCAGTACCGGATCCTCGGCAGCGTCAAGGCCGGTGAGCCGCTGGAGGTCAAGGCGGTGAACCAGGAGGCCGGATTCACCCAGGTGGTGGACGGTCGTGGCCGCGAGGGCTGGATCAAGAACAGCGAGCTGCAGGGGGAGATCAGCCTGCGTGAACGCCTTCCCCAGGTTCAGAAAGAGCTGGACGAAGCCAAGGCCCGTCTGCTGAACCTCAATGGCGACAACGAGAAACGTTTCGCCGAGAAGGATGGCAAGATCGCCGAGCAGAGCAAGGAGATCGCCAGCCTCAAAGCCCGTCTGGACAGCCAGAGCGCCGAGATGAGCAGCCTCAAGGAACAGAACGACGCCCTGACCCAGAGCTATGACAACCGTGAGCACGACATGCAGATGGACTGGTTCATCCGCGGTGGTGCCATGGTGGGGGGCGGCATCCTGCTCGGGATCCTCCTGCCCATGCTCCCGCGCCGTCGTAAGAGCAGCGAGCGCTGGATGAACTGATCGCCCGGGCGGTCAACAGGATGAAAGGTCGCCAGAGGCGGCCTTTTTTCATGGTGTGCCTGGCGAGAAGAGGGCCATGTCGGGGGTCGCCATCGGCCCTTCCCGCTCGTAATATGAGGCAAACGATCCTGTGCCGCGCGCATTCTCAACAAGAGCCTTCATCATATGTCATCAACTGAACAGGCCTTCTGGTTCGTGCTGGGGGGCGATCACCTCGTCCTGCTGGATGAACAGGGGCGCATTCCACAAGGGCCCCGCGCCGTTTTGCCCACCCATCTGCACACCGCCTCCTTCGAGCGCTTCGACGAGTGGGACGGCCTGCCTTGCCATCTGCTGGATCTGGGGGCGGAGGCGGAGACCGAGGCCATGGCCCCGCTGCGCCAGCTTATGGTGGCGGGGGACGAAGAGGGCTTTCGCCTCGCAGGGCGGGCCTGGCAGCTCGCCACTTTTCGCCGTACCCATCGCTTCTGCGGTGAGTGCGGCGCCCCCATGACCCCGAGGGAAGGGGAGTGGGCCCAGGGGTGTCATCACGGCCATGTCGTCTATCCGCGCATCTCCCCCTGCATCATCGTCGCGGTGCGCAAGGGGCCGGCCATCTTGCTGGCAGCCCACCGCCGTCACTATCAGGCGGATGATCCCATGTATACCGTGCTGGCCGGCTTCGTGGAGGCAGGGGAGAATCTGGAGCAGTGCGTGGCGCGGGAGGTGTTCGAGGAGAGCGGCATCCGGGTGACCAATGTGCGTTACGTGGCGAGCCAGCCCTGGCCCTTCCCCCACAGCCTGATGATGGGCTTCACCGCCGACTACGAGAACGGCGAGATCCGGGTGCAGGATGACGAACTGGTGGCGGCAGGCTTCTTTGAGGCTGACCGGCTGCCGCGCTTGCCCCCTCATGGCACCATAGCGCGCCGGCTCATCGAACAGTGTCTCGCCGAGGCGCGTTGAGGGAAAACGGGGGCGCTTGTATGCGCCCCCTCACATCTTTGCACTCCTGCGGCGATGTGCGGCGTCAGGGTCGCCCTCAGCCTTGCACAAAGTGGTATCATGTCCGCCATTTTATGCGTGACATGACTCAGGAACTGGGATGAAAGAGCTGAAAAACGATCGATACCTGCGTGCCCTGCTGCGCCAGGAAGTGGACATGACCCCGGTATGGATGATGCGTCAGGCTGGCCGTTATCTGCCGGAATACAAGGCGACCCGCGCCGTTGCGGGGGATTTCATGTCCCTGTGTCGCAACGCCGAGCTGGCCTGTGAAGTCACCTTGCAGCCCCTGCGCCGCTATCCGCTCGATGCCGCCATTCTCTTCTCCGACATCCTGACCGTGCCCGATGCCATGGGGCTGGGCCTCTACTTCGAACAGGGGGAAGGCCCGCGCTTCGAGCGCCCGATCACCTCCATGGCCGACGTGCAGGCCCTGCCCATCCCGGATCCGGAAGACGAGCTCGGCTACGTGATGAATGCGGTACGCACCATCCGCCGCGAGCTCAAGGGCGACGTGCCGCTCATCGGCTTCTCCGGCAGCCCCTGGACCCTGGCCACCTACATGGTGGAGGGGGGCAGCTCCAAGGCCTTCACCAAGATCAAGAAGATGATGTATGCAGAGCCGCAGACCCTGCATCTGCTGCTCGACAAGCTGGCGGACAGCGTGATCAGCTATCTCAACGCCCAGATCAGGGCGGGTGCCCAGGCGGTCATGGTATTCGACACCTGGGGCGGCGTGCTCACCCCGCGCGATTACCGCGACTTCTCCCTGCAGTACATGCACAAGATCGTCGATGGCCTGATCCGTGAACATGAGGGCCGCCGTGTGCCGGTCACCCTGTTCACCAAGAACGGCGGCCAGTGGCTGGAGCAGATCGCCGCCACCGGCTGTGATGCCCTGGGGCTGGACTGGACCACCGACATCGCGGACGCCAAACGCCGGGTCGGCGACAAGGTGGCGCTGCAAGGCAACATGGACCCCTCCATGCTCTACGCCACCCCGGAGCGGATCCGCGAAGAGGTCGCCACCATTCTGGCCGGTTTCGGTCATGGCAACGGTCATGTCTTCAACCTGGGGCACGGCATCCATCAGGATGTGGACCCGGAACATGCCGGCGTGTTCGTCAACGCGGTGCATGAGCTCTCCGCCCGGTACCACGGTCGCTGAGCGCGGCAAACAGCGTGATGAACGGGGCCTGCGGGCCCCGTTTTGCTGTCCGTGACACAGGGGGCTGCATCCTGGTTGCGGCTCGGGTTACACTGCACCCCCATGTTGGCAGTCGTGGCCGGGATGGGGTCGTTGAGGGGCAGGAGGCTGGATGGAGAAGCAGGCGTGGGATTGGGGGATCGACCTTGGCGGGACCAAGTGCGAGTGCGTGGTGCTCGATGGCGACGAGGTGTTGCTGCGCCACCGCATTCCCACTGAACGGCACGGCGGCTACCAGCACATGCTGGGCCAGATCGCCAAACTGGTGGACGAGTGTGCCGCCAAACTCGGTCAGCGTCCTGCACTCATCGGCATGGGGACGCCGGGGGCCCGGGACCCCCAGACCGGGCTGCTGAAAAACAGCAACACCACCGAGTTCAACGGCAAGCCGCTCAAGGAAGATCTGGAGCGCAGGCTGGGCGTCCCCGTGCTCATCGCCAACGACGCCAACTGTTTCGCCCTGGCGGAAACCCATCTGGGGGCGGTGCGCCAGCATCATCCCGATGCAAAAGTGGTGTTCGGCATCATCATGGGCACCGGGGTCGGGGCCGGCATCGTCATCAACGGCCAGATCCTCAACGGTCACCACGGCATCGCCGGGGAGTGGGGGCACAACGTCCTGTTGCCGGAGGGGCCAGAGTGCTACTGCGGCAAGCGCGGCTGCGTCGAAACCCTCATCAGCGGCCCGGCGCTGGAGGCCTGGTACGAGGCCAGGACCAAACGCCGTCTCTCGCTCGCCCAGATTGCTGCGGCCAGTGCCCATGATCATGTCGCCAGGCTCACCATGGACAGGTTGCACCTGCTGTTCGGCCAGGCCCTCGCCAACGTGATCAATATTCTCGATCCGGACGTCATCGTCATCGGTGGCGGCGTGGGCAATGTGCAGAGCCTCTATCGCGCCGGGCGCGAAACGGTATTGCCCTTCCTGTTCAACCCCCGCTTCGCCACCCCCATGGTAGCGCCGGCTCTGGGGGACAGCGCCGGGGTATTCGGTGCCGCACTGCTGGCCCGCGGCGTCTTTCGCGAGGCACTGCTCTCGTGAGTCGCCCCTTCCTCTCATCCCTTTGTCGCAGCTAAGGACACAACGTTTCCATGATCAAGATTGCCATCAACGGCTATGGCCGCATCGGCCGCAACGTGCTGCGGGCCCTCTACGAGAGCGGCCGCGACAAGACCATCAAGATAGTGGCCATCAACGAGCTGGCGGCCCCCGAGGCCATGGTGCACCTGACCCGCTTCGACACCAGCCACGGCCGGTTCCGCTATCCGGTGCAACTGGCGGGCAACAGCATGCAGGTGGGGGAGGATCTCATTGCCCTGTTTGCCGAGCGGGATCCGTCGAACTTGCCCTGGCGGGCGCTTGGGGTGGACGTGGTGCTGGACTGCACCGGGGTGTTCGGCTCCCGGGCCGATGCCGAGCTGCATCTGGGGGCGGGAGCGGGCAAGGTGCTCTTCTCCCATCCGGCGGACGCGGACGTGGACGCCACCATCGTCTACGGGGTCAACCACCAGGTGCTGACCGGGCGGGAGCGGATCGTCTCCAACGCCTCCTGCACCACCAACTGCGTGGTCCCCGTCATCGAAACATTGCATCGAGAATTCGAGATAAATTGTGGTACTATTACGACAATTCATTCGGCCATGCACGATCAGCAAGTCATCGATGCCTATCACGGCGACTTGCGCAGAACCCGGGCGGCCAGCCAGTCCATCATCCCGGTGGATACCAAGCTGGCAAAGGGGTTGGAACGTATCCTTCCCCACTTTGCCGGCAAGTTCGAGGCGATCGCGGTGCGGGTACCCACCATCAATGTAACCGCCATGGATCTGAGTATTACTGTTCGTAAAAAAGTGACAGTTAGTGACGTAAATCAAGCCCTGCAACGGGCATCCAGAGGTACATTACACGGTATTCTGGACTACACGGAAGAGCCACTGGTCTCCGTAGACTTTAATCATGATGCACACTCCTGCATCATTGATGGTACCCAGACCCGGGTCAGCGATGCCAACCTCGTCAAGATGTTGATGTGGTGCGATAACGAATGGGGCTTCGCCAACCGCATGCTGGATACCACCCGGGCCATGATGGCCGCAGGCTGAAAGTCTGCACCGGGCGCAAGGTTACTGTTTTTTTAACATTACCTGAAAATATATAGAGGACTGAATATGTCTGTTATCAAGATGACCGACCTGGATCTGGCGGGCAAACGCGTTCTGATCCGTGCTGACCTGAACGTGCCGGTAAAAGACGGCAAGGTCACTTCCGATGCACGTATCGTTGCGACTCTGCCGACCATCAAGCTGGCTCTGGAAAAGGGCGCCAAGCTGATGATCACCTCCCACCTGGGTCGTCCGACCGAGGGTGAATACAACGAAGAATTCTCCCTGGCTCCGGTTGTCAACTATCTGAAAGACGCACTGTCCTGCCCGGTTCGTCTGGCCAAAGACTACCTGGATGGCGTAGACGTCGCCGCCGGTGAGCTGGTTGTGCTGGAAAACTGCCGCTTCAACAAAGGCGAGAAGAAGAACACCGAAGAGCTGGCCAAAAAATACGCCTCCCTGTGTGACGTCTTTGTAATGGATGCGTTCGGTACTGCTCACCGCGCCGAAGGTTCTACCTACGGTGTGGCCCAGTTCGCGCCGGTTGCCTGTGCAGGCCCCCTGCTGGCCGGTGAACTGGAAGCCCTGGGCAAAGCCATGCTGAAGCCCGAGCGCCCCATGGTTGCCATCGTGGGCGGCTCCAAGGTCTCCACCAAGCTGACCGTACTCGAATCCCTCTCCAAGATCGCTGACCAGCTGGTGGTCGGTGGTGGCATCGCCAACACCTTCATCGCTGCTGCCGGTCACAACGTCGGCAAGTCCCTGTGCGAGCACGATCTGATCGACACCGCCAAGAAACTGGCTGCCGAAACCAACATTCCGGTGACCACCGACGTGGTTGTGGGTAGCGAATTCTCCGAATCCACCCCGGCCACCATCAAGTCCGTGTCCGACGTGACTGACGGCGACATGATCTTCGACATCGGTCCGGATTCCGCCAAGGCCCTGGCCGACATCATCATGAACGCCAAGACCATCCTGTGGAACGGCCCGGTCGGCGTGTTCGAGTTCGACCAGTTCGCTGAAGGCACCAAGGTGATCGCCGAAGCCATCGCCGCTTCCCCGGCCTTCTCCATCGCTGGCGGTGGTGACACCCTGGCTGCCATCGACAAGTTCGGCATCGCCGACAAGGTCTCCTACATCTCCACCGGCGGCGGCGCCTTCCTGGAGTTCGTAGAAGGCAAGGTACTGCCGGCTGTCGCGATTCTCGAAGAGCGCGCCAAAGCCTAATTGACCCGGGACGGGGGGCAAAAGCCTCCCGTTTCGTTTATCATGTGGCCGCTGTGCCGGTTCATGATGAACCCCCCACTTTTTATTAACGGCATACGAGACAGGACGATTAAACATGTCTAAGAAAATTTTCGACTTCGTAAAACCCGGCGTGATCACTGGTGATGACGTTCAGAAAGTGTTCGCCATCGCCAAGGAAAACGGCTTCGCTCTGCCGGCCGTCAACTGTGTCGGTACCGACTCCGTGAACGCCGTGCTGGAAGCTGCTGCCAAGGTCAAAGCCCCGGTTATCGTACAGTTCTCCAACGGTGGTGCCGTGTTCACCGCCGGCAAGGGTCTGAAGCTGGAAGGCCAGCAAGCTGCCATCCTGGGTGCCATCTCCGGTGCCAAGCACGTGCACGCCGTTGCCGAAGCCTACGGTGTACCGGTGATCCTGCACACCGACCACGCCGCCAAGAAGCTGCTGCCGTGGATCGACGGTCTGCTGGATGCCGGTGAGAAGCACTTTGCCGAAACCGGCAAGCCGCTGTTCTCCTCCCACATGCTGGATCTGTCCGAAGAGTCTCTGGAAGAGAACATCGACATCTGCTGCGAGTACCTGACCCGCATGGCCAAGATGAACATGACTCTGGAGCTGGAACTGGGCTGCACCGGCGGTGAAGAAGACGGCGTGGACAACAGCCACCTGGACCAATCCTCCCTGTACACCCAGCCGGAAGACGTGGCCTACGCCTACGAGCGTCTGTCCAAGATCAGCCCGCGCTTCACCATCGCTGCCTCCTTCGGCAACGTGCACGGTGTGTACAAGCCGGGTAACGTCAAGCTGACTCCGAAGATCCTGGACAACTCCCAGAAGTACGTCTCCGAGAAGTTCGGTCTGCCTGCCAAGTCCCTGGACTTCGTGTTCCACGGTGGCTCCGGCTCTACCCTGGAAGAGATCCGCGAATCCATCTCCTACGGCGTGGTGAAGATGAACATCGACACCGACACCCAGTGGGCGACCTGGGAAGGCGTGCTGAACTTCTACAAGTCCAACGAAGCCTACCTGCAAGGCCAGCTGGGCAACCCGGAAGGTGCCGACAAGCCGAACAAGAAGTTCTACGATCCGCGCGTATGGCTGCGTGCCGGTCAGACTTCCATGATCGCGCGTCTGGAGAAGGCCTTCTCCGACCTGAACGCCATCGACGTACTGTAATTCGCAGCACCTTGATTGCATGAAAAGGCGCCCTTCGGGGCGCCTTTTGCATTTCTGTGATCCTGACGGGCTGGATTGGGGATGGGGGGCTGGGTATTATCGATGACACCCGTTTAATTTAGTAAACGAATGCAACCAGGCAGGATGCTGAGCATGCAGACAGGAAGACAGGGACATCAGGAACACACGGCCTCCTATTACGCGGCCACTCGCAACGACCATCGGCAGTGGCCCGAGCTCAGTGGTGAGCTGGATGCGGACGTCTGCGTCATCGGTGGCGGTTTCACCGGCCTCAACACCGCCATCAACCTGGCCGATGCCGGTTACAAGGTGGTGCTGCTGGAGGCCAACCGCATCGGTTGGGGAGCGTCGGGGCGCAACGGCGGCCAGCTGATCCGCGGCATCGGCCACGATACCAGCCAGTTTGCCCGCTGGATTGGCGAGGCGGGCGTGCGGGAGCTGGATCTGATGGGGATCGAAGCGGTGCAGCTGGTGCGCGAGCGGGTCGAGCGTTTCAATATCGAGTGCGATCTCACCTGGGGCTATTGCGATCTCGCCACCAAGGCGCGTCACCTGAAGGGGTTCGAGGAGGATGCCGAGCACCTGGCGAGCCTGGGTTATCGGCACGCACTGAAAATGGTGGCGCGGGAGGAGATGCACACCGTGGTCGGGTCGGATCGCTATATCGGCGGGATGATCGACATGGGGTCCGGTCACCTGCATCCTCTCAACCTGGCTCTCGGCGAAGCGCGTGCGGCAGCCAGTCTCGGGGTCTCCCTGTTCGAACACTCAAGGGTGACCCACATCGATTACGGCGAGCGGGTCGAGGTGACCACGGCCCACGGCCGGGTCAGCGCGGACTACCTGGTGATCGGCTGCAACGCTTACCTGGGCGACCTCCAGCCCGATCTCGGGGGCAAGGTGCTTCCGGCGGGCTCCTACATTCTCGCCACCCAGGTGCTGGAGAAGCGCCTGCGCCTGCGCTTGCTGCCACAGAACATGGCGGTGTGCGATCAGAACGTGGCGCTCGACTACTATCGGCTGTCGGCGGACGGTCGCCTGCTGTTTGGCGGGGCCTGCAACTACTCGGGCCGTGACCCTCGCGACATCAAAGCCTTCATGCTGCCCAAGCTGCTGCGGGTCTTCCCCGAGCTCGCGGGTACCGCCATCGAGTTCCAGTGGGGAGGCATGATAGGCATAGGCGCCAACCGGCTGCCCCAGATAGGCCGCCTCGAGCAGCATCCCAACGTCTTCTATGCCCAGGCCTATTCGGGCCATGGCCTCAATGCCACCCACATGGCGGGCAAGCTGGTGGCGGAGGCGATCAAGGGGGAGAGCCGGGGCTTCGATCTCTTCAGCCGCGTCCCTCACATGACCTTCCCGGGTGGCCCGGCGTTGCGCTCTCCGTTGCTGGCGCTCGGGATGCTCTGGTATCGGCTGAAGGATCTGCTCTAAGGGGAGGGGGGCTCGGGATTATCCCTGCTGCGTCGCGTCTGGCTCGGCCAGGCGCCAGCCCTGCTCCGTCTTCATCATCCAGACCTGGGTCTCCTGCGCCAGGGCCTGGCCTGCCTCGAAGTCGCCATATTTGCGCTCGAGCTCCATCAGTCCCATCTCCTGCTGGAAGGGGCCGACCCTGTCATAGACGAGATCCTCGTCGTGCAGCACCTGCAACTGATCCAGTCCCTGCTTGAAGTGGAGCTGGTAGCTCACCTTGACCAGATAGACCCCCTCCATCCGCTCCTCCTTGCCGAGCACGGCGAAGTCGCGGATGTCGAACAGGTCAGCATCCGTGCCCGCCTGCAACCTGGCGGTGACCTGGCTCTGGATGGTCTCTTCACCGGGACCTGCGTTGCAGCCATAAAGCCAGAGGGCCAGCAGGGGGATGAACCACTTTTTCATCAAAACTCCGGACGAACGAGACGGGAAAGCGCAAATATTGCCACGGCGTCGGTCATATACAAGGGATTGCCGGAAAAATGGCGGTCAAACCGGGGGCCCACACGGTTGCACGGGCCACCCGGTATCAGCGCAGCTTGTCCAGCTGGCCGAGAAATTCGGCAGGCCCCATGAAGCCGGTCACCCGCTGGCCGTTCACCTCGTTGCCATCGCGATCGAAGAAGATGAGGGTCGGCAATCCCAGCACGTTGAGGCCGTTGAGCAGATCCACATCGGCGTCGTCGTTGGCGGTGACGTCCGCCTGCAGCAGCACCATCTCGCTGAAGCGCGCCTGCACATCGGGGTCGCTGAAGGTCTTGTGCTCGAACTCCTTGCAGGCCACGCACCAGTCGGCGTAGAGATCCAGCAACACCGGCTTGCCGCGGGCGGCGGCAAGCTGCACCTTGAGATCGTCCAGGGTCTTGATGCGAATGAAGCGGGGGGCCTGGGTCTGGGCGGCGGCATTGGCCCCCTCGGGTGGCAGCAGCAGATCCTTGCCCACCACCACAAGGCCCATCATCGCCAGCAGCAGGGCGAAGCCGCCGAGGCTCTTGCCCACCGAATGGGCGCGATGCTGGTTGTGGTGATAGAGATAACCGCACAGCACCAGCCCCCAGCCGAGCCAGAGCAGGGTGGCGACGAGGTCGCTCAGGAGCCTTGAGAGCAGCAGGATGGGCACAGCCAGCAGCGCAAAACCGAAGAGTTGCTTGATCACATCCATCCAGGCGCCGGCCCTGGGCAGCAGCTTGCCGCCAGAGGTGCCGAGCAAGAGCAGCGGCAGCCCCATGCCCAGGGAGAGGGCATAGAGGGCCGCACCGCCGAGCCAGAGGTCGCCACTCTGGGCCACGTAGATAAGGGCCCCGGAGAGCGGCGCCGTGGTGCAGGGGGAGCAGACCAGTCCCGAGATCATGCCCATGATGGCAACGCCGGCCACGGATCCGCCCTGCTGGCGGTTGGAGAAGCCCGAGAGACGGGTTTGCAGGCTGCTCGGCAGTTGCAGGGTGTAGAGCCCGAACATGGAGAGGGCGAGCAGCACGAACATCACCGAGAGGCTGATGAGCACATAGGGGTGCTGCAGGGCCGCCTGGAACTGCAGGCCCGCCGAGGCGACGACGAGCCCGAGCAGGGTATAGGTGACCGCCATCCCCTGCACATAGACAAAGGAGAGCAGGAAGGCGCGACGGGTGGAGAGGCGATGCCCGGCCCCGGCGATGATCCCGGTCAGGATGGGATACATGGGGAAGACGCAGGGGGTGAAGGCGAGGCCGAGACCAAGGGCGAAGAAGGCGGCGACGCTGATCCAGAACCCCTGGCTGCCGAGGGCGGCCGCCAGCCTGTCCTGCTGGCTGCCCGGCACGTCGGTGCCCTGAAGGCTGGCCACCGCTTCCGCCCGGGCGGGGGCGGCGAGGGGCTCGACGGCGATCCGCTTGTCGGTCGGTGGGTAGCAGAGTCCTTCGGTGCAGCCCTGGTAACTTAGGGTGAGGCTGGCCGCGTCCCCGACCCGGGTCAGTGCCACGGGGATCTGCACCTCCTGGTAATAGACCCGGCTCTTGCCGAAGAAGTCATCCTTGTGCTCGGTGCCGGGGGGCAGGACGGGCTCGTCGAAGGCGAGGTTCTCTCCCTTCACACGGATACTGTGGCGATAGAGGTAGTAGCCGTCGGCGATGCGTATCCGGAGCAGCAGCCGATCACCCTGTTGTTCGCTCTCGAGGGCGAAGGCCTGATCCACCTTGAGGAATCTGGGCTGGGTCTCGATGCCGAGGCTGCCGAGCAGATCCTGGCTGCTGGCCCGGGCGGGGGCCGTCGTCAGGACGCAGAGCAGGCCCAGCAGCATCAGCAGGAAGGAGAGGGGGCGAGAGGCGGTCATGAGGTCTCCTGTGTCAACCAATCGAGATAGGCAGGGTGGCCCTGGCTTGCGGGGAGCGCCAGGATCTCCGGTACCTCGTAGGGATGGTGGGCGAGAATGCACTGGCGCAGGGGTTCGAACAGCGCGGCCCGACTCTTGATGACGAGCTGGATCTCCCAGGTTCGCTCCGTCTTGCCCTGCCAGCGATAGACGGAGGTGACCCCGGGCAGCTGGTTGATGCAGGCGGCGAGGCGCTGATCGAGCAGCTGCTCGCAGAGGCGGTCTGCACTGGTCTCGTCGGGGCAGGTGCAGAGCACCAGAATGGCGTCGGTCATAGGGATGGACGGTCTCGGCAACGGGGCGCACGGGCCCCCTGGATCAGCCGTTACTATACCGGGCCGGGGGGCAAATAGCACCCGGCCCCCCGCGCCCGGAATAAGTCATGCGCCCGAGATGGACGCTGTGAAAAGGACAGGGCAGAATGAGCGGGCTTGTTCCAATTCTACGTAAGGAAATGTATGACCCAACAGAATGAGCAGCAGAGAAACCGCATGTTGAGCCTGTTGCGTGAAGGGGAGCGCCGCATGCTGGTGCAACTGGCCGGTCTGCTGCGTACCAGTGTCGACGAGATCAATGCGGAGCTGGAAAAAGAGGAGCTGTTGTCGGCGTTGGAGCAACCCATCACGGTGGAGTACCTCAACGGCGTGGTGCAGCATCATCTGTTCGAGCGCCTGCACAAGGGGGACATGGTGGCGGCCCAGCGCATGCTGAACCAGTACCAGAGCGACCTCGAAGCCATGATGCGCCAGGAAACCAGGCAGGACGATACCCCGCCGGAAGAGGTCAAGGCCCAGGCCTGACCCCGCGAGGCCCTCTTCAGCACCATCATGCCGTCGCATGATGGTGCCTCGCCCTTACCCCTCGAATCGCTTATCCCAGTGCCTTCTGCACCTGTCCCATGGGAATGGGGAACACCTTGTCGTAACTCCAGTTGTAGACGAAGGCATAGACCAGGTAGAAGAGCACGAAGCCCATATCCAGCACCAGCGCCTCCAGCAGGCCGATGTCGAGCCACCAGGACATCACCGGCAGGGCCACGATCAGCAGGCCCCCCTCGAACCCCAGGGTGTGCAGCACCCGCTGCCACAGCGCCTTGTGGGTGTGGCCCTGATAGCGCAGCAGCAGCTTGTCCACCCCGATGTTGTAGACATAGTTCCAGACGGTGGCGACCACCGAGAAGAACAGGGCCAGGGGGCCCATGTGGTTGAGCCCGACGCCGGTCACCCAGCTGGCCAGCGGAGCGGCGATCAGCAGGCCAATCAATTCGAAGCCGATGGCGTGGCGCAGGCGGTCACGGGTCGTACGCATGGTCTGTCTCTCTCTTTGGTCAGGGAATGGCGGCAATGTATCGCCAAAACCGGATAGATTCACGTTGGTATCTATCGCTAAAATAGATAGATGTGACGACACAACAGCACGGCGGAGCAGGCTCATGACCCCTTCACTGGAACACTTCAAGGCATTGCTGGCGACGGCCGAGACCGGGTCGTTCTCGGCGGCTGCGCGCAGGCTGGGCAAGGCCCAGTCGGTGGTGAGTGCCGCCATCGCCAACCTGGAGATCGATCTCGGCCTTGCGTTGTTCGATCGCAGCGGCCGCTATCCCGTGCTGACCGAGGCGGGTGCCCGCATCTGTCAGGAGGCAGGGGTGCTGCTGGCCCAGAACGAGCGACTGCAGGCCATCGCAGGAGAACTGGCCAACGGCGTCGAGTCGCGCCTCACCCTGGCCATCGACGATGACTCCCACCTGCCCTGGCTTGGTTCCCTGCTGGAGGAGTTCGCCAGCCGTTACCCGGCGGTGGAGCTGGAGCTGCTGTTCCCGCTGATGGAGGACGTGACCGAGCTGCTCAAGAGCGGCCGTGCCCAGCTCGGCATCAGCTATCAGAAGGCGCACCCCGAGCGGGAGCTGGTCTCCCGCTCCCTGGGGACGGTCACCATGCCCCTGGTGGTCTCTCCGGATCACCCCCTGGCCCACAAGACGCCGTTGAAGGAGAGCGACCTGCAAGGGGCTCGCCAGTTGATGGTGACCGGACGGCGGGAGGGGACGGAGCGCCATCGCTTCCGCCTCTCGGCGCAAGTGTGGTGGGTGGAGGGGGATCTCGGGATCCTGGAGCTGGTGAAACTGGGGCTGGGATGGGCGGCGGTGCCCGAGTTTCTGCTGCACCGGCCCCTGGCGCGGGGGGAGCTGGTGGTGCTCAAGCCGGACTTCATCGCCGAGGCGGAACTGGCGCTGGAGTTGCAGTGGTATCGCGCCCGCCCGCTCGGGCAGGCGGGGCGCTGGCTGCAGGAGGCACTGCTGGCGCGGGTGCCTCGTTAGGGGGGATTCAGTCGATCAACGCATAGGGCAGGGGTTGCAGACCGAGGCTGGAGCCCTCTTCCAGCTTGAGGCGGAAACGGGCGTCGGCCTCGGTATCCTTGGGCAGCACGGCAGTGAGCCACACCTGACCCTGCTGCTGCCAGGCGTTGAGCACCAGACCGCTGCGGCGCCAGTTGTCACCGAGCTGGATCTCCAGGGTGTCACCGCTGGCCACCTGCGTTGCGGCAGTGCCGCTCAGCACGAAGAGGGCGCGGTTGTTGGCGCCGCGATACTTGGCGCGTGCCACCGTCTCCTGCCCCATGTAGCAGCCCTTGTTGAAGCTGATGCCATCAAGGGCTTGCAGGTTCAGCATCTGGGGGATGTATTCCCCCTGATGGACCGCTTCCAGATGGGGGAGACCGGCTTTGATCTCCAGCCCCCACCAGAGTCCTTCGTCGCCCACCGGCAGGTTCAGGGCCAGCGGGGATGTGCTCGCCAGCAGCCAGCGGTCCGCCTCCACCCTGACTGCCATGCCGCCCTCCACCAGACCGGTGCCGGTCAGCGCGAAGTGCTGTGCCATCCAGTCGTCCGCCCCCTGACCGGCCAGTCCGGTCAGGCTGCCCTGAAACTCGCCGATCTCGACCTTGGCAAAGATCGCAAACTTCTTGAGCTCCGGCAGCTGGCGGGCCAGCACCGAGGGCTTGGTCAGCATCAGCAGGCTGTCTTCCAGGCAGAGCAGGCGAAAATCGCTCCACAGCTTGCCCTTGGGATCGCAGTGGCCGCCGAGGGTGCTCTGGCCCGGTTGCAGGGCGTTGACGTCGCAGGTGACCTGACCTTGCAGATACTTGGCGCGATCCGGGCCGCCGAGGCGGGTGATGGCCAGATTGGTCAGGGAAAACAGGGTCGGCTCGGCAGGAAGAAGAGGGGTCGGCAGGCTCACGATGGGATTCCAGAGACAGAAAGTATGTGACCTGCATGGTAAAGACGTAAGGAATGTTTGTCAGCCGGAAAATCCTGCTGCTACCATTCCCCGGTCTTTGTAAGGAGAGTTCCATGTTGAACCCAAGTGAGAAGTCCCGCCTGAAGTGGGCCTGCCGTCGCGGCATGCTCGAGCTGGATGTGATCTTTATGCCCTTCTTTGAGCACGAGTTCGATGGCCTCGGCGAGGCCGAACAGCGCACCTTCATCCGCCTGCTGGAGTGCGAGGATCCCGAGCTGTTCCGCTGGTGCATGGGTCACGGCGTGCCCGAGGATCCCGCTTTTGCCGCCATGATCCCCCTGATCCTCGAGCGCAACCAGGCCCGCCACGACAGCCTGCGCTGAGCCCGACTCGCGACCGCCACCCCTCATGGCCAGCCTCGCGTCTCCCCAGCGGGTAGTGATGCCCGTGATCGCCTCCCGCCAGCAGCGTCTGCTGCTGTGCATCCTGTTTCTGTTGCTGCTCTTGCCCGTCGCCAGCCTGATCCAGGGCTGGCAATGGGGGCTGTTCCTCCCTGTCTGGGGGCTGAGTCTGTGGCGCGCGTTGCGCCGCCATCCGGCGGCGAGCGGCGTGCTCGTCTGGGATGGGGAGTGGCTCGAGTGGCAAGGGGCGCGCCATCGGCTGGATCCCCGCAGCCGCATCCTGCCCGGGGTGCTCTGGTTGCGGCTGAAGACGGTGGAGGGCTCCGAGGGGCAGCTCTGGCTCTTCTCCGATGCCCTGGCCCCTGCACACTACCGCGCCCTGGCCCGCGCCATCCACCTCGCTGTTCGCTAGGGGCGTCTCTCTCTACCTGCTACATCTGCCGCTCATAGCAGATGACCCCGCCTGGGCGGGGTCATCTGGGGGAGGGCATACGCCCGAATCGAACACAACGGCCTTATTCCTGATCCGGCATCATTCCCGATCCGGGGTCAGCACGGTCGGCTTGGAGTCCGGCTGCATGTCCGGATAATCCAGGTTGTAGTGCAGACCGCGAGACTCCTTGCGCTCCAGGGCGCAGTTGACGATAAGCTCGGCCACCTGCAACAGGTTGCGCAGCTCCAGCAGGTTGTTGGAGACCCGGAAGTTGGCGTAGTACTCCTGCACCTCCTGCTTGAGCAGATCGATGCGACGCTTGGCCCGGGCCAGGCGCTTGTTGGTGCGCACTATGCCCACGTAGTCCCACATCATCAGCCGCAGCTCGTGCCAGTTGTGCTGGATCACCACCTGCTCGTCCGAGTCATCCACCTGGCTCTCGTCCCAGGCCGGCAGGCTGGGGGGCGCCACGCTGGTGGGCAGCTTGGCCAGGATGTCGGCTCCCGCCTGGTGGGCATAGACCACGCATTCGAGCAGGGAGTTGGAGGCCATGCGATTGGCGCCGTGCAACCCGGTATAGGTCACCTCGCCGATGGCATAGAGGCCGGGGATGTCGGTCTGGCCGTTGTTGTCGATCATCACGCCGCCACAGGTGTAGTGGGCCGCCGGGACGATGGGCATCGCCTCCTTGGTGATGTCGATACCGACCGCGAGGCAGCGCTCATAAATGGTCGGGAAGTGCTTGATGATGAAATCCGCCGGCTTGTGGCTGATGTCCAGATACATGCAATCCGCCCCGAGGCGCTTCATCTCGTGGTCGATGGCGCGGGCGACGATGTCCCGCGGGGCCAGCTCGGCCCGCTCGTCAAACTCCGGCATGAAGCGGCTGCCGTCGGGACGGCGCAGGTAGGCCCCTTCGCCACGCAGCGCTTCGGTCAGCAGGAAGTTGGGGTCGTCCGGGTGGAACAGGCTGGTGGGGTGGAACTGGTTGAATTCCAGGTTCGCCACCCGGCAGCCGGCGCGCCATGCCATGGCGATGCCATCGCCAGAGCTGACGTCCGGGTTGGAGGTGTACTGGTACACCTTGGAGGCCCCGCCGGTGGCCAGTGCCACGAAGCGGGCGCGGATCACCTCGACCTGCTCGGCGTTGCGATTCCAGACATAGGCTCCCAGTACCTTGTTGCCCGGCAGACCCAACTTGCGGGTGGTGATGAGATCGACCGCGTTGAAGCGCTCCATCAGCTGGATGTTGGGGTGGGCGCGCACCTGGTCGATCAGGGTGAGCTGCACCGCCTTGCCGGTGGCGTCGGCCGCGTGGAAGATGCGGCGATGGCTGTGGCCCCCTTCCCGGGTCAGGTGATAGTGGGATTCCCCCTCGGCATCCTCTTCCTGATCGAAGGGGACCCCTTGCTGAATGAGCCACTGGATGGAGTCGCGGGCGTTGCGGGCTGTGAACTCCACCACCGCCGGGTCGCACAACCCGGCGCCGGCGTTGAGCGTGTCGCTCACGTGGGATTCGATGCTGTCGGTCTCGTCGAACACGGCAGCGATGCCTCCTTGCGCATAGAGAGTGGCCCCCTCACTGATGGGCCCCTTGCTCAGAACCAGGACTTTGGCCTGGTCTGCCAATCGCAACGCGAGGGACAGACCGGCGGCACCGCTGCCAATGATGAGTACGTCGCAAAGGTATTCAACACTTGCTTTCATAAGTATCATTGGCCTGGATTAAGAACTGGCCCCATGGTAGCCCAAGGGGGGTTGTGATGCAGCCCGCATCACATTTTTTTCAATGCAAGCGAACTTTCCCTGATTCCTCCTGTCTGAACTTGTGCGCTTAGAAGGGGCCGGAAAAGAAAAACGATAACCTGATGGGGGTTTTACGGCTCTGATGAGCGACCAGAATCTACTGGACGAACAGCTGGTTGAACGGGTCCAGCGTGGCGATAAAAATGCATTCAACCTGTTGGTACGCAAGTACCAGCACAAGGTGGTCAACCTGGTGGCCAGGTATGTCAACAATCCGGGCGATGTACCGGATGTGGCGCAGGAGGCATTCATCAAGGCCTACCGTGCGTTGCCGACATTCCGTGGCGAGAGCGCGTTTTACACCTGGTTGTACCGGATTGCCGTCAACACGGCCAAAAACTACCTGACGTCACAGGGGCGCAGACCGCCCAGCAGTGATGTCGAAGCGGACGAGGCTGAATATTATGGTGGTGGTGAAGCCCTGCAAGAGGTGGCCACCCCGGAAAACCTAGCGCTGACCGACGAGATCAAGCGTACCGTGTTTACCGCCATAGAAGCCTTGCCAGAAGATTTGAGAACGGCGATCACCCTTCGTGAAATGGAAGGGCTGAGCTACGAGGAGATTGCGGAGATCATGGATTGTCCGGTGGGTACGGTGAGATCCCGCATCTTCCGGGCGAGGGAAGCAATCGATAAAAAGCTGCAACCTCTGATCGAGCATTAACTGGGGAAAGACAGGCAAACTTATGGCAAATAAAGAGCAACTTTCAGCCCTGATGGATGGCGACCTTAGCGAAATCGAGGTACTGAACGAGCTGGGAACGGATCCCGCTCTGCAGGATACCTGGTCGCGTTACCATCTGATCGGTGATGCCATGCGGGGTGACCTGCCGGTCAATCTGCAACTGGATCTCAGCGACAGTATCATGCTGGCGCTGGAGGATGAACCCGCCATACTGGCGCCCAAGCCGGCACAGCCTGCTGCGCCCCAGGTGCAGCCCGCCGGCAAGGTGATCCCCTTCGTTCGCCGCTTTGGCCAGCAAGTGGGGCAGTATGCCATTGCCGCCTCCGTGGCTGCCGCCGTCATCTTCGGCGTGCAGCAGTACCAGGGCAAGGATGGTGTACCGACCAGTCCGGTGCTCAATACCATACCCGTGGGTGGCAGTGCTGCGCCGGTGAGCGTGCACTATCCCCAGGATGGCAGCCGGACCGGTGTGCGTCAGCAAGGTCTGAGCGAGCAGCAGATGCAGGAGCAGCGCGAGCGCATCAATGCCTTCCTGCGCGACCATCAACTGCAACAGCGTCTGCTGCAAGACAAGCAGATTCAGGAATAACGCATTTTTAGGGATCAGATCGTGCGCCAGCCCAGCCGTATCCTGCTGGCCTCTCTCCTGTTGATTTGTGCCAAGGCCTCGGCCGACGATCTGTCGGCCGAGGCCTTGTTGCAGCAGATGCAGAGTGCCGTTTCGCAACAAAACTTCGAATTGTCCATGGTCAAGGCCCGCCAGGGGCGCCTCGAGCCTATCCGTTTCAGCCACGGGATCATCGATGGCAAGGAGGTGGCTCACTTGAGCTATCTCGACGGCAAGGCCGTGGAGTTCCTGCAACGGCAGAACGAATACACCTTCTTCGAAAACACCCATGAACCCTACACCCTCAAGGGGGCGCGTTTCCCCGGGGTCTGGTCGAGCCTGGTGAGGATGCCGCTGCCCCGGGTGATGGAGAGTTATGACCCCGTGCTGGCGGGCCGCAGCCGGGTGGCCGGCCTGGTGGCACAAGTGGTACGGCTGGTGCCCAAGGAGGCGGACAAGTACGGCTTCGTGCTCTGGATTGACGAACAGAGCCATCTGCTGCTGCGGGTGGACATGGTGGATCGGGAAGGAAATCTGGTGGAGCAGGTGCTGGGGGTGGATCTGGACAGGCAATCTGCGCCGGCCCCCTGGCTGGTCACCCTGGCACGCAGCAAGCTGCCGGATGCGCTGGCGCTGGAAGATGCCTATCCCGCTCCCCAGCAGACCCTCAACTGGCACCTGACCTGGTTGCCCGATGGCTTCAAGGTGCTCTCTCAGGATCGGCATCAGCTGGTCAGCACCAGTCTGCCGGTGGATTACATGATGCTCTCCGACGGGCTGGTGGATCTCTCCGTCTATGTTTCCCGGGTCGATCCCAAGCAGGCGGTGCGCCAGCAGTTGATTCGCCAGGGGGCCACCTCGCTGGTGAGCTTCGTCAACGAGGTCGGGGTAGAGATCACCGTGGTGGGCGAGGTGCCCGCCGAAACCGCCAAGCGCATCGCCGAGGCCGTGCAGCCGCTGGCCCGCAACGAGGCGGTGCAGTGAGTCTTTGCCGTGAGACTTGCCCTGAGGGTGCCGCCGTGTTGAGATCCGGAGCATCCACCGCCCCCTGTGAGGAGTCATCAGGTGAGTAACATGAGTGAAGAGCTGGCCACAGTAGTGGCCATCGACGGCAATCACGCCTGGGTGGAGTGCGAGCGGCGATCCGCCTGCAGCGGTTGCCACCAACAATCCAGCTGCGGGACCGGCACCGTCGCCAAGGCCTTTCCCATGAAGGCGCAGCGGCTGCGGGTCGCCCTCACCGGCGATGTGGCGGTGGGCCAGCAGATCCGCCTGGGCATCCCTCAGGCCAGCATCCTGCGCGGTGCGGCTCTGGTGTACGTGCTGCCGCTCTTCTGTCTGCTGCTGGGCGCCCTGCTCGGCCAGCTTTGGCTGGTGCCGCTCTTGTCGGCGGGAGAGGGGGTGACCATCCTCTGCTGTCTGCTGGGCGGCGCCATCGGATTTTTACTGGTTCGTTACTTTTCTGACCGGCTCGAGCAGGGGGAATACGGTCCCCGCATGCTCGGGGTGGTGCTCAATACCCGTCATCTCTCTTGAGGGGCCGGGTCTGGCGGAGGGCATCCAGGTGCCCAACGCCCGCCAGACAAGGCGCTATTTGTGGGGCCCGCCGACTAAAGATTGGCCGTCGACCGGGTTATCCCGTAAAATCCTGCCCTCATATCCGACCCTAACTTAATTTTGAGTGATTCTTGCTCGATGAAACACATTCGTAACTTTTCGATTATTGCGCACATCGACCACGGTAAGTCGACCCTGTCGGACCGTCTGATCCAGACTTGCGGCGGCCTGTCCGATCGCGAGATGCAGGCCCAGGTGCTGGACTCCATGGATCTGGAGCGCGAGCGCGGCATTACCATCAAGGCACAGAGTGTGACCCTGAACTACCAGGCACAAGACGGTAACACCTATCAGCTGAACTTTATCGACACCCCGGGCCACGTGGATTTCTCCTACGAGGTTTCTCGCTCCCTGGCTGCCTGTGAAGGGGCACTGCTGGTGGTGGATGCCGGTCAGGGGGTTGAGGCACAGACTCTGGCCAACTGCTACACCGCCATGGAAATGGAGCTGGAAGTGGTGCCGGTGCTGAACAAGATTGACCTGCCGGCCGCAGAGCCCGAGCGGGTTGCCGAGGAGATCGAGGACATCGTCGGCATCGACGCGGTGGACGCGGTGCGCTGCTCCGCCAAGACCGGCCTCGGTGTCGATCTGGTGCTGGAAGAGATCGTCGCCAAGATCCCGTCCCCGGAAGGGGATCCGGAGGCGCCGCTGCAGGCGCTGATCATCGACTCCTGGTTCGACTCCTACCTCGGGGTCGTGTCGCTCGTGCGGATCAAGAACGGTTCCCTGAAGAAGAACGACAAGATCAAGGTGATGAGCACCGGTCAGGTGTGGGGTGTAGATCGTATCGGTATCTTCACCCCCAAGCAGGTGGACACCGACGGCCTGGGTTGTGGCGAGGTAGGTTGGGTCGTCTGCGGCATCAAGGACATCCACGGTGCGCCGGTGGGGGATACCCTGACCCTGGCCAAGCACGGTGCCGAGAAGGCGCTGGCCGGCTTCAAGAAGGTGAAGCCCCAGGTCTATGCGGGCCTGTTCCCCATCTCCAGCGATGACTACGAGTCCTTCCGCGATGCGCTGGAGAAGCTCTCCCTCAACGACGCCTCCCTGTTCTACGAACCGGAGAGCTCCACGGCGCTGGGCTTCGGCTTCCGCTGCGGCTTCCTCGGGATGCTGCACATGGAGATCATCCAGGAGCGTCTGGAGCGTGAATACGATCTGGATCTCATCACCACCGCACCGACCGTGGTCTACGAGATCGAGCTGAACGATGGCTCCACCATCCACATCGACAGCCCGGCCCAGATGCCCGCCATCAACAACATCAAGGAGATGCGCGAGCCCATCGCTGAGTGTCACATCCTGCTGCCGCAGGAGTACATGGGCAACGTCATCACCCTCTGCATCGAGAAGCGCGGCGTACAGACCAACATGGTCTACCACGGCAAGCAGGTGGCGCTGACCTACGAGATCCCGATGGCGGAAGTGGTGCTCGACTTCTTCGACCGTCTGAAGTCCACCAGTCGCGGCTACGCCTCCCTGGACTACGGCTTCAAGCGTTTCGAAACCTCCGACATGGTCCGTTTGGACATCATGATCAACGGCGAGCGGGTCGACGCCCTGGCCATCATCACCCACAAGGAGAACGCCCAGTATCGCGGTCGCCAGGTGGTGGAGAAGATGCGCGAGCTGATCCCGCGCCAGATGTTCGACATCGCCATCCAGGCCGCCATCGGCAACCAGATCATCGCCCGCAGCACCGTCAAGGCATTGCGTAAAGACGTCACCGCCAAGTGCTACGGTGGTGACGTGAGCCGGAAGAAGAAGCTGTTGAACAAGCAGAAAGAAGGCAAGAAGCGGATGAAGTCCCTGGGTCGTGTGGACGTGCCGCAAGAGGCCTTCCTCGCTATTCTCCACGTCGGAAAGGATTAATCGATGGCAAGCACCTTTTCCCTGATCCTCGTCGTCGTCACCCTGCTGACCGGCATCATCTGGACGCTCGACAAGCTGGTCTGGGCCAAGCAGCGGGCAGCCAAAATTGCCGCCGCCCGTGCCAATGCCGGTCCGGATGTGGACGAGAAGACACTGGCCAAGGTGGCCCCCATGCCGGTCTGGATCGAACAGACCGGCGGGGTTTTCCCGGTGATCGCGCTGGTGCTGATCCTGCGCTCCTTCATCTTCGAGCCGTTCCAGATCCCGTCCGGCTCCATGATGCCGACCCTGCTGGTGGGCGACTTCATCCTGGTGGAGAAGTTTGCCTACGGCCTCAAGGACCCGGTGACCAACACCAAGTTCCTCGAGACCGGTGAGCCGAAGCGCGGTGATGTGGTGGTCTTCAAGTATCCGCTGGATACCCGGGTGGACTACATCAAGCGGGTGGTCGGCATGCCCGGCGATCGGGTCATCTATCGCAACAAGGAGCTGATGATCCGGCCCAAGTGCGATGAGCAGGAAGGGAAAACGTGCCCCGGCTTCCAGAAGCTGGACGTCAAGTTCGAGCAGCGCGGTGAGTTCAGCCAGATGGGGATCCCGCTGGATCGCTACACCGAACAGCTGGGCGATGTCTCCCACGAGACCTTGCGCAACCCGCTGATGCCGGACCTGGTGGACCGCTACTATCGCCAGCCCGGCACCTACCCCGACGAGTGGGTAGTGCCGGAAGGCCACTATTTCGTGATGGGTGACAACCGCGACAACAGCACCGACAGCCGTTTCTGGGGTTTCGTGCCCGAGCAGAACCTGGTGGGCAAGGCGGTCGCCATCTGGATCAGTTTCGAATTCGAGCGCGAGGAAGGGTCCAGCTTGCCGAGCTGGGTGCCGACCGGTGTGCGCTTCAACCGCATTGGCGGAATCAAGTAAATGAATATCAAGATGAACAGACTGCAGTCCCGTCTCGGGCATGTCTTTCAGGATCCTGAGCTGCTGACCCGGGCACTGACCCATCGCAGCGCAGGGTCCCGTCACAACGAGCGCCTGGAATTTCTGGGGGACTCCATCCTGAGTCTGGTGATTGCCGATGACCTCTTCCACCGCTTCCCGCAGGCGGCGGAAGGGGATCTCAGCCGGATGCGCGCCACCCTGGTGCGCGAGAAGACGCTGGCCGAGCTGGGCCGGGAATTCGACCTCGGGGATCACCTGATCCTGGGGCCGGGGGAGCTGAAAAGCGGCGGTTTTCGCCGCGAGTCCATCCTGGCCGACACCGTCGAGGCGGTGATCGGCGCCATCTATCTGGACACGGATCTGGAGCGGGTGCGCAGCCTCCTGCTCGGCTGGTATGCCAGCCGCCTTGGCGAGATCAAGCCCGGAATCGAACAGAAGGATCCCAAGACCCGTCTGCAAGAGATCCTGCAGGGCAGCCGCAAATCCCTGCCGACCTACACGGTGACCAACGTCAAGGGCGAGGCCCACAACCAGGAGTTCACCGTCCAGTGCGAAGTGGATGGGCTGGATGGCCCCCTGGTCGGGATCGGCTCCAGCCGCCGCAAGGCCGAACAGGCCGCGGCGCAGCAAGCACTGGAACGGCTGTCATGAGCACCATGACGGATCCGGCACTGTGCGCTCATTTCACTCCATCAGCATTGGGAACGCGGTCATGACAGATACCACCTATTGCGGCTTTGTCGCCATCGTGGGCCGCCCCAACGTGGGCAAGTCCACCCTGCTCAACAAGTTGCTCGGCCAGAAGGTCAGCATCACCTCGAAGAAGCCCCAGACTACCCGTCACCGGATCCTGGGGATCGACACCGAGGAGAACCATCAGACCATCTATGTGGATACCCCTGGTCTGCACATCGAGGAGAAGCGGGCCATCAACCGCCTGATGAACCGCGCCGCCACCAGTTCCCTGGGGGATGTGGCCATGGTGGTGTTCGTGGTGGACGGCACTCACTGGACCAAGGATGACGAGATGGTGCTGGGCAAGCTGCGCCACCTCAAGTGCCCCGTGGTACTGGCGGTCAACAAGATCGACAACGTCAAGGAGAAAGAGGATCTGCTGCCGCACCTCGAGTGGCTGGGTCAGCAGATGAACTTTGCCCACATCCTGCCCATCAGCGCCGAGAAGGGTACCAACGTGGAGAAGATCCGCGAGTGGGCCAAGGATCTGCTGCCGGAGAACGTCCACTTCTTCCCGGAAGATTACGTGACCGACCGCTCTTCCCGCTTCATGGCCTCCGAGATCATCCGCGAGAAGCTGATGCGCTTCACCGGCGAGGAGCTGCCCTATTCGGTGACGGTGGAGATCGAGCGCTTCAAGGTGGAGGAGACCGGTCTCTACCACATCCACGGGCTCATCCTGGTGGAGCGCGAAGGCCAGAAAAAGATGGTCATCGGCAACAAGGGCGAGAAGATCAAGACCATCGGCACAGAGGCGCGCATCGACATGGAACGGCTGTTCCAGAACAAGGTGCATCTCGAGCTGTGGGTCAAGGTCAAGTCCGGCTGGGCCGACGACGAGCGGGCCCTGCGCAGCCTCGGGTATGGCGACGACTGATTGCTGACCCCGGCTTTCGTCATCCACAGTCGGCCCTATCGGGAGACCAGCCAGCTGGTCGAGGTCTTCACCCAGGATAGCGGTCGATTCACCCTGGTGGCTCGCGGTTCCCGCGGGCCACGCTCCTCTCTGAAGGGGCTGCTTCAGCCCTTCACCCTGCTCACCATTGCCTGGCGCGGCAAGGGGGATCTCAAGAACCTCACCCAGGTGGAGTGCCCGGATCACTCGTTGCGCCTCGGGGGGGATCGTCTCTTCTACGGCCTCTATCTCAACGAGCTGGTCTACTACCTACTGGAAGCGCACACCCCCTTCCCCGAGGTGTTCGACGCCTATGCGCGTGCCATCATGGCCCTGGCGGACGGCGAGACCCCGGAGCTGCCCCTGCGCCGCTTCGAGTTCCTGCTGCTGCAGGCCTTGGGCTACGCGGTGGACTTCGAATATGCCGCGGACGACGACTCCCCCATCGACCCTACCCTGCTCTACGGCTTCGAGCGGGAGCTCGGCTTTGTCGCTTGCGAGCGGGCGCCGGATCCCCGTACCCTGTTCCTCGGCGCCCACCTGCTGGCCTTCGCCGAGGGGCGTTTCGACACGCCCCCCTTGCTGCAGGCGGCCAAGCGTTTCAGTCGGCTGGCGCTGCAGCCCTATCTCGGCAAGCGTCAACTGAAGAGCAGGGAGCTCTTTTTGAAGCGAAAAGGCAGTGTTTCAAGCTGATTTTTATTATCTGGTGATGTTTTATGTTTATGGCATCGCCTTTCATGAACAATAATGCTGTCGCCGTGGCCAGAACCGGGCTGCGGCGGCACATGGACAGAGGAGCGGGCTCCACCCGCTCCGGCATTCACAGATGACCTGTATCAAGGAGTAAGCAATGAGCGAGATCTACCTGGGTGTGAACATCGACCATATCGCCACCCTGCGCAACGCCCGCGGCACCCAGTATCCGGATCCGGTACAGGCCGCCTTCGTGGCCGAGCAGGCCGGTGCCGATGGCATCACGGTCCACCTGCGGGAAGATCGCCGCCACATCACCGACCGGGACGTGGAGATCCTGCGCCAGACCATCCAGACCAGGATGAACCTGGAGATGGCGGTGACCGAGGAGATGATCGGCATCGCCTGCCGCATCAAGCCCCACTTCGTCTGCCTGGTGCCGGAGAAGCGCACCGAGGTGACCACCGAGGGTGGTCTGGACGTGGCTGGCCAGCTGGACAAGGTGACCGATGCGGTGACCCGCCTGGCCGCCGTGGGCTCCCAGGTGTCGCTCTTCATCGATGCGGATCCTTTGCAGATCGATGCGGCCGCCGCGAGCGGTGCTCCCTTCATCGAGATCCACACCGGCCGCTACGCCGATGCCACCACGGACGCCGAGCGCAACGCCGAGTTCAAGCGCATCGCCGCCGGTGCTTCCTACGCCGCTGGCAAGGGCTTGAAGGTCAATGCGGGCCACGGTCTGCACTACCACAACGTCAAGGCCATCGCCGCCATCCCCGAGCTCTATGAGCTCAACATCGGTCACGCCATCATCGGTCGCGCCGCCTTCGACGGTCTGGCCAAGGCGGTCAGCGACATGCGTGCGCTGATGCAGGAAGCCCGTCAGGGGATCTGATGCCGCTTCGCAGGTATGAAAACCACAAGGGACGCTTCGGCGTTCCTTGTGGTTTTCAGGAGTGGAAGGCGGGGTGAACCCCGTGCTCATCTGGCATGGGGCCGGGCATCCGTGTGCAGAGGGCGAAAGGGAAGGGGCGTCTCAGCCTGGTTCCGGGAAGTAGCGCTCCAGCAGGGCGGTGAGGATGGCCTGGCACTCGGCATCCGGCTCGCCGGTGACCAGGGCGGGGCGAAAGTGAAGCTGGAAGGCGCGCAGGACGGCGCGGCTCTGCTCATCCCAGGCGCCGTGCTGGGGTAGGCCGTAGCCGTAACGGGCAAGCTGCTGCTGCCATTGCAGCGCATCCCAGGGGATGAGCTGCGTCTGGCGCAGCTCGGCCACCCGGGCCTCGTCGGGCCAGGCGCCGACACCGTAGCGCAGGGCGAGCTCGCGCCAGGGGAACCGGGGGCCGGGATCCTGCTTGCGCTCGGGGGCGACATCGCTGTGGGCCAGCACCTGGGTGGGGGGGATCTGGTAGCGTTCGATCAGATCCCGGGCGAGGGCGCCGAGGGTGGCGATCTGGGCAGAGGGATAGGGTTGCCAGTGTCTCAGATGGGCGGGCAGGGCCGCGTCTTTCTCGTCATACCCGAGATTCACTATCTCGATGCCGAGCGAACTGGCGTTGAGCCCGGCGTAATGATGCCAGCGACTGCGTCCGGCGTGCCAGGCCCGCTGGCTGTCGGGCACCAGCTGGTAGACCGGGAACGGTTGCTCGTCGGTGTCGCGGGGGATCAGGTAGTGGGCGCTCACCTTGTGCTCCGGCTCGGTCAGCAGGCGCAGGGAGCGGGCATCCTCTTCATCCGTGTAGTGCAGGATGAGAAAGGCGATGCGCTCGTTCTGGCTGGCGCTCTGATGATCCTGATTGAGCCGATAGGGTGCAGGCTGGCAGGCGCCGAGCAGCAGGATGAGGGGCAGTGACCAGCGCCAGCGCGCCGCGAACCGGCACGCGCCGCCGCTCGCCGACGGGCTTGGAGCCAGCAGGCGGCGCCAGCCCATGGTCTAGCCTCGCCCCTGGCCGGAGGCGGTCATCAGGGCCCGGGCCTGTATTTGGCGGTGAGGCCAATCAGGAAGTTGCGCAGGATCTGATCCCCGCAATCCTGATAGTGCTTGTGATCCCTGGCGCGGAACAGGGCGCTCAGCTCGGACTTGGAGAGGTTGAAGTTCGCGAGCTTGAGGGTGCCCAGCATCTCCTCTTCCTTGTAGTTGAGGCCGATGCGCAGCTTGCGCAGGATCAGGTTGTTGTTGATCCGGTTCGGGATCACCTGGGGCGGGGCATCTTCCCGCACACCGCGGCGCAGGGCGATGAAGCCGTCGAGGAACTGGCTCAGTGCCGAGTCCGGGCAGGCGGCGAAGCCCGCTTCCTGTGCCTCACCCTCTTCGGCCTCTTTCATCAGCCAGCCGTGCAACTGGGCATGGGTGATGGCCAGATTGCCCTTGGCAAAGATCTCGACCATCTGGTCGTTGCTGATGCTGAGGGCATAGCGCAGGCGGCGCAGAATATCGTTGTTGGTCATGTTGACTCCTGTGGAAACGGCGCAGATGTTACCACCTGCCGCCTGTCCAGTCAGAAAAAGCGCCTCAGTCGGTCAGGGCCAGGTAGCGGGGGGCCTCCTGCCTCACCTGCTCCAGGGCATCCTGCAGCTCCAGCAATTCGGGTTCCAGATCGCTCACGGCGACCCCGTCGCGCAGCTGCTGCTCGAGCTGGGAGAGCAGGCGTTGCAGACCCGGCACCCCGGAGTAGGCGCAGCCACCGTTGAGGCGGTGGAGCTGGGCCAGCACGTCTGCATCGTCGGCACTCCCTTCCAGCGCCGCCGCCAGGATGGGCTCCACCTCGTCGAAGCTGGCCAGCAGCATGGTCAGCATCTCCCGGGCGAGGGCTGGCTTGCCGGCGGCCTGACGCACGGCGAGGGGCCAGTCTATCTGCTGATCCCCGTGATTCTGGTGCCGCCGGTGAGCGAAGTCGGTGATGAGCTGCGCCAGCATCCCCTCGTCGATGGGTTTGGCCAGGTAGTCGTCCATGCCCTGGCGAATGAGGCGCTCCCGCTCACCGGGAATGGCATGGGCGGTGACCGCGACGATGGGGGTCTCGGTGTTGAGGGAGTGGTGGCGGATCGCCTGGGTGGCGCTGATGCCGTCCATGACGGGCATCTGGATATCCATGAAGATGATGTCGAACGGTTGGCTCTGGGCCAGGTTGACCGCCTCCTTGCCGTTCTTGCACACCACCACCTCGGTCACCATCTCCTTGAGCATGGCGGCGATGAGCTTGAGGTTGGCGGCGTTGTCATCCACCGCCAGCACCTTGACCGCCTGCACGCTGCGCGGCGTCGGCGCGGGCAGGGGGGCACGGCGTACCGCCTCGGGGGAGAGCAGGGCGTGCAGCAACTTGCGATGGTTGATGGGCTTGGAGAGGCAGTGGACGGCGCCGTGGGCCAGCATGGCGTCGTAGAGGGCCGGCTCGTGGCTGCTCAGCAGCACTATGGTGTTCTGCTGGCCGTCCAGTCCGTCGAGACGGGCAATCACCTGCTGCGGGCTGTGCAGGGTGCTGCTGCCGATGAGCACCATGTCCTGGCTGCTCATCGGGGGCCACTCCTCGTCCACCGTCAGGGAGTGCACATCCAGGTGCCACTCTCCCAGCAGGGCGAGCAGGGAGGCGTGAGTGAAGGGATCCGGCTCCAGCAGCCAGACCCGCTTGCCCTGGATGCGATCCAGCGGAAGCCGCTCGCTCTGGGGCAGGGGCGAGACATCCAGATCCAGGTGGAACGAGAAGACCGACCCCTTGCCGAGTTCGGATTCGAAGCGGATCTGGCCCCCCATCTGCTGCACCAGCTTCTGGGTGATGACGAGCCCGAGCCCGGTGCCCCCATAGCGGCGGGAGATGGAGGAGTCTGCCTGGTTGAAGGCCTGGAACAACTGGCGCTGCTGCTCTTCCGAGATGCCGATGCCGGTATCGCGAATCAGCACCCGCAGGCGCACCTTGTTGCCGTTCGATTCCCCGGTCTGCTCGACACGCACGTCCACGTTGCCGCGCTCGGTGAACTTGATGGCGTTGCCGGTGAGGTTGGTGAGCACCTGCTGCAGGCGCATGGGGTCGCCGGTGAGGTAGTCCGGCACGGCGGCATCCACCTGGAGGGAGAGTTCGAGCTGCTTGTCGTGGGCGCTCGGCCCCAGCAGGTGCATGGTCTCGTTGAGGGTGTCCCGCAGGCTGAAGGGGATGTGCTCGAGCTGCAGCTTGCCCGCCTCCAGCTTGGAGAAGTCGAGGATGTCGTTGATGATCCCAAGGAGGTTGCGCGCCGACTTCTCGATGGTCTGCATGTAGTCGGTCTGGCTCGGGGTCAGGCTGGTCTTGAGCAGCTGGCGGGTGAAGCCGATGACCCCGTTGAGAGGGGTGCGCAGCTCGTGGGACATGTTGGCGAGGAACTCGGACTTGACCCTGGCTGCCTCCTGGGCGCGCTTCTTCGCCATGTCGAGCTCGACGTTCTGGATCTCGATCTGCTCGAGGGTCTCCCGCAGATCCGACGTCGCCTGATCGATGTTCTGCTGCATCTCCTCGTGATATTCGGAGAGCGCCTTGGCCATGGCGTTGATGCCGTTCTTGAGCATGTCCAGCTCGCCGGTGAGCTGGCCGCTGACCCGGGTATCGAGTCTCCCCTCCCTGATCCGGTGCACCGCCTGCACCATGTCGGTGATGGGCTGGGTCACGCTCTTGACCAGACGGAAGCCGAACAGGGCGCTGATGGCCAGCCCGATGAGCACGATGATGACCGCGAAGAAGGCGTCGCGGTACTGCAGGACGATGGCCCTGTCCGTGGCGAGTTGCATGGAGATGTAGCCAATGACCGGCGGTTCCAGGTCGCTTGGCAGCGGGAAGCCGTCCAGGCTGGTCTCTGCCTGGATGGGGGTGCGCAGTATGATGTCATCGCCGTTGACGGAGACGCTGGTCAGGGCCGGGATGACGCTGCCGTCCGGCAGACGAAGCTGGCTGAAGTCCCTGTGGTAGTTGGACGTCACGAACAGCTGGTTCTCCTGGGTGAAGACGGCGATGGACTTGATGAAGGGCGAGTTTTTGCGATGGGTGAGCCCGATCAGCCGCTTGAGGGATTCGCGGCTGTGCTGTGTCATGCCGTATTCGCTGGCGATGGCCAGGGGCTCGATGATGTTGATGCCCTGATCGATGAGGTTGTTTTCCAGCTGCTGATAGCGGTGGAAGGTGAAATAGCCGGCGATGAGGCCGCCGATGATGAGGGTCGGCAAGATGGTGAAGGCCAGCACCCGGGCCCTGAGACCGTACTTGGTCATGCCGCCGACCCGCCTTTCGCAAGAGAAGCCATGACCCGGGGCGCATGCAGGCACCGGGGTCGGGCAGGCAATACAGTCACTGTCGCTGTACGGGGTCTCAGGCCGTATCCGGTCATATCAATGGGCCACTTTTGGTCAGAATGGACGATGGGGCGGATGCCGCGGCTGGGGCCCTCAGGCCGTATTTGGTCATACGATTATTCTTGTGGGACAATGGTCTGCCGCAGATTCCACAATCATGACATAGCCACCTATAGGCACCAAGTTTTATGGCCCAGTTTTTCAAGCCCCAAAAGAAATCCACCCAGCCCCAACGTATTGAATTTACGGTAGACAGTCTGGATCACCACTGTGTCGGCGTCGGCCGTCATCAGGGCAAGGCCATCTTCGTCGAAGGGGCGCTGCCCGGCGAGGCCATCAAGGCCCGCATCATCGACGACAAGAAGCACTATGCCCACGCCGCCCTGCAACAGGTGGTGACCCCGGCGGTCAACCGGGTTGCCCCCTTCTGCGACCACTATCGCGAGTGTGGCGGTTGCAGTGCCCAGCACCTGGGAGAGGGAGATCAGCTGGCGGCCAAGGAGGCGGGACTGGTCAGCCTGTTCGAGCGCCTTGGCAACATCCAGGCGCCAGCGTTGGCACCTGCGCTGACGGGGGAGTCCCGCGCCTACCGCCGGGTCTGCCGTCTGGCCATCAAGTTTGACAAGAACGGTCGCTGCACCCGGGTGGGCTTTCGTCGTCGCCAGTCGAACGATCTGGTAGAGATTGCCGGCTGTCCTGTGCTGGCCGAGCCCCTCTCCGCCCTTATCGCCCCTCTGCGCGAATGCCTCAACCGGCTGAAGAGCCAGCGCGAACTGGGCCATGCGGAACTCATTCAGGGGGAGCAGGGCATTCTGATGCTGCTGCGCCACACCGGTCGCCCCACCGAGGCGGATCGGGCGCACTTGACCGAGTTTGCCACCGCCCAGGGGATAGACCTCTATCTGCAGGCGGCGGACGAGCAGATCGAACCTCTGCATCAACAGTCTCAGCCAAGTTACACGCTGGATGGCCTGTCTCTTGCATTCGCTCCCGGCGACTTCATCCAGGTCAACGGGCCCGTCAACCAGCGCATGGTGGAGCAGGCATTGAGCTGGCTCGACGCAGGTAAGGATGACAAGGTGCTGGACCTCTTCTGCGGCATCGGCAACTTCACCCTGCCGCTGGCCCGTCAGGCCCGCGAAGTGGTGGGGGTGGAAGGGGAGCTCGCCATGGTGACGCGTGCACAGGAGAATGCTCGCCGCAACGGCATCGACAACGCCCGCTTCTACAAGGCGGACTTGAGCGGCGACATCGTGGGCATGTCCTGGGCCCGGGAAGGGTTCGATCTGGTGCTGCTGGATCCGGCCAGACCCGGGGCGCTGGAGGTGATGAGCCACGTGGTGGCACTTTCCCCCAAACGGGTGGTCTATGTTTCCTGTAACCCGGTCACCCTGGCCCGTGACAGTCAGGTGCTGGTGCAGGGGGGCTACAAGCTGACCCGTCTGGGGATGCTGGACATGTTCCCCCACACTGGTCATCTGGAGTCCATGGCGCTGTTCGAACGGGGCTGAGTCGAGGCGACCGCATTATTCTGGATGAATCAAGATGCGGTCGTGATGATTTTTCGATGTGCATGATGCTGCCAGAGTGAGGTAAAACAGGTGTTTCTCGCTGCCTTCAACGGGCAGGGCAGCATGCGGTTATCTTGGTTTTCCAGCGGCGGCAGCGCTGTTTGAGCGGGAGTGATTAGGGTAATCTAGGTCGTCGATAGTGGATCGGATGCGGGGAAGAGCCCTGTCACCTTGCGCGGTGACATGCCTTGAAAACTCTTTCATGCATCCCCATTTGAGGCAGTCATCAGTTGATGAGGGGATGAGGAGAGCATCGGCTTTCGACCCCACACTTTTAAGGATTGATACCATGGTTGCGGTGCGCGATATTCATTTGAAAGACAATTTCACTCTGGATGAGTGGGTCAGTTCCCTTACCCTGAGTGAAAGTGACAAGAATCAGCTGCGAACCGTCTACCAGTATTGCCTGACCCTGGGTGACGAAGCGCTCACCAACCGCCTGCTGGTGCGCGGGGTCGAGATGGTGGGCATCCTGCTGATGCTCAGCATGGATCTCGCCACCCTCAAGGCCGCCATTCTCTATCCCTTCGTCGAAGCCGGTCTCATCAGCCAGGAAAAGGTGAACGAGGACTTCGGCCCCAAGATCGCCAAGCTGGTGGAAGGGGTGCTGGAGATGGAGGCCATCCGCTCCCTGCAAACCCTTCACCGCAGCGAAACCTCGCCGGAGCAGGTGGACAACGTGCGCCGCATGCTGCTCGCCATGGTCGAGGACGTGCGCGCCGTGGTCATCAAGCTGGCGGAGCGCATCGCCTGCCTGCGTGAAGCGAAGAAGGCGGATGAGGAGACCCGGGTGCTGATGGCCCAGGAGATCACCAACATCTATGCCCCCCTTGCGAACCGCCTCGGTATCGGTCAGCTCAAGTGGGAGCTCGAGGATCTCGCCTTCCGCTACCTGCACCCGGACACCTACAAGCAGATCGCCAAGCAACTGGACGAGAAACGGCTCGACCGCGAGCGCTACATCCGTGAATTCGTGCAGTCTCTGCGCGATGCCCTGGCCGAGGCCGGCGTCGAGGCCGAGGTCTATGGCCGACCGAAACACATCTACAGCATCTGGCGCAAGATGCAGAAGAAGCACCTCGAATTCAACGAGCTGTTCGATGTGCGCGCGGTGCGGGTGATCACCAAGCGGCTGCAGGATTGCTACGCGGCGCTCGGTATCGTTCACACCCATTTCCACCATATTCCCCGCGAATTTGACGACTATGTCGCCAACCCCAAGCCCAATGGCTACCAGTCCATCCACACCGTGGTGGTGGGGGAGGAGGGCAAGACAGTGGAGATCCAGATCCGTACCGAGCAGATGCATCAGGATGCGGAGCTCGGTGTGGCTGCGCACTGGCGCTACAAGGAAGGGGCACAGGCCGCTGCCAAGACCAGCACCTTCGAAGACAAGATCGAATGGCTGCGCAAACTCCTCGCCTGGCAGGAGGACCTCTCGGAGAGCGGCTCCTTGCTGGACGATCTGCGCAGTCAGGTGTTCGAGGACAGGGTTTATGTCTTCACTCCCAAGGGCGATGTCATCGACCTGCCGGCAGGGGCGACGCCGCTCGACTTCGCCTATCACGTGCACAGCATGATCGGTCACCGCTGCATCGGCACCAAGATCGACGGCCGCATCGTGCCCTTCACCTATACGCTGCAAACCGGTGATCAGGTGGAGGTGATCACCCAGAAGGAGCCGAACCCGAGCCGCGACTGGATGAACCCGAACGCCGGCTTCCTGCGCTCCAGCCGGGCGCGGGCCAAGGTGGCCACCTGGTTCAGAAAGCTGGACCGGGACAAGAACATCGCCGCCGGCAAGGAGCTGCTGGAGAAAGAGCTGGACAGACACAACCTCACTCTCTCCAAGGTGGACAAGGTGGTGCTGGAGCGTTTCCATGCGGAGGAGCTGGAAGATTTGCTGGCCGGTATCGGCAGCGGCGACATCCGCATCAACCAGCTGCTCAACTATCTCGACACCCGCTACAACAAGCCGACGGCGGAAGAAGAAGATCGCCGTCTGCTGGAGAAGCTGGAGCAGAAGGCCAATGTGCCCTTCCGCCCCAAACCCAAGGATCACATCGTGGTGGAAGGGGTGGGCAACCTGATGACTCACATCGCACGCTGCTGCCAGCCCATCCCGGGGGACGCCATCCAGGGCTTCATCACCATGGGACGGGGGGTTTCCATCCACCGGGAAGATTGCGAGCAGCTCAAAGAGCTGTCGCGTCGCAACCCGGAGCGCCTGATCGATGCGGTCTGGGGGGAGAACTACTCCGGCGGTTACGGTCTCACCATCCGCATTCTCTCCAACGACAGATCCGGTCTGCTGCGCGACATCACCACCGTGCTCGCCAACGAGAAGATCAACGTGATGGGAGTGCGTTCGCGCTCCAACGTGCGCGAGCAGACCGCCGAAATAGACATGGAGCTGGAGATTTACAACATCAACGCCTTCAACCGGGCGTTGGCCAAGCTCAGTCAGCTCAACGACGTGATCAGCGCCAAGCGGCTGTAATGCTCAACCGACCGGCCCCAGTGGCCGGTCTGCATTTTCTCCCTCCTTGCAGAACATTGAAGACGGATATCACGCGCCCCATCTCCGGCCGCCATGGCTCCACATCATGTGGAGCAGTGGCGTGAGCGGATATTCATGAACCCATTTACCGAATCGAAAGTGAGTTGCCCATGTCCCAACGCTACGACCTTCCCCAACTGCTCGACATCATGGCCAGATTGCGTGACCCGAACGAGGGCTGTCCCTGGGATCTCAAGCAGAGCTTCCAGACCATAGTGCCGCACACCCTGGAGGAGGCCTACGAGGTGGCGGATGCCATTGAGAGCGAAGATTGGCAAGGGCTGAAGGGGGAGCTCGGTGATCTGCTGTTCCAGGTCGTGTTCTATGCCCAGCTCGGCAAGGAGCAGGGATTGTTCGACTTTGCCGACATCGTCGATACCGTGAGCGAGAAGCTCATTCGCCGCCACCCCCATGTCTTCTCCGATGCCGACCTGGGTGACGAGAAGGCGGTCAAAGCGAACTGGGAGGCGGAAAAGGCGAAAGAGCGTGCGGCGCTCGACAAGGAGAGCGTGCTGGACGATATCCCCCTCTCCCTGCCTGCCCTGACCCGGGCAGCCAAGATCCAGAAACGCTGCGCCACCGTCGGTTTCGACTGGAAAACGCTGGGGCCCGTGGTGGACAAGATCCACGAGGAGATCGAGGAGGTGATGGAAGAGGCGCTGATGGTCGACGTGGACGAGGGGCGGGTGAGCGACGAGCTCGGTGATCTGTTGTTTGCCACTGTCAACCTGGTGCGTCATCTGGGCAAGGATCCCGAGCAGGTGCTGCGGGCTGCCAACACCAAGTTTGAGCGTCGTTTTCGTCAGGTTGAACACTTTATTGCCGCAGAAGGTCTGAAAATGACGGATTGCTCCCTGGAGAAGCTGGACGAGGCCTGGAACAGGGCCAAGGAAACCGAGCAAAGTTGATTTGGCGCAAGACGGGGCGGCGGGGAGCCTGATAGATTTTTGTTCATTGTTTGGGAGTGGGGGTTTTGGTATACTGTTTCCCCGTCCTGCTTCATCCCCGAAGCACCCCTTAAAATTCCCTAAACTTCTTTCAGGTTCAGCATGACGACCAAATATATTTTTGTGACTGGTGGCGTTGTTTCATCCCTCGGCAAAGGCATTGCCGCAGCTTCTCTGGCAGCCATTCTGGAAGCCCGTGGTCTGGATGTGACCATCATGAAACTGGACCCGTACATCAACGTGGATCCGGGCACCATGAGCCCGACCCAGCATGGTGAAGTGTTCGTAACCGAGGACGGGGCCGAAACCGATCTGGATTTGGGTCACTACGAGCGTTTCATCCGCACCAAGATGACCCGCCGCAACAACTTCACCACCGGCCGCATCTATGCAGACGTGCTGCGCAAGGAGCGTCGTGGTGACTATCTGGGCGCCACCATCCAGGTGATCCCGCACATCACCAACGCCATCAAGGAGCGGGTGATTGCCGGTGCCGAAGGTCATCAGGTTGCCATCGTCGAAGTGGGCGGTACCGTGGGCGACATCGAGTCCCTGCCGTTCCTTGAAGCCATTCGTCAGCTGGCGGCCATCGTGGGTCGCAACAATGCCATGTTCATGCACCTGACCCTGGTTCCTTACCTGGCCGCCGCCGGCGAGGTGAAGACCAAGCCGACCCAGCACTCCGTGAAGGAGCTGCTCTCCATCGGTATCCAGCCTGATGTGCTGATCTGCCGCTCCGACCGCGCCATTCCGGCCAACGAGCGTGCCAAGATCGCCCTGTTCTGCAACGTGCCCGAGCGCGCCGTCATCTCTATGAAGGATGTCGACTCCATCTACAAGATCCCGGCGCTGCTGAAATCCCAGGGTCTGGACGGCTACATCACCGAGCGCTTCGGCATCGAGTGCAAAGAAGCCGACCTGGCCGAGTGGGAACAGGTCATCTATGAAGAGGCCAACCCGACTGCCGAAGTCACCATCGGCATGGTGGGCAAGTATGTCTCCCTGCCGGATGCCTACAAGTCCGTCAACGAAGCGCTCAAGCACGGTGGCCTGAAGACCCGTCTCTCCGTCAACATCAAGTACATTGACTCCCAGGACATCGAGACCCGTGGCGCCGAGCTGCTGGAAGGTCTGGATGCGATCCTGGTACCGGGTGGCTTCGGCGAACGCGGTGTGGAAGGCAAGATTCTGGCCGCCAAATATGCCCGCGAGAACAAGATCCCGTACCTCGGTATCTGCCTGGGCATGCAGGTTGCCTTGATCGAATACGCCCGCAACGTGGCGGGCATGGAAGGGGCTCACTCCTCCGAGTTCAAGAAAGACAGCCCGTACCCCGTGGTCGGTCTCATCACCGAGTGGGTGGATGACGAAGGCAACGTCGAGACCCGGACCGAGAAGTCCGATCTGGGCGGCACCATGCGTCTGGGCTCCCAGCTCTGCCACCTGGTGGAAGATTCCAAGGTCCGTCAGATGTACGGCAGCCCGACCATTTACGAGCGCCACCGTCACCGTTATGAAGTGAACAACAAGCTGCTGCCGCAGATTGAAGCGGCAGGTCTGAAGGTGACCGGTCTCTCCGCCGACAAGAAGCTGGTGGAAATCATCGAGATCCCGGATCACCCCTGGTTCGTGGCCGCGCAGTTCCACCCGGAGTTCACCTCGACTCCCCGTGATGGCCACGCCCTGTTCGCCGGTTTTGTGAAGGCGGCGGGCGAGTATCAGAAGCGTAATTTGAAGTAATTGAAAATAAATGCGGTTGGGGCTCTGTGCCACAGCCGCTTTTTTTGGCATATTTTTGTTGTTTTTTTACGAAACCTGAGGAAATACACATGTCCAAGATCGTTAAAGTGATCGGTCGTGAAATCATCGACTCCCGTGGTAACCCGACCGTTGAGGCCGAAGTTCACTTGGAAGGTGGTTTTGTTGGTATGGCAGCCGCTCCGTCTGGCGCGTCCACCGGTTCCCGCGAAGCGCTGGAACTGCGTGACGGCGACAAGAGCCGTTTCCTGGGTAAAGGCGTGCTGAAAGCCATCGAAGCCGTCAACGGCCCGATCGCTCAGGCTCTGCTGGGTAAAGATGCCAAGGACCAGGCCACTGTCGACCAGATCATGATCGACCTCGACGGTACCGAGAACAAATCCAAGTTCGGCGCCAACGCCATCCTGGCTGTTTCCCTGGCCAACGCCAAAGCTGCCGCTGCTGCCAAAGGCATGCCGCTGTACGCCCACATCGCCGAGCTGAATGGCACCCCGGGTGTCTACTCCATGCCGCTGCCCATGATGAACATCATCAACGGTGGTGAGCACGCCGACAACAACGTCGACATCCAGGAGTTCATGATCCAGCCGGTTGGCGCCAAGACCCTGAAAGAAGCCGTTCGCATGGGCGCAGAAGTGTTCCACAACCTGGCCAAAGTGCTGAAGTCCAAGGGCTACAACACTGCCGTCGGTGACGAAGGTGGTTTCGCTCCGAACCTGAAATCCAACGCCGAAGCGCTGGAAGTGATCGCTGAAGCCGTTGCCGCTGCCGGTTACAAACTGGGCGCCGACATCACCCTGGCCATGGACTGTGCTGCGTCCGAGTTCTACGACGCAGAGAAGAAAGAGTACAACCTGAAGGGCGAAGGTCGTGTCTTCACCTCCAACGGTTTCTCCGACTTCCTGGCTGACCTGACCACCAAGTTCCCGATCGTCTCCATCGAAGATGGCCTGGACGAATCCGACTGGGAAGGCTTCGCCTACCAGACCGCCGAACTGGGCAAGAAAATCCAGATCGTGGGTGACGACCTGTTCGTAACCAACACCAAGATCCTGAAGCGCGGTATCGACAACGGCATCGCCAACTCCATCCTGATCAAGTTCAACCAGATCGGTTCCCTGACCGAAACGCTGGCTGCCATCAAGATGGCCAAAGACGCTGGCTACACTGCCGTCATCTCCCACCGCTCCGGTGAGACCGAAGACGCGACCATCGCCGACCTGGCTGTGGGTACCGCTGCTGGCCAGATCAAGACCGGTTCCATGAGCCGTTCTGACCGTGTTGCCAAGTACAACCAGCTGATCCGTATCGAAGAAGCCCTGGGTGCCAAGGCTCCGTTCCGTGGTCTGAAAGAAGTGAAGAACCAGGCTTAATTTTCGCCTGCGTTCATGCTTCACAAAGCCCCGCCATCTGGCGGGGCTTTTTCGTTCTGCGCTTATGGGCGTGTGTGACCTGCATTTTTTATTCCGACCAACCCATCCGGCACACAGGCTTTCTTTTGTCTTGCCTGCGAATATGGGAAACTAGGCCGCTTGAAGGAGACTCAGTGCATGCGGCTACTCACTCTTATCCTGCTCCTCCTGTTGGGAGGGCTGCAATATGACCTCTGGCTGGGGAAAAACGGCCTCTCCGACTATCGGGAACTCTCCACCGCCATCGAGCGGCAGCAACAGGACAACCTGGTACTCAAGGATCGCAACAGCCTGATTTACCGGGAAATCGACGATCTTACCTCTGGCCTTGAGGCCATCGAGGAGTTGTCGCGCAACGATCTTGGCTATATCAAGCAGGGCGAGACCTTCTACCGAATCATTCCCAAAGAAAAGGATCAGGTGACGGAGCCTGATGGTGCCCCCTACGATGACTGATAGCCTGAGCGGCCTGACCGCCATCGTCCCGGCTGCCGGTATTGGTAGTCGCATGGGGGCCAGTTGCCCCAAGCAGTACCTGTCCCTGGCAGGGAAATGCATTCTGGAGCACACCCTGGAGCGTTTGCTCTCCCATCCCGCCATCGCCCGTGTGATCGTGGCGCTGGCGCCCCACGACCGCTGGTTTGAGACCTTGACCGTGGCAACCGATCCGCGGGTGCTGCGAGTGGAAGGGGGAAGCGAGCGCGCCTTCTCCGTGCTCAATGCGTTGCACATGGCAGAAGGGGAGTGGGCACTGGTGCATGACGCCGCCCGGCCCTGTCTGACCCACGAGGATCTCGATGCGCTCATTGCTGCCGCCATGGCCTCTGGCGGTGCCATCCTCGGCAGCCGGGTGCGCGATACCATGAAGCGCACCGATGCGGCCGGCAATATCCTCGCCACCGTGGATCGCGAGCAGCTCTGGCATGCCCTGACGCCCCAGATGTTTTTGGTCCGCCCCCTCAAGCGGGCGCTGGAGGAGGGGCTGGCGCTCGGCGCCGCCATCACCGATGAAGCCTCCGCCATGGAACGCGCCGGTTTCCCCGTGCGCATGGTGGAAGGGCGGGCCGACAACATCAAGGTGACCCGGCCGGAAGATCTCTCCCTGGCCGGGCTCTATTTACAGCAACAACGTGCGTGCCGGTCGGCACGACCCGATTCATCCCCAGAGGAGCAGGCATGATCCGCACCGGACATGGTTTTGATGAGACAGATTTCCGTGTATTGAGGAGGGCGCAGGCATGATGCGGATCGGACATGGTTTTGATGTTCACAAGTTTGGCGGGGTCGGTCCCTGCATGCTGGGCGGGGTGGCGGTGCCCTATGAACAGGGCCTGCTGGCCCACTCCGATGGTGACGTGGTGCTGCATGCGGTGAGCGATGCCCTGCTGGGGGCCATCGGCGCTGGCGACATCGGCCGCCACTTCCCCGATACCGCCGCCGAATTCAAGGGCATCGACAGCCGCATCCTGCTGCGGGATGTCTTTGCCCGCGTGCAGCTCGCAGGTTATGCCATCGGCAACCTGGATGTGACCATCATCGCCCAGGCCCCCAAGATGGCCCCCCATATCGACGCCATGTGCGCCGTGCTGGCCGCGGATCTGCAATGTGATTTGAACCGGGTGAACGTCAAGGCGACCACCACCGAACAACTCGGATTCACGGGGCGCAAGGAAGGGATCGCCACCGAAGCCGTCGTCTTGCTGGTGAACAATGATGCTTGAACAACTTGCCTATCTGCACGGGACGCCCACTGCTCGCGGCATCCTCAAGGCCGAGGCCGCCGACTTCGTGGTCAATGAAGATCTCGGGTTCGAACCTTGCGGCGAGGGTGAACACATCTTCGTCCGGGTACGCAAAACCGGCGAGAATACTGCCTGGGTGGCTGGCCTGCTGGCCGATGCGGCCGGGGTTGCCCGCAATGCAGTGACCTGGGCTGGTCTGAAAGATCGCCATGCGGTGACCGAACAGTGGTTCGGCATCCATCTGCCGGGCAAGGGCGAGCCGGATCTCTCGGTCATCGAGAACGACAACATCCGGATCCTTGAGGTGAAGCGCCACAACAAGAAGCTGCGGGTCGGCTATCTCAAGGGCAACCACTTCACCCTGCGTCTCACCGGGCTGGAGCAGGCCGACGGGCTGGAATCCCGTTTGCAGGCGATAGCAACCCAGGGGGTGCCCAACTACTACGGCGAGCAGCGTTTCGGCCGAGGTGGCAACAACCTGGAGGCCGCCAAGGCGATGTTCGCCGGCAAACGGATCAAGGATCGCAACAAGCGCTCCCTCTATCTGTCCGCCGCCCGCAGCATGCTGTTCAATGCAATCGTCAGCGCCCGCATCGAGCAGGGACTGGCCCATCAGCTGCTGGCAGGCGACTGCGTGATGCTCAAGGGCAGCCACTCCATCTTCAGCGAAGAGAGCGTGACTCCCGAGCTGGAGGCTCGCCTTGCCTCCGGAGACGTGCAGCTGACCGCTCCCCAGTGGGGCCGTGGCCGTCTGGCGAGCCAGGGCGCTGCTGCCGAGTTCGAGCAAGAAGTGCTGGCTCCTTATGGTGACTGGTGCGAAGGACTGGAGAAAGCCGGGCTGGATCAGGACAGGCGCCCGTTGCTGCTCAAGCCGGAGCAGATGAGCTGGCAACGGGAGGACGAGGTGCTGACCCTGTCGTTCTTCCTGCCTGCCGGCGCCTTTGCCACCAGCGTGGTACGAGAGTTAATGCAGGCCGAAGAGGCCGATCACGGTTTCAGGAACTCAACCGATGCGAATTCTGGTCAGTAATGACGATGGGGTACACGCCGAGGGTATTCGCGCCCTCAGCGAGGCGTTGCGTGCCTGCGGCGAGGTCGTGGTGGTGGCTCCGGATCGCAACCGCAGCGGTGCCAGCCACTCCCTGACGCTGGAAGTACCGCTGCGGGTCACCCGCCTCGATGCGTCCAGTTTTCACGGCATCAAGAGTTATGCGGTCAAGGGGACGCCGACCGACTGCGTTCATCTGGCGGTCAACGAACTGCTGCGCCCTGAGCCCGACATGGTGGTGGCCGGTATCAATCACGGGGCCAACCTGGGGGATGACGTCATCTACTCGGGGACGGTGGCTGCCGCGACGGAAGGGCGTCATCTGGGTTTCCCCTCCATCGCCGTATCGCTGGTGGGCAAGACTCATTTCGCCAGTGCGGCCCACTACGCCGCCCAGCTGGTGCGGGGGCTGATGGTGCATCCGTTGCCTGC
The DNA here is from genome assembly GCF_050252055.1 of Aeromonas sp. NCBI lineage: Bacteria > Pseudomonadati > Pseudomonadota > Gammaproteobacteria > Aeromonadales > Aeromonadaceae > Aeromonas > Aeromonas sp. The sequence continues at coordinate 76,508 of NZ_JBFWLQ010000004.1, read as the reverse complement.
GGATCAGATCCTCAACGTGAATGTGCCGGATCTGCCGCTCGAGCAGATCAAGGGGATCAGGGTGACGCGTCTTGGCAATCGCCACCGGGCGGAGTCGGTGATCCGCACCGAGGATCCCCGTGGTCAGCCCGTTTACTGGATTGGCCCCCCCGGCAACCAGCAGGATGCGGGAGAGGGAACGGACTTTGCCGCCATCGAGCAGGGTTATGTCTCCATCACTCCCCTGACCATCGACATGACGGCCTACGGCAGTCTGTCGACCCTGGGCGCGTGGCTGGATCTGCAGGGATGACGTTGTGATAGTACAGCGCCTGTTGAATCAACTGATTGCCCAGGATGTCCGCGATTTCCGCGTATTGGCGGCGATTGCGAAGGTGCCGCGCCAGCTGTTTGTGGACGAGGCCATGGCCCACAAGGCCTGGGACAATACGGCCCTGCCCATCGGCCATGGGCAGACCATCTCCCAGCCTTACATCGTGGCGCGCATGACCGAGCTGCTGATCCAGAACGATCCGGCCCATGTGCTGGAGATCGGGACGGGATCGGGCTACCAGACGGCGGTACTGGCCCACCTGGTGGAGCATGTCTACACCATGGAGCGGATCAAGTCGCTGCAGTTTCAGGCCCGGCGCAGATTGCGCCAGCTCGATCTGCACAATGTGTCGGCCAAGCACGGCAATGGGTGGCTAGGTTGGCCCAACAAGGGCCCTTTCGACGCCATCCTGGTGACGGCGGCGGCCAGTGAGGTCCCCAAGGCCCTGACCGATCAGCTGGCTGACGGTGGTCGTCTGGTGTTGCCGGTGGGTGATGGCCAGCAGACCCTGCAGCTCATCGAGCGATCGGGCTCCCAGCTCACCAGCCGGATCCTGGAGCCGGTACGTTTCGTTCCCCTGATTGACGGAGATGTCGAGTGAAGTTGTTTTCCCGCCTTTATGTTCTGGTGATGCAGTGGGCACGCCACAAGTATGCCCCCTGGTATCTGGCCATCACCGCCTTTATTGAATCCATCTTCTGGCCCATCCCGGTGGATGTGATGCTGGCGCCCATGGCGCTCGGCAAACCTCATCGCGCCTGGCACTATGCCGCGCTGGCCACACTCTTTTCGGTGCTGGGCGCCCTGTTTGGTTATCTGCTCGGCTATGCCCTGTGGGAGCCAGTGGTGCAGCCGCTGGTGACCTCGGTTGGCTATGAGGGCAAGATTGCCCTGGCCGAGCAGTGGTTCGCGCAGTGGGGCATCTGGGTTATTTTTATTGCCAGCTTCACGCCGATCCCCTACAAGGTGTTTACCGTCACGGCTGGCTTGCTCCACATGGCACTGTTGCCTTTCATCCTGACCTCGCTGATCGGTCGTGGCATGCGCTTCTTCCTGGTTGCAGGTCTGATGCGCTGGGGCGGCGAGAAGATGGAGCGCAAGCTGATGCACTATGTGGATGTGCTGGGCTGGCTCTGTATTGGTTTGGCCGTTGCGGCCTATTTCTGGTTTAGTCGTTAAGGATCCACTATGTGTTCGCGTGTTTGGCAAGGTAGCGGTGTCGTCGTGTTGTCATGGCTGCTGCTTGCCTGTTCCTCCAGCAAGACTGCGGCTCCGGTGCACAGCCTGGGCAATGATCAGGTCGCTTCGACCATCCCCGTGCGTCAAGGTATGACCAAGCCCGGCATTGCAGGCAACGGGTACACCGTGGTCAAAGGAGACACTCTCTACTCCATTGCATTTCGTTCTGGCATGGATGTGGCTTCGCTTATCAGCATCAATGGCATCACTCCCCCCTATAACATTTATCCCGGCCAGCAGCTCAGGCTCGATGGCGCTTCCGCCCCTATGGCGGTGGCAACCGTCGGCAGCCCTGTCAGTCGTGGCAGCGTGACGGGGTCTGGCAGTTACGAGGTGCGCCGTGGCGATACATTGAGCAGCATCGGTCGCCAGTTCGGTCTTTCCAACCAGGCCTTGGCCCAGCGCAACAACCTTCAGGCTCCTTATGCATTGCACGTGGGTCAGGTGCTCAATGTGGGGGGCGCGGGTTCCTCGGGTGGTCAGATGGTGGCAGCAACCACACCGGTTGTGACCAGCACGGGGCCCAAACCCCTGGCCACGGCTCCGGCAGGTACGACCACACCATTTATTGCTCAGAAAACGATTGCTCCTGCCTCGTCAACAGCATTCGCTCAGGCGAAAGAACAAAAAACCGTCAGTTCCTCGTCAACACTCTCCTGGCATTGGCCGACCAAAGGGCGGATCGTTGAAGGCTTCTCCGTTGCGGAACAAGGCAACAAGGGCATCGACATTTCCGGCCAGAAGGGCCAACCCATTTACGCTGCGAGCAGCGGCAAAGTGGTCTATGCGGGCAGTGCACTGCGAGGTTATGGCAAGCTGATAATTCTCAAGCACAACGATGACTACCTCTCCGCCTACGCTCACAACGATGAGTTGAGGGTCAAGGAGGGAGACACCGTGAAGGGCGGAGCGGTTATCGCCAATATGGGTAGCACGGATGCGCCGGATGTGCGCTTGCACTTTGAAATCCGGTACAAAGGCAAGTCGATCAACCCGATGGGCTATTTGCCAAAGCGTTAACTCAGAGAGCTGAGTCTTACTCTGGTGTAGGTCAGGGAGAGATATCATGAGCCAAGAACAACTGGTAATGCAGGATGCAGAGTTAGAGTTCGACGAGGAGCTGGAGGTTCAGGAGGAAGAAGAGGTTCAGGAAGTGGCGGCCGAAGCCGAAGAGACCATTTCTGATGAACTGATGGCGCCAGAGCTGAACAAGGTAATGGACGCCACCCAGCTCTATCTGGGGGAGATAGGCTTCTCCCCCTTGCTCACGGCCGAAGAGGAAGTCTACTACGCCCGCCGTGCCCTGCGTGGCGACAAAGCGGCGCGCAAGCGCATGATCGAATCCAACCTGCGCCTGGTGGTCAAGATTGCCCGGCGCTACAACAACCGCGGCCTGGTGCTGCTGGATCTCATCGAAGAGGGCAACCTCGGCCTTATCCGCGCCGTCGAGAAGTTCGACCCCGAGCGCGGTTTCCGTTTCTCTACCTATGCCACCTGGTGGATCCGCCAGACCATAGAGCGGGCCATCATGAACCAGACCCGTACCATTCGTCTGCCCATCCATGTGGTCAAGGAGCTGAACGTCTATCTGCGCACTGCGCGCGAGCTTTCCCATCGTCTCGACCATGAGCCGACCGCCGAGGATATCGCCTCTGCACTGGATCGCTCTGTGGACGATGTGAATCGCATGCTCAAGCTCAACGAGAAGATCACCTCGGTGGATACTCCCATTGGTGGCGATCGCGACAAGGCGTTGCTGGATGTGCTTTCCGACGAGCGCGGAATGGGGCCCGAGCTGGAGTCCCAGGAAGATGACATGCGCAGCAGCATAGTGCACTGGCTGGAGGAGCTGAATCCCAAGCAGCGCGAAGTGCTGGCCCGCCGTTTCGGTCTGCTCGGCTATGAACCGGCCACCCTGGAAGACGTGGGCGCCGAGATTGGTTTGACCCGCGAGCGGGTGCGCCAGATCCAGGTGGAAGGGTTGCGCCGTCTGCGGGAAATTCTGCTGGGGCAGGGGCTGTCCATTGAGGCGCTGTTCCGCACCAACTAAACGGGTATGAATACCGTCATCAAGATGAAAAAGGGGCCGCAGGCCCCTTTCTTTTTGTCGTGGATCGTCAGGATCACACCGGATCCAGAGTGTCCAGCGGCCAGCGCGGCACGGCCTTGACGACGAGGGGTTCGAAGACTCCCGCCTTCAGGCGTTGCATGCCGGCATAGGCGATCATGGCGCCGTTGTCGGTGCAGTATTCGGTGCGCGGGTAGAAGACTTCACCTTTGAGGCTTTCCATCAGCTCGGCCAGCTGGGCGCGCAGATGACGGTTGGCGCTGACGCCGCCTGCCACGACCAGGCGATTGAGACCGGTCTCTTTCAGGGCACGGCGGCACTTGATGGCCAGGGTGTCGACCACCGCATCCTCAAACGCCCGAGCGATGTCGGCACGGGTCTGCTCGTCGTCGCCATTGGCTGCTATGGTATTGGCGGCAAAGGTCTTGAGGCCGGAGAAGCTCATGTCGAGCCCTGGGCGATCGGTCATGGGACGGGGGAAGTTGAAACGTCCCTTGGTGCCCTTTTCTGCCAGCCGGGAGAGCAGCGGACCACCGGGGTAGTCCAGACCCATCAGCTTGGCGGTCTTGTCGAACGCCTCACCAGCGGCATCGTCGATCGATTCGCCCAGCAGCTGATAGCTGCCGATGCCATCGACCCGAACCAGCATGGAGTGGCCGCCGGAAACCAAGAGCGCCACGAAGGGAAACTCGGGTGCTCGCTCTTCCAGCATGGGGGCCAGCAGGTGGCCTTCCATGTGATGTACGGCGATGGCCGGCTTGTCCCAGGCCATCGCCAACGAGCGGCCTATGGTAGCCCCGACCAGGATGGCACCAACGAGACCTGGCCCCGCGGTATAGGCGATGCCATCGATGTCATCCTTGCCAAGTCCGGCCTCTTTCAAGGCGGCCTGGATCAAGGGGATCGTCTTGCGTACATGGTCCCGGCTGGCGAGCTCGGGAACGACGCCGCCGTAGTCCGCATGCAGCTTGACCTGGCTGTACAACTGGTGGGAAAGGATCCCTTTTTGATCATCGAAGATCGCGATCCCGGTTTCGTCACAGGATGTCTCTATGCCCAATACACGCATTGCTAAAAAATTTCACTGCTAAAATGAGACGGCTATGGTAACCTTCGCGGGTTTTTTAAACCAGAGCGATCTCTGCGGGTTTACTTTCATTCCCTGTCCAGAGTATAATTTCGCACCATTTTAAGACATGCTGATCGATTGAAGGTCAGCTAACAATTTATCACTGAGGTGAAAGGCACATGCCAGTAATCAAAGTCCGTGAAAATGAGCCGTTTGACGTTGCTCTGCGTCGCTTCAAGCGTTCTTGCGAAAAGGCCGGTATCCTGTCCGAAGTTCGTAGCCGTGAGTTCTACGAGAAGCCGACTACCATTCGCAAGCGCGCCAAAGCGTCCGCTGTCAAGCGTCACGCCAAGAAGCTGTCCCGCGAAAACGCACGTCGTATCCGCCTGTACTAATCAAGGGATCATGCCGTGTCTCTGAAGGATCAACTCAAGGATCAGCAAAAGCTCGCCATGCTTGCCAAAGACAAGCCTCGGTTGGGTGCTATCCGCTTGTTGATGGCAGAAATCAAGCAGCGTGAAGTCGATACCCGTGTCGAGCTCAATGATGAAGAGATCCTCGCTGTCGTGACCAAAATGGTCAAACAGCGTCGCGATTCCATCAGCCAGTTTGAAGCTGCCGGTCGCCAGGATCTCGCCGACAAAGAGTCCGCCGAGATCGTTGTGCTGCAGGAGTTCCTGCCACAACAGCTGACCGCAGACGAAATTGCCGCCCTGATCGAGCAAGCCATCACTGAAAGTGGTGCTGCCGTCATGGCTGACATGGGTAAAGTCATGGCTGTCTTGAAGCCAAAAATTCAGGGGCGTGCCGATGTCGGCGCCGTCAGTGCTCAGGTGAAAACCCGCTTGGCGTAACAGGCAACTCTCTTGTTTGGTCGAAGAAGCCGTGCTTCCCATTGGAATGCGCGGCTTTTTTATTTCCTATGCAATGAAACAGGACGGTTATGGCTGGCAGGATCCCGCAATCCTTTATCGATGATCTGCTCGTACGCACGGACATAGTCGAGTTGATCGACTCCCGTGTGCGGTTGAAGAAAGCCGGTAAGAACTACCAGGCTTGCTGCCCTTTTCATAACGAAAAAAGCCCCTCCTTTACCGTCAGCCAGGAGAAGCAGTTCTATCACTGTTTCGGTTGTGGTGCCCACGGCAATGCCATCGGCTTTGTCATGGAGTACGACGGCCTGGAATTCCCCGATGCCATCGAAGAGCTGGCAAGCCTGCACGGTATGCAGGTCCCCCGTGAGCAAACGGCGGGTGGATCAAGCCATAGCCAACCAGCCGTCAGCAAGGATCTGTTCGAGCTGATGAACCAGATTGCGCGCTTCTACGAGAGCAATCTCAAGAACGCGCCTCAGGCGGTGGAGTATCTGAAAGGCCGGGGCCTGACTGGCGAGGTGGTCAAGCGCTTCAACATCGGTTATGCCCCTGGGGACTGGGATCAGGTGCGTCGCCGCTTTGGCGCCAGTAGGGAGCACGAACAACTGCTGATTTCGGGCGGTATGCTGATCCCCCGTGACAGCGGCCCGGGCAGCTACGATCGTTTCCGCGATCGCATCATGTTTCCGATCCGGGACAAACGCGGCCGGGTCATCGGCTTCGGTGGCCGAGTGCTGGGGGATGGCACGCCCAAGTACCTGAACTCCCCCGAAACCCCCATCTTCCACAAGGGGCGAGAGCTGTTCGGCCTTTATGAGGTCAAGCAGGCACACAAGGATCCGCGCCGGATCCTGGTGGTAGAAGGCTACATGGATGTGGTGGCGCTCGGCCAGTACGACATCGACTATGCGGTGGCGGCACTGGGGACTGCGACCACCAGCGATCACATCCACACCCTGTTCCGTACCACGGCAGAGGTGGTCTGTTGCTACGACGGCGACAACGCCGGTCGGGAAGCGGCCTGGCGGGCGCTGGATAACGCGCTCTCCCACCTGCAGGACGGCCGTGAACTCAAGTTCGTCTTTTTGCCGGATGGCGAGGATCCCGACTCGCTGGTACGCCAGATCGGCAAGGAGGGGTTCGAAGCGCTGCTCGACAAGGCCCAGTCGTTTGCGGATTTCATGTTCGAACGCCTCGGGCGCGATGCGGCTCTTTCCGGTGAGGCAGGCAAGTTTGAAGTGGCCAACAAGGCCGCCGAGCTGATTCGTCGGGTACCGGAAGGTTTCACTCGCGAGGGGTTGATTACCCGACTTTCCAGCATGATGCGCTGGGGAGAAAACAAGCAGCGGATTGCCGAGCTGTTTGCCCGCAACAGCCAGCCCAAGGCGGAAGTTAACAAACCCAAGGCGACCAAACTGACGCCGATCCGCAGGGCTCTGGCCCTGATGGTGCAGTATCCGGCGATCACCGCCGAGCTGCCGGCCATGCCCGAGTTGGCCGGGCTGCGCCTGCAGGGGATCCCTTTCCTGCTGCAACTGCACCAGCAGATCCTGATCCAGCCGGGAGTGACAACGGGTATCCTGCTGGAGCATTGGCGCGGCACAAAAGAGGGAGAAATACTTGCCCAGCTGGCGATGCATGACCTGTTTGAAGAGGTAAAGCTCGACCAGGAGCCCGATATTCTGGGAGAATTACAGGATACCTTTGTCGGTTTCATCAACCTTTTCCTGAAGCAACGGATCGAAGAATTGCAGGCCAAGGTGGCGCAGGAAGGGCTAAGCTCTGAGGAAACTCAGGAGCTGATGATGCTGATCAGAGAGGTGCAGATTGAGAAAAGAAATGAGAGTGGGGCTTGATATTTGAGTGAGCAGTCCCAATATGAATAGCGTTGCCCGAATCGACGGGATTGAAAGCAAACACTTTATAACCACCTGGCCCCGACAACACTGCGGGCAGGGGTTTCTCATGACCGACGCCGCAACCAGACATAGCATGTCTGGCGGTTTTCTATTAGAATTGGCTATTTGCGCAGCAGCGCACTGTACGCGCAACCTAGCAACACCAACCGGATGAGTTCTATGGAGCAAACCCCGCAGTCTCAGCTTAAACTCCTCGTTGCCAAAGGTAAAGAACAGGGCTACCTGACCTATGCCGAGGTGAACGATCACCTCCCGCAAGACATTGTCGATTCAGACCAGATCGAAGACATCATCCAGATGATCAACGATATGGGCATTCAAGTGGTTGAAAACGCTCCGGATGCCGATGACCTTATCATGGCTGAAGGTGGTACCGCCGATGAGGACGCTGCCGAAGCAGCGGCCCAGGCTCTGGCATCTGTTGAATCTGAGATTGGTCGCACGACCGATCCCGTCCGCATGTACATGCGGGAAATGGGTACCGTCGAACTGCTGACCCGCGAAGGCGAGATCGACATCGCCAAGCGGATCGAAGACGGTATCAACCAGGTACAAAGCTCCGTCGCCGAGTACCCTGAAGCCATCACCTATCTGCTCGAACAGTACGACAAGTACGAAGCCGAGCAGCTTCGCCTGTCCGACATCATCTCCGGCTTCATCGATCCGAACGAAGTGGATGACGTGGCGCCGACCGCCACTCATATCGGCTCCGAGCTCAGCGAGGACGACCTCGCCGACGAAGACGAAGACGAAGATGAGGACGAAGACGAAGACGGTGACAACTCCGACGATGACGGCGACGGTGGCCCGGATCCGGAAGTCGCTCGCGAGAAATTCGGCGAACTGCGTGCCCAGTACGAGGTGACTCGTCTCTCCATTCAGCAGAATGGTCGTGCCCACGACGACACCCAGAATGCCATCGCCCAGCTGGCCGATGTCTTCCGTCAATTCCGCCTGATGCCCAAGCAGTTCGATCGCCTGGTCAACAATATGCGGGAGATGATGGAGCGTGTCCGCGTGCAGGAACGCATCATCATGAAGCTCTGCGTTGAGCAGGCCAAGATGCCGAAGAAGACCTTCGTCGCGGCCTTCACCAACAACGAGTGCGAAACTGCCTGGTTCGAATACCAGAAGCAGGCCGGCAAGGCGTGGTCTCCCCGCCTGCTCGAGATGGACGAAGAAGTACTGCGTTCGATCGGCAAGCTGCAGCAGATCGAAGAAGAGACCGGTCTGTCCATCGCCCAGATCAAGGACATCAACCGCCGCATGAGCATTGGTGAGGCCAAAGCCCGCCGTGCCAAGAAAGAGATGGTCGAGGCCAATCTGCGTCTGGTTATCTCCATCGCCAAGAAGTACACCAACCGCGGTCTGCAGTTCCTGGATCTGATCCAGGAGGGCAACATCGGTCTGATGAAGGCGGTCGACAAGTTCGAATATCGTCGCGGCTACAAGTTCTCGACCTATGCCACCTGGTGGATCCGTCAGGCCATTACCCGCTCCATCGCGGATCAGGCCCGTACCATCCGTATCCCGGTGCACATGATCGAGACCATCAACAAGCTCAACCGTATCTCCCGCCAGATGCTGCAGGAGATGGGTCGTGAACCGAACCCGGAAGAGCTGGCCATGCGCATGGGCATGCCGGAAGACAAGATCCGCAAGGTACTGAAAATCGCCAAGGAGCCCATCTCCATGGAGACGCCCATCGGTGATGATGAAGACTCCCACTTGGGCGACTTCATCGAAGATACCACCCTGGCTCTGCCAGCGGATGCGGCCACCAGTGAGAGCCTGCGCAACGCGACCCGCGAAGTGCTGGCCGGGCTGACCGCACGGGAAGCCAAGGTACTGCGCATGCGCTTCGGTATCGACATGAACACCGACCACACCCTCGAGGAAGTGGGCAAGCAGTTCGACGTCACCCGTGAGCGTATCCGTCAGATCGAAGCCAAGGCCCTGCGCAAATTGCGCCATCCGAGCCGCTCGGAAGTGCTGCGCAGCTTCCTGGACGAGTAGTCCCGGGTTCTGTCAGCCTGACATAGCAACAAAAAGCCCCGCCATGCGGGGCTTTGTTTTATCCGTGCTGGCATGGGCGTGAAGAGGGGTCATGGAACCGCTTGAATATGGATGAAATCTCGCCAAGTGGTTGATCTGACTATGGACGGGGTATCCGCCATCCCCTATAATCCACGCCGCTAACCAGCATCAATGGCCCCTTAGCTCAGTTGGTCAGAGCAGTCGACTCATAATCGATTGGTCGTGGGTTCAAGTCCCCCAGGGGCCACCATTTTCAGACAAAGCCGCTCTTTTGAGCGGCTTTGTCGTTTCTGGCGCTCACCAGCGCCTGTCCAGATCCTCGGCATAGAGCGCCATGGCGCGCCGGTAGGGGAGCAGGGCGGGATCCGTGGTGGTGGTCGCGAGGATCCCCAGCAGCGTCTCCATCCCCTCCTTGCTGCGCCCCAGGTTGTAGCAGGTCATGGCACGAAACACCTTGAACTCCACGGCATCGGGGAAGCGGGACAGGGCCTCGTCAAAGGTGGCCAGCGCCTCGGCATGGCGGCCCGTGGTGCGATAGGAGCTGCCAAGTCCAAGCAGGGCTCCGCGCAGCGACGACTCGCCAAGCCCCAGCGACACGGCCTTCTGATAGAGGGGAATGGCCTCGGCCTCTCGCCCCAGCATGTCGTGCAGTCCGGCCACTTCGTAATGCAGCTCTGCGTGGGCCGGGTGCACGATGAGTTGCAGCAGACCGTGCTGACGGGCTTCCTCGATCCGTCCCTCTGCCTTGAGGGTGTTCAACTGTTTCATATGCGCTCCTGCATGGGGATGAAGGATCAGTATGCCTGCCGACAGGCTGGCGGGGAACGGGTCATGGGGCCATGAAAAAGGCCTCCCGCCGATGGCGGGAGGCCTGGCTCGGCGCCGGGGCGCAATCGCCCTGGCGTGTGTCCAGCCTTACTGGGCGCTCAGGCTGTAGGCCAGGGTCTGGTCGTTGAAGCGCACCACATAGGCACCGACCACTGCCGTGGTGATGTCTGCCCCGGCCAGCTCGGCCACGCCATCCTTGTTGGTGTCGCCGTAGTTCTGGGTCCAGTCCCCCTTGACGTCGAACTTGAAGCGCTGGCCACCGTTCCCATCACCGCTGCCGGTGAAGGTGACGCTGGCCTGCCAGAGGTGAGCCCCGACCAGGGACATGGGGGTGGTGCCCCAGTTGTTGGTGGTGCCGCGAATGTTGAGGCTGGCGACATTCTTGGCATAGGTGACGCTCACCGGAGTCAGGCTGTATTGCAGGGTCTGATCGTTGAAACGTACCCGGTACTGGCCGATGACCGGGGTCAGGATGTCACTGCCGGTCAGTTCGGCCACGCCGTCCTTGTTGGTGTCGCCGTAGTTCTGGGTCCAGTCCCCCTTGACGTCGAATTTGAAGCGCTGGTTGGTCTGACCGTCGAAGGTGACCAGGGCTTCCCACTGATTGTCGGCGATCAGCGTCATGGCAAGGGATCCCCAGGCATTGGGGGTGCCGCGGAAGTTCAGGGTGGGCAGTACGCTGGCGTAGGTGCCGTTGTCGTCGGTGACGGTCACGGTGGCGCTGGCACTGGCGGTCAACCCTTCCGCATCGGTCACGGTGACCGTCACGGTATGGGTACCCGGGGTATCGAACCGGACTGTCTCCGTGGCGGCGGTGCCCCCGCTGGACCAGCTGTAGCTCACCACGCCGCCGTCATCGCTGGAAGCGGAGGCGTCGAACACCACGCTCTCACCCGCCTTGACGCTGAGGGTTTTGGGGGAGAGGGCGGCGACCGGTGCCTGGTTGCTGGTGAGGGGGGTGACCGTGTAGCGCAGATCGCTCTCGCTCAGGGTGATGCGGTAGGTGCCCGCCCCGCTGACCAGGATATCCTTGCTGCTGCCCTTGTCGGCGATGCCATCCCCTTCGTTGTCGCCGTAGTTCTCGGCCCAGTTGCCGAAGACGTCGAACTTGAAGCGCTGGGCACCGGTGGCGTCACCGTTGCCGGTCAGGGTGAGGGTGGCGGACCAGACACGGTTGGCATCGACGGTCATGGGGGTATTGCCCCAGGCGTTGTGGGTACCGCGCAGGTTCATGCTGCTGAACTTGTTGCCCGGCAGGACGGAACCACCGCAGGGGCTGGCCTTGGTGCAACCGGCGATGATGGCGGCCGCCTTCATGCCGGGGATGTTCAGGCTGGCCTTGCCGCTGCCATCGACGGTGACATAACCGCCGCTGCAGTAGTCATTGCCCCCCAGGAGGTTGCAGTACTCGCCGGCCGGCAGGCCGGTCTGCACCGAGGCCACCAGGCTGCCGCTCTCGTTGTTGATGGCGACGAAGCCCTTGTCACCGCGGCTGAAGGCGATCTGGTTGTTGCCGTTGTCCCACCAGTTGCTGACGGGCTGGCCTTCGGTCCGGTTGTGGAACAGGGCCATGTTCATGATGGTCGGTCGGCGCTGTTCGCAGTTCCACTGGCTGTCCGTGCAGGGCGTGCTGCCCGGCGCCCCCTTGTCGGTTTCATAGGTGCCCATGTTTTCAAAGCGATAGCCCGACATCACCTGCTTCCAGCCATAGGGCCAGGCCATCATGAAGGTGTTGGCCAGATCGTAGCGGGCACCGCTCATGAAGGTGAGCATGCCGCCACCGCCGTGGCCGCGTTCGCGGTCGTGGTTGACCACGAAGACGAAGGCCTTGTTGGAGGGGAGCAGGCCCCAGCTCTCGCCCAGGGTCTTGAGGTTCTTGATCTGGCCGTTGAAGTTGGCGGCGAGATCGGTGCCGTATTTGAAGTCGGTGACGGTGTCGATATAGGTGTAGCGGCCCGGCTGAATGTCGGGGGACTCCCCGCCTGCGCCGATCACCTCCAGGTAGGCCCTGGGGCTGCCCGCCTTGTCGAGGATGGCCTTCACATCGGCCGGCGCCATGTGCTTGGCCGCATCGATGCGAAAGCCCGCCACGCCCCAGCCGAGCAGGGTCTTCATGTAGGTGGCGATCTGATCCTGGACGTAGGATGAGCCGGTATTGAGGTCTGGCATGCCGTAGAGGGCGCCGTTCCAGACGTTGTTGCTGTCACCGTAGTTGGTGATGTCGCCGCTGTGATGGAAGTCGTTGTAGCCGAACTGGGGATATTGGTATTGCCCCGAGTTGTAGCTGCCGCCGCCGGTGGCGGTGCCCGAACCCGATGCCAGCTGGTTGAAGACAGCGTCGGCATAGACCTTGACCCCGGCCGCGTTGCAGCGGGCGATCATGCTTCTGAGCTCTGCCTCGCTACCACCGAAGCTGTTGAAATTCTTGAAGCTGACCGGTTGATAGACGGTCCACCAGACCTGGCTGCCCTGCTTGTGCTCGGCGGGCGGGGTGATCTGGACGCCACCGAACCCCTTGGGCCCGAGCACGGTCTCGCACTCGTTGGCGATGTCGTTGAACTTCCATTGGAACAGGTGAACCATGACTCCTTCGGCGCTGGCAGTGTGGCTGAAAGAGCCGAGTGCCGCCGCCAGCAGGGCGGTTCGAAACAGTGTGTTGTGCATGACGATTTTCCCTTCGATCTTGTTATTGACGTATCACTGTCGTGTAGTCGAACGGACAACAAACAACCTCGTTCAGCTCCGTAGCATTCATGAAATCGACGTGGTTGAAAATCGAACAGGCTGAATTAATTAAGAAATGTGAATGAAAATGCTTTCATGCCATTCGGTGGCAGCAGGAGGATACAGAGGGGAGCAGATCGGTGCGAGATCCCGTCAAGCGGGTAGCGAAGGGGATGAACAGGGGCCCCGCTGGGCCCCGTGAACGTTCAGACGTTGGGTTCCTGCTGCCCGGCACTGGCCCGGGCACGACGCCCTGGCAGCATGCGGGTAACCAGGTTGCTGCGCTGGCGCCAGGAGGTGTAGGCGATGGCGCACAGGTGCAGGGCTATCATGCCCTGGAGTGCCCAGGTGCACCACTCGTGCCAGTCGTCCGCCCCCAGATCGAAGCCGGTCTCGGTGTTCTGGAACCAGCCGGTCCCTGCGGTGGCGAGTACCAGCAGCCAGAGTGCCCAGACCGCCAGCTTGCCGCTACCGTGATGGCCCGGGGTGGGCGGGGTCCGTTCGCGCAGGGCGTCGGCCTGATGGCGAAAATCCTCCCGGCTCGGGATGAGGGCGCGCAGGCGGGCGTGGCCGCGAGCGAAGGTGAGCCCCCACAGCAGGCGTATGCCGATGAGCACCATGACGGCGTATCCCATCCGCTCGTGCCACTCCTCGCCCGCCTCGTTGAGCCAGAGGTTGCCGATACAGATGGCCGCCACACCCCAGTGGGTGAGGCGCACCAGAGCATCCCAGTGGAAGGGATCAGCCTTTCTGCTTGGCATAGTTGTGGTACTCCTTCTTCAGGTCGTTGACCTTGGCCAGGTGCTCGCGCGCCTTGGCTTCGTCACCGGCCTGGAGGGCTGCCAGGCTGGCATCCAGCTCGGTCTGCACTTCGGTCATGCCTTCCAGGAACTTCTCCTTCTTGGCGGCGGGCATGTTCTTGCCCTTGGCGACGTCCAGCTGGGCCTTCATCTCCTTGATGTATTTCTCCATGGTGGCCGCGTCGTCGGCCTTGACGGCCTGCTTGTAGTTGAAGCCGATCTTCTTCATCGGCTGCTCCAGATCGCCGGCCATGGCAGGCAGGGCCATCAGGCCGAACATCAGGGGCAGCAGCAGGGGACGCACAGTTTTCAGCATGGGATTTCCTTATGAGACGACGAGATTGCAGGTTGTTATAGCACTCATTTGAGTGCGGTTTCACGCATCATGATGCCATGAAAGGACGATCATTGTATGAAGAAAGTGCGACCAATTGTGACGAATTGTGCAGGGGATTGCTGTGGGAATGTAGCCGAAAGAGAACGGCCACCGGATCTCGCCTCCGGCAGGGATACAAGGGCGCGCATCTGGCCCGGGAAGGGGCCCACAGGCAGTGAATCATGCTGCCATTTTTTTATCACACATCGGTTTTTTAAAGTCAGGTGAGTTTTTCAGGTGTTTTTGTTTTTGAAAGCCACCACCCATGGACGATTCCACTGCTCGCACAGACGCCGTGCAACAAAAAAAGGGCCCGCAGGCCCTTTGAGTGATCGGGATCCGGCCCTTATTCGGCCTGCTCGCGCTCGATGGCACGCCAGCCGATGTCCTTGCGATAGAAGATGCCGTCCCACTGGATGCGGCCAGCCAGGGCATAGGCCCGCTGCTGGGCTTCCTGCACCGTGTGGCCGAGGGCGGTGGCGCACAGCACGCGGCCACCCTGGGTCAGGCTGGTGTGTCCTTCCAGGCGGGTGCCTGCATGGAACACCTTCTCCCCTGCCACTTCGTCCACCGGCAGGCCACTGATGGGGTGATTGCTGGCGTAGTCGCCGGGATAGCCACCCGCTGCCAGCACCACGCCGATGGCGGCACGGGGGTCATAGACGGCTTCCTTCTGATCCAGCTGGCCGGCACAGGCGGCGAGGCAGAGATCCACCAGATCGGACTGCATCCGCAGCATGATGGGCTGGGTTTCGGGGTCGCCGAAGCGGCAGTTGAACTCGATCACCTTGGGGTTGCCCTCGGCATCGATCATCAGGCCGGCGTAGAGGAAGCCGGTGTAGACGTTGCCCTCGGCCGCCATGCCGCGCACGGTCGGCATGATCACCCGTTCCATCACGCGCTGGTGCACCTCGTCGGTCACCACGGGCGCCGGGGAGTAAGCCCCCATGCCGCCGGTGTTGGGACCGGTGTCACCGTCGAAGGCGCGCTTGTGATCCTGGCTGGTGGCCATGGGCAGCACGTGCTCGCCGTCCACCATGACGATGAAGCTCGCCTCTTCCCCGTCCAGGAACTCCTCGATCACCACCCGGGCGCCGGCATCGCCGAAGGCATTGCCGGAGAGCATGTCACGCACCGCCGCTTCCGCCTCGTCGAGGGTCATGGCGACGATCACCCCTTTGCCGGCGGCCAGACCGTCGGCCTTGATGACGATGGGGGCGCCCTTCTCGCGCAGATAGGCCAGCGCCGGCTCCACCTCGGTGAAGTTCTGGTAATCGGCGGTGGGAATGGCGTGGCGGGCCAGGAAGTCCTTGGTGAAGGCCTTGGAGCCTTCCAGCTGGGCAGCGGCGGCGGTCGGGCCGAAGATGGTCTGATCGGCGGCGCGGAAGGCATCGACCACCCCTTTCACTAGGGGGGCTTCCGGCCCGACGATGGTGAGGCCGACCTGGTTCGCCTTGGCGAAGGCCAGCAGGCCCTCGATGTCGGTGGCCTGGATGGCGACGTTCTCGATGCCCGGCTCAAGCTGGGTGCCCGCATTGCCCGGTGCCACGAAGACCTGGGTCACCAGGGGGGAGTGTTTGGCCTTCCAGGCCAGGGCGTGTTCACGGCCGCCGTTGCCAATGATCAGTACTTTCATCGTCTCGCTCGCTTCTGTCTGAGTTCACTGGCGCTGCGGTGGCAACCTGCCAGTGGAAAGGATCCGGTGCTAAAGAGGCAGGGCCGCCATCGGCGGCCCTGGGCTGTCAGTGACGGAAATGACGCATGTTGGTGAACACCATGCACATGCCGTGTTCGTTGGCGGCGTCGATCACCTCCTGGTCGCGCATCGAGCCACCTGGCTGGATGACGCAGGAGATGCCCGCGGCAGCGGCGGC
Source organism: Aeromonas sp. (assembly GCF_050252055.1). Taxonomy (NCBI): domain Bacteria; kingdom Pseudomonadati; phylum Pseudomonadota; class Gammaproteobacteria; order Aeromonadales; family Aeromonadaceae; genus Aeromonas; species Aeromonas sp. Next base: position 60,386 of record NZ_JBFWLQ010000004.1, on the reverse strand, counting down.
ATCGATGCCGTCGCGGAACGGGAAGAAGGCGTCGGAGGCCATGACGGAGCCCGCCACGGTCAGCCCTTCATCCTCGGCCTTGATGCCGGCGATCTTGGCAGAGTAGACGCGGCTCATCTGGCCGGCGCCCACGCCGATGGTCTGGCCGTTCTTGGCGTAGACGATGGCGTTGGATTTGACGAACTTGGCGACCTTCCAGCAGAACAGCAGATCCTGCAGCTCGGCCTCGGTGGGTTGACGCTGGCTGACCACGGTCAGATCCCCCAGGGTCACCATGCCCAGATCGCGCTCCTGCACCAGCAGGCCGCCGTTGACGCGCTTGAAGTCAAAGCCTTGCGCCGGGGCAGTCCACTGGCCGCACTCCAGCAGGCGCACGTTCTGCTTGGCGGCGACCGCCTCGCGGGCTGCCTGGCTGATGCTGGGGGCGATGATCACTTCCACGAACTGGCGGGCGACGATGGCCGCGGCGGTCTCGCCGTCCAGTTCGCGGTTGAAGGCGATGATGCCGCCAAAGGCCGAGGTGGGGTCGGTCTGGTAGGCGCGATCGTAGGCTGCCAGCAGGTCGTCACCGATGGCGACGCCGCAGGGGTTGGCATGCTTGACGATGACGCAGGCCGGTTCGCTGAACTCCTTCACGCACTCCAGCGCCGCATCGGTGTCGGCGATGTTGTTGTAGGAGAGGGCCTTGCCCTGCAGCTGGATGGCGCTTGCCACCGAGCCCGGCGCGGCTTGCTCTTCGGCGTAGAAGGCGGCAGCCTGGTGGCTGTTCTCGCCGTAGCGCATGTCCTGCTTCTTGATGAACTGGCTGTTGAAGGTGCGGGGGAAGCGGGACTCTTCGTCGCCTTCCTTGTTTTCGCCGTAGGAGGGCACCAGGGTGCCGAAGTAGTTGGCGATCATGCCGTCGTAGGCGGCGGTGTGCTCGAAGGCGGCGATGGCCAGATCGAAGCGGGTGGAGAGGGTCAGGCTGTTGCCGTTGCCATCCATCTCGGCGATGACGCGGTCATAGTCGGAGGCCTTAACGACGATGGTGACGTCCTTGTGGTTCTTGGCAGCGGAGCGGACCATGGTCGGGCCGCCGATGTCGATGTTCTCGACGGCGTCTTCCAGGGTGCAACCGGCTTTGGCCACGGTGGCGGCGAAGGGATAGAGGTTGACGACGACCATGTCGATGGGGGAGATAGCGTGCTCGGCCATGATGGCGTCATCCCGGTCGCGACGGCCGAGAATGCCGCCGTGTACCTTGGGATGCAGGGTCTTGACCCGGCCGTCCATCATCTCGGGGAATCCCGTGTAGTCGGACACCTCGGTCACCGGCAGGCCCGCATCGGCCAGCAGCTTGGCGGTACCACCGGTGGAGAGCAGGGCCACACCACGCGCGTCGAGTGCCTTGGCAAATTCCAGGATGCCAGTCTTGTCAGACACACTCAGCAGTGCACGGCGAATGGGTCGAGCTTGTTCCATCACACTATCGTCCTCAGCATAACGGGGACCGTTCCATGGGAGGCGAGGCTCAACACACAGAGAGTCCCCAAATAAATGGAAGTGGGGGATTTCGCAAACCACTCTCGCCCGGGGCGGCCGTTGGCAAAAGCGTTTTAGGAAATGCCCGCTTGACGCGACGCTCTCTTGTGGGCGCGTATTCTACACAAAAAATGTGACCTGTGGTGGATTTTTTAAAGAGACAAACCCTTGTGGGATGCGGCGTTAAACGTTTTCTGGTGAATTTTTGTGAAACGTTTGTCTTTTCAGTGTTTTGGGGATAAATGGCCGGCAAGTGGGGGGTTAGCTGCTGCTTTCCTGCCTTTGACTGGCAATCGCCGGGCAAAGAGGTGATAGTGGAGGCCGGTTTATATTGAGTACCATGTCGGGAATGTCATGCGGGGGGAGAAGACCATGTATCGGATCGGTGAACTGGCCAAGGCGTGCGGGGTGAAGGCCGACACCCTGCGCTTTTACGAGAAGAACGGCCTCATCTCGCCGGGCATTCGCAACGAATCCGGCTATCGCCTCTACGGGGAGCAGGACAGGCGGCGGCTGGAATTCATCATCCGCGCCAAGTCGGTGGGCTTCTCCCTCGCGGACATCGGCGAGCTGCTCGCCCTGGACACCAACAAGGCCAAGGTCACCTGCCAGGAGGTAAAGGCGGTGGCCGACACCAAGCTCGAACAGGTGGAGCAGAAGCTCCTGGAGCTGACCCGTTTTCGCGAGAACCTCAAGGCTCTCTCCGACATCTGCTGCGGCGGCCCGCGCTCGGCGGAGCACTGCGCCATCCTCGAGACCCTGGAGTCCGGCGCCCCTTCCCGCCACGAGCACCACGACCATGAGCACTGAGCTGCGCCGGCCCCGGGTCTCCGCCTTTCTCGCCCTCTCCCTCGACGGTTTCATCGCCGGGGAGGGGGGCGATCTGGCATGGCTGGCCCCCTATGGTGGCGACGGGCCGGAGGAGACCGGCTACAGCGCCCTGATGGCGAGCGCGGACACCCTGCTGATGGGGCGCAACACCTACGATATCGTGAGCGCCTTTCCCGAGTGGCCCTACGGGGACAAGCCGCTGGTGGTACTGACCCACAGGCCCGCCGACCCCCGTCCTCGGGTCTCCTTCCGGCAGGGGGCGCTGGCGCAGGTGCTGGACGAGTTGTGGCAGGGGGGAAGCCGTCACCTTTATCTGGATGGCGGGGAGCTGGTGAGGCAGGGTCTGCAGGGGGCCCTGGTGGACGAGCTGACCCTGTTCTGGGTGCCGGTCACCCTGGGGGGCGGGATCCCGCTCTTTACCGGGCCTCTCCCCGCAGGGTTGAGACCGGTGTCGAGCGCCGTGCTGCCAAGCGGCCTGGTGCGGGTTATCTATCACCCCGCCTGACAGCTTGCACGGGGGAGGCAAGAGGCGCACAATCGGCGCGTTTTTCGCCACCTGCCCTTCCAGGCAGGGATGATAGGCAAACACGACAACCCCATCAAGGAGCCCATATGGCCAAGAAGAAGGTGACCTGTGTCACCGCCGAACCCGCCTGCGAACATCAGCGCGGCATCATTCAGGACAACCACCTCAAGGCACTGGTGACCTCCCCCCTGTTCCAGGCCCGGGTCGAGCCGAGCAAGAAGGGTAAGGGCAGCTATCAGCGCAAGGCCAAGCACGGCAAGCGGTGGGAGCCCGGCCAACAGCAGATGGTAAGCGTCTGCTGCTGAGCGGGTTCCTGCTTTGGAACCTGTCCACGATCTTGCTGCGAGGCCGTGATCAAGGCTCATGCGCTGCTCGCAATCCTCATGTGTACTTACACACTCCGGTTCCTGCGCTGCTCTTCACCTTGCTGACAGCCTCTCGCGACAGACCGTGAACAGGTTCTTGGAACCAAAACAAGCGGGGCGCTCATGGTGCCCCGCTTGTGTTTCATCTGGTTAAAGGCGGTTACCTCATTCGTCCATAAAGAGTTCGAGCAGCACGTTGAGGTAGCGATGCCCCAGGGACGTGAGCTGCCAGCTGTCGCCAAGATCCTCGATAAGTTCCTTGGTCCGGGCGATGGCGAGCATGGTCTCTACCCGCTCCAGCGGTAGCCCCGTGAAGGCCTCGAACTCCGCCTTGGGGGCCGGTTCAAACAATCTGAACCGGTTCATGAAGTACTCGAGCGGCAGATCGTCCGCACTCACTTGCCATTGCTCGTCCAGATAGGGGCGGCTCGGATCCAGATAACCTTTCGGATGCTTCACCTTGGCGGTACGCAGGATCTGCTGGCTCGCGAGATCCGTCACCTTGCCGTGGGCGCCGCAGCCGATCCCCAGATAGTCGCCAAAGCGCCAGTAGTTGAGGTTGTGGCGGCACTGATACCCCTCTTTGGCATAGGCCGAGATCTCGTACTGCTGATAGCCCCGGGCGGTCAGCATGGCGTGGCCCTGCTCGTAGATGTCCCACAGGGTGTCATCTTCCGGCAACGTGGGGGGCTTGGAGGCGAATGCCGTGTTCGGCTCTATGGTGAGCTGATACCAGGAGAGGTGCGGCGGCGCGCAGTCGATGGCCTGCTGCAGGTCGTAGAGCGCATCGTCCAGGCTCTGATCCGGCAGGCCGTGCATCAGATCCAGGTTGAAGGTGGGAAGCGCGATGGCGTGGGCCAGCTCGGCGGCCTTGCGCGCCTCCTCGGGGCCGTGGATGCGGCCGAGCCGGGTCAATTTCTCCTGCTGGAAGCTCTGCACCCCGATGGAGATGCGGTTGATGCCGGCCCGCTGGAAGCCGGCGAACTTGTCCGCCTCCACCGTGCCCGGGTTGGCCTCCATGGTGATCTCGCAGTCCGGGGTCAGTGCGATGCGTGCGCGCACCCCGTCCAGCAGCGCCTGCATGGCGTCGACGGAGAGCAGGCTCGGCGTGCCGCCACCGATAAAGATGGAAGAGAGGGGGCGCCCCTGGGCCCAGTGCAGATCCTGCTCCAGATCCTCCAGCAGGGCCGCCACGTACTCGAGGTGGGGCAGCTCCCCCTTCTGGGCGTGGGAGTTGAAGTCGCAGTAGGGGCACTTCTGGACGCACCAGGGCACGTGGATATAGAGGGAGAGGGGCGGCAGTTGCAGCATGGGATTTCCAGTATTCAACAATCAAAAGGGGTCGGGTAGCCCTGGTTGCCAGTGACAACGGGCGGGGCGCCGCGAACGAAACGGGGGCCGACGGCCCCCATTGTAGATGACAACGCGGCGGGAGACAGCGCTTTAGTTGACCGCCGCCAGGGCCGCTTTGAGCTTGGCCAGGGCCTGGCCACGGTGGCTGAGCTGGTTCTTGAGCTCCGCCGGCATCTGGGCCGAGGTGCAGTCGTGGTCGGGCACGAAGAACACGGGGTCGTAGCCGAAGCCGTGCTGGCCGCGGGGTTCGTCGATGATCATCCCCTCCCAGCTCGCCTGGCAGATAATGGGGGTGGGATCGTCGGCGTGGCGCATGTAGACCAGCACGCACCAGAAACGGGCGCTTTTCAGGTAATCCGGCGCGCCCTTGAGCTCGGCCAGCAGCTTGTCGATGTTCTCCTTGTCGCTGGCACCGGCACCGGCAAAACGGGCGGAGTAGACGCCGGGGCGGCCGTGCAGCAGATCCACTTCCAGGCCGGAGTCGTCGGCCACGGCGGGCAGGCCGGTGACGCGGGCGGCGTGGCGGGCCTTGATGATGGCATTCTCGACGAAGGTGGTGCCGGTCTCGTCGGCATCGGAGACTGCAAACTCGCTCTGCGGGATCACCTGGATCTTCATATCGGCCAGCATGGCGGCCAATTCCTTCACCTTTTTCTGGTTCCCTGTTGCCAGGACAAGCTTGTTCATCACACACCTCCGCAAAAATAATCTGCGCATTCTATGCGGGGGAGGGGTTTAGTAAAAGCGCCAATTGCCCGGGATCCGGTGCCAACGGGGGATCCTGGTTCCACCCCCTGAGAGGTAGAAGAGATACATGTTTCCAGCAGGGAATAACCGAAGTGATTAAATACCATTTCAATTCATTACTCTGAGTCAGTAGACTCGCGGCCCAATCGATATTCCTAGGGCTTGAGGTGACTGATGCCATTGATTCTTTTGCTTGTACTCCTGGTGTTGTTCAGCCCGCTGGCCATCGACATCTATCTGCCTGCCATCCCCCAGATGGCCGAGCAGCTGGGGGCCGAAGTGACCCTGATGCAGGGCACCATTACCTGGTTCCTGTTCAGCATGGGTCTGGGGCAACTGCTGGTGGGGCCGCTCGCCGATCGCTACGGGCGCAAACCCATTGCCCTGGGGGGCGTGCTGCTCTACGGCCTGAGCGCCCTGGCAGCCGGCTTTGCCGCCAGCCTGGGCGAGCTGATGCTGGCGCGGGTGCTGCAAGGCTTCGGGGCCTGCGCCACCTCGGTGGCCGCCTTCTCGGTGGTCCGTGACAGCTATGGCCCCAAGAAGAGCGGTCAGATGATCTCCTATCTGAACGGTGCCATCTGCTTTATCCCCGCACTGGCGCCCCTGCTGGGTGGCTGGCTCACCGCCAAGGCGGGCTGGTCGGCGAACTTCTGGTTCATGGCGGGTTATGCCGTCGTGGTCGGCAGCTGGCTGCTGTGGCGTATGCCGGAAACCCGCCCTGAGGAGACCAGCAGTGCTGGCCCGCTCATCAGCTGGTCCCGCTACAGCCCGGTGCTGCGCTCCCCGAGCTTCCTGTTCAACGCGGCGCTGTGCATGCTGGCGATGGCGGTGATCCTCGCCTACGTGACGGCGGCACCGGTACAACTGATGGTGACCCTGGGGCTGGACATGAGTGGCTTCAGCCACTGGTTCACCGCCAATGCGGCACTCAACATCCTGGCCTGCTTCCTGGCCCCGCGCTTCATCGCCCGGGTAGGGCCAAGACGGACCCTGCGCATCGGCCTGCTGGTGCTGCTGCTCTCCGCCATCACCCTGACCCTGGCCATGCACATCCCGCACCCGCTGGCCATGATGGGCCCGGTGTTCCTCTCCAGCATCGGCTTTGCGATGATCCTGGGCGCCGCCGCCGGTATGGCGCTGGCCCCCTTCGGCCACTGCGCCGGCACTGCGGCCGCCCTGCTCGGCCTGTTCCAGATGAGCGGCTCCGGCGCCCTGGTGGGGATCACCGGTTGGCTGATGCCGGATCCCCTGAACCAGCTGGCCCTGCACATGTGGCTGTTGCTGCCCCCGCTGGTGATGCTGATGACCCGCCAGGGTCGCCGCTTGTGTTTGCAATAAATCCTGTGCTCTGATGAGCACACTCAGGGGGCCTTGAGCCCCCTTCTCTTTTTCAGGCGACCCGCCTGCCTCGCATGATCACAGACCCGTGGAGAAAACCGGATGAGCCACACAATCAACGCCGCCCTGGTGGGATACGGCTTCGCAGGACAGACCTTTCACGCCCCCTTCCTGGCCACGACCCCGGGCCTGACCCTGCGCTGGGTGGTGAGCCGGGATGCCGCCAAGGTACAGGCCGCGTTGCCCGGCACCCGGGTCGGCACCCTGGAGCAGGTGCTGGCCGATGACAGCCTCGATCTGGTGGTGATCGCCACCCCCAACGACACCCACGCCCCCATCGCTCGCGAGGCCCTGCTGGCGGGCAAGCACGTGGTGATCGACAAACCGTTCGCCCTGGATCTGGCCGAAGCGAAGGCGCTGGTCGAGTTGGCGGAGAAGCAGCAGCGGCTGCTCAGCATCTTCCACAACCGGCGCTGGGACGGGGACTTCCTCACGGTGCGCCGTCTGCTGGCGGAGGGGGCGTTGGGGCAAGTCGCCCAGTTCGAATCCCACTTCGACCGTTATCGCCCCGAGGTGCGCCAGCGCTGGCGCGAGGCGGGCGGCCCGGGCTCCGGTCTCTGGTTCGATCTCGGCCCCCATATCCTGGATCAGTCGCTCCAGCTGTTCGGCCAGCCGGACTGGTTGCAGGCGGATCTGGGCAAGCAGCGCCCCGGGGCCCTGGCGGACGACTACTTCCATGTGGTGCTGGGTTATGGCGAGATGCGGGTCATTCTGCACGGCAGTTGTCTGGTGTCGGCCGTGATGCCCCGCTTCGTGGTGCACGGCAGTCAGGGCTCCTTCATCAAGTTCGGCATGGACGTGCAGGAGGAGCAGCTCAAGGAGGGCAAGCGGCCTCCGGCGGCGGACTGGGGCGTGGATCCCGCCCCCGGCCAGCTCAGCCGGATCCGCGATGGTCAGCTCGTGCAGCAGACCGTGGCTGGCGAAGCGGGGGACTACGGCGCCTACTATCGCGGTGTCTGCGCCGCCATCCGGGGAGAGGGGGAGAACCCGGTGCCGGCCGACGAGGCCCTGGCGGTGATGGCCTTGCTGGACCTGGCCCGGGAGAGCGACCAGCAGGGGCGGCGCCTGCCTTGTCAGAAGCTGTCTGACTGACGGCGTTATCCGACAGCGCCGAGAGCCTGACAGAAAGACAATGGCTGACTGGCAATCGTCAGGTAATTGGCGATTTGTTGTGCGAATGTGGTGATGAATTGGTGTTTTATATTAATATTTGTCGTTGCAGCAGTGTTTCTTATCATGCCAACGAGAAAATATCATTGTGATACGCGTTTTCATCGGCCGCATATGGGGATATATTTCGCGCGCCTTCGGGCTCCAGCGGCCGGTGTGCCGACAGGAGCCGGGGCGTACAGTGATGGTCCCTGCACCATCTCTCCATCTTTTTTTGAGGGTATGCACATGAACAAAGTACTGGTAGCCGGTATCCTGGGTCTGATGTTGACCGCCTGTGGTCAGAAAGAAGAAGCTGCCGCTCCGGCTGCGACCCCGGCCGCAGACGTTGCTGCCACTGTCGAGAAAGCCGCTAGCGAAGCGTCTGCTACCGTCGAGAAGGCTGCTTCCGAAGCTTCCGCTACTGTCGAGAAGGCTGCCGCTGACGTGGCCACCAAGGCTGAAGCTGCCGTGAGCGATGCCAAGGCCAACTAAGCCAGCACCTCATTGAAAAACGGGCCCGGCGCACTCGCGCCGGGCCCGTTTTTTTATGGCCATGGCGGGGCGCTGCCCGGTCAGCCGAGGGGTTCCACCAGCAGGATGTGGGAGTCGGCCCCCACCACCTTGACCCGGCTGCCGGCCGGCAGCGGCGCGTTGCAGCGCACCGTCCAGACGGTGTCGTCCAGATGCACCCGGCTCATCCCCTGGCTGACCTCGTCCAGCAGGGTCAGCTCGCGGCCCATGTAGCTTTGCATCCGCTCGTTGATGGGAGCGGCGGCATCCAGCCCGGAGCGATCCCGGCGATGCTGCCAGCGCCACCAGGCCCAGGTGGTGAGCAGGGATTGCAGGGCGAAGAGCAGCAACTGCGCCTGCCAGCCGAAGGGCCAGACCAGCAGCAAGAGTCCCACCTCCAGGGCGGCGATGCCGGTCCAGAGCAGGAAGCCCACCGACCCCATCACCTCGATGGCCAGCAGCACGAAGCCGAGTCCCAGCCAGTGCCAGTGGGTCAGCCCCTCGAACAGGGCTGTCATGATTTGCCCGCCTTGCCGTCTTTGTTGAACAGCTCGGCCATGCCCGCCACCGAACCTATCAGGCTACCCGCTTCCAGGGGCATCATGATGATCTTGCTGTTGGGGCCTTCACCGATGCGGGCCAGGGCCTCGGTGTATTTCTGGGCCACGAAGTAGTTGATGGCCTGCATGTCGCCCTCGGCGATCGCCTGGGAGACCATGTGGGTCGCCTTGGCTTCCGCCTCGGCGGCCCGCTCCCGCGCTTCAGCGGCGAGGAAGGCGGCCTGACGCTCACCCTCGGCTTTCAGGATCTGGGACTGCTTCTCCCCCTCGGCCTTCAAGATCTTGGACTGGCGCACCCCTTCGGCCTCCAGCACCTCGGCTCGCTTCTGGCGCTCGGCCTTCATCTGGGCGTTCATGGCTTCCACCAGGGCGAGGGGCGGGCGCACATCCTTGATCTCGATCCGGGTCACCTTGATGCCCCAGGGGGCGGTGGCCGCATCCATGGTGCGCAGCAGCTTCTCGTTGATGGTGTCGCGCTGGGAGAGCATTTCGTCCAGCTCCATGGCGCCGAGCACGGTCCGCATGTTGGTCATGGTGAGATTGCGGATGGCACTGGTGAGATCGTTGACCTCGTAGCCCGCCTTGCGGGCATCCACCACCTGCACGAAGCTGATGGCGTCGATGGTGACGTTGGCGTTGTCCCGGGAGATCACCTCCTGGGCCGGGATGTCCAGCACCTGCTCCATCATGATGATCTTGTGGCCGATGCGGTCGATGTAGGGGATCAGCAGGTTGAGGCCCGGGGAGAGGGTGCGGGTGTAGCGGCCGAAGCGCTCCACGGTCCAGTTGTAACCCTGGGGCACTATCTTGATGCCGGCACTCAGGGTGGCGAGTACCAGGAATATGAAGATCCCCAATACAATCAATGACTCATTCATGATTAAGCTCCTTATGAAACACTTTCACTAGCCTAGGGTCTGGTGCCATCCACCACAAGCAGATTCGCTTCTCTATTGCCGCTACACGGCTTTACTAATTACCAAAACGCATTAAAGAGCATTTTTTATTATTTTGAGGGATAAGCGCTCCTGCCTATAGTCGCCCCAGATGTCGCGATGCCGAGGAGCGGGCCCTGATGGATTATTTACCTATGTTTGCCAGGTTGGAAGGCCGCCCGGTACTGCTGGTGGGCGGGGGCGAGGTTGCCCTGCGCAAGGCGCGCCTGCTGCTGGCGGCAGGTGCCCGGATCACCCTGGTCTCTCCCGCGATCGAGCCCGAGTTCCATGAATTTGCCGGTCGCTTCACCCATGTGGCGACGCGTTTCGACCCGGCCCACCTGGCAGGGCAGATCCTGGTGGTGGCCGCGACCGACGATCTCGAGGTCAACGCCCTGGTCTACCAGAGCGCCACCGAGCGCGGTCTGTTCGTCAACCTGGTGGATGACCCCGAGCGCTCCAGCTTTATCTTCCCCTCCATCATCGATCGCAGCCCCATCGTGGTGGCCGTCTCCAGCGGCGGCAAGGCCCCCGTGCTGGTGCGTCTGTTGCGCGAGCGACTCGAGAGCCTGCTGCCCCGCCATCTTGGCGGTCTGGCGGAGCTCTCCGGCCGGGTGCGCCGCCGGGCCAAGCAGGTGCTGACCTCCCTCTCCGATCGCCGCCGCTTCTGGGAGCGCGCCTTTGCCTCCAACACCCTGGCCGGTCTGATTGAGAAAGCCGATTGGCAGGGTGCCGAGCAGTGGCTGAACGAGGGACTGGACAAAGCCCGTACCGAAGTGGGAGAAGTGGTGCTGGTAGGGGCGGGCCCGGGAGATCCTGGCCTGCTGACCCTCAAGGCGCTGCAACAGATCCAGCAGGCCGAAGTGGTGCTCTATGACCAGCTGGTCTCCCCCGAGATCCTGGACCTGGTGCGCCGCGACGCCACCCTGGTGTCGGTCGGCAAGAAGGCGGGTGCCCACAGCGTGCCCCAGGAAGAGACCAACCGCCTGCTGGTGGAATACGCCAAAGCGGGTAACCGGGTGGTGCGCCTCAAGGGGGGCGATCCCTTCATGTTCGGTCGTGGCGGCGAGGAGCTGGAAGTGCTGGCCGAGGAGGGCATTCCCTTCTCGGTAGTGCCCGGCATCACCGCCGCCGCCGGTGCCACCGCCTATGCGGGCATTCCGCTCACCCACCGCGACCATGCCCAGAGCGCCGTCTTCATCACCGGCCACTGCCAGAAGGAGGGAAAGGAGCCCGACTGGCAGCAGCTTGCGGCCACCAACCAGACCCTGGTCATCTACATGGGGCTGATGCGCTCCGAGCATATCCAGCAGCAACTGGTGAGCCATGGCCGACGCGCCGCCACCCCCATCGCCATCATCGAGCGGGGCACCACGGCCCGTCAGCGGGTGCTGACCGGCACCTTGGCGGATCTGGCCGAGCTGGCCCAGCAGGCGGTGAGCCCCTCCCTCATCGTCATCGGTGAAGTGGTGGCCCTGCGCCAGCAACTCGCCTGGTTTGGCGAACAGGGGCAGGAGGCAGAAAGCGGCCACGAGCTCAAGCTGGTGAGCCTGGCCTGAAGGGCGAGACCCGAATCGATTTGACGGTGCGGCCAAGGCGGCACCGAACTGAACCAACACCGCGCCCCGAGCAGGTGCGATAGCAATGAACCGAGGACCCAGACATGGACCGTGAAAGACTGACCCAACTGCAGCCATCCGATGCACAGAGCATCCGTGCAGGTGTCACCCGCGAGCGACTGACTCACCTGCAGCAACTGGAAGCCGAGAGCATCCATATCATCCGCGAGGTGGCCGCCGAATTTGAAAACCCGGTGATGATGTACTCCATCGGCAAGGACTCCTCCGTCATGCTGCACCTGGCCCGCAAGGCCTTCTACCCGGGCAAGATCCCCTTCCCCATGCTCCACGTGGACACCAACTGGAAGTTCAAGGAGATGATCAAGTTCCGGGACGAGACCGCCAAAAAGTTCGGGCTGGATCTCATCGTCCACAAGAACCCGGACGGTCTGGCCATGGACATCAACCCCTTCGTGCACGGCAGCAGCAAGCACACCGACATCATGAAGACCGAGGGGCTCAAGCAGGCGCTCAACAAATACGGCTTCGATGCCGCCTTCGGTGGTGCCCGTCGCGATGAGGAGAAATCCCGCGCCAAGGAGCGCGTCTACTCCTTCCGTGACAAGTCCCACCGCTGGGATCCGAAGAACCAGCGCCCGGAGCTGTGGCGCGTCTACAACAGCCAGGTCAACAAGGGGGAGAGCATCCGTGTCTTCCCGCTCTCCAACTGGACCGAGCTGGACATCTGGCAATACATCTATCTCGAGAACATCGACATAGTCCCGCTCTACTTCGCGGCCATGCGCCCCGTGGTGGATCGCGGCGGCATCAAGATCATGGTGGATGACGATCGCATGCCCATCGGCCCGGAAGACGAAGTGAAGCAGGAGCTGGTGCGCTTCCGTACCCTCGGCTGCTACCCGCTGACCGGGGCCATCGAATCCAATGCCACCACCCTGCCGGAGATCATCGAAGAGATGCTGATCACCACCTCGAGCGAGCGGCAAGGGCGGCTCATCGACCACGATCAGGCCGGCTCCATGGAGCAGAAGAAGCGTCAGGGCTATTTCTAAAAAATGTTCTAAGGAATCGCAACATGAACAACCACATTCAGACCGCCATCAGCGAACAGGGCATTGAAGCCTACCTGCACGCCCAGCAGCACAAGAGCCTGCTGCGTTTTCTCACCTGCGGCAGCGTGGACGACGGCAAGAGCACCCTCATCGGCCGCCTGCTGCACGACTCCCAGCAGATCTATGAAGATCAACTGAAGGCACTGGAGTCCGACAGCCAGAAGCTCGGCACCACCGGCGAGAAGCTGGACCTGGCCCTGCTGGTGGACGGCCTGCAGGCGGAGCGCGAGCAGGGCATCACCATCGACGTGGCCTACCGCTATTTCTCCACCGCCAAGCGCAAATTCATCATCTCGGACACCCCGGGCCATGAGCAGTACACCCGCAACATGGCCACCGGCGCCTCCACCTGCGATCTGGCCATCATCCTGATCGACGCCCGCAAAGGGGTGCTGGATCAGACCCGCCGCCACAGCTTTATCGCGAGCCTGCTCGGCATCAAGCAGTTCGTGGTGGCAGTGAACAAGATGGACCTGGTGGAGTTCAGCCAGGAGGTGTTCGAGCGCATCAGCTTGGAGTACCGCGAATTCGCCAAGAAGCTCAGCGTCGACACCATCCACATCGTGCCGGTCTCGGCCCTAGACGGTGACAACGTGGTGAACCCGAGCGACAAGCTGGCCTGGTATCAGGGTGAGACCCTGCTCTCCTTGCTGGAGTCTGCCGAAGTGGAGCGCGAGCTGGAGCGTCACCCGGTGCGCCTGCCGGTGCAGTACGTGAACCGCCCCAACCTCGATTTTCGCGGCTTCGCGGGCACCCTGGCCTCCGGCATCCTGCGGGTGGGCGACAAGCTTGCCGTGCTGCCGTCCGGCAAAGAGAGCACGGTGACCCGCATCGTCACCTTCGACGGGGATCTGGAGTACGCCCTGCCGGGTCAGGCCATCACGGTCACCTTCGCGGACGAGATCGACATCAGCCGCGGCGACCTGCTGGTGGATGCGGCGAAAAAGCCCCAGGTGACCCAGAACGTGCTGGCTCACATCGTCTGGATGGGGGAAGAGTCCCTGCAACCGGGCCGGGTCTATGACGTCAAGCTGGCCACCAAGAAGAGCCGTGGCCAGGTGGAGGCCATCCGCCACCGCATCGAGATCAACAAGCTCGACGAGCTGCCCGCCTCCGAGCTCAAGCTCAACGAGATCGGCCTGTGCGAATTCAGCCTGACCGACCCGGTGGCGTTCGACCCCTACAAGGAGATCCGCGACACCGGCAGCTTCATCCTCATCGACCGGCTGACCAACGTCACCGTGGGCGCCGGCATGATAGTGGAAGGGCTCGCGGCCAAGGTGATGGCAGGGCAATACAGCGAGTTCGAAGTGGAGCTCAACGCCCTGGTGCGCAAGCACTTCCCCCACTGGCAGGCGCTGACCATCAGCAACGATTCCGGCAAGGAGTAAGCCCATGACCTGGCAACAATCCCTGGTGCTGGGTCTGCTGGCTGCCCTCGTCGCCCTGCTGATCCAGGGCAAACTCCGGCCGGCGCTGCTCTTCTCGGGCGCCGTGCTCATCACCTACCTGAGCGGCCTGGCGGACATCAACGCCGTGGTGGCGGGCTACACCAACAGCGCCCTGCTGACCCTGGTGTTGCTGCTGCTGGTATCGCTCGCGGTGGAGAAGACCCGGGTCATGAGCTGGTTTGCCAACCTGGTGGGCACCGGCTCCTTCAACAAGGTGCTGGTGAAGGTGTGGTTTTCCACCGCCTTCCTGTCGGCGTTCGTCAACAACACCGCCGTGGTGGCGTCCATGCTGGGGGCGGTCAAACGCAACCCCAACCATGCGCCCTCACGGCTGCTGTTGCCCATGTGCTTCGCGGCGACCTTTGGCGGTGTGCTGACCCTGATCGGCACTTCCACCAACCTCATCGTCAACAGCTTCCTCATCAAGATGGGGGCCAAGCCGCTCGGCATGTTCGACTTCTTTATGGTGGGAGCCGGCACATTGTTGACCGGTCTGGTGGCCGTGCTGCTGTTTGCCCGCCACCTGCCGGAGCAGGACACCGAGATGAGCCGGGAATCCGGCTATTTTCTCGAGGCCAAGGTGGGCCCCGGCTCGCCCATGGCCGGGCGCAGCGTCAAGGAGAACGGCCTGCGCAGCCTGAAAAGCCTCTATCTTGCCGAAATCATCCGGGGCAACCAGGTGATCTGCCCGGTGCAGCCGGAACACGAGCTGCACGAGGGGGACATGCTGCTGTTCTGCGGCGACGTGGAGAGCGTCGGCGTGTTGCAGGAGCTCAAAGGGTTGGATCTCTACGGCCAGCACCGCCTCAACGGCCAGCACCTGGTGGAGGTGATCGTCAGCCACAGCTCGCGCCTGGTGGGTCAGACCATCAAGGACGCGGAATTTCGCACCCACTTCGATGCGGTAGTGCTGGCGGTGCGCCGGGGCGAGACCCAGCTCACCGGCGGCCTCGGCCAGATTGAACTGCACGCAGGGGACACCTTGCTGCTGGCCCCCGGCCCCAAGTTTGCGGGCAACAAGTCCCTCTCCCGGGAGTTCGTGGTGGTGAGCGGGCTGGAGGCCTCCACCCGGCTCGATGCCACGCGCAGCGCCGCCGTGGTGGCGGGGTTCCTCGGGGTGCTGACCCTGTCTGTGCTCGATCTGGTGCCGCTCTTCAAGGGGCTGCTGGTGATGCTGGTGGTGCTGCTCTTCTCCCGCATCCTGACCCTGGACGAGATCCGCCGCCGCTTTCCGCTGGATATCTGGCTGGTGGTGGGCGGGGCGCTGGCCATCGCCGATCAGCTGGAGAAGAGCGGCCTGGCCAAGCTCATCGCCGACTGGCTGATGGGGGAGTTTAACGGGGCCAGTCCCTTTATCGCCTTTATCGGCATCTACCTGTTTACCCTGGTGCTGACCGAGCTGATGAGCAACAACGCCGCGGCGGCCCTGGCCTTTCCCATGGGATTCCAGCTGGCGCTCAGCATGGACGTCTCCACCATGCCATTCATTCTGGCGGTGCTGTTCGGGGCGAGCTCCAGCTTTATCCTGCCCTACGGCTACCAGACCAACCTGATGGTCTATGCGGCGGGCAACTACAAGATGCCGGATTATCTCAAGCTGGCCCTGCCGGTCTCCCTGGCCTACAGCCTCGGGGTGATCGTCATGGTGCCCCTGCTGTTTCCGTTTTAAGGTCTGATACCGGGGAATGTGTTAAGGGCTGCTTATGTTAACGCAGCTTTTATCAAGGCTGCTTATGATGCAGGGGAGTGCCAGGGCACTGGCATCCAGGCGTGAGCGCCAATCAGGGGGTTGCATGCGCAATATCAGGGCATCAGCACCTTGCCGCCTCATCGCGAGGCGGCTTCCCGCGGTAGCGGACAGTTTTCAGTATCGCGGCGTGAGCGCCAATCAAGGAGTGTTGGATGAGCAATATCGTGTGGCATGCCCATGCCGTCGACAAACAGAGCCGGGCCGAGCAGAAGGGGCAAAAGCCCCTGGTGATCTGGTTCACCGGACTCTCCGGGGCGGGCAAGTCCACCCTGGCGGGGGCGCTGGAGCAGGCGCTGGCCGCCTCGGGCAAGCACACCTATCTGCTGGATGGGGACAATGTGCGCCACGGCCTCTGTGGCGATCTCGGCTTCGATGACGCCGCCCGCCAGGAGAATATCCGCCGGGTCGGCGAAGTGGCAAAACTGATGGTGGATGCGGGACTGATCGTCCTCACCGCCTTTATCTCGCCGTTCCGTGCCGAGCGGCAACTGGTGCGCAATCTCGTGGGTGAAGGGGAGTTTGTCGAGGTGTTTGTCGATGCGCCCCTTAGCGTGTGTGAAGAGCGTGACCCCAAGGGGCTCTACAAGAAGGCGCGGGCGGGCGAGATCCGTAACTTCACCGGTATCGACTCCGCCTACGAGGCGCCCGAGCAGCCGGAAATCCATCTGCTCAACGCCGGCAAGCCGGTGGCGGTGTTGGTGGATGAGCTGCTGACGGCTCTGCGGCAGCGGGGGTTGATTGATTAAGGTCGGTTGTCAGCGTCGAATTTTGATAAACAGGGGGGCGTTTGCCCCTTTGTCTATTGCTGGCTGAACTTGGGCGCAATAAACGTGAAAATAAAGGATTCCCTCCGCAGATTAGCTCTATATTGTCGAGCGCCTCTAATTCCCCCTGATAAAGTTCCGACAGTGTTGGTCAAAGGGATTACATTTACTTCCATCTCTCGAAATTCCTGTCTCACGACACTGCATTGTTGCCTCAGTGCAGGTGGTCAAGGAAAAGAAAATCTGTCTGTGACCGAGATGAGTACTTACCAAGCTGTATGCCAGATTGTTGCATTCAGACGGTGGAGGAAACTAGGTTTTTTTCAGTGTCTTTGTGATTTCGCATGATATTTTGGCCATTTCAATAATGAATTCACCCTCAAGTTCATCATCGATAAATAAGGGCTTGATATTATCTAGTTTCCTCCATGTCTCATGCTGATAGATGAAGTCAAGGTAATTTTTAAGTAAGGATTGGTTGGTTGTTTTTCTTGATAACTGTTTTTTTAGCGAGTCAATGGTGAGCTTTGATTTATATGAGTGATACTTATCATACTCCATGACAAAATCATTAAGGCTCCAGCCGATCCTAGACATCTCATTTTTAATTTTTACTGCAAAATCATCTGGTTGCATCTTTGTCTCCAAATGTCCCCCACATCATCATTAATGTTTACATGTCCAGTATGACTCTGGATATGTGAACTTATATAGGGAGTGATGAGATATGGCAAAAGGTAGCACTTCACATTCAGGTAATGCAGGTAATGCTGGTAAGGGGGGCAGTAGTCGAGGCCCTTCTTCACACACAGGAACAGGTGGTAACTGGCCGTCGACGACGGGCAATCCCTCAGGAGGAGGAAGAGGAAACGCACCTTCAAAAAGTGGCAAATAACTCTAGATAAGAAAAGGCGGTGAAGCTAGCCTTCCCGCCTCATACACTCATTAGAGTTTTTTCGAAACGCTGATAAAAAGCTTTCTTTATCAACCTTGTATCTGATGTATGAGATCTCATTCATAGTGCCTTGCATTGCACATAAACAAACATTCCTTCTATCAATATAGATATTTTTACTTATCAGCTCAGGACTTGAGTTGGCACATGCATCAACAATAGAATACTCGACGTGCATTGGATATCGATTATCAAACAAAGCATAGTCAGCTATTTGTCCACTCACTAGGCCAATAACTAATATAGCGCCGCCTGACATAATCGGTTTTTTGAAAGTGCTTCCTGTTAATTCTTCTTGGCAATGACCACATTTAACTTTTGCCTCTAGATGTAAATCATTTTTCTTAAAACATTTCGGGCATTCAATTATCATAATTATTCCATGTATTGGTGGTGTGTCAAGATAAGGCTCTCATAATTCTCTTCCTGATAGGTTTTCCTTTACCTTGTATCAGCTAATTGGAGGTGAAAATATTGTGCTTACAATGATGAAGGAGGACCTGCAAAATTAGATAAACCCATCAACTTGACTGATGGTTTTATCGAGGAGAATGTCGATGCACTGCTCGCGGCTATCCCAAGGGGCCTACAAGAAGGCGCGAGGGCTAAATCCGCAATTTCACCGGTATCGACTCCGCCTACGAGGCACCGGAGCTGCCGGAAATCCACCTGCTAAACGCCGGCAAGGCTGGTGGATGAGTTGCTGACTGCCCTACGACAGGGGAACTATCTGTAGTTGTTGAGTGGCGCCGTCTTACATTAGTTGTGGCGTCTGGAGCCGGTGTTATCCCGGCAACCGGGTAATCACCTGGGCAGTAAGCCGTAAGCAGCAAATAGAGCGCAGATGGGTGTCGCAAGGGTAAAGCGACCCTCTTTTTTTCTGAGCGTGTCATGGAATCGGCAGCACATCTGACAAGCGGCCTGTGGCCGATAAGTGGACCGCAACAAGCATTTGTGTGCTGGCGGCAGCCACTATAAGCAGAAGTTGGGTCATCAGCGGAAAACCCATAAATCCAGCTTATAGTGACACCGACGAGCCTTGGCTATTCCAAGGCTGCCGATAGCAACCCTGCAAGGAGACCTTCCGACCATTGCTTATATCGTGGCAGGGTTATTCGCGATTGTCAGAATGAGCTTTACTATTCGAATCTACGGGGTTGAGAAATTAAATTTAAATATTTTCATGGCATTATCTCATGCTTCTTTTCATTTTCATATTTTCTAAAAACAGCTGAATTTCGTTGGTCGTTATTTATATTTGAACCAGTTAGACGAGCTTGAGTTAAATCGCTACCTGTCAGTGTGGCATCTTGAAAATTTGCATTTGTAAAATCAACTCCACCAAGATCTGATTGGGTAAGATCAGCATTCTCAAGATTGGCTTCAATTAAAATCGCCCCCTTAAAATCAGCGCCACTAAGTCGAGCATTCCTTAAATTTGCTCGAGAAAGTAATGAATTATGAAGCTTTGCATCTGTTAAATATGCTTCAGTTAAATCGGAGCCCTCTAAGTTTGCTTTACTTAAGTCTGCCATTTGGAAATTCACATTCTTTAGGCTGGTATTATTCTGGTTATGTGTATCTGAAGTTAATGTGGTTAATTGTGCGTCAATTAGGATTGCGTGACTTAGACTTGCGTCATCAAGAATTGCTCCATTAAAACAAGCACCTTGTAAATTTGCCTGATCTAAATTTGCATCTTGTAAATTGGCCCCCCGAAAACTTGCACCTTGAAGATTAGCTCTTTTTAAATTTGCACCTTTTAAATTGGCTTCATCCAAGTTTGCCCCTTGAAGGTTTGCGCCCTCCAAATTTAAAGAGTTAAATGATGCCTTTCTTAAATCACTATATTCTAAAGATGCATGTTTTAAATTTAAGTTTCTTAGTTGATGGCTATCTAGAAGCTTGAAACCAGTTAATAAATATCCCTTTTTCTCATTGAAGAATAGCCCTACTTTGTATTGATTTACAGTTTTAATAAATTTAAGAATGTTATCAGTCTTATTGAATGGATCTCTTCCATCTGTAAGAATACCAAGTTCAACGCCATAAACTATCAGGAACTCTCTAATGCTTAAATGTGAGAATCTAAATTCACCGTATGAATTTCTATTTAGCAGAGAGTTTGTACCAATATCTATATGGTCAATTCCCTCGATAACTCGCTCTGCGGGATCATTTAATAAAATAATATGAGATTCACGATGACATAATTGCTGAATATGCTTTAAAGCTACGGTGTGAGTACCTTGTCGCTGCATCGTTTCAGCTAACCAGATACAAGCTTTAAGCAAGTCTTCCTTATTAAGTCGTTTGTTGTGATGTGTTCTTAATTTGATGACTTCACGATTTAACCATGTATCTACTAAACCTTTATATAATTCATACTCGGTTGCTCCCTGTCGGTGGCTTTCCAATAAGGTCTCTATATGGGACAATAAAAACGGTCTGAATTGAAGTGAACCTATACTTTTTATCGATTGCTTAGCATCATGTAACTTTGGATTTTGAAATTTATTAAATATGAACTTTAATCTTCTGGGGTAACGCGCTTCCAAATACGCATCCACCTGTTCATCTGTAAATAAAGAAAGATAAATCAATGGGCAATCATAATTATTGAATGATATCTTCCCCATAGTATTGAATGCAGATTCTGCTATTGCAGGAAAAAACTGTGTGCGACAAGTAATTATTACACGGTAAAAACAACTAGTTGCTTCAAGTATCCTTGTTAATCGATTAATTGTACCTCCTTGCTTACACTGAGTATCTTCATCCAATGAATCTAACAAGAGAACAGTTTGAGTTTTGTTTTCTATTTTACTAATGTCACTTAAGGTCGTTTCTCCTAATTTTAGGAGTTTACATTGGTAAGTTTTTGGCCAGAAAGACATTAAATGGCTAAGCTTAATCATCATCAACAAGGAGGTTTTCCCCATACCAGCATCGGCGAGGACAAACATCTGGCTCGCACCATCTCTAGTTAATATATCTCGATTAAAAAATTTGTTTATAGTTTCAAAAATCCCAGCTCTTATTGATGATATAGTTTCATCCTCAAGCTCATCTGCAGGATTAACCTGTTGACAGTCAGGTTGAATGTAAAACTTAGCAAGTTCTTGACAATCTCCAAAAACATCATTAATTCTAATTAATTCTCTATTTCTATTGTCAATGTTGTTTTTTAATACGCTAGTTAGTGCCTTTAATAATTTAGTCGCCACTTTTGTAGAAATAAAACTAGTTGTTTCCATGGGGCCTCAAAGGTTGCTAAGGATGAAAATAAAATATAGAGCTTTGATGAAGCTAGAAATCATGTTTAAGTCGTCATGTAGAGGCGGTAAGCAGTTAATGCCGTACTCCATGAAAGAGAATTGAACCATAATAGGTGTCATATAAACATATAAAAATTACTTCTTATTTCAGAGAAACCATCAGCACGGTTCAAAAAAGTTAATGAATCGGCAATGGAGAGGATAGGTAAGTCTACAGCCCCTGAATATCAGCCTCCAGTTTGTTACGTTTTCTCTGTGGTGTGGCTCTGGTCTGACTCATAGCTGACTTCGGCAAGAGGAGAATTAACAAACTGCTATCACGGTATAAATAGGATATTCACCAGCCAGTCTACCTTCAATCAGTTGTCGCTGGATTTATTGGCTGGATTGCCTAGCTTTGATCTTAACCATATATTTATATCGCGGATAACCTCTTTGCGCAGGCTTTTCCCGTCGCTGTCTTTCAACCCATGATCCAGTGCTTCGTAACGCCGATACTCGATATTGTTCTTCCCGAGTTCTTCAAGGCGCTGCACCAACTCATCTGTTTTTTGCGGTGATACCGAAGTATCCATTCCCCCCTGCACGATCAGCAAAGGAGACTTTACCTTTTTAAGGATATCAAACTGATCGATGGAGAGCATCTGCTGCCACCAATGATAACCGTGTCCACTCACGTCAAGCTCAAAGGGTTTGCTGTTAAGAACATGCTCGGCAAACCCTTTGAAATCGTCGATCTCTTTTCTCGCCTCATCGGGGTTGTTATGTTTGACAGCGATACTGTGTGAGACGTCATCGATAAACCAGCGGCCACCACCATTAAAGGCGATGGTGGCATCGATAGAGTCAATATCTGCGCTCACCCGGTTGGCGATAACGGCACCTTCACTGCCGCCCAAGAGGATAAATGTCTTGTATTGCCCATCTTTTCTAACGATATCGAGCACTGTTTTGATATCCGCGACCCGCTGCGCAGGGTTGTCCTTTTCAAGGTACTGAGCAGGGCAATCCTTGCGTTCGGCATCTTTACTGTATTTTAATTTGCGATTAATGCCGTACTTTTCGATTAGCAACACATCAGCTTCTGGCCAGACATTTTTATACTCGGTGAGTATGGACTCTATTTTCAAGACACTATTGCAATCAGAGCCTTGCAGGATCAACAGCAGTGTATCTGTGTCATGGATATGTTGGACAAGATAATAGGAGATAAACGAACCATCATCCCTGCTGGCTGTGCGAGTCATGATCTCCTGAGAGTTCACCGAACTCGTCAAAAAGAGAAAACCAAAAAATATTAATAGAACTTTCATGTTGAATATTATGGTTGTATTTTTTTAATGATTGATACCAAGAAGAATGTGGCAATCACATGCTATCAATCTTATCGGTTTATCTATTTGGGAATATTGAATTATTTAAATTTCATAGGCTAAACCTTGCTTGTTTCTGAGCACTAGCTGATAGGCGTGATCTCGCAATAAAAACATCATCAACTCAATATCCTTAAGTTGGGATAATTTGATAGGATGGGCTTCCCATCGAGGTGGGGGGTGACCGGCATCGTTACAATGAGCAAGATATATTCGTTGTTTGCTCCGATACAGGGCGAAAAAGCTCATGTTACATTGCTTAGCTATAGATAAATAAGGCTCAAAAGAAAGTTCATACAAATTCATTTCATCATATTCAGTTGAGCTTATATAACGAGACATCTCGTAATATGAATCAGGTAAGCTCGCGTCTTGGCTTATTGAATCAAATAACTTGATAACTTCTTGAATATGAGAAAGCTTTATTATTGGTTTTCTTTTCAAACTTTTACCTCTTTGGTCGTGATCTTCCCAACATTCAGGCAAGGCTACCGCCCCTGAATTTCAGCCTCCAGCCTGCTGCGCTTTCCCTGTGGCTCCGGTCTGGTTCATGGCTGACTCCGACAAGAGGTGATCCCGATTGCCATGTTACCGAACGGAGCTGGTTAGGGAAGGGGGAGCGGGCGATTTCTCGGGCAAGATCAATAAATTGGGGGGGGGGGCTGCGGGGGCCTGCGGCAGGTTGGATAAGAGGGATCTCAAGGCCGACGCTTTCCCGCTTCCCGCTTCCCGCTTCCCGCTTCCCGCTTCCCGCTTCCCGCTTCCCGCTTCCCGCTTCCCGCTTCCCGCTCAACGCTCAAGGCCCAACGCCCAACATTCACGGTGTATGGATGGGGGAGTGAGCAAGGCCATTGCCCTGCCGAGGGCCATGCGGTGCAGCCGAGAGGGTCGGCCTGGCACGGACGAGCAGGTGGTTGGGACGGGGTGAAAGACCCGCGGGTTCAGTCGACGACTCGAATTTGAAACCCGCTCAGACGCCCATGCACCACCCAAAAGAGGGGCCCGCTGCCGGTGACGGCAGGGGCCCGTTTTTATTGTTAGCGCACGGTCTTTGGGTCTGGTTTCCTCCGTGAAGGCTTAGCGGGCGAGCAGGGGTTGGCCGCTGGTCAGGGCGGTGCTGGTTGGCCGGGTGGCGGGATGCTGCTGGAACTGGCGTACCAGCCGCTCCAGATCCCCGAGCTGCTTCACGAGGGCAATGATGCCCTGCACGGCGTGGCGGCTGCCCTGGCTGGAGTCGTCGGCCAGACGCTTGATGTCCAGTACGCTGTGGTGGATGTCCTGGGTGACCAGGGACTGCTCCTGCACCGCCTGGGCTATCTGGTTGCTGCCTGCGGTCACCTGCAACAGGCGTTCGCTTATCTGTTGCAGGATATCGCCGGTGGCGGCGGCCTTGAGGCGGCAACTGGCGGAGAGCTGCTCCCCTTGCGCCATGGCCTGCTGGGCATCGTCGGCGCTGGCCTGCAAGAGGCTTATCATCTGCTGTATCTCGCCGGTGGAGGATTGGGTCTTGATGGCCAGGGTGCGGATTTCGTCCGCCACCACCGAGAAGCCGCGACCGGACTCGCCCGCCCGGGCCGCCTCGATGGCCGCATTGAGGGCCAGCAGGTTGGTCTGGTTGGCGATGTTGTTGATGACGTCCAGGATGCCGTCGATGGCGCGGCACTGGCTGGCCAGCGCCTCTATCACGGCGCGGGAGGTGAGCAGCTCGCCGTGAACCCCTTCCACCGCCGCCACGGTATCGAGCACGCTGCGATTGCCCTCCCGAAACAGCACGGCGGTGTTGTCCAGGCTGTCCGAGGAGGCGCTCGAGCTGTGGGAGACCTCGCGAATGGACGCCGTCATCTCGGTGATGGCGGTCGCGACCTGGTTGGTCTGGGCCTGCTGTTGTTGCAGGTTGCCGGTGATGGACTCGGCATTGTTCAGATCCGTCTGCGCCGCCTGCACGATCTGCTGGCAGGTCTGCTGGGTGCGGGCCAGCACCGCATTGAACTCGGCCTGGTTCATCTTCATGGCGAGCTCGACGGCAGCCAGACGATCGACCCGGCCGGTATACAGCAGTTGCATCAAGGGGTTGTCGAAACGGTGGCGGGCCAGGGTCTCCAGCCGGGCGAGGCGCCGGGAGAGGGTCTGGCAGATGATGAGCGCAACCACCAGGGGCAGGGCGCCGATGAGCAGAGGCCAGCCCGGGCCGTGCTGATAGCCGAGGGTGACCAGGCTGGCCAGCAGCGCCATCAGGCAGAGGTGGATCCCCAGGGTGTGGCAGCAGGGGGGCAGGCGCAGGGCCCGGGGGGTCTTGCCGCGGCGCATTTCTTCATAGACCCGCTCCGCACGCTGCTTGATCGCGTCGTCCGGCGCCGTGCGCACCGACTGGTACTCCACCACCTTGCCGCTTGCGTCCTGAATGGGGGTGACGAAGGCGTTGACCCAATAGTGATCCCCGTTCTTGCAGCGGTTCTTGACCGGGCCCATCCAGCTTTTGCCTTCCCGCAGATGGCGCCACATGTCGGCAAACGCCTGGGGCGGCATGTCGGGGTGGCGGACCAGGTTGTGAGGCGCCCCTTGCAGCTCCTCCAGGGTGAAGCCGGCTATCTGGCAGAACTCGTCGTTGGCATAGGTGATGCGGCTCTCCAGATCCGTGGTGGAAATCAGGTTCTGATGCGACGGGTAGAGGCGCTCACGCTGGGTAACGGGTTGATTGACTCTCATGATACTTCCTGCCTGACAGGGGAAAGAGAGTCTGGTTGCAATTCGTACACCAGAGTGCCCAAAAACGCTTAAATTGCGTTCTATATGTCTCTTTTGCGCTCAAAACCCGCAGAGGGCCGTACATGGCCCGGGCTCGCGTCTGCCCCTGCCGTCAGGATTCGCTTTTTGGGAGCCGTTTTGGCAATGGCGGGGCGGGTTTCGCAATTTGGCAAGGCGGGGCCTGGGCCTCCGCCAGTCTCAGGCGGGCAGATCCGGCTCGCTGACCGGGGCCGGCATCTGGGTCTCTATCTGCAGGTGGGTGGAGAGCAGGGTTTTCAGATCCTGCAGGTACTCCTCCAGGGGGGGCTCGTCCAGCAGCAGGGCAAGCTCGTTGCCGATGGGGGTGAGCCGGTAATAGAGCAGGGTGAGGTTGCTCTGGCGTTGGCGCAGACGCCAGCGCTGGTTGCCAAAGGCCAGCTCGACCCCGTCGGCGGGCAGGGGACCGGATTCGAGCTCGCCACGGTGCAGCAGCCCGAGATCGCACAACAGCAGGAGGGCGCTGTAGGGCACCCGGTATTTACCGAGCCCCATCCGGGTGACCTTGGCGCGACTGAGCAGGCTGGCCCCCTTGTGCATGCCCAGCAGCAGACGCTGCTCGTCGCTGCCCTCGTAGTGACAGGAGAGGGCGCAGATGCGCTGGAACAGCTGGGCTTCGCGCTGGGTCATCTCCTTGAGGGTGTTGAGGGCACGGATGGAGAAGCGGCCCGGGGTGGCGACTTCCAGGGCGAAGATGCGGCCCCACAACTGCTGCATGGGGGTCATGCTGATGTCTTCGGCCAGTTGCAGGAAGCGGGTGAGCCAGTCGCTGTCTATCTCGCCGCCGGCGGCAGTCTCTTCGCAGTGGCGCGCGGCCATCACCATGATGGATTCCAGATTGCGCTGGCGGGTGGCCTGCTCCGCCAACTGGCGAAAGGTGGCGCGCTGCTCGAAGGTGCTGTCGCTGTTGCGGGTGAGCATGCCATCGATGCCGCGGCTGCGGGCCAGGCGCAGGGTCTGCTCCTGGCTGCTCAGGATGGAACTCTCTTTCTTGGGGGGCAGGTCAGCCATGCTGGCTCCGTGATGGCAAGGTCTGGTAGTGAATGTTACTCCAACCAGATCCATGAACAATCCCTTTGCCGGGGTCGTCACGGGATAAAAAAATGGCCTCCCGGGGGAGGCCATCAGGGGCTCACTCTTCGTAGACGCTGACCTCGACCGCGTCCATGGAGTAGGAAGCGGTGGCCATCTCGTGGCTGGAGCTGACGGTGTGCATCTTGCCCTTGACCCAGATGGCGTCCCAGAGGTCATCCACCGGCGCCCCCTTGGGGTAGCTCACGTAGATCACCTGGTTGGTGGGCGGGGGCGGCACGTGAATGCAGGCGCCGAAGTAGGGGACCAGCAGGAAGGCGGTGATGGTCTTGGCATCCCCTTCCAGGGGCACCACGAACCCGGGGATCCGCACCTCCTGATTGTCCAGCTTCTTGTTGACGCCCCCCACCGGCTGCGGCACCGAGGAGAAGTCCCCATCATGGCTGACCTGGGGCGGTGGCAGCAGTTTTTCCCCCTCCGGGATGAGGATATCCCAGTCGATGGTCTTGTAATCTGCGGCCATGGCAGGCAGCACCAGCAGGCTGGCCAGCAGCGCCACTATTTTCCACTTCATCATCTGTTCTTCTCTCTTGGTCGGATGCGTCGGGTCAGACGCGAATGCTCATGCCGTCGCTCAGGCTGTAGCGGTAAGCGCGGGCGGCAGGCAGCAGCCCGATCACCATGCCCGCCAGCCAGACCAGGCCCAGCAGTTGCCACTCATAGGCGCTCGGCAGACCCAGGCTCATTTGCAGGCCATAGTGGCTGAGCAGCCAGGGGCTAGCAAGCCCCTGACCGAGATAGAGCGCGGCCACCCCGAGGGCGATGCCCGCCGTGGTGAGCGCCATCGCCTCCAGCGCCAGCAGCAGGAAGAGGTGGGCAGGTCCCGCCCCCAGGGAGCGCAGAATGGCGAGCTCGCGGCGCCGCTCGTTGAGGCCGGCGAGCAGGGTGGTCAGCATGCCGATGAGGCCCGCCACCACCACGAAGCCCGCGATCACCGACAGGGCGGTCTCCGCCACGCTCATCAGCCCCCAGAGCTCCTGCAGAGCGGCTCCCGGCAGGATGGCCATCAGGGGCTCTCTGGGATAGGTGTTGACGCTGCGCTGCAACTGGAACGCCAGGATCCGGTTGCTCAGCCCCACCATGAAGGCGGTGATGGTCTTGGGGGTGAGATCCAGCGCCATCGCCTGTTCCGGGGTCACGTTCTTGCTGTGACGACCGGTGTCCCAGCCCAGGTGGATCGCCTCTATGCCCGCCAGCGGCACATGAATGGTGCGATCGATGGGGGTGCCGGTGGGGGCCAGGATCCCCACCACTTTGAACGGCATGTTGTCATGCTGGCTGAACGAGGTGTTGCCGGCGCCATGGGCGATGACGATGGATTGATCCAGGTGATAGCCGAGCTTTTCGGCCACCTGGGCACCCAGCACCGCTTCAAACGGTGTTTCGAAGGGGCGACCTTCGCGCATGACGAGCGCCTGCTGCTGGCCGTACTTCAGGTGGGTGAAGTAGTCCCCATTGGTGCCGAGCACGCGAAACCCCTTGTGGGAGTCGCCAAGGGAGAGGGGGATGGTCCAGGCGATACCGGGCCTGGCCTTGATGGCCTGGTAGGAGTCCCAGCCCACGTTGTTGGTGGGGTTGCCGATGCGAAACACCGAATAGAGCAGCAGGTTCACCTGGCCGGAGCGGGCGCCGACGATGAGATCGGTACCCGAGACGGTGTTGGCGAAGCTGTCCCGTGCCTGACTGCGCACCCGCTCCACCCCGAGCAGCAGGGTGACGCTGATGGCGACGGCCAGCAGGGTGAGCCCGGCGGTGAGGCGACGGGCCCAGAGACTTTGCAGGGCGAGTTTCAGCATGAGAGCCTCCGCAGTGAAGGGGAGATGGCCGGACGGGCTGCGAGATGATGGCGTGTGGTCATGCCGCCCTCCGGTTGAGCTGTTGCAGGTTCTCCACCCGGGGGAAGAGGGGCTCCAGATAGGGATCGTGACTGACGAAGACCAGGGTAGATCCCTGCTTGTCACACTCCTCGAACAACAGCTTGATGAAGGCGGCCCGGTTGTCGGTATCCAGGGCCGAGGTGGGCTCGTCGGCGATCACCAGCGGCGGCGAGCCGATCAGCGCCCGGGCGGCGGCGACCCGCTGCTGCTGGCCGATGCTGAGGGCATGAACGGGTCTGTGCAGCGCCTCGTCCGGCAGTTGCAGCTCCCCTAGCAGGCGGCGCGCCTCCTGCTCCGGGCTGCCCTGCAGACGGGCGCGCTTCTCGGGGGAGAAGCTGAGGGCTGCGGTGACGTTGTCCAGCACCGATAAAAAGGGCAGCAGATTGAACTGCTGGAAGATGTACCCCAGATTGGCCGCCCGGAAGTGGTCACGGGCACGGCCGGAGAGCCGGGCCAATGGCTGGCCCAGCACCTCCAGGGTGCCGTGGTTGGCGGTCTGGATACCGGCCAGCAAGCCGAGCAAGGTGGACTTGCCGGAGCCTGACGGGCCCTTGATAAACACCCGCTCGCCTTGCGCGATGCGCAGGGCGGGCAGATCGAGTACAGCCTCGCCACCTGGCCAGGCAAAGACCAGATCGCGGATCTCAACCACGGCGTTTTTCATGGCGTTACCAGCTCAGTTTGTTGGCGGACGGGGTCAGCTCGGCCGCGGTCTGGCCGGTGGGCAGTATGCCCTGCACGCTCAGCTTCTCCAGGCTCGGGTAGAGGCTGAACAGGGTGGCCTCGAGACCGGTGAGCTTGGCCGGGGTAGCGCAGGTGTAGGTGTACATGGCTCCCATGTCCGCATGGCCCGCGTCGTCGTGATGGTGTTCATCGTGAGCGCCATCAGCCTTGTCGTGCTCGTGCTCGTGCTCGTGCTCATGGTCATGATCTTCCTTGGCGGCCTGCAGCTCTTGCTGGGTCAGCTTGCAGCCGGCGGCCGGGTCGAAACGGAAGAGGGCGTCGGGCTGCTGGAGGCGGGCCACCGCCTTGGCATACTGCGTTTTCTCCTCATCGGTGTTGGCGGCATGCTCGAAGCCCACCAGATCGGCGGCAGGGGCCTGCAACTCGATCATCAGCTGGTTGCCGTCGAGTACCAGGTTGAGGTGGCCGTGACCGTGCTCATGGGCACCGTGGCTGTGGCTTTCGTGTTCGTCGTGATTGGCCTGGGCGCCGAAGGCGGCAGCGGCCAGCAACAGGGTGACTGCTTTCATCGTTAATCCTTTTGAATAAATAGAGAAAAGATTGGTTCAAAAAAAGAAACAATGAAGGGGCGGCGGGGCGCGGATACGGCGATGTCCCGTGGTGCCGGTGGCCGCCCTCGGTTGGGGAGTGCCGATATACCGGTCGATGCCAGAGGAGAGGGGAGGGAGTACGGGGGTCGGCGTCAGTGCCAGCTTGCCATCCAGATGCAGGACGCAGAGGGTGCAGGCATGACCGTGATCGGGCAGGGCTGCTTCAAGAGGGTGCTGTGCCAGCGCCGGTTGCATCCACAACCAGCCCAGCAGCAACACCCAGATTGTCAGTGTGGAACGACCCATAGACCCTTGTGGAAAGGGCGCCATCAGCGCCCTTCTCTCTGATTCAGAGATGGGACTGGATGAGCCCCATCACCTTGGTTATCTCGGCGGCATCGAGCTGGCCATCTTTGGCAAACAGCACCTTGCCCTCTTTATCCAGCAGTATGATGGCCGAACTTTCCGGGGTGAGCGCCCAGGCGTTGCGGGCCATCCCCTTGGCATCCAGCACCATGGCGGACCAGGGGAACTCTTTCTTGCTGTCCTCGGCACTGCTCTTCACGAAACCGGACGTGCCCCAGATGGCGTCATTGCTGTTGATGATGGTGACGGTCTGGTACTTGTCGTGGGGCAGCTTGGCCGCCTTGATCGCCTCGATCATGGGGGCATTGAGCTCCTTGGCGCTGGAGCGCCCCGCGATGTGCTGGATCAGGAAGACCTTGCCGGTCAGGACCTTGCTCTGCCAGGGCTGATAGCTGATCTCCTTCTCCTTGAGCACCAGCTCCCCCTTGTCGCTGATGTTGACCAGCGGCACCTGGGTTGATTCCTTGATGTTGTGGGCCATGACCAGGGTTGGCAGCAGCGCCAGAGTAAGCACGAGATGTTTCATCCAGATGACACTCCTTTGTGATGTTATAACGATTTTTGGGTCGAGGGAATGGGACCCTGAACATCCTAAACTGATCGGATCTGTTTAAAAAGTGTTAAATAATGCAGGGTGCGACGGTGATCTTGTCAACATGGGCGCCATCCCCCCAATGACGGCGGCAAGGATGGCATGTCATCCATCAAAAGCAAGTGATGGTCAGAAGAGGCTAGTAGAGCGGTTCGCTGATCAAGGGAATCTGGGCCATCGTCATCTGCTGGGCCAGCAGGGGAGAACCGGTGAGCAGCACGTGGCGCTGATTGCCGATCACCAGGGTGTCTCCCTCAAGGCCGCTGTCGGCCGTGATGGCGAGCCAGGCCGGCGAGACGCTGCCGATGCTGATGTTCGGATAGATGATGCTGAGGCTGTACTGGGGCGCCAGCTCCGCCAGCAGACTGGCCATGAGCAGCGCCTTCTCGTCGCTGTCGGCCTTGTTGTCCTGCAGGGCCTGCAAGGGCGGAGCGAAGTGGTCCATCTGCTCGGGGGGGGTGGGGATGCCGCTCAGCCACTCCTGCAGCAGGGTTACGCTGGTGGCGAGATCCTTGGCCGAAAACTGCTGTGCCAGGGGTTTGAGGTCTCCCTTGAACTGATAGAACAGCTGGGAGTAGTTGGGGCGCACACAGGGCAGCTTCTGGTTGGCCGGGTGCACGCAGGGCTGGACCCGCATCTCGTAGAAGGCGTCCTCCTGATATTGCCGGTAGGCCTGCCAGAACTGGGCGGATTCGAGGCTGCTGTCGTGCAGGGTAAAGGCCTGTTCCAGGTTGCGGAACTTGGTGGCCGTCTCCGGGCTGTGCTGGTTGATCTGGTTGATGCTGTTGTAGAGGCGCGGACTGATGTAGGAGTAGAGTGTTTCCAGCGGGAAGTTGAGGGCGGTGTCGAGCTGTGTCATCTCGTGACGGCTGGCTGAAAAGGTGCGCTCATCCGCCGTCAATTGCAGGTGCTTTTGCTGACCATCCGCAGATTGCCACTGCCAGCTCAGGTTGATCTCGTTGGCCTGCGCCATGGTGCCGAAGAGCAGACTGCACAGAAAGCCTTGTGCCAGTTTCATGGTGCGCCTCCGCCTGGGTTGATAATAAACAACTAGGTGAGTGACCGGCATTTGGATTGGTCTGGTGACAGATATATTGGTAATTATCTGATCTGACTTTAAATTTAATTCAGGAAATAAGTCATGGGGGAAATCATCATGAAGCTTGTTTCACGGTTTCTGCTGATATTGGTGGCCACGCCGGCGCTGGCGGGGCAGGTCATCGTCAATCAGGGATTGTCCAGCGCGGATACCTTCGCCCTGCGGGATCAGCTGGCCCGGGAGCATGAATGGCAGGAGTGGCTGCGCTTCCAGCAGGCCATCAAGTGGCTGGAGGTGCTGCCGGTCAACTGCGATCTGGTGGGAGGTGCCGGTCAGGAATATCGCTGCGGTGATGACTATTACCGCCCCTATCGGCAAAACGGGCGCGACCTCTATATCCAGGGGGATCCCCCCGGAGCGTCCCCGCAACGACCAATAAAAAAGGCGCCATAAGGCGCCTTTTTTGCGAGGAATACGCTTATTTTGCAGCGTAACGCTCGGCAGAGGTCTTGATTTCGGCTTCGGCAGCGGCCTTGTCGCCCCAACCTTCCACTTTGACCCACTTGCCCGCTTCCAGCTCTTTGTAGCGCTCGAAGAAGTGCTGGATCTGGGCTTTCAGCAGCTCGGGCAGATCGTTCACATCCTGGATGTGATCGTACTGCTTGGTCAGCTTGGAGTGGGGTACGGCCACGATCTTGGCATCTTCGCCAGATTCGTCGGTCATCTTCAGCACGCCGACCGGGCGGCAGCGGATGACGGAGCCGGCCAGCAGCGGGTAGGGAGTCGGAACCAGCACGTCGACCGGATCCCCGTCCAGGGACAGGGTGGCGTTCACGTAACCGTAGTTGCACGGGTAGAACATCGGGGTGGACATGAAACGGTCAACGAAGATGGCGCCGCTGTCCTTGTCGACTTCGTATTTGATCGGGTCGGCGTTCTGCGGGATTTCGATGATGACGTAGATGTCGTCAGGCAGGCTCTTGCCGGCCGGTACCAGGTTCAGGCTCATGACGTTTCCTTTGAGTGTTGGAGTCAAGTTTGCAGGCCGACATTATAGCGATGTCCCGTCAAATGACCATATTTCAAGGGCCGGGTGGCGTGCTGGAGGGTGGCTTTTACCCGCGCTTGCCCGATTTCTGTCGTCTGCGGGCGCGGATGCCTTCGCTCCCCATGGGCGCGGCTTGTGCCATCGGGTCAACAGACCCTAGAATGCGCACTCCCTTTACTGGAAAAGGCAGCGGTATGCACATTCACATTCTCGGGATCTGCGGCACCTTCATGGGTGGTCTGGCGGTGTTGGCAAAACAGCTTGGCTATCGGGTGACCGGCTCCGACGCCAACGTCTATCCCCCCATGAGCACCCAGCTCGAGCAACAGGGCATCGAACTGACCGAAGGCTACGACCCCTCCCAGCTCGATCCGGCGCCGGATCTGGTGGTGATCGGCAATGCCATGAGCCGTGGCAACCCCTGTGTGGAATATGTGCTGGACCGCAATCTGCCCTATATCTCCGGCCCCCAGTGGCTGCTGGAGCACGTGCTGAAAGATCGCTGGGTGCTGGCCGTCGCGGGCACCCATGGCAAGACCACCACCGCCAGCATGCTGGCCTGGGTGCTGGAGTATGCCAAGCTGGAACCCGGTTTCCTCATCGGCGGCGTGCCGGGCAACTTCCCGGTTTCCGCCCGTCTCGGCTCGGCTCCCTTCTTTGTGATTGAAGCGGACGAATATGACTGCGCCTTCTTCGACAAGCGATCCAAGTTTGTCCACTATCACCCGCGCACCCTGGTGATGAACAACCTGGAGTTCGACCACGCGGACATCTTCCCGGATCTCGCCGCCATCCAGCGCCAGTTCCACCACCTGATGCGCACAGTGCCGAGCAACGGCCGGGTGCTCTTCCCCAAAGGTGATGACAACCTTACCGCCGTGCGCGAGATGGGCTGCTGGAGCGAGGTGGAGCTGGTGGGCCAGGACGGCGCCAAGTGGAAGGCGGTGAAGCTGGCCGATGACGGCTCCGCCTTCGAGGTGTGGCTGGATGGCGTGAAACAGGGGGAGGTGCACTGGGAGTGCATCGGAGAGCACAACGTCAACAACGGTCTGATGGCCATCGCCGCTGCCCGCCATGCCGGTGTCATGGTGGAGCACGGGATCAACGCCCTCTGCCAGTTCAAGTCCCCCAAGCGGCGCATGGAGCTGAAAGGGGAAGTGGCCGGCATCAGCGTCTATGACGACTTCGCCCACCACCCCACCGCCATCGAGACCACCCTGGGTGGACTGCGCGCCAAGGTGGGCAAGGCCCGCATCCTGGCAGTGCTGGAGCCCCGCTCCAACACCATGAAGCTCGGGGTTCACAAGGAGGAGCTGGCCGGTTGCTTCGACGGTGCCGACGAGGTGTTCTTCTTCCAGCCCCCCAACATCGGCTGGGATCTGGGGGAGGTGACGGCCCACATGACCCGGCCTGCCCGGGTATTCGAGGCCCTTGATGCCCTGATTGGCGCCCTGGTGGCCGAGAGCCGCCCAGGGGATCATATTCTGATCATGAGCAACGGCGGGTTCGGCGGCATTCACGACAAGCTGATCGCCCGCCTCAAGGAGCTGCAGAGCGCATCATGAACAAGGCCATCACCCTGGCGCTGACCGGCGCCTCCGGCGCTCCCTATGCCCTGCGCCTGCTGGAATGCCTGGTGCAGGCGGACTATCGGGTCTTCCTGCTCGCCTCCTCGGCGGCCAGGGTTGTGCTCAAGACCGAGCAGCAGCAGGATTGGCCGGGCTCCCCCAAGGAGCTGTCGGCGTACCTCTGTCGCCATTATGGTGCCAAAGAGGGTCAGATCGTCGCCTGTGGCAAGGAGGAGTGGTTCTCGCCGGTGGCTTCCGGCTCGGCGGCCCCCAAACAGATGGTGGTCTGCCCCTGCTCCATGGGCACCGTCTCGGCCATTGCCAACGGCACCTCGGACAACCTGCTGGAGCGCGCGGCGGACGTGGTGATCAAGGAGCGGGGCCAGCTGATTCTGGTGCCCCGGGAGAGCCCCTTCTCGGCGATCCATCTGGAGAACATGCTCAAGCTTGCCCGTCTTGGCGTGACCATCATGCCGGCGGCGCCAGGGTTCTACCATGAACCCAAAAGCATCGAAGATCTGGTGGACTTCATGGTCGCCCGCATCCTCGACCACCTGGGTGTCGAGCATGAGTTGACCAGTCGCTGGGGTTATGCAAACCACTGATACGGCGGGGAGCGGACAAAAAAGCGGCGCCGGGCTGTAAAGCCCGGCGCCGCTTTGTCAACATCTGCACGAGTCAGCTGGCCTGGATGGGGGCCGTCACGTACTTGAACAGGAAATCAGTCACCTCTTCCCGGCTCGGACGCTGCGGCTGATTGATCATCTGCATCATCACATAGCCAAAACCGGTCAGGGAGCGGGCCAGATCCTGCGCCGACAGCACGCTCTGAATCTCGCCGTTGTCGATGGCCCGTTGCAGGTGGGGGGCAATGCGCTCCAGCGCCTTGTCCAGCAGCCGGGTGTAGCGAGGCCACACTTCTTCCCGCACCGAGGAGCTCCACTCCAGCCAGATGCTGGCGTGATCGGGCTTGTCATAGGCGGCGTCAACGAACAGCTTCACGTGGCGGTGAATGCTCTCCCTGGCGGAGCCCTGACCGTTGTAGGCCTGTTCGAGGATCTGCTGTACGAAGGCTTCGATTTCTGTCAGCACTTCGTCGACCAGATCTTCACGAGTATTGAAATAGTTAAAAACGGTCGCAACCGAGACCTTTGCCTGTTCGGCTATTTCGGCATGCCCCGCACGGCCGATGCCGCGACGGGAAAATACCTCGACGGCACACTCCATCAATTGATCACGGCGAGCCTCCGGTGAAAGCCGGGTTCGACGTCTTATTTCTGCGCGTGGTTCCATAGTTTTTTCATCTAATAGTTATTGATTATGGTGTTTATAGTATTGTCACCGATAATGCCCGAAGGCTTGCTAACTCTATCAATTAAAATAAGCCGATAAAAGCATCACGTATGCCTGACGCCCACTGGTTGGAGTGGTAGAATCCTCGGTTTTGACGTTAATGAACGGCCAATAACCCTTTGGTCATTATTGGAGTATGTGATGAAACACATTGTCGAGGTGATGATCCCCGAGGCCGAGGTTGCAGCCCGGATCGCCACGCTGGGTGAAGAGATTACCGCCCGTTACCAGGGCTCCGAGGAAGTGGTCATGATCGGCCTGCTGCGCGGCTCCTGCGTCTTCCTGGCGGATCTCTGCCGTCAGTGCCAATTGCCCATCACCCTGGACTTTATGACTGCCTCCAGCTACGGCTCCGGTATGCACAGCACCCGTGACGTGCGCATCCTCAAGGATCTGGATGACGACATCAAAGGCAAGGACGTGGTGATCGTGGAGGACATCATCGACACCGGTTACACCCTCAACAAGGTGCGCGAGATCCTCTCTCTGCGCGAGCCGAAATCCCTGGCCATCTGCACCCTGCTGGACAAACCGTCCCGCCGCGAGGTTCAGGTGCCGGTGGACTGGCTTGGCTTCTCCATCCCGGACGAGTTCGTGGTGGGCTGTGGCATTGACTACGCCCAGAAGTACCGTAACCTGCCTTTCATCGGCAAGGTGGTACCGCAAGAGTAAGCCGGGTCCGAAGTAGCAAGGCAGGCTGGCCGGCCCGCCATCGACTGTCTTCAGGCGGCGTCACAGCCGCCTTTTCTGTCTCGAGATGGGCTCATCCATCACAGGGGTTGCAATGAACGCATTGGAAATCAGCGGTCTGAAGAAGACCTATCAGGGGGGCGTCGAAGCCCTCAAGGGCATCGATCTCACCGTCAAACAGGGGGATTTCTTCGCCCTGCTCGGTCCCAACGGGGCGGGCAAATCCACCACCATCGGCGTGATCAGCTCACTGGTCAACAAGAGTGCCGGCAAGGTGAAGGTATTCGGTCATGACATCGATACCGATCTGGAGCTGGCCAAGTCCCAGCTCGGCCTGGTGCCCCAGGAGTTCAACTTCAGCCAGTTCGAGAAGGTGAGCCAGATAGTGACTCACCAGGCCGGTTTCTATGGAGTGCCGCGGGCCGAGGCCAAGGTGCGCGCCGAGAAGTACCTGCGTCAGCTCGATCTGTGGGACAAGCGCGACATGGCGGCCCGCACTCTCTCCGGTGGCATGAAGCGCCGGTTGATGATTGCCCGCGCCCTGATGCATGAGCCCAAGCTGCTGATCCTGGATGAGCCGACCGCCGGGGTGGACATCGAGATCCGCCGTTCCATGTGGAGTTTCCTCAAGGATCTCAACGAGCAGGGGGTGACCATCATCCTGACCACCCACTACCTGGAAGAGGCCGAGATGCTGTGCCGCAACATCGGCATCATCGACAAGGGCCGTCTCATCGAGAACACCAGCATGAAGAGCCTGCTCGGCAAGCTGGGTCGCGAGACCTTCCTGCTGGATCTGGTGCCGGGCTCCAGCGTTCCGGCCCTGCCCGAGTTCAACGGCCGGATGCAGGATGAGAACACCCTGGAAGTGGAGCTGGAGAAGAGCCAGTCCCTCAACAGCCTGTTCGAGCAGCTCTCCGCCCAGGGTGTGAAGGTGCTCAGCATGCGCAACAAGGCGAACCGGCTGGAAGAGCTGTTCGTCAATCTGGTAGAGGAGGGTCGCAAAGCATGAACCCCATGACCTATTACATCGCCTTCAAGAGCATTCTGGCCAAGGAAGTGAGCCGCTTCACCCGGATCTGGATCCAGACCCTGGTGCCGCCCGCCATCACCATGAGCCTCTACTTCGTCATCTTCGGCAACCTCATCGGCTCGCGCATCGGTGACATGGGTGGCTTCAGCTACATGGAGTTCATCGTGCCCGGCCTCATCATGATGTCGGTCATCACCAACTCCTACTCCAACGTCGCCTCCTCCTTCTACAGCGCCAAGTTCCAGCGCAACGTGGAGGAGCTGCTGGTGGCGCCGGTGCCCAACTACATCATCATCGCGGGGTATGTGGGCGGTGGCGTGGCGCGCGGCCTCTGTGTCGGCCTCATCGTCACCCTGGTGTCGCTGTTCTTCGTGCCGCTGCAGATCCATCACCTGTTCAGTGTCTGCGTGACCGTGCTGCTCACCTCCATCCTCTTCTCCCTGGGGGGGCTCATCAACGCGGTGTTCGCGAAGTCGTTCGATGACATCAGCATCATCCCGACCTTCATCCTGACTCCCCTGACCTATCTGGGGGGCGTCTTCTACTCCATCACCCTGCTGCCGCCGTTCTGGCAGGGGGTTTCCCAGGTGAACCCCATCATCTACATGGTGAACGCGTTCCGCTACGGCTTCCTCGGGATCTCAGACGTGCCCCTCGGCACCGCCTATCTCATCATCATCGGCTTCATCCTGGTACTCTACGGGATGGCCTGGTGGCTCATCTCCCGCGGCACCGGTCTGCGCCACTGAGGCGCACACCCGCCAGCAAAAAGGCGCCCTCGGGCGCCTTTTTATTTGCACGTTTCGGCCTCAGAGGGCCGGGGCATCGTAGTCCGCGGGCTCGTCGCTGTAGACGCAGACGTTCCACTTGGCCGCGAGGCCATCATCCGCGAGGCAGTAGCGCTCGAAGAAGGCCTTGATACCGGCGCGCTGGCAGTGGGCCTCGAAGCTCGCCATGTCGCGCCAGATCTCGTTGAAGACGATGGGGAAGCTCTCCCCCTCGGCAAAGGGGCTCTGGATATGGCGGGTGACGATGTACTGCAGGCAGCCATCTTCACGCAGGGTGTCGGGCTCGAGCCCTTGCAGGACGCGGAACAGTGCCTGCTCCTGGCCCGGCTTGGGCTGGAACTGGGCGATGCAGTAAACCTTCTTGGACATCGTGGTCTCCTTGCCGTGTCTCAACCCCGCAGGGCGACGACCCGGTTGTCGATGAGGCGGGCCTTGCCCAGATAGGCGGCCATCAGGATCACCAGGCGCTGGCTCTCGGCGCTGGCGGATTCCAGGGTGTCGGCATCGACGATGTCGATGGCATCCGTCCTGAATCCCGCGTTGTCGAGGCGTTGGCTGGCCTGGGCAACCAGGGAGGGGAGGTGACTGTTCCCCGCTTCAATCTGCTCGGCAATCCAGTTCATGGTGCGCGCGAGCTCGGGGGCAATGGCCCGTTCGGCAGCGGTCAGATAGCCGTTGCGCGAAGAGAGGGCCAGCCCGTCTTCGGCCCGCACGGTCGGCACGCCCACGATCTCGATGGGCATGGCCATGTCGGCCACCATCTTGCGAATGAGCGCGAGCTGCTGGTAATCCTTCTCGCCAAAGCAGGCCACGTTCGGCTGTACCAGATTGAACAGCTTGGTGACCACGGTGCTGACCCCGCGAAAATGCCCCGGACGCAGCGCCCCTTCCAGCAGGCTGGAGATGCCGGGCACCTCGACGAAGGTCTGGCTGGCGAGCCCCTGGGGATACATGATCTCCGGCGTCGGGGTGAAGACCAGGTCCACACCGGCGGCCTCCAGGGCGGCGCAATCCTGCTCCAGGGTGCGGGGGTAGTTGGCGAGATCCTCGGCCTTGTCGAACTGCAAGGGGTTCACAAAGATGCTGACCACCACCTTGTCGCCATGGCGGCGGGCCACCTCGACCAGGGTGAGATGACCCTGATGCAGATTGCCCATAGTGGGCACGAATGCGATGGCGCGGCCTTCGCGATGCCATTGACCGATCTGCTCGCGCAGCGCGGCGGGATTGTTCACAACCAACATCGTCAGTTCACCTTCAGATGAATCAATAAAAGAGGGGGCCGTCAGGGGGGAGGGCGAGACGGGGGCACAGGCCCCCGCGCGCATGACGACAGAAAGTCAGTTGAAGCAGTGCTCGGGGCCGGGGAAGGTCCCCTCGCTCACCTGCTGCACGTAGAGACGAATGGCGGCACGCATGTCACCGGTCTCGGCCAGGAAGTTCTTGGTGAACTTGGGCACATAACCGGAGGTGATGCCGAAGGCATCGTGCATCACCAGGATCTGGCCGTCGGTGGCAGGGCCGGCACCGATGCCGATCACCGGAATGCGCAGCGCCTTGGTGATGCGCTCTGCCAGAGAGACGGGCACGCACTCGAGCACCAGCAACTGGATGCCGGCCGCCTGCAGCTCCAGCGCCTGGCGGTAGATCTCCTGGGCGTGGAACTCGTCGCGCCCCTGCACCTTGAAGCCGCCAAACACGTGGACGGATTGCGGGGTCAGGCCGAGATGGCCGCACACCGGCACCCCGTTGCGGGTCAGGTGGCGGATGGAGTCGCACAGCCAGTCCCCCCCTTCCATCTTCACCATGCGGGCACCGGCCGCCATCAGGCGCGCCGCGTTCTGGTAGGTCTGCTCCGGGGTGGCGTAGCTCATGAACGGCATGTCGGTCACCACCAGGGCATTGGTGGTGCCGCGCACCACGCAGCGGGTGTGATAGACCATCTCGTCCATGCTGACCGCCAGGGTGTCGTCTCCGCCCTGCAATACCATGCCGAGGGAGTCGCCGATGAGCAGCACCTGGGCGCCCTCGTCGTCGAACAGCTTGGCGAAGGTGGCGTCATAGGCGGTGATGGCGGTGATTTTCTGTCCGTCCTGCTTCATCTTCTGCAGGTGGGTAATGGTGATCTTGCTCATTACGTTGTTCCTACTCTTCTCTACTCGCCTGCTGCATCGGCCAGGATCGCGAGTCCATTGCGCGGGCAGCGGGCAACCAGTTCGGTGAGCGGGGTGCCGCAGGGCAGCACCAGGGAGGGGGCTATCTCGGCAAGGGGCAGCAGGACGAACTCCCGCTCCTTCATGCCATAGTGAGGCACCGTCAGGCGCTCATGTCGGATGACCTCGTCGCCGTACAGCAGCAGATCGAGATCCAGGGTCCGGGGGCCCCAGCGCTCATCTTTGCGCACTCGTCCCTGTGCCTGCTCGATGCGCTGCAGCTCGTCCAGTAG
Source organism: Aeromonas sp. (assembly GCF_050252055.1). NCBI lineage: Bacteria > Pseudomonadati > Pseudomonadota > Gammaproteobacteria > Aeromonadales > Aeromonadaceae > Aeromonas > Aeromonas sp. Next base: position 20,278 of record NZ_JBFWLQ010000004.1, on the reverse strand, counting down.
CGCCAGAGGGCTGAGGCGGGTAGCAAGGCGCGCCACGGCATTGATGTAGTCCGGCTGATCCGCAGGGCCCATGGGGCGGCTGCCGTAAAGGTGGGAGGTCTGCAGCAGCTCTGACTCGGGCAGGGTCGCCAGCGCGGCGATGGCGCGACGAGCCTGGCCGAGGGGGTCGGCCAGGTTGGAGCCGATGGCGACGAAGACCTCGATCATCGGCGGATCCTTACTCTGCCGACTTCGGCTTGCGGCGACGGGGGCGACGGCGGTTGCGGCCATTGCCGCTGCGCTTCTCGCCATCGTTGCTGCGGGCCTCACCGGCCTGACCGCGCTCACCGCTTGCCGGGCGGCGGGTCGCCTCCCGTTGCAGTTGCGGGCGCACATCCGGGTTGGAGGCCACATAGCGCTCCCACCAGCTCGCCAGCTCGCCGAGGCCGCGCTCGACCCGGTTGCGCAGCAACAGGAAGTCGAAGGCCGCACGGAATTTCGGGTGCTCCATGGCGCGCTCGGGGTGCTTGCCCTGGCGGCGGGTCAGGCGCTGCTGCAGGGCCCAGATGTCGCGCACGTCCGTGGTGAAGCGGCGCGGCACGGCGATGATCCGCACCTGGTTGTCCAGCACCTCGTTGATGGCCAGCATGAAGGCATCGTACCAGGGCAGACCGCTCTCGTTTTCCAGCACGCGGCCGCGGGCCTCGACGGCGCCCCACAGCAGGGTGGCGTAGAGGAAGGCGGGGGTGACGCGCTTCTCTTCACGGACCCGGGTATCGGTGTCCATCAGCGCCTGCTCGATGAACTGCTCGTAGGGCGAGTTGCCGTGGGGCGTGAACAGGGCGGCTACCTGGGGGAACAGCGGCTGGAACAGCCCGTATTCCCGCAGCAGCTTGTAGGTGGCCAGACCGTCCCCCGCCAGGAACAACTTGAGGGTCTCCTCGAACAGGCGGGCGGCCGGGATGTCCTGCAGCAGCGGGGCCAGCTCCCGGATGGGCGCGGCGGTGCGCGGGCTGATGGTCATGTCCAGCTTGGCGGCGAAGCGCACGGCACGCAGCATGCGCACCGGATCTTCCCGGTAGCGGGTCTCGGGGTCGCCGATGAGCTCCAGTCTGCGCGCGGCCAGGTCTTCCAGCCCACCCTCGAAATCGTGCAGGGTGAAATCCTTGGCGCTGTAGTAGAGAGCGTTGACGGTAAAGTCGCGACGCTCGGCATCCTCTTCGATGGTGCCGTAGACGTTGTCCCGCAGCAGCATGCCTTCATCGGACTGGGCCGACACATGCTTGCTGGTATTGACCTGATGGTGGTGACCCCGGAAGGTGGCCACTTCGATCACGTCACGACCAAAGACGATGTGGGCCAGGCGGAAACGGCGGCCGATGAGGCGGCAGTTGCTGAACAGCGCCTTGATCTGCTCCGGCGTCGCGTCGGTGGCGATGTCGAAATCCTTGGGGGTCTTCCCGAGCAGCAGGTCACGGACGCCGCCGCCGACCAGGTAGGCCTCATAGCCCCCCTTGTTCAGGCGATAGAGCACCTTGAGGGCATTCTCGCTGATCTCTTTGCGCGAAATCGGGTGCTGGTCACGGCTCAAGGTACGGCGCTGTCCGGCGACACGGGCCGGAATGGGGGACTCCACCGACTGCTCGCCGTCTTCCTTGCCGAGCACTTTGCGGCAAAAGTTTGCGATCTGGGAAAAAATGGTACACCTCGTTATGACTTCAAATTGACGGGAGGCCAAAAAAATAGCGGCCTATCATAGCTCAGCCCCAACCAAATGAGAAACGGTGTGGCCTGCTTCCCCTTGATTGGTCCTTTTGGGGCAAGAAATGCAGCCGGGGGCTAGCTTTGCCCTTGCGGGATCTTCTGCTGGCGGGGTACCCGGGCCAGCTGCCAGTGGGCGATGCCCCAGCCGATGATCTCGTCGATCCGGCTCGCCATCAGCTCGGGCGGCGGGCACTGACCGAGAAAATGCAGTGCCTGCCACAGGGCCGGTCGTACCTCGTCCTGCGACAGCGCCGGCGCATGGTTCTGCTTGGAGAGCTTGTTGCCATCCGCTTGCACCGCCAGCGGCAGGTGCACCCAGGCGGGCACCTCTGCCCCCAGGGTCTGGTAGAGGGCTATCTGGCGCACCGTGGGCTCCAGCAGATCGGCGCCGCGGACGATCTCGGTGATGCCGCTGTCCATGTCATCCACCACCACCGCCAGGTTGTAGGCGTAGAGCCCGTCCCGGCGGCGCACGATGAAGTCCTCCTCCGCCAGCGCCGCGGGGACGGTGATCTCTCCCTGCAGCGCATCCTCGAACCGATAGACCGGGTGGTGCTGGCGCAAACGGGCGGCACACCCCTCGGCGGTCAGCCCCAGGGTGCGGCAATGACCGTTGTAGACCCCCCCTGCGGCCATGATTTCGCGTCGGGTACAGCGGCACCAGTAGAGATCCCCGGCTCGATAGAGCTGATCGATGATCTCGTCATAGCGGCCATGGCGCGCGCTCTGGAACATCACCTCCCCATCCCAGCCAAGACCGTGTGCCTCCAGGGTGGTGAGGATAAGGTCAGCCGCTCCCGGCATCTCCCGCGGGGGGTCGATGTCTTCGATGCGCACCAGCCAGCGTCCCTGCTGCGCCCTGGCCTGCAAGAAGCTGCCAAGGGCGGCGACCAGGGAGCCGAAGTGGAGCGGGCCGGACGGTGAGGGGGCGAAGCGGCCCACATAGGGGCGTCGGGAGGGGGGGGATGTCATGACCATGGCAATTCGGGTAGGCGATGCATTGAGGCTGCATTCTGGGACGGCCCGACCAAAAGCTCAATAAAAAAGGGAGCCTGGGCTCCCTTTTCGTTTCTGTGGATGGGCGGCATCAGCCAGCCATCTGTTTTTCCTTGATCTCGGCCAGCGTCTTGCAGTCCACGCAGAGGTCTGCGGTCGGACGGGCTTCCAGACGGCGGATGCCGATCTCGATGCCGCAATGCTCGCAGTAACCGAAGTCATCTTCTTCGAGCAGCAGCAAGGTTTTCTCGATCTTCTTGATCAGCTTGCGTTCACGGTCGCGGGTGCGCAGTTCGAGAGCAAACTCTTCTTCTTGCGCGGCGCGATCCACGGGATCCGGGAAGTTGGCAGCCTCATCCTTCATGTGGTCGACGGTGCGGTCAACTTCCTGCATCAGTTGGTTGCGCCAGGCTCCCAGGATCTTGCGAAAATGTACCTTCTGTTGGTCATTCATGTACTCCTCACCGGCTTTCATCTGGTAAGGCTCTACACCCGCAATGGCCAGGGGGCCCAGAGATTTCCTGTTTTCGCCTGTTGGCATGCCCTGTCTCCTAATTCAGCACGCTACCCGTGCCATCCATAAATTGAGGGCGACATCTATAGCAGAAGGGTCAACGGGAGGCAAACAAGCCTTATCAATAATGTTACCCACTTCTGCATTTATTCTCTGCCCTCGGGTAGCATATGGTCAGATTCAAATGGGATAAAATCCTGAGCCACCATGCCCTGCACCCCAACATGGGGGCGATAGCATAAAATTTCAACCCCTGCCGCCATCGCCTGTTCAACAAGCTGACTATAGTGCGGATCGATATGGGCTGCAGGGCGCATTCTCGCGATGCCGGAGTGCAATACCATGAACAGCAGCACGGCCCGGTGCCCTGCCGCCTTCATGGCCATCAATTCACGCAAGTGCTTGGCGCCGCGGGTGGTGACCGCATCGGGGAAGTACCCCATGCCGGGTTGCTCCCGCTCGTCGAGCAGGGTGACGGATTTCACCTCGATGTAACAATCCGGTCTGTGGTCATCTTCCAGCAGCAGGTCGATGCGGCTGTTCTCTTCCCCGTATTTCACTTCGGTGCGCAGCCTGGCATAGCCTGCCAGGGGGGCGAGGGCGCCCTGTTCGATGAGCTCCCGGGCGATCTGGTTGGCACGGGCCGTGTTGACGCAGATGAAGTGACCCGCCGGGCTCTCGGCGATTTCCCAACTATTTGGCAGCTTGCGCTTGGGGTTGTCGGATGTGGAGTACCAGACCCGGGTGCCCGGCAGGGCGCAGCCGGTCATGGCACCGGTATTGGCGCAGTGGATGGTGATCACCTCGCCGTTGTCGAGCGTGACATCCGTCAGGAAGCGCTTGTAGCGGGAGATCAGCTGCCCGGACTGCAGGGGGGGATCGAAGATCATGGGGTGAGCTCCTCGCGGTGCGGGTTTTTGACGCGGGCCCGCAGGGGCCAGCAGGCGAGCGGTTCGTAGTGGACGCCGTCCGGCGTGCTGACGGATTGATAGAGGCAGAAGCGATCGGCCCTGAGCAGAAAATCCGGCGCAGGCAGCTCGCCGGGGGCCTCGCCCGCCTTGCGCGACAGGGTGACGTGGGGGCGATAGCCCTGCTCGCCGTTGCCCAGCCCGAGTTTTTCACCGTGGCGGCGCAGTGCCCTCGCGAGCACAGTCAGCTCGTTCGGCCACTCACCGGGCCCCACCCAGGCGGCTTTGGCGCGCTGAAACCAGCCGGTCTGATCCAGATGGACGCTGAAAGGGGGGCAGTGCTGTCGCTCGGCGGCCGCGATCAGGCGAGCCTGGGTCGTTTCGTCGGCCTCCCCGAGAAAGGCCAGGGTCAGGTGCAGGTTGCTCTCGGGCACCGGTTGGCCGGGCCAGGGGCGCTGGTCTCGCCAGGTCGCAAGCTCGGGGGCAAGCTCTGGCAGGGGCAGGGCAAAGAAGAGTTTGGGCATGCGGCGTGTCGGTCCTCGTGATGGGCATCGGATAAGGGCCATTCTATGGCAGCCGCTCCCGGGATGTCTTGCCGTGTTGCACCTGACGCTTCCTGCCCCTGTCCGGCAGGGGCGCTTACGATGGCCGGGAGGCTGTGGCAGAATGGACCCCTTTTCAGAAGTGTCACAGAAGGTGCCCATCGCTTTGTCTTCCCTCCCCATCGTCCCGGTGTTGCCCGAACTCTTTGCAGCCCTCGACAACCATGCCAGCGTGATCCTGCAGGCGCCCCCCGGCGCTGGCAAATCGACCCTGCTGCCCCTGGAGCTGGTGCGCCAGCACCTGCTGCCCGGGCGCATCATCATGCTGGAGCCCAGGCGCCTTGCGGCGCGCAACATCGCGAGCTTCCTCGCGCGTCAGCTGGGGGAGAAGGTGGGCGAGCGCATCGGCCTGCGAGTGCGCGGGGAGAGCCGCACCAGCAGCCAGACCCGGCTCGAGATCGTGACCGAGGGGGTGCTGACCCGGATGCTGCAGCAGGATCCTGAGCTCACCGGCGTGTCGCTCGTCATTTTTGACGAGTTCCACGAGCGCAGCCTGCACGCCGATACCGCGCTGGCCTTCGCCATCGAAAGCCAGCAGGGGTTGCGCGATGATCTCAAGCTCTTGGTGATGTCCGCCACCCTGGATGGCATGGCCCTGGAGCACCTGCTGCCAGGTGCTCCCGTGGTGCGCTCCGAGGGGCGCGGCTTTCCCATCGAGTACCACTATCGCCCCGCCAATCGCCAGCAGTGGTTGGAGCCCCAGGTCGGCGCCGTGGTGCTGGAGGCGCTCGCCAGTCAGGCTGGCAGTGCCCTGGTGTTTCTGCCGGGACAGGGGGAGATAGAGCGGCTGGCACAGTGGCTGGAAGGGCGGTTGCCGGGGGATGTGACCCTGGCTCCCCTTTATGGCCGTCTTGACCTCGCGGCCCAGCAAGCGGCCATCGAGCCTGCGCCTGCGGGTCGTCGCAAGCTGGTGCTCACCACCAACGTGGCGGAGACATCCCTCACCATCGAGGGGATCTCCGTGGTCATCGACAGCGGGCTGGAGCGGCGCGCCACCTTCGATATCAAGAGCGGCGTCACCCGGCTGGAGACCCGGTCCATCGCCAAAGCCTCCGCCACCCAGCGGGCGGGTCGTGCCGGTCGTCTCGGCCCCGGTGTCTGCTACCGGCTCTGGAGCAGCGAGGTGCAGGAGCGCCTCGCCGAGCAGAGCCCGCCCGACATCCTCACCCAGGAGCTGACTGGCCTGTTGCTGGACGCTGCCCAGTGGGGGGCCAAGGTTGAAGAGCTGCCGCTGCTGGACATGCCGCCCCCTGCCGCCGTGGCCAGCGCCCGGCGGTTGCTGGTGGCCCTGGGCGCCATGGCCCCGGAGGGTGAGCAACAACTTACCCCGGCAGGCCATGCCATGGCGGCCTTCGGCACCCATCCCCGCCTCGCCCGCATGTTGCTGCGGGCCCGGGAGCTGGAATCCGAGGGTCTGACAGGGATTGTCGCCGATGCGGCTTTCCTGGTGGCGTTGCTGGAAGAAGATCTGCGAGGATCGGAGCGCCTGTCCGTGCTGTTTCACCGCCGTCAGGGCGCCCTGCGCCAGGGGGCGGCCCGCTGGTTCGAGCGGCTCGGCGTGCGGGCAAGCAGCCCGCAGGGTCAATGGCTGGGATTGCTGTGCGCCCTCGCCTGGCCCGATCGCATCGGCAAGCTGCGCAGTGGCAGCCGCTATCAGCTCAGTGGCGGGGTGAGCTGCGATCTGGTAGAAGGGCATCCCTGCCAGGGGCAGGGGGCCATCGTGGCCGTCGAAATGGGTCAGAACGAGCGCGGCAGCCGCATTTTCATCGCCGAGCCGGTGGCGCTGGATGAACTGGTGCGCCAGCTGCCCGAGCTGGTCGGCGAGCGCCAGTGGTTCGACTGGGACGATCGGGAGGAACGGGTGCGGGCGGAGCGCCAGCAGGTGCTCGGCGAGCTGGTGCTCGGCCAGCGGCCGTTGACGGATCTCTCCGATGAACAGAAGGGGCGCTGCCTGCTGCAAGGCATTCGGCGCAAGGGGCTGCACGTGCTGCCCTGGGACGAGAGCAGCGAGGGGCTGCTGGCCCGCTTGCGCTGCGCCCGCGACTGGCTGCCCGACGAAGCCTGGCCCGCCATGGATGAGGAGAGCCTGCTGGCCGACCTCGAGCAGTGGCTGCTGCCAGCGGTGAGCGGCATGACCCGGCTGGAGCAGTTGAAGCGGCTCGACATGAGCGACATCCTGCGCCAGTCTCTGCCCTGGCCCCTGCCAAGGCGGCTGGACGAGGCGCTGCCGAGCCACTTCACCGCACCGACCGGCAGCCGGGTGCGGATCCGCTACCAGCCGGGTCAGGCGCCGGCGATCCCGGTGCGCATCCAGGAGATGTTCGGGCTGGGTGCCACCCCATGCGTGGCCGATGGCCGGGTGCCCCTGGTGGTGGAGCTGCTCTCCCCGGCCCAGCGCCCCTTGCAGATCACCGCGGATCTCGCCGCCTTCTGGGCGGGATCCTATGAGCAGGTGAAAAAAGAGATGAAGGGGCGCTACCCCCGTCACTACTGGCCGGACAACCCGCTGGAGGCGATGCCGACCCGGGTGACCAAGAAAAAGATGGGATTGCAGGAGTAGCCGACGGGGCAGTGATCGGTCGGCACGACCAGAACAAGATGGCGGTGGCACAGTCCCCCTCCACCACAGGCATCGCAGGCCGCTCGCATCAGCGGGATGGCGAGGAGAACGACAAGAGGATTTATGGCAACCCAACGACGCAAGCGCACGCCCAAGAAGGCGGCGCCCAAACGCACCATCTGGCGCACCCTGTTCTGGCTGGGCTTCAAGCTCTCTCTGGTGGTGGCGGCCTTCATGGTGGTGTTTGGCATCTATCTCGACACCAAGGTGCGCGAGCGCTTCGACGGCGAGAAGTGGCAGTTGCCTGTGATGGTCTACAGCCGCCCGCTGGAGCTCTATCCCAGCCAGCGGCTCTCCCAGACCCAGATGCTGCGCGAGCTCAACATGCTGAGCTACAAGCAGGTGCGTCAGCCTCATACCCCGGGTGAGTACGCGGTGAGCGGCAACCGCATCGAGCTGGTGCGCCGGCCGTTCGAGTTCCACGACGGTGCCGACGGCGCCCGTGGCCTGCGTCTCACCTTCAACGGGGCGCGCCTCGAGGGGATCCAGTCCCTGGAGAACCAGCGTCAGCTCGGCTATGCCCAGATGGACCCGGTGCTGCTCGATCGCCTCAACACCGAGGATCGGGAAGACCGCCTGCTGGTGCGCCTTTCCGAGGTGCCGGACAGCCTGCTGGTGACGCTGCTCACCACGGAAGACAGGGACTTCTACCAGCACGGCGGTGTCTCGCCGGTGGCCATCATGCGCGCCATGGCAGCCAACCTGCTGGCGGGTCGCACCGTGCAGGGGGGCAGCACGCTCACCCAGCAGCTCGCCAAGAACTTCTTCCTGACCCGTGAGCGCAGCCTGTGGCGCAAACTGCAGGAAGCCTACATGGCGGTGCTCATCGACTACCGCTACAGCAAGGACGAGATCCTGGAGGCCTACCTCAACGAGGTCTATCTGGGGCAGAACTTCTCCCAGGGGGTCTACGGCTTCGGGCTCGCCTCCTACTTCTACTTCGGTATTCCGGTCAACGAGCTGGACATCGATCAGGTGGCCCTGCTGGTGGGCATGGTGAAGGGCCCTTCCTATTACGATCCCTGGCGCTTCCCGGACCGGGCCAAGGCGCGCCGGGATCTGGTGCTGAAACTGCTGGCGGATCACGGCAGCCTGACCCAGGCCGAGTATGACCTGGCCAGCAAGCAGCCCCTTGGCATCATCGCCCGCGGCCAGATGAGCTATGGCCGTACCCCGGCCTTCATGGGGCTGCTCAAGCGGGAGATCCAGAACCGCTTCGGCCCGGATCTGCTCAAGCAGTCCGGCCTCAAGATCTTCACCAGTCTGGATCCCATCGCCCAGCACGCCGCCGAGCAGGCGGTGGAGTCGGGTCTGGCCACCATCGAGAAGCAGCGTGGCAAAAAGAAGCTGGAGGCGGCCATGGTGGTCTCCGATTGGCACAAGGGCGAGGTGGTCGCCATGGTGGGGGGACGGGATCCCCGCTACGCCGGCTTCAACCGGGCGCTGGATGCCCGCCGTCAGATTGGCTCCCTGGTCAAACCGGCGGTCTACCTGACCGGCCTCTCCAACGGCCTGACCCTGGGCACGCCGCTTAAAGATCAGCCGATCCGCATTCGCGGCCAGGATGGCCAGATCTGGACGCCGCAGAACTACGACCGCAAGTTCCGCCAGAGCGTGCCCCTGATGGAGGCGCTTGCCAGCTCCCTCAACGTGCCGACCGTCAACCTCGGTATGCAGATAGGCCTGGACAAGGTGGTGGACACCCTGCACAAGCTGGGGGTGCAGCAGGAGATCCAGCCCTATCCGTCCCTGGTGCTGGGGGCGGTGGCGCTCTCGCCCATGGAGGTGAACCAGATGTACCTGCCCATCGCCAACCAGGGGTTGACCCAGCCCCTGTCGGCCATCCGGGCCGTGGTGAATGGCGAGGGACGCCAGCTCTACCAGCATGACGAAGCGGCCAAGCGAGTGACGGATCCCCAGGCAAGCTGGCTGACCCTGTTCGCCATGACCAAGACGGTGAGCCAGGGGACGGCCCGGGCGCTCGGTGCCAAGTTCCCCGGGGCCACCATGGCCGCCAAGACCGGTACCACCAACGAGCTGCGTGACTCCTGGTTTGCCGGGATGGACAACAACGAGTTGGTGAGCGTCTGGGTCGGCCGTGACGACAACACCCCGGCCGGCTTGACCGGTGCCAGTGGCGCCTTGCAGCTGTTCAGCGGCTACATGAGCCAGCGAGGGGTCAACAGCCTGGGGCTGAAGATGCCCGAAGGGGTGAGCTGGGCCAACTTCTCCCGCTCGAGCGGTGCCCGGGTGGCCAGCGATTGTCCCGGCAGTCTCCAGGTGCCGGCCAAGCTGGCCGGTCTGGCCGAGCCCATGAGCTGTGCCAGCCCGGTCTCGGACCCGGCGAATGCCCTGGACAACTGGTTCAACGGTTTCTTCAACTGACGAAGACGGGCAGCGCAGGCTGCCCGTTTTGCAAGGATTGCCATGACCCATCCCCTGTTTGAGGCCATCCATCACGTGGCCATCATCGCCAGCGACTATCCGCGCTCGCGCCACTTCTATCACCAGGTGCTGGGGTTGCCCATCATTGCCGAGACCCTGCGGGCCGAGCGTCAGTCGTGGAAGCTGGATCTGGCGCTGCCGGACGGCAGCCAGCTGGAGCTGTTCAGCTTCCCGGCGCCGCCGCCGCGCCCCTCCCGGCCGGAAGCGTGCGGGTTGCGCCACCTGGCGTTTCGGGTGGCGGATCTCGACCGGGTCATCGCCCACCTGGAGCTGCACGGGGTGGAAGTGGAGCCGGTGCGGGTGGACGAGCTGACCGGCAAGCGCTTTACCTTCTTCGCCGACCCCGACGGCCTGCCGCTGGAGCTGTACGAGGCAGCGCGTTAGGCTGCCTGTTGCAATCTGAGTGATCGGTTTGACCATGAAAAGGCCGTCCTGGGAACAGAGCGGCTTTTTTCATGGGGTTGGAGAGGGGATCATGCTGTGGTCAGCAGGGCGACCGCCACCGCCATCACCATCATGCCGAGCCAGCCGACGGGTCTGAGGCGCTCGCCGAACAGCAGCAGGCCCCCGAGGGCGGTGCCCAGAATGCCGATGGCGCCCCAGGTGGCATAGGCCACGGCCAGATCGATCTTGCCGGTACTGACCGCCTCGCTGAGCAGAGTGAAGGCACAGAGCACCAGCAGAATGCCGAGGACGCCCCACCCCTTGTCGCGAAAACCGATGGAGCGGTTGATTGCCATGTTGGCGCCGATATCCAGCAGGGCGGCGCCCAGTACGATGATCAACGGGTGCATGGGGCTTCCCTCCTCTGGCGGGTGGGGGCTGGTGCATCATGGGTCTCGCCCAGGGTCACCATGACAATCCCCACTATGGCCAGCGCCAGTCCGATCCACTCCTGGATGCTCAGCTCGTAGCCGAGGAACAGGACGGAGACGGCGGTGATGAGGGCGATCCCCAGCCCTTCCCACAGCGCAAACGCGATACCAATGGAGATTGTCCTGGCGGCCTTGGCGAGCAGCAGGTAGGAGAGGGTGATGAGGAGCCACATCGGCAGATAGTGGATCCAGCCGCTCGCGCTCTCTGGAATCAGGGCCATGGAGGAGGTGCCGGCGACCTCGGTCAGGATGGCCCCCGTCAGAAAGAGGCGGTCCAAAAGCAGGGGACGGGATGACATGCAGTTTCCTTCTGTTGCTGCGACGAAGAGAAGATAACGGCACCCGAAACGGGCAAGGTTATCGCTGAGCGTCGAGAAAGCTGTCGCTGCTTGTTTGCCTTGGGGGCGGACCAGGGGATAAGGTGGTGATGGAATAATCTGCCACCAGTTTGAAGCCATGAAGCTAAATCAGATACAACTCTTTGTAGAAACAGCAGACAGTGGTTCGATAGCCAATGCCGCCAGACGACTTGGCAAGAGTCGCAGCGCCGTGAGCTCGGCGATTGCAACCCTGGAAGTGGAGCTTGGCGTCGAACTTTTCGAACGAGGGGCGAACCAGAGCCGGCTGACCGAAATCGGCGAGCAAGTGCTGGACGACTGTCGGCGGCTGTTGCAGGCCGCCAACAGCCTGAAGCTCAAGTGCGAGCACCATGCCTCCGGTGCCGAGGTGGCGCTGCGGGTAGCCCGGGACGACGCCATTCCCGAGGTGGTATGGCGCGAGATGCTGGGGGCGCTGCGTCGCCAGTTTCCGGGCACCAGCATCTCCCTGGTGCTGGCCTCACCGCCGGAGCTGCCGGCCCTGGTGGAAGAGGGGTTCGTGGATGCCGCCTTCGGCCTCATCACCGAGGAACAGGAGCGCAGCGGTCTTTGCATCGACGTGCTCAACCCGATCCGCACCCTGATGGTGGTCGCGCCAAGCCACCCGCTGGCTGGGCTGAAGCGGGTGTTGCAGCAGGATCTGACCGATCACACCCAGGTCACCCTCTCCTATGTGGACGCGTTTTCGGTCAAGAGCCTGCTGCCCATCGGAGGGCAGCATATCGGGTTGTCGAGTTTCGAGCTGATGCGGGATGCGGTGCTGGATGGTCTGGGCTGGGCGGTGCTGCCTTCACCCCTCATCCAGAGCCAGCTGCGCCAGGGGGAGCTGCTGACCCTGAAGCACAAGTTCAGTCTGCAGTGGCGCGATTACGGAGTCTATCTGTCGGAGAACGCCCATCACGGCAAGGTGCTGGCCTGGCTGAAGAAGGCCATAGAAGCCTATCTCGAACCCTTCGAGTAGCCGCCAACCGGGGCGGGCACCCCGGTTGGCAGTGAGAGGGGATCAGCGCAGGCCGTGACGGGGGACGCGCTGGCGGGAGCGAAATGGCAGCAGCAGGAGGCCGAGCAGCAGATCCCCCGCCAGGGAGGCCAGCAGACCCGCCGCCACGCCGCAGAAAATGGCGGCCTGTTTGAGGGGGACCACATAGCCGTAGTTGTGCAGGGTATCCTGCCAGAGGGCGGGATCGGCGCGCAGCAACAGGTGGGAGAGCTGCTGGTACCAGGGACTCTCCCGCACGGCGATCTCCCCCTGAAGGTGCTGCTGCTGGTTCACCAGTTGCTGGAGGCTGGTGGCATCCTGGGTGAAGACGGGATCCTGGCTGGCACCGTAATGGGCGACCAGCGCCTGCAGATCGCCATTGAAGTGCTGGTCCGCCGTGCGCTGGAAGGGGGCCAGCGCCAGACCGGCTTGCTGCAGCCGGGCATCCAGCCGCTGGAAGTAGAGATCGACCAGCCCGGGGATCTGTACACCTGCCAGCAAACCGAGGGCAAACAACATCATGCGAAGGTAGCTGCGCATCATCATCATCCTGAACGAAGGGAGCGCCCATACTAGCCGCAACCGGTGGGAGAGCCAAGGAGGGGACGCGCTTGCCCACCCGGTCGGCGGCGCCAAAAGAAGAGCCGATGGAATACCTTTGTTACACGAATTCTTACACTTTTGTGATGCAAGTCATCTTGCGGCTGGCCTAGAATGAGCGTTTTTCGAAGGACACGTCGGCATGAGCAAGTTCATTCCTTTCTATCTGGCCGGGGGCCTCATCGCCTTCAGTTGGGGCGCCCTGCCTGAGCACGGCCCCTGGGATGGGTGGGATCTCGCCCTCTTCCAGCTGGTCAATGGCTGGATTGGCCACTCCCCCCGTTGGGCCGATCTGGTGGCCATCACCAACAACCGCCTGTTCGATCTGGCCGCGCTGGCCTGCATGGGCGGGATCCTTGCCAGTTGCTTCTTCCGTGCCGACGGGCAGGAGCGCCGTCGTCTGGTGGCCATGGGGGTCGTGATGCTGCTGGGGGCCCTGGTGATCAATCAGCTCGGGCATCTGTTGCCGGTCAGCCGTCCCAGCCCCACCTTGATGGTGGACGGGGCACTGCGCCTGACCGAGATCAGTGCGATTCCCACCAAGGACTCCGCCGGTGACAGCTTCCCCGGTGATCACGCCCTCTTCCTGATGATCTTCGCCGGTTTTTCCCTGCGCTATCTGCCGCGCTGGGCCGGGGTAGTTGCGGTGGTGATGGTGCCCCTGTTTTCGGCGCCCCGCATCCTGGCTGGTGCGCACTGGATGACGGACGTCTATGTGGGCGCTCTTTGCCTCTCCCTGATCTGCCTGCCGCTGCTGTTGCTCACTCCCGTGTCGGATCGCCTGATCGACCGCCTGGCTCCCCGGCTGCCACGCTGGATTGCCTGACGGAGAATGAAAAAAGAAGGCGGGTCACCCCGCCTTCTTTCGTTTACGCCTCACCGGTGCTGTGGTCGTCGCGAAATGACCAGGACTACGCCCGATGAGCCCGGGCTGTCGCCCTCCCAACCAGTATGGATAGCCCCATTCGGGTTCTGCCAGCCAAAATAGTCGGGGCCAAACGTTTGCACCCGTCGTCTCATGATCCTGGCCAGGATTTTTTCCCTCCGCTGCCTTAGAATCGCCGCCCGTTGTTGGAGGTCTCCCCATGCTTGTCACTTTTCTGCGTCTCTTGTTTATCGGTTGTGCTCTGGTCTTTCTCTTTATGCTGGTCCGTGCCTGGTGGCACAAACGGCGTCATGGCCAGCTCGAAGCCACCCCTTTCTGGCCGGTGGCGGCCATCGGTTTTGTGGCCAATTTTCTCGATACCCTGGGGGTGGGGAGCTTTGCGGTGAAGACCGCCTGCTACAAGCAGTTCAGGCTGATCGATGATCGGGTGCTGCCCGGTACCCTCAACGGCCAGTGCGTGCTGCCGACCGTGACCCAGGCTCTCATCTTCATCGGCGTGGTCAACGTGGATCCCGTCACCCTCATCAGCATGATGGCGGCGGCGGCGGCCGGTGCGGCCTGGGGCGCCCGTTACGTGGCTTCCTTTGATCGCCAGACCATCCGGCTGGTAATGGCGGTCTCCCTGCTGGTGGTCGCCGGTCTCATCTTTGCCGGTCTGCTTGGGCTCTTCCCCCTCGGTGGCGAGGCCATGGGCCTGAGCGGTTACAAGCTGGGGATCGCCCTTGCCGGCAACTTCCTGTTCGGAGCCCTGATGAACGTCGGTATCGGCCTGTTCGCCCCCTGCATGACCCTGGTCTATCTGCTCGGCATGAACCCGCTGGTGGCCTTCCCCATCATGATGGGATCCACCGCCGTGCTCAGCGTCTTCTCGGCGGGGACCTTCATTCGCAAGGGGGCTTTCGATGCGCGGGCCGTGCTGGCGGTGGCCATCTTCGGCCCCATCGGCGTGGTGCTGGCGGCCATGCTGGTCAAATCCATGGAGATGGAGATGCTCAAATGGCTGGTGGCCTTCATCGTCATCTATACCTCCTGGACCATGTACGCCTCCTGGCGGGCGGCGCGGCGACAGCCAGCGCCCGCGCTGGCAGAGGCGACGAGCTAGCTGGCGTCGGCGAGGCCCGCCTGCACGGGCACCCCGCGTTGGTATGTCATCCCGCTCGCCCGGTCCTGGCGCGTCTTCTGATGCCCCTGGCAGCCCCCTCCGAGTGGGCAGTTTGCTGGCTGGAGGCGACCAGTGCGGCTTCCGCCCTGGCACCGAGAAACACATAGAGCCCCAGCGCCAGCAGCAACCCCACGGCGCACCCCATCACCCCCACCGCAGGCCAGAGCAGTTCGCTCTGGCCGAGGGATCCCTTGAACAGCAGCAGCAACCCCTCGATGGAGACCGCGATCAGGATGGCGGCGATAAAGCGGGTAATGGTGCGCCGGATGGCGCTGTGGCGGAAGATGTCCTTATGCAGCAGCACCTCCTCTTCGAGGATGGTCTTGCCGAGATCGAACACCGCCAGCGCGAGCGTGAGGAAGATGATGGCGCTGAAGGCGCCGAGCCGGTTCTGCTGGGTGCCGCACAGGAGCAGATAGAGCTGTTCCAGCCCGTGCCAGATGAGGGTGCCGACGATGAGAAACAGGGCCAGACTCAGGACGACGTAGACGGCCCTGAACCAGGGAATGGCGCGCCGCCGCTCTCTGTCCCCCATCAGCCAGGCGATCAGCTGGTGCAGGTTGATCTCCAGCTCCCGGCCATGGCCCTGCACCAGCAGGCGCAGCTGCCCCTGGGCCGCCGGAACGGGCGCCAGTATGGCTGGCCTGATCTGGGGGGCCAGGCTCTTCACCTCCTCGACGAAGGCATAGGTCTTGAGAGACGCCTCGGGGAGGGTGAGCAGCCCCAGCAGCAGGGGGGCCAGCTCGGTTTCGTACTCCTGATAGCGCCGCAGCACATCGATGGGGCTCATCTCTGCCATATACACCTCGGTCCAATGGGCTCCTGAGCAGGGGCCTGCAAATTGTGGGCCCGATTTATGACAGCCCGTGTACGGCGCGGCGCACCAGCAGGTGGCAAGGTTCCGGTGAGGGACTTAAAGATGCACCACTACGGTGCCTTGTCGGGACGAGCAAACAAAAAAGGGCCCCATCGGGGCCCTCTGCACATCTTGCTGCTTGTCAGCCAGCCAGCTTGGCGAAGCTGCGCTCGGCGGCCGCCAGAGTGTGTTCAATCTCCTTGTCGCCGTGGGCAAGCGACAGGAAGCCCGCCTCGTAGGCGCTCGGTGCCAGATAGACGCCCTCCTCCAGCATCAGATGATAGAAGCGCTTGAAGCGTTCCATGTCGCAGCGAGTCACCTGCTCGTAGCGGGTGATCTCGGGCTCGTCGGTGAAGAAGAAGCCGAACATGCCGCCCACGTAGTTGATGGCAAGCGGGATGCCGTGCCTGGCGGCGGCCGCTTTGAGCCCCTCGGCGACACGGGCGGTCTTGGCGCTCAGCTGCTCATAGAGGCCCGGCTCCAGCAGCAGGTCCAGCATGGTGAGGCCGGCGGCCATGGCCACCGGGTTGCCGGAGAGGGTACCAGCCTGATAGACGGGGCCGGTCGGGGCGATGTGCTGCATCACCTTCTTCTTGCCGCCGAAGGCGCCCACCGGCATGCCGGCACCGATGATCTTGCCGAGGGTGGTGAGATCCGGGTCGATGTTGTAGTGGCCCTGGGCACCACGCAGGGAGACGCGAAAACCCGTCATCACCTCATCCAGGATCAGCAGGGCGCCGAACTCGTCACAAATGGCGCGAAGCCCTTGCAGGAAGCCGGGCACCGGCGGGATGCAGTTCATGTTGCCTGCGACCGGCTCGACGATGATACAGGCGATCTCGCTGCCGTACTGGGTAAAGGCTTCGCGCACCGAATCCAGATCGTTAAAGACACAGGTGAGCGTGTGTTTGGCGAAATCGGCCGGTACGCCCGGGCTGTTGGGCTGACCCAGGGTAAGGGCGCCGGAGCCGGCCTTGACCAGCAGGGAGTCGGCGTGGCCGTGGTAGCAGCCTTCAAACTTGACGATCTTGTCGCGACCGGTGTAGCCGCGGGCCAGCCGGATGGCGCTCATGGTCGCCTCGGTGCCGGAGTTGACCATCCGCACCTGCTCCATGGAGGGGACGATCTGGCGCACCTTCTCGGCCATCAGCACTTCGATCTCGGTCGGGGCGCCGTAGCTAAGTCCTTTTTCCACTGCCTTGATGACGGCGGCCTTGATGGCCGGGTGGTTGTGGCCCAGCAGCATGGGGCCCCAGGAACCGATGTAATCCACATAGGCCTGGCCGTCCACGTCATAGAGGTAGGCGCCATCGGCGTGATCGATGAAGCGGGGTGTACCGCCGACCCCGTTGAAGGCGCGGACCGGTGAGTTGACGCCACCGGGAATGGTCTGGCGGGCCTGTTCAAACAGCTGATCTGATTTTGACATGGATCATCCTTAATGGGATTTTGGTCGTTACCCGGGCACAGGCTGCCGATTGCGGCTCGGCAGGGGATGGCGGGAGGAGTATGCTTTGCGCTCTCGCCCCGGACTCTCGCCCGTGATACATGAAACGGGCCGACTATAGCAGAAAGGCCCAGAGCTGGGCAGCCGAGGCCGAGGTGTGTCTGGTCCTCGTTAGATGAGCGTGATTATCCATGGAGCAACAAGCCATTCCTTCCGCCGACGCGGCCTCGCTGCGTCATCCTCCAGTCTTGCAGCGCCTGATACGGCGGGACAAGATGCCGCTGCTGGTGCTCCTGTTGGCGGCCCTGGTCGGCCTGCTGGCAGGCCTGGTGTGCGGATTGTTCGAGTCTTGCGTTCACTGGCTGGCCCAGCAGCGTGTCGACTTGCTGGCCGATCGCCCCTGGTGGCAGCTTGGCCTGCTCGGCTTTGGTTTCAGCGCCCTGCTGGGGTTGGTTGGCTATTTCCTCACTCATGCCTTTGCCCCCGAGGCGGGGGGATCCGGTATCCCGGAAATTGAAGGGGCCATGGACGACCTGCGCCCGGTACGCTGGTGGCGGGTGTTGCCGGTGAAGTTTTTTGGCGGGGTCTGTACCCTGAGTTCCGGCATGGTGCTGGGGCGGGAGGGGCCCTCGGTGCAGATAGGGGGCAACCTCGGCAAGATGGTGGCGGATATCTTCCGGTTGCCCAAGGAGCATGGCCACGCCCTGCTGGCTGCCGGTGCGGCGGGTGGTCTCGCTGCGGCCTTCAATGCCCCGCTGGCAGGGATACTGTTTGTCATGGAAGAGATGCGACCGCAATTTCGCTACTCCTTCCTCGCCATCAAGGCGGTCGGTATTTCGGCCGTCATGGCGACCCTGATGCTGCAGAACATGAAAGGGCAATCCCCCGTCATCATGCTGCCTCACTACGACGCTCCGGCCTTGAAGGCGCTCTGGCTGTTTCTCTTCATGGGGGGCTGCTTTGGTGTGCTGGGGTTCGTCTTCAACAAGCTGGTGCTCGCCTGTCAGGATGGTTACCTGGCATTGCATCAGAACAAGCGCCACCGCTTCGTCATCATCGGCATGGGGGTGGCTGGAACCTTTGGCATGCTGTCGCTGTTCGCCCCTTCGGTCACTGGAGGGGGAATCGAGCTCATCCCGCATCTGACGGGGGGAGACTATGCGATGGCGACGCTCTTCATCATCTTCTCGGTGCGACTGGTGGGTACCCTCATCTGCTTTTGCTCGGGGGCCCCTGGTGGTGTCTTTGCGCCGACCCTGGCGCTGGGCACCCTGTTCGGGGTGATCTTTGGTCACCTGTTCCACTCTGCATTTCCCGATCTCGGCATCGAACCGGGCGCCTTTGCCATCGCCGGCATGGGGGCGCTCTTCGCCGCCACCGTACGTGCCCCCATTACCGGCATCGTGCTGGTGACCGAGATGACCGACAACTATCAGCTGATCCTGCCCATGATGATCACCACCATAGGGGCAACCCTGGTGGCGCAATGGTTGGGGGGGCGTCCCATCTATTCCCAGATCCTGGAGCGAACTTTACGGCTTGCTGCGCGTCAAAACCGGGGTGAAAGCAGCATCGCGACCGGTTAACTCTTTGTTTATCCGTATCAATCCGGCATGGTCGCGTATAGTGAAAAGAAACCGGCCGTGTTGATGTCGGCATATAGAAGAGGCCTTATGTCCCAAATCGTGAAGTTATTGGTGGTGCTGGCCGTGGGGGCATGTATCGGTTATGTCGTCGGGAACAGACAGGAGCTGGCTCAGAGCAGCCTGATGACGGTGCAGCAAGAGACGTTGGAGCGTCAGAGCAAGGCCATTGCACAACTGAAGACGGATCTCGGCGTCAGGGAGACCCTGCTGGCGACCCAGAAGGCCGCCTTCGAGCAACTTCAGCAGACGCTCAAGGATCAGGAAGCCCAGGTACAGGAGCAGAAACGTCAGCTCGCCTTCTTCGAGCGCATCATGCGTCCCACCGGCGAACAGGTGGGGGTATCCATCGACAATCTGACATTGCAGGAGACGAGTGTGCCGGGTCGCTACCACTATCGCCTGGCGCTCACACAACCCGCCAAGAAGCGGGAGCTGTTTCGGGGGCAGGTGCAGATCCGGCTCGAAGGCAGTCTGGCTGACAAGCCCAGGATCCTCAGTGGCCGGGATCTTGGCATGAAGGTGGGGGAGGGACGCTACGCGTTGCGATATTTCCAGCTCTTGGAGGGCATTTGGCAGCTTCCCTCAGGCTTCATCCCGGACAGGGTGAGAATCCTCATCCCGAAGGAGGGTCGGCAACCGGCCCAGGAGCTGGTTGCTGAGTGGAACGAGGTGCTCAAGCCTCTGGTCGCTCAACCAGCCCCCTTGCCGGCAGCACAGTAAGAGAGTGGTGAATACTTGAACTAAATGGTCGGGTATTGGATAATTTCGCGGTTTCCATGTTTGTGGATGTAACGGTTGTGAGGTCAGCAATGAGTGCAGTAGCAGAAGCAGAAGCTCCCTTGCCCATCCAGATGACGGATGCGGCAGCCAACAAGGTAAAGACCTTGATCACCGAAGAAGAGAATCCCGAACTCAAGTTGCGGGTCTACATCACTGGGGGAGGCTGCTCCGGTTTCCAGTACGGTTTCACGTTTGACGAGAAAATCAATGATGGCGATACCGTGGTCGAGAAGAGCGGCGTCACCATGGTGATCGATCCCATGAGCCTGCAATACCTGGTCGGCGGCAGCGTGGATTACACCGAAGGCCTAGAAGGTTCCCGTTTCACCGTGACCAACCCCAACGCCACGACGACCTGCGGTTGCGGTTCCAGTTTTTCCATCTGATCTACAAGCAGCGTGATATGAAGGGCCCCGAGGGGCCCTTTTCATTTTTGTATGCCTGGCGTGGCTGGCATGTAGATCTTGACGTGGCGAAAACGGGTACCGATTGGTAGCGATAGAGAAGGTGTGCAGGCTCATTTAGATGAATCGTTGATGGTTTTTTAGTCTTATCGGTTGTTGATTAAACACCTGAACGTCTTTTTCAAATAAACACGTAGTTTTCGCTTGTCAGCGAGAATCATATCCCTATAATGCGCCTCCATCAGCACGGCGCAGTGCGCGTCTGGTCCACCTTGCAAAGCAAGCTGGTGAGGGTTATAGTTTCAGGCCCTGCTCTTTAACAATTTGAATCAAGCAATCTGTGTGGGCACTCACAGCATCGAGCATCAAAAACAATTTTTGATATCAATGTCTGATGAAGTGACCAAAGCAACTTTTAGTTGCAGCAGTTAATTCAGC